>NZ_CAJQUC010000017.1:0-147710 GCF_907163155.1 Candidatus Accumulibacter sp. ACC012
GGTCGAGTGGAAGAAGATCATCGCCGCGATCGCCCCGAGCATGAGAATGACGCTGGCGATCGACCAGACGCCGGTACCGGTCGTCGGCGTATTGCCGACCAGCGGCTCGTGTGGCCAATTGCTGGTGTAGCTCAAGTTGCTTTCGCCCGGGCGTTCGGTCACAGCCGACCAGGCGCTCCAGAAGAAGAAAGCCGTCAGGTCCTGCCGATCGGTTGCGTCGCGCAGAATATTGGCCGGCATCGCGTACTGCTCGCGCAATGCATCGAGCGCCGGTTCGCCACCAAAGAGGTCGGCGTAGTGCTTTGCCACCTGCGCGACTGCGGCAGCTCGATCAGCACTCAGGCTGATCGAACCGCTGCCAGCGTCGTAGGTATTGCGGCGGAGCTCGGTCTTCAACAGTGCATCGAGCTGTGCTTGCTGACTGGGCTGAAGGTGCTCGTAGGCGGCGCCGAAATCACGCTGTGCCCAGATCGCCCGCAGCGCAACCGCTTCGCGGTGCAGCCAGTCGGCTGACCAGTCCGGCGCGAGATAGCTGCCGTGCCCCCAGACCGAGCCCAGTTGCTGGCCGCCGGCCGAGAGCCAGGATTGCTGGCCTTGCTGCACCTGCTCTTCGGAAAAGAGAACCTGGCCGTCACTGCTGACCACCTGCGTCGGAATGGGCGGCGCGTGCACGAAAATCTCGCGGCCAACCCAGCCCAGCGCGGCGAAGGAAAGCACGCAGATCAGCGCTAGCCAGATCCACAGCTTGCGTGTGTTATGCATGATAAAGCTCCTTTACGGTATCGGTAAAACCAATGGAAGGGAACGAAACGGCGACAAGCTTCTTTAAGTGGCATTCTAAATACCTCTTATAAAAGATGCAAACAAAATGCTTCTTATGTGACGGCAGAACCGAATGAAGTTGGCGACGATTGTCGCCAAGTGCGGAGGAGCTACTTGGGAATGGCTAGCACAGGGCGCAGGACGTGAAGGATCACCCGTTCGCTCTTGCCGAGCAGATCGGCAAGCGTAACGCCATCCAGCACCTTGAGGAACGCAGCGAGGGCCTCTGAAAGCGCAAGCTTCAGCTGGCAATCGGGATCCAGAATGCAGGTAGAGTTCTTGCCGAAGCACTCGACCAGGTCCATGCCCGACTCCATATGGCGCAGAACATCGCCGACAACGATGGTCGTGGCTGGACAGGCAAGCCGCAAACCGCCGCCCTTGCCGCGCAAGCCATCAACATAGCCGCCACGGATCAAACGACTGACAACTTTCATCAAGTGGTTGCGCGACACGGCAAAGCGGTCCGCGATTTCCTGGATGGTCACCCAGCGGTCCTCGTTGGTCCCGAGGTAGATCAGTACGCGCAGTGCATAGTCAGTGTGCTGGGTGATGTGCATGGCAGGTTCTCGCTTCGCCCATTGGCATCGCCATCTCTGGCGGTCAGGCCCTGCCCCGCGGCGACGGCAAGGGACAGGATGCGCACTCTACCGGAGAGCGCCCACTGGTGTAAGCCCGGCTGTGCACGCCGATTGCATCTTGAGCTTCCGTGCAAGAACAATGATGAACCAGTGTGGATGACTCGTAACAGTGGCTGGCAGGCCTTCGCCCGTGTCAGTACGAACTCACGCCGATGGTCAACACCCGCCGAAGCTGTTACCCACGCATCCATGCCACAGCAGTTACTTGCGATGCAACATCAGGGTAATGAGAAGGATGGTCCCCTGTTTGCTATGCAGGGCATGCGGCGCCGCATCGTTCAGATAGATAAGGTCGCCCGGCCGCAGCGTCTGGGTTTTATCGTGACAACTGAAATCCACTTCGCCTCCCAGGCATTGCACCGTCATGGCACCGGCAGCGCTGTGCTCCTGCATGTGGGTGCCGGCACCCAGGACCAGGCGGAAGATCTCGATATGATCATCGCGCACCAGCGTGACTGAAGTATTGCTGCTGAACTCGGCGGCGGCATCTTGGATGTTCACCAGATCGCCCGACTTGGCGTGTGATAGTGCCATGACCATTCTCTCCTGACGAAGCGACAGTCTCGCGGCAGCGCCGGGGACTGTCAGCATGTGAGCCGCTCATAGCGGCAGGTCGGGGGCGCCAACACGGCCCCACGTTCGTGGCGCAAGCTGCGGAGGTGCTTTTCCGCCCGCTCGGATGAATCAGGTGAGTGGGTCACAGGTACCTCCTACGAAGAATGTCGCTCGGCGGCCCTGGCTGCCCATCGCACAGCCTTCACAACCCTGTCGGCGGTTCAGAAGTCTGCGCTGCCGCGGCGCACTCTGCTACTGCGCTGTCTTCTCTCTCCAGTCTCCTCGGTATCGGGGCCGGAGCCACGCGCAGAGGGTTCGCGCACCAGCGCGTAGTCGGTACCACGCACGCCCTGCAACAGACCCTCGGTGCTTTCGGCCGCGACGCCGAGCATCTGCAGCGCCTCAGCCCCGAGGCGAAGACTGCTCTCCACCACCTCGGGAAACACCCGAGTAGCGCCGGCTTCTTCCAGTTTCGCGGTAGCCTCCAGGTCGTGTGCCCGGGCAATGATCGGCAGTTGCGGATACTGGTGGCGCAGGTGTGCCAAGGCCGCGATCGCTGTTGGCATGTGATCGACGGTGATTATCGCCAGCGCCGCGTGCTCGACCGGTGCCGCGGCGAGCAGTTCCGGATCGGCCAGGTCGCCATAGTGAACCGGCAGGTGATCGGCCCGACCCTGGGCAACCCGCGCAGGGTCTTTGTCGAACACCAGGATCGGTACACCACTGGCACGCAGAATCATGGCGACGGTGTGCCCTACCCGACCGTAGCCGGCAATGATGACCGTACCACCCTCCGCGTCCCCCGCCGCGAGGACAGGTGCGCCGGTCGGCCCGACGCTTGGCTTCGTCAGGCGCCGCACCAGGGCATCGCCCGCACGCACCATCAGCGGCGTGAACATCATACTGATCGATATCACCGCCACCGACACCACGAAAGTACGGTCGTCGATCACGCCCAGTCCACGCGCCGCACCGAACAGCACGAATCCGAACTCCCCCGACTGCCCGAGCAGCACGGCCATGCGGATGGCCGATTCGACAGTGAATCGGAACGCCAGCGCCAGAGCAAACATTACGGCCAGTTTTATCAACAGGATGATGGCCACTTGCTGAATGAAAACCCAGGGTTCAGCGGCGAGGACCTCCAGTTCGATGGACATGCCGACGGCGACGAAGAAGACGCTCATCAGGATGCCCTTGTACGGCTCGATGTAGGCCTTTACCTGGTAGGCATAGCGTGATCCGGATAACAGCATGCCCATGACGAAGCCGCCCAGTGCCATCGACAGGCCAACCTCATTGGTCGCCCAGGCAGCGACGAACACTGCCAGCAGCACGACCAGAATGAACCCCTCGCGGTTGCGCTGCCGAGACAGTTGCCGAGGACCCTGGGCCACACGTAGTGACCGAAGCCGAACAGCAGAGTCAGAGGTGCCGATCACCAGGCCGATTTGCTTCCAAAGCGGCACCTCGATCGCCAGAACCCCGGTCTGGGGAGGATTGGCACAACTGCCAACAGGGGTACGATGGCCAGGTCCCTGCATCAACAGCACCGCAAACGACGCCTGTCCGTGGGTGCTGGCCAGTTCCCCCCGTTTCGTTGAGCAAACTGGATGACGAAGGCGGTCGCGGACAGGGCCATTGGTGAGGCCAGCGAGCAGCGCGTTTCCAGCGATCGAGGTAGAAAAGCATGTAGCCGCGACCAACAGGCCCGAGAGCAAAATCTGCAGCGACCCCAGGCCAAACACCTCGCGGCGTAATGCCCACAGCCGCGCGGGACGCATCTCGAGCCCGATCGCGAACAGCAGCAGCACGACGCCCAGCTCGGTGAAATGCCGCACCTCATCGACATGCGTCGTAACAGAGGGGCCGGGAGAATGCGGGCCAACCACGATCCCCGCCACGAGCAATCCGAGCACCGATCCCAGCCCAAGATGCTTGAACCAGCGCCACGCCGACCGCTGCTGCGCTCAGCAGAAGTATCGCGGAGAAAAGAAAGCTTTCGAGTTCCATTGAGCCAGACCTTTTCCACAATCCGGGTTCGCTGTGCGAACCGAGACGGACGAGTTGCAGCACGCGTCGTCCGGTTTTCTGTAGATCAAGCCAGGTCCGGCTTGACGTCGTAAGCGGAAGCTCACCAAGAACCGCGAAGCGAGGGCGATGCTCCGCGATATTCCTCACCATCACCGCCCTACTTCCGGATCGTCGAAGCAATCACAATCGGCTTCTGTGGCGATCACTCGGCGCAGGTTCGACGAAGCGCTTCTCGGTCAGCGACACAAAGAGCGGATCTGCCGGCTCAGGTGTCAATACAGCGGCAATCGCATGCCAATCCGCGTCGCCAAGACGCTGTTCAGCCACGGGAAAAAACGGCGAGCTCTTCGACCGCCATGTTGTGGCGAAGGCGTTCAGCGTATAGCCGGGCGCTGACCACAGCGGCGTGCCACGAAGTGGGTTTCCTCGCGCGCAGCCGACTCGAGGGTCACGCATCAAGTCCGTGCCCTGCCTGGCCAGTACACAATGCTGCCTTTCGATCTCGTCAGCGATGTCGGCAGACAGCGCATTTGCGCGAGGAGACTGGCGACAATCCGGTCTTCGACCGGGTGATGACGGACATCTGGAAAGCAGGTCAGGTAAGCGAAGGACGTCAACCAGCAGCGTGATTTCGTCGAGTTTCGGATCCGTCATATCAACAGGAAGGCGATCCAGTAGTCCGACCAGTTTCCCCAGGTTTCGATGCTCCACGAGCAGTTTCGAATGATCTCGTTCACACAATCCTCCGTTCTTGTGGGCCGCCATTTTCGGGAAAAACAGCCTTGGTAATGCTGCCGCAACGACTCCATGGAGCCGGCCGTCAAAACACCCCGACGAAGCAAGTGCGTCAGTTCAGGTCTACTTCCCGGCGATCGACCAGGTCGGCGCATTCCGGGTGGCACTCAATGAAGATGGCTACATAGGAACAGCGCGGGACGATCTTCCAGTGCGTTGCCGCCGCCTCATCCAGCGCGACACGAACCAGATCCGCGGCGATTCCCTGGCCGCGAAGCGCGTCCGGTACGAAGGTGTGCTCCAGAATGACGCGCTCGCCTTCGACGCGGTAGCTCAGAAACGCCGAGGCGCTTTCCCCTGCCTGCGCTCGAAGCGCTGACGAGCAAGGTTGTGTGTCACCGCGAGCGACGTGCCGACGAGACTTGTTGGCGTTGAACTCGGGCGAAGCAACCGGGCGACGCCGGTTCCAGTCGTCCTGCCACCTGCGCCCGGATGGCGCCGTCGAGGCCGACAGAACCTGCTCGGCGAGCTTTTTCAGCCGTTTTAGGTCCCGGTCGCGCGAATTGGCGTGCTTGTGTACAGCAACCGTCCCTGGACTGACACTGAAACTTCGAAATCCGAGGCCGATCAAGAGGTGGTGTAGGTGGGGTACACTGGCAATTTCCCCGCACAAAGAGAATTGGTTGTTCCTTTGCTCCTGGCCACCGCACCAGCTTGGCGAGCACCTGGATGACCGCCGGATGCAAGGGGTCATAGGTGGACACCATCTCGCCACGTATCCGGTCCGCAGCCAGTCAGAATAACTGGACGAGGGTCGTTGCTGCCGACACTGAAGAAGGTCGACCTCGTCGGCCAGTGCTCGATGAGAATCACCGCTGAAGGCGTCTCGATCATCGCCCCGACGGATCAGTGGATGAACGACTGGCCGGCTGCGGTGAGTTCCTCCTTCGCATGGTCGATCGCCGCTTTCCGCCGCGCGCAAGTCGTCGATGCCGTCGATCATCGGCAGAAGAATGGCGACCGGATGCGTCGCGCTCAGCCGAAGGATGGCCCGCAGTTGCGTGTGCAGCAGCTTGGGATGCGCGAGCAGCAGCCTGATGCCCCCCCGAAAGCCCATGGCCGGATTGGCTTCGCGGTGCAGCGGAAAGTAGCTGAGCGGTTTGTCACTGCCGACATCGAGAACGCGGATCACCGTTTGCGCCGGTTGCAGGTGCTCCGCCGTGGCGCGGTAGAACTGGTACTACTCGTCTTCCGAGGGGGAAATGATCCTGGACCAGGAAGACGAACTCGGTGCGATACAGTCCGACCCCATCAGCCTTGACGTTCGCCGCCGCCAGCGCGTCGGCAGTCTGCCCGATGTTGGCACAGAGCTTGATTTCGACGCCATCGCGAGTGACCGTCGGCAGGCCGATCAAGCTCTTCAGGACGCCCTGGTGAACTTGCAGGTTGCTGTCCAGTTGATCGTACTTACGCAGGATTTCGGCCTGCGGATTGATGAAGGCGCGTCCGGCCAGAGCATCGACGATCACCAGATCGCCCGCACGAATTTCCCGGTCGCCTCCGGCACCTGGACGAGCGTGGGATACCGAGCGAGCGGGCAAGGATGGTGGCGTGCGCTGTAAGGCCACCTTTTTCGACAATCAAGCCACGCACGCCCTGCCTTCCAGGCGAGCAACGACGGAGGCGAGAATTTCGCTGGTGACGATCACAGCATCCCTCGTGAACAGCAGGAACATCCGGCAGCCCGTCTTCCGCCAGGTGATCGAGGAGGCGTCTGCCGACGTCGTACAGATCGGCGGCACGCTCGCGGAAGTAGGGATCTTCGAGGTGGCCGAACAATTCCATCAACTGCTTGATCGCTTCTTCGACCGCAGCCTCCACATTCATCCGCTTTTCGAGGCAAAGCGCACACACCGCATCGCGCAATTGCACGTCGCGCAGGAGGAGGATTTGCGCTTCAAAAATCTCCGCCTCGTCCTTCCCCAAGTCCGCCGGACGTTCTCCTGAACTTCCAGCAGTTTCCCCTCGGCAGCGACCACCGCGGCATCGAAACGCTCGACCTCAGCGTGCACCTCCGCCTCGCTCACCTGCCGGAGCGGAACGGCTGTCTGCGTTCGGGCGCAATCGCACAGCAGAGCGCGTCCGCGGGCAAGGACCTTGCAGACGCCACCTCGCCGACGATCATCAATGGGCGGACTGCGTGTTGTGAGTGCTGCTCATAAGCAAGATTCCCTCGTGGTGGCCAGGACGACGATCATTCCACGGCGAGTGCTTCGGAAAAGTCTTCGAGCAGGTCCTCCGCATCCTCAATGCCTGCAGAGACGCGCAATAGACCGTCGCTGATGCCGGCACGCTGTCGCTCGGCGGGGGTCATCGTGCGATGCGTACTGCGGCTGGGAACTCAAATCAGGCTCTCCACGCCGCCGAGACTCAAGGCCGGCATGACGATACGCAGCCGGCTCAGCAAGCCATCCAGCCGTTCCGGCTGACACAGCTCGAACGACAGCATGCCGCCAAAGCCACGCATTTGACGCGCCGCGATGGCGTGGTCGGGATGTTCGGGCAGGCCGGGATAATTGACCTTGGACACCGCCGGATGCGAGGCAAGAAAGCGCGCCAGGGTCGCGGCATTCTCATTGTGCCGTTGCACGCGCAGGGCCAGCGTCTTCAGACCACGTTCCAGCTGAGAACAGGCGTGCGCATCAAGCATGCCGCCGAAGTTGACCGCACTCTCGGTGACGCGGCTAACAATTTCAGCGGAGGCAACGACCACGCCCGCGTTCACGTCGCTGTGGCCGTTGAGGTATTTCGTAGCGCTGTGGATGACCGCATCGATGCCCAGCGGAATCGGGTTCTGGTTGATCGGCGTGGCGAAAGTGTTGTCGATGACCGTCAAGACGCCGTGGCGTTTGCCAAGCGCAGCCAGTTGCGGCCAGATCGATGCAATGAAGCAGCGGATTCGACGGCGATTCGACGTAGATCAAAGCGTGTTTCCGGTCGCAAGGCGGCGGCGAACTCCGCCACGTTCGCCCCCCAGGAAAGCTGCACGCCGAGCCGCGGCAGTTCGCTGCTGATCAGCCGCATGCTGCCGCCGTAGAGATCGTTCTGGAAAATTGCGTGCTCGCCAGGTTTGAGATGAGCGAGCAGCAAAGTGGAAATGGCCGCCATGCCCGAGCCGAAGACAAGCGCCGCCTCGCCCTTCTCTAGCGCTGCCAGCTTGCGGTTGATGACCTGCTGGTTGGGCGTGTTGAAGTAACGCGGATAGATGTTCTGCTTGGCCGGATTCGGGAACGCGTAGGCCGTGGAAGTGAAGATGGGGCTGCACGCGCCACCGGTGGCCTGATCCAGATGCGTGCCGGCGTGAATGCAGAGCGTCGAGAGGCCGTGTGTATGTGGGTCAGTAGTCATCGGGTTCGGTTGAGTCGCCTTTGCCTGGGGATGCCGCGGGATGACGCCTGCCAGGAGAAGCTCGCGAAACACCGCGGCCAGACACCTTGCCCTTGCGTCCAGCTAACTATATCATGCCGTGATACAAATCATGGCTAAGCGCCCGCAAGAAAAATGCCCGACGACCATATTTCAAGGCCGATTTCGAAACACTTGCCAACTTCCGCTACCAGCTGCGTCGTTATCTGCGCTTCAGCGAAGAGCTGACGCACCGGAACGGAATCACGCCCTTGCAGTATCTGTTGATGCTCCAGATCAAAGGCTTTCCCGGGCGGCAATCGGCGAACGTGGGCGAACTCGCTGAACGCCTGCAGGCGAAGCATCATGGGGTCGTGTCGCTGATTTCACGGTGCGAGGCGGCCGGACTGGTACAGCGTAGCGTCAGCAGCAGCGACCGGCGGCAGGTGGATGTGCAACTGACCGAAAAAGGCAACGAATGCGTTGAGCAACTGGCAGGCCTTCATCGCCGCGAACTCCTCTCCTTGCAGGGAACATTCACGGTCCCCGACCTAACGACGCTCGGCCGCGAATAGCAACGATGGCGAGCGCTTGTCTCATTCGACCAGTGAAAAGGAGTGCCAGGATGCAGGCAACTGCCGCGTGTGAGGACACAGATTCCGATCTCTATCGGGCGCTAGTGGATCAGGCCCCGGATGTGATCATTTTCGCCGATCGCAATGGCGCGATCCGCGTCTGGAATCGCGGCGCTGAAACCGTCTTCGGCCATTCCGCGGCCGAAGTCCTCGGCGAGAGCATGGACGTGATCATTCCGGAGCGACTCCGAAAAGCGCATTGGGACGGCTTTCACAAAGCCGTTAGCAGCGGCCAGACGAAGTACCGGAACCAGGTACTCACGACCCGCTCGATGCACAAGGATGGGCGCAAGCTTTTACGTGGAGCTCAGCTTCGGCCTGGTGAGAGACGGCAGCGGCACGATCGTCGGTTCGCTGGCCATCGGCCGCGATTGTACCGCCCGCCACCTCAAGGCCGTCGCGCAGTCTTCGGCGAGTTGCGCGAAGCAAGCCGAGTGACTACCCGCATTCCGGGCTTTGCCGCACCGACCGTCGGCACCGAGGCGCCTCTGGAGATGCTTTCCGCCTGCCACGGCAGGATTGAAACGCAATGCGCGACCTTGCGACGCCTGGTTCCCTACCTGCTTGCCCACGGCGTCGACGAAGAAGCGCGTACAGCTGCGACCAGGGTAATGCACTACTTCGACACCGCCGCCATGCACCATCATGCCGATGAGGAAGACGACCTCTTCCCGGCCTTGATCGAATCGATGGCCGGTTCTGATGCCATCTGCCTGCGCGAAATGATCGACGGCTTGAAAGCCGATCACCGCGCACTCGAAGCGAGTTGGCGACACCTGCGCGACCTCCTCGAAGGTTTGGCGGCGGGAGAGTGCGTGCCACTCGTCGCCGACGATGTCGAAGCGCTGGCCGTTCGCTATGCGCGCCACATCGAGCGCGAGGAAAAGGAACTCTTGCCGATGGCTGCGCGCTTGTTGAGCGATGATGATCTGGCTCGCATCGGACGGACGATGCGCGAGCGCCGGGGAATCGACAAGGCTTAGGCGAGGTTTAGGCGAGGTTTAGGCAATCAGCTCGGGCACACGAGCGCGATTCACGGCTGCCGACAAGCGCCGGACGTTTCCTTTGCTCAGCCGCCGCGGATCAAGCCGCCCGCCCCTCGCCTGCTTCCTCATAGGTGCGCCCGTCACGGATGTGATAAATCCGCCGGAAAGTCGGGATGATCTTCTCGTCGTGGGTGACGACGATGATCGCTGTTGCGAAGCGCCGTGCCATCTCGTTCAGGATCCGGACGACAGCCAAGGCGCGCTCGCTGTCCAGCGGCGCCGTCGGCTCGTCGGCGAGGATGATCGGCGGCTGGTTGACCAGCGCGCGAGCGATCGCCACCCGCTGCTGCTCGCCGCCGGAGAGTTGCGCCACCGGTGCCCGGGCCGCGATGCCCGACATCGAGCGCCGTCAACATCGCCCGCGCCCGCTCGCGCGCGCTGGCGTTGGCCACACCGGCCAGCATCGGCAGCAGCGCCACGTTGTCGGTAACGTCGAGGAAAGGAATGAGATAGGGCGCCTGAAAAACGAAGCCGATGCGATCGCGACGCAAGGCGCGCAGATCGGCCACCTGCCAGCCGTTGTCGTAGATCGCCTCGCTGGCCAGCGCCATACGCCCGGCGCTGGGCTCGATCACCGCGCCCAGGCACTTGAGCAGCGTACTCTTGCCCGAGCCACTGGGGCCGATCAGCCCGACGACCTCGCCCGGCTGGACGATCATGTCCACGCCCTTCAGCGCGTCAACCGCGGCATCGCCGACGCCGTAGCGCTTGGTCAGGCCGCTGATTTCGATCGCCGCGGGCATCTATCCCCCGATCGCCGTCGCCGGATCGACGCGTAGCGCGGCGCGGATGGCGACGACGCTCGCCAGCGCGCAAATCGCCAGCACCAGCAGCGCACCGCGCACGGCATCCCCGGGGAGCAGCAGGACGTACTTGGGGAAGATCGGTGCCCACAGCGTGGCTGCCGTCTTGCCAACAAGGAAGCCGATCGCCCCCAGGCCGAGCGCCTGCTGCAGGATCATCGTGGCGATCGTCCGGTTACGCGCCCCGATCAGCTTGAGCACGGCGATCTCGCGCACCTTGTTCAAAGTCATCGTGTAGATGATGAAGGCGACGATGGCCGCGCTGACAATCGCCAGGATGACCAGGAACATGAAGATCTGCTTCGCCGACGTGGCGATCAACTTGGCGACGAGGATCTCATCCATCTCGGCACGCGTATAGGCTTCGAGGTGCTTCCAGCGCCTGATCTCGCTGGCGACGAGCGCTTCGTCGGCGTGCGGCGCGAGCCGCAGCATGACCACATTCACCGTCCGGCTGCTGGCCTGGCTGACTTGTACGGCCTCCAGCAGTCCCGGCACTGCGGGGCGATTGAACGCCGGATTGGCCGCCGTGCGTGCACGTTCATTGACCAGGGCGTCGTTGTCCTTGAGAAACTGTACTTCCTGCGCATCGCGCAGCGGCACGAAGACCATCGGGTCGCCGCCCGACGACACCATGCGGCGGGTCAAGCCGACCACCGTGTACTCGTGCCGCCGGATACGGATGCGCTGCCCGAGGCGAAAGCCGGTCTTGATATCGGCAATCGCCTCGTAGTGCGAGCGCGTGATCGGACGCCCGGCGACGAGGTAGCCGGGCTCGCCGGGGTGCCCGGGCTGGAAGCCGACAAGCATCACCCGTACATCCTTGCCCTGGTCTTCGATCTGCATCGTCAGATAGGTGACGTTGCCGGCCTCGACCACGCCCTTGACGCCGAGCAGCGCGCGATAGGCGTCGTCGCGAACATTCGAGGGTTCGGCGTAGGGGCCGAGCGTATCGCGTTGCACGACCCACAGGTCGGCACCGCCGTTGCTCAGCAGCACGCGGCCATCGTCAACCAGTCCGCGATAGATTCCCGCCATCGACAAGGTCACCCCGATCAGCAAGCCGAGCCCGATGCCGGTGAACAGGAACTTGCCCCAGCCATTGAGGATGTCGCGGCCGGCCAGATTGATCATCGTCCTGAACTTACGCTAGCAACGCTTTCTGCGCTGGCGACGATGGCGGCGACGACCTTGACTTTCGCGTCGGGCCGCAATGCCTGCTCGCTGTGCACGACCACTTCGTCGCCGCTGGCCAGGCCTTCCAGGATCTGACTGCGACCATCCAGGGTGGTGATGCCCACCTCTACCGGGTGGAAGACAACGTGCCCGTCCCGGATCTGCCAGACGCCGTCCTGCTGATCGATGCGTTTTACCGCCGCTGCGGGCAGCCACTGCGCGTCGACCAGTTCGACGGTGGCAATCGTCACCTCGACCAGGTCACCGATCGAGAGCGTATCGGGACGCGCCGTGAAGCCGACATTGACGATCCGCTCCTCGGTCACCGCGTCACTCTGCCAATCGACGCGCTGGACTTCGCCCCGGTAGACACGCCCGGCCTCCGCGCGCAGAACGATCTCGGCGGCCTGCCCGACGCGCACGCCACCCGCCTGCCCCTGGTCTATGCGCGCCTTGATCCACAGGCTGGCCGGATCGATGAGCTGCAGCACGGCCTGTCCCGCAACGACCGTCGATCCCGGTTCGACCAGCCGCGCGCTGACCACGCCATCGGCGGGACTCGTCAGGCGCGCCTGCGCACGCAGCTTGCCGACACCGGCGACATCGGCCAGCGCGCGTTGGTGATCGCGCCGCGCCGCCGCCAGCTGGGAGCTACTGGCGTCGACCGCCGCCGTCGCGGCATTGGCTTCCTGTCGCTTGGCGTCGGTCGCCTCCTGGCTGACGAAACCGCGCGCGTGCAGTTCGGCGGAACGACGCGCACTGGCAAGGGCAAGCTGCGCGCGGCTCTGCGCTTCGGAGAGCTGGGCTTGCGCAGTGCGCACCGCGCTCGCTGCACGTTGTGCGGCGAGTCGGCCGCTGGCGACACGATCGTCGAGGTCGACCGGATCGAGTTCGGCGAGCAGTTGACCAGCCTTGACCACATCGCCCTGCTCAACCAGCACGCGCGCCACGCGGCTGGCCATCGTCGGCCCCAACGCGTAGCTGCGGCGCGCCTCGACCGTTCCGATACCAAAGGTACTGGCTACCAGCGGCCCCTGCTCCACCCTGGCCAGCGTCACTTTGGTCGGCGCCAGCGGTCCCTGGCTGGTCGCCAGCCAGCCGAGCAGAAGAACGACTGCCACGACGAGCGCGCCGAGTACCCCCTTGCGCGGCACGCGCACGTTCATCGTTCGTCCCGCCCGCGATAGCCGTCGAGCAGCAAGGGAAACATCTGCCGCGCACGCGCCATCATTCCCGCCTCGCTGCCGGCAATGGCCGACTCGATCACCAGGCCCTGGATGGCACCAATGAACAGCACCGGTGCCAGGCCGGGATCGAGATCGGCGGGAAGCTCGCCGGCGCTCCTGGCCGCGGCGAACAAGGACGCCAGGCGCTCCCGGTAGCCCGAGATCATCGTTCGGACCTCGGCGCGGACTGGCGAATCGTCAGGATATTGCAGTTCGTGAAATAGCGCGCGGGGAACGCCGGGGTTGGCCGCAATGAAGGCCACGTGCGCGAAAAATGCGGCCTCTATTTTTGCCAGCGGCGACTTTGGCTTCGCTATCGCCGTCGCCAGCACCGTAGCCAGCGATTCACGTACCCAGGCAAAGACCGCCATCCAGATCGCTGCCTTGTCCGGAAAGTGGCGGAAGATCGCGCCCTGGGTGACGCCGATGCGATCGGCGATGGCCTGCGCCGTGATCGCCTCCGGACCGCGCTCGCGGGCCAGAACCAAGACCGCAGCGACGATCCCGCGCTGCCGTTCATCGCTGTTCAGACGCTGACGGGGTGTCGTCTGGAGTGTGGTTGGAGTATCCATAGCGGGCGTGTACTTGAAGTCTTGTTAGTAACTACTTACTATCGTATTCAAGCCGTGTCCGTTTGGCAAGCGCTTAAGTCCCGAGGAGAACGCGACCGTGAAGTTTCCCGACCTTTTTCAATCTGCCCCGCGGATTACCGTTCGTGATCCGCTGGCCCGATTCCTCGGAGCCGCCGAGGAAGGCGTCATCGAGTACGGCTACGGCGACGCAGTCAAGCTCGCCGGGCATTCGTGCCCGACCCTCGTCTCCGCCCGGCTGGAGCGCGTGCCGGGCGATCGCCGCATCGCTTCGCTGTTGCCGCTCTGCATCGCTCGGACCGCCAGCGATGCCCAGGCAGCCTTGTTCCAGTCACTTTGGCAAGACCGGGTCCGCATGCTCCTCGTCGAGCATGCGGACGACCCGGAAATCATCGTCGTCCAACACTGAGGAAAATCCCATGACTATCCAACGCCCCCTGCTCACCGCCGCCCTCATCGCTACCTTTGGCATCGGCGTCCCCGCGTTTGCGGTCGACTCACACCAGCACGCCGCCGGCGAGCCGACCAAGCTGATGCTCGACCACGGCAAGCAATGGGCAAGCGACGAACCACTGCGCAGGAACATGAGCGAAATCCGGGCGGCACTTGCCGCGAAAGCGACGGCTATCCACAAGGGGACGCTGACGCCAGAGGACTACAAGGCACTCGCTACCCTGGTTGAAGCGCACGTCGCCAACATCGTCAGCGAGTGCAAGCTCGAACCCGCTGCGGACGAAAACCTGCACCTCATCGTCGCCGAACTCAGCGCCGGTGCCGACGCCATGCAGGGCAAGTCGAAGGCCACACCTGCGGCTGGCGTAGTGCAGATGGTCGGCGCCGTGAATCAGTACGGCCGCTATTTCAAGCACCCGGGCTGGAAACCAATGGACTGAGTTGAGCCTTGGGCGGAAGCAGACCGCTGCGCTACGAAGCTTGTGTCGCCCAGTGCGGACGGGCGCAATGCCGCCTGTTTAGCCGAGCCACGAGCAGCATGCGCTGAGCTTTGGCCAGTACAAAAAAGGGTATTCTGTGCGTCGACTGGCGAATCACTTGCTAAGTAGAAGCCAGGAACGGCCTACCTTCGGCACCGGTTCCGTGAAATGAGGAGGAGCGCATGACGGTCAACGCAATGCAGCAACAGGATTGGGACCCAAGGTCGGAAGCGGTCCAGCGCGACCAGCGTGCCGCCTACGACGAGATGCGCGAGCGCTGTCCGATCGCGTATAGCGACTTTCTCGGGTGGTCCTTGTTTCGGCACGAGGATATCCTGCGCGTGCTGAATGACCCCGCTACCTTCAGTAATGCCGTGTCCAGGCATCTCTCCGTTCCGGACGGGATGGATCCTCCCGAACACACCACGTTCCGTCGGATGATCATGCCGTATTTTGGGCCGGAACGAGTGGCGGCGTTCGAGCCGCAATGTCGTGAGATCGCCGCGACGCTCGTTCAAGCGCTGCAGGCGCGTGACGAGGTGGAGTTCATCGGCGATTTTGCCAATGGGTTCGCCATCCGGAGCCAGTGTGCCTCTCTCGGTTGGCCGCTCGATCTGTGCGAACCGCTGCGCTTGTGGACAGCGAAGAACCGCCAGGCAACTTTTGCCGAGGACCGGGTGGCCATGGCCGAGATCGCCCGTGAATTCGAGGGCTACGTCCACGACTTGCTGCAGATTCGCCGCGCGGCCGGTGACCAAGCCAGCAACGACATCACCAGCTCGCTGCTGCGACAACAGGTCCAGGGTCGACCATTGCGCGACGAAGAGACGGTCAGCGTGCTGCGCAACTGGACCGTCGGCGAGATCGGCACGATTTCGGCGGCGTTGGGGATCCTGGCGTACCACCTCTCGGAACACGCGGATCTGCAGCAACAGTTGCGCACGCAGCCCTCCTTATTGCCCGCCGCTAGCGAGGAGATTCTGCGGATTCACGGACCGTTGGTGGCCAATCGGCGCATCACCACCCGTGCGGTTGAAATCGGTGGCCGAAAGATCGCTGCCGGCGAACGCATCTCGCTGATCTGGATCTCCGCCAACCGCGACGGTCGCGTTTTCGAGGATCCGGAGACTTATCGGCCGCACCGTGAGCAGACCGCAAACATGCTGTATGGCGCGGGAATACACGTTTGTCCTGGCGCTCCCCTGGCCCGGATGGAGATGCGCGTGGCTCTGGAAGAGTTGCTCGCGCACACAGCCGTGATCAACCCGATCCCCGAGAGGCCGCCGACCACTGCGGTATACCCCGGCAGTGGCTTCGCCACCCTTCCCCTACGGATCCGATAAATACCGCCAACAAGGAGTTGGGGGTGACGGATTTTCGACGGTTCCGGCTTAGAACCCGGAGATGGCGCCTGCTATGGCCGTGTGATACGCGACGGTTACCACTCTGCAAGAAGCGCTCAGTCGCGCCACGGGTCGAATAGCGGAACTCGCGCCGTTGGCATAGTCGCCGGTGTCTCGTGTGACCACCGTCAGGCCATGATGCAGCCCCATTGCAGCAATGATGAGGTCTGGCTGCGAAAACGTATGGCCGAACTTGCGGCACTCTTCGACCAGGAGCCGCCACGTAAACATGATGTCTTCGCTGACGGGAAGAGTTCGCTCCTCGAACATGGACCGAACCTTGTGGGTCAGCCATCCGTTCAGTTCGGCGCGGCGGTTGGCGTCGGTAACGAGTTCGATGCCGAAGCGGATTTCGCTCAGAGTGACGGTGCTGACGAACAGGAGATCCAGCGGTTGTCCTGCGACGAATGCCACCACTTGCGGCGCGGGCCGCGGACGCCGCAGTTCGGCGCCAACCCCACCCAAGCTTAAACACACCGCCCTTTGGCTATTGATAACGTATTTTATCAGCCACTTAATTTCCGCCGTAACATCCTGCCGGCATCGCTTGAGCTGAGGGGTGGAGCTAACGGTCATTGCAGTTGCGGCCGCCCCGGATCATGAAAGAAAATTCGAGTTGGGAAGCGATGGGTAGAGGTCGCGCAAAGCTTTGGCGGCTCGACCCCGAACTTTAACGTGACCCGCTGAACCGACTCGTACCCCGGATTGCTGCCATCGAGCGCACACATTAAAAGGGCCGTTGGCGACCTGTCGCCTTCAGGCAACTTCGGTTCTGGCACCCACCGCCTCCCGCTTTCAAGTTTATTGCGAAAGGAGACGGTATGGAACTGGTTCCGATCCACAAGCGGGTCATTGGACTCGACATTCATCAAGCCCAGATCACGGCGTGCGCGATCATCGAGGAATCGGGCGGCGAGACACGCATCGAACAACGGCAATTTGGTGCCTTCAAACGCGATCGACGGGCGCTGGCGGCCTGGGCGACGGTGGTCAATGCCCGCCACGTCAAGCAGGTGCCCGGGCGCAAGACCGATGTCGGTGATGCCCAGTGGCTGGCCACCCTGGCGAGAGCCGGTTTGCTCCGCGGGCCTTTCGTGCCACCGGCCAAACTGCGCGAACTGCGTCTGATCGCCCGGCAGCGGCAAAAGCTCGTTGGCCTGCTCTCGTCCGAGAAGAACCGCCTGCACAAAGTGCTGACCGATGCCGGCATCCGCCTGGGCGTGGTCGTCAGCGACATCCATGGGCAGTCGGCACGGGCGATGATCAAGGGCATCCTCGCCGGCCAGCCTCCCGAAGAGGTGCTCAAACTCGCCAGCCGACGTCTCAAGGCCAGTCGTGAGGAGTTGCACGATGCCCTGCAGGGCGAATTGACCGCGAGTCATGTGTTCGTTCTCGACGAACTGTTGCAGCATATCGAGGGGCTTGAAGCGGCCATTGCCCGCTTCGACGCTCGACTGCTTGGCGAGCTGGCAAGTGAGATGAATGCGCTGGCGCTGCTGCAAACGCTACCGGGCGTCGACGCGATCGGCGCCGCCATGCTGCTGGTCGAAATAGGCAGCGACATGAGTGCCTTTGGCTCCCCGGATCGCCTCGCTTCCTGGGTCGGCGTTTGCCCGGGCAACAACGAATCCGCCGGAAAACGAAAGTCGGGCGCGTGCGCAAGGGCAATCTCTACGTCCGCCGACTTCTCTGTGAGTTCGCTCACGCCGCCAGTCGGACCAAATCAGCGTTCCAGTCCAAGTTCCAGTCGCTGATCGTTCGCCGTGGTTACAAACGGGCCATCGTCGCGCTGGCTCACAAAATGTTGCGCACCATCTTCCTTCATGCTCAAGCGTGGCGAACACTACCGGGATTCCGCCACCAACTATGAGCAGCTTTCCGTACAGCGCAACGCTTCTCGCTGGATCAAGGCTCTGACTCGCTTCGGCTTCATCGCCGCAGCCGCTTGATTCACGACAACCCTTTTGCATGACCCCAGGCGATCAGGGGTTCCTGCGTCTTCCAACGAGCTTCTTTCGCATTAACAAATAGGGAAGAGCTGCCAGATTTTGAAACGGAACACCGTTTGATCCGGTGCCTGCAGAGGAAGCGCATCGGCACCTGGGAAACTGCAGACCTGCGACGTGCCAATCACATCGCTCGCGCGGCGGGCGTGGCGCCACCCTGGCCCGAGCCGCCGGACGACGACAGCAACTACCGGGCTGAAATCATCGAGGATGGCAACCGGCATTTCTATCGGGTTGGGGACACCAAGGTCGAAATCAGCGAACTCGAGTACGAGCGCGTGCTCAGCAACCCGACTCTGTACTACTTCTCGCGCGCCTTGAAATTGCACTACAGGCTCACGCGGGCCAGGGACGGCATTGTCGAATCGCTCCCGACCTAGTGTGGTGTTGCGTTCTTGATGAGACTTTCGGCAAGCATCTCCCACCCGCCGTCATTGCGAGGAGGCGAAGCCGACGCGGCAATCCAGAGGTTTGGCTTTTCGCATTGTCACGATGTCAATGCGACGGGAAATAGTGAGACGATGGAACTGGAATGCCACGTCGGCTGCGCCTCCTCGCAATGACGTGCGGGCTGCTTGTAACAGGGGAGCCGGAAGCCAGCCCGCCCATCTGCAACGGTCGCTCGCTCTCCTTCAAGCTCGATGTTTTCGAGAGGAGGACGAGATGGACAAGGACACAGAGCGGAAAACGTCTCGTCTCACGCCACTCCATATTTCTCGCTTTTCTATCAGCCGCTTCTGTTTCTTGTTGAGCATTGAGCGGGAACGACACGCCACCGCCAAACTCAGGCGCTGGCGAGCTGCAACACGAAAGTCTTGATTCCCCGCAACATCATTTCGATCGACACCGCAACCAGAACCAGCCCCATCAAACGTTCCAGGGCCACCACGAAGCGCTCGCCGGCGATGCGCTGGATGCGTTCGGCGAGCACCAGCACGACGGCGGAAACGGCCATCGTGATCACCAAGGCGCCGATCCATTCCAGGCGCCGCTCCGGCGCCTGCGAAACCAGCAGCAGCACGGTGGCCAAAGCCGATGGCCCGGCGATGGACGGAACGGCCAGCGGCACGATCAGCGGCTCACCCAGCATTTCGGGCCCGTCGCTAACGCCCGGTTGCGGGAAAATCATGCGCAGCGCGATCAGAAAGAGGATCACGCCGCCACCGATTTGCAGTGACAGCTCGCTGAGGTTCATCAGCCGCAAGAAGCTGTCGCCGACGAACATGAAAGTCAGCAACAGGACAAAGGCAATCAGCACCTCGCGCAAAATCACCCACGCGCGGCGCTCGGGCGGCACCGAGCGCAGGGCATTGGCGAAAATCGGAATATTGCCGACCGGATCCGTGATCAGGATCAGCAGGATGGTCGCCGAGGCGAAAGTGTAGTTCATCGATGGATGCGCAGTTTGTCAGCGGTGGATCGCAAAGCGTCAGGCCTCGGACAGAAGCGGTCGCCAGCGACTGGAAGCGCAAGCGCAAAGTAGCAGGCATTGCCCTGCTCCGGCTAGAGCCCGGCCCAATTTCTGGCGCGAAGCGGCTGCCGCTGGTCCCGCCGCCTCAAGAAAGCACGGAAAGCGCCCGAACTGTCCTCGCCGCCGCTCGTCCCCCCGCCGCACGGGCCAGGACCCCATAGTCCATATCGCTGTGAAAGATGTGGCCAACGGTCGCGCTGAGGATGTAATTCATGAGCAGAAATCCCGGTTCGACGTTGTCGTTTTCCGGGTCCATCTGCTCCACCCGAGCGCGGATGAGCTGCATCTCGTCGAGCATCACCTGATGCTCGACGCGGTGCTCGGCGAGGTCTTCGTAGTCCAATCCCGCCAGCACCCCTTCCTCGTAGAGGAAATGCTCCTCGAGCGACTGATGAAGCTCGGCCGTCATCCGCTTCAACTGCTCGACATCGCCGTGCTTGCGCCAGACATCCGAGCTTTTCACCGCCAGGGCGAAGATGGCCTCGTGCTGGGCGTCGATTTGCGGCTGGCCAATATTTAGACGACCATCCCAGGCGATCAACTGCTTGAGCGAAAAATTCGTCAAGCCGTGAACCCCTGACATGCGACCGTCGAACATGGCGCGTGACTTCAAAGCCATGATGCTTCTCCTAAAGAATTCAGTGCTCTACCTCCTTGGTTTCGAGCCTGGCCAGGCAGATCGCTCGCGCAATTCCGGGCCCCGGTTGTAGCGAGAATTCGCCGCGCCTCCTTCGTCTTCATCGGCAAGGCTAGGCAGCCATGCCTTTCAGCGCAAGCGCCTGGCTGACTGCCTGTGGTAGCCGCCGCTGCGTCGAAGCAGGTTTTTTTTCCCATCCTATACGACCCACCCACCACAAAACGATTCAAAAGTCTCACTTCTGCCCTTGCCGGAGTGACGATTTCCTGGCGACCACCAGGCGCACCGAGGGCGCCGGCAAGCAAGGAAGCAGGCGGCCGGACACGCGCCGGAGCCGAGCAGGCGCTGCCAACGCCAAGCCTTGCGACTGGCGCCGTATCGAGAACCGGCAGAGCAGCGGGATAAGCGGCCGGCCTGCTCAGCGCGTGCCGCGATCGAGCGCGCGTTGATAAAGATCGACGATCATGGCGGCAAGATGTTCCGGCGAGGCGCGCCCGCCCTGCCCTTGCAGGACGGCCTTGACAACGCCTTCGAGCACGGCTGCGTCAAGCACCGGAGCCTCTGCCGCGGCAGCACTGCCCGAGTTCACCGTATAGGCGGCCCTGTCTTGCGCGATGCCACGCGCGCCGCGCCCGGTCGCCAGCCAGTCGACGCTGACGCCAGCCACGGCGGCAATGGCCAGAGCCCTGTCCAGCGGTGGCATGCGGCCATCTCTGAGATAAGTTCTCAGCACCGACTCGGCCATGCCGCAGCGGCGCGCAAACGACGACACCGACTCGTCGCCGATGATCGCTTTCAAGCGCGCTGCGAGCGCGTCGGCGTCGATGTCGGCAAACGGTCGCGGATCGAGGGCCCGCTCTGCTGTCGTCGGGTTCGGCTTGGAGCCAGGATTGGCGGCAGATCCAGTCATTAACAACCTGTAAAAAAAACAAGACGAGGAAAATCTCGCAAGAAACTGTTGACAAGTCGCAACATCTTGCTGACAATTGGGCTCAGCATCATAGCAGAAAAGCTCAAGTCCGAGCAGCCGACACGCGCTGCAGGAGCTGCAGGAGCTGCGCAAGCTGCAGCCGCTGGTGACCACCGGCGACCGTCACCGGTCGCTGAGAAACGTAGGTTTTTTGTCCGTTGGCATTGAGTTTTGCAATGCGAGGGGGAACAAACATGCGCAAGTCCACAGGCAGGAACCCTTCTCCCGACGCTCCCGACGCTCCCGACGCTCCCGATCGCGGCCTGCTGCCCGGTGAGCAGCCGCCCTCGCAGCCAGCGCGCCCAACCCCGCGAGCAGCGCAGCCAGCGCAGCCAGCGCCAATAAAGCTCGCAGCCACACGCAGGCGACGCGAAGTTGCGACGGCAAAGCTCCATTTCGAGGCCCTCGAACCGCGCATTCTTCTCGACGGCGATCCCGCCGCAGGAGTCATGACTCTTGCCGGCAGCATCGACGTTCCCGGCGAGCAGGATTACTACCGGTTCACCGTCGATGAAGCCAGCCGTGTCGTCCTTGACAGCCTGAGCAATTGCAGCGACCTGAGCTGGCGCCTGGACGGTCCCGGCGGCCTGCTAGGGCAGAGGTCTTTCAGCGCCACCGATTCCCCATACAGCAGTCCGCCAGCCTACGATCTGACGCCCGGCCACTACCAGCTGCGGGTCGATGGCGCGCAGGACGCGCTGGGCGCCTACTCGCTGCGCGTAATCGACGCCGCTTCGGCAAGCGTGATCGACCCAGACACGCCAGTCAGCGGCGTGCTCGAGTTCGGCAACCAGAGCGCCGCCTACCGCTTCCGTGCCAGCGCCGGGGACAGCTACACTTTCAAGGCCACGACGCCCGCCGCCGCTGCGCTTTTCGGACGCCTGCTCGACCCCTTTGGCCGCCAGGAGGGCGTCAGCTTCGATGCCCGGCACGATAGCGCGCGCTTCACCGTACAACACAGCGGCGAATACCTGCTCCTGCTCGAAGGCGCTATCGCCAATCAGGCAGCGCTGACCTACGACTTCACCCTGCAAGCGGTGGTCGACAGCGTCTCGCCACTGCGCATCGGCGAAACGCAGATCGCCCACATCGACCAGCCCGGCAAGGTCGCTCACTTCAAGTTTGCTCTGGACGATACGACACCGGTCATTTTCGACCGCCTGAACAACGCCGGCTTCGCCTGGTCGCTGAGCGGGCCGGCCGGTCAGCAGGTCACGCGCCGGGTGGCGGGGCAAAGCGCGCTCTTCGACGGCGGCGAGCGACTGCTGTTGCCGCCCGGAAGCCATACCCTGTCGGTCGACCTCGACGGCCCAGGCACGGGTAGTTTCCCTTTCCGCCTGCTCGCCGCCGACGCGGCGCCGGAGCTCGTCGCGAACGCCGTAACGAGCGGCCAGCTCGAGCAGGCCACCGCGTCGCAGATCTACAAGATAGCGCTCAATGCCGGCGACAAGCTCTTCCTTGAGCCGCGCTCGGTCGCCGGCGGCTCACTCGCCTGGCGGCTGGTCGACCCCTGGGGAGTGCGAGTCGCGGCCGGAAATTTCAGCGCCGCGGCGAATCCCGTCACCATGACCCGACCATTTACGCTGCCATCGAGCGGCGAGTACTGGCTGCTGCTCGATGGCGCGGACAACAACGCCGCCGACGTGGCGCTCGCCTACGAATTCTCGCTGCACGCAGTCCCCGATGTGACGCGGACGCTGACCCTCGGCGAGACCATTTCCGAAGCCATCGCCAGCGCTGGCCAGTCGACGATCTTCACTTTCGATCTGGCCGAGGCAACGCAAGTAGCGTTCGAAGCGCAGAGTCTGCGCGCCGATATCGTCTGGTCACTGGCCGGACCGCGCGGCAAAGAGGTCAGCGATCGGCGTTTCGACGATAGCGACGATAGCGGCGCCAGCACGTCCGCCAGCCACCTCGGTATCCTCACCCTGCCGCCCGGTGAGCACCAGCTGACGGTGCACGGCACAGCCGCCGCCAGCGGCGAGTTTTCCTTCCGCCTGCTCGATCTCGCGGCCGCGCCCGCCTTGGCCTTCGATGACAGCAGCAGCATCGCCCTGCCCCCCGGCAACAGCACCCACGCCTATCGCTTCCTTGCCGAGGCCGGCGACCAGATCGCCCTCGAGAACATGAGTGGCAGTAGCGGCGACAGTGACAGCAGTGGCGAAGAAGTCATCTGGCGGCTGGTCGACCGTTTCGGCCACGACGTCGGCGCACCCACCGCCCTACCGGCTGCCGGCAACAGTTCCGACGCCCGGCTGCTGAGCAGCGACGGCGCTTACACCTTGCTCCTCGAAGGGCGCCTCGATGCGACGACGCCCCGCGACTATGGCTTCCAGCTCAAGCGCATCGGTCAGCTGGAGCTGGTCGAACTGCCCACCGGTGAGCCCGCGCCTCTCGGCACGATGCTTGCCGGCCTGCTGCCCACGGCCGAAGCCACCCGGACCTATCGCTTCACGCTCTCCGACGACCGTCAACTGGTGTTCGACACACAGGGTGGCTTCAGCAGCGCCATCTGGTCCTTGCAAGGGCCACGCGGCAGCGAAGTCGAGAACCGCCCCCTTTACCGCAGCGACGACGCCGACGCCAACCCACTCCTGAATCTGCCGGCAGGAGACTACGCCCTGACCGTCAAAGGCAGCGCCGCAACAGGCAGTGTCATTGGCGACGGCGCCTACGCCTTCCGTCTGCTCGACAGTGGCAGCTTCGAGGAATTGGCGCTCGGCCAGCGAGTGGTGACCATGCGCGTGGCAGCCGCCTCGACAATCGGCTACCGCGTTTCCGCGACGGCCGGCAGCACCCTGATCCTGAACGCCGTGGATTCGGCTGGCGGCGTCTGGCGTCTGCTCGACCCCTTCGGACGCCAGGTCGCGGCGGCCTCGGGCGCGAGCATCACGACCAGCATCAACATCGCCACGACTGGCCGCTACACGCTGCTCAACGATGGCTACTACGGCGCCAAAGGCGCGTCAAATGTCGGCTTCACGCTTTCCCGACAGAGCAAAGTCAGCGCGGCGCTGGTCTTCAACCGCCCGATCAGCGTCGGCTCGGCCGAAGTCGGCAGTGTCGCCGAATATCGTTTCACCCTCGACCAGGCGAGCACCCTCGTCTTTGATGCCCTGAGCGGTCCCTTGAGTGGTCCCCCGAGCGCGCCATCCTCCCGCTGGATGCTTGCCGGTCCGCTCGGCACGGTACGGGGATGGACTTCCTTCCGCGACGATCAGGGGCAGATTCTTCGCCTGGCGCCTGGCAACTACCTGCTGACCCTGGACACTTTCAGCCCGCAGGTCGCGGAATACCGCTTCCGCGTGCTGAATGCCGACGCCGCCATCGACCTCCCCTCGGGCACGAGCATCAACGAAACGATCCCCGCGGGTGAAACGCGTCTGTACCGCTTTACCGCAGAGGCCGGCCAGCACAGCATCGTCTCCCAACTCCAGCTCACTGGCGACGCCAATCAGAGAGTCTCCTGGCAATTGTGGGATCCCTATAGCCGCCCGCTGGCCACTCTCCGCGCGAGCGTCACGGAAACCGAGCTGCCGAGTAGCGGCGAATATCTGCTGGCGGTGTTTCCCGACTTCGGCTACGAGGTGCCGGACTCCTCGCCACGCCCCATTGCCTTCGCCTTTGCCCTGACGACTTCCCGTGCGGCACCGCTGACGCTCAACGAACGCAGCTTCGGCAGCATCGAACGCGCGGGAGAAGGCGTCAGCTACGGCTTCACGCTCACGGCACCGAGCTCACTGCTGATTGACACGGGCCAAACTAGCGGCGCCGACGCTAGCGATTTCGTGTGGCGATTGAGTGGGCCGCGCGGCGTGGAAGCGCCGCTCAACGGCGCTGCTGGCAACGCGCCGCTGAACAGCTTCGCCACTACGCGCTCCAGCGTGCTGTCGCTGCCCGCCGGCAACTACAAATTCGACGTATCCAGCCCCACCCTGGCCACCGGCAGCTTCAGCTTTCGCTTGCTCGACACGGCCGACCTGCCTCTCCTTCCGTTCGAAAGCTTCGTCCCACTGACCCTTAGCCCGGCAAGCGAGGCACAGGCATTCTCGCTGCGCGTCGACGAGGACAGTGACTTCATCTTCACGCCGACCATCACGCCGACGCGCGACGGCGACTGGCGCATACTCGACAGCCTCGGCAGAGCACGGGTCAGCGGCCGCATGTCGGAGAGTAATGAACTCTTCAAACTGCCGGCCGGCAGCTACACCTTCGTCGTCGACGGCCAGGAAATCGACAACAGCACGGACAACCCGAGCGATACCTATGAATTCTATGAGTTCGTCCTGCGCCGCCTGCTGGTCCGCAGCCAGGAAATCGTGCTTGGCAGCGAAGTCTCCGGAGTTATCGATCAGCCCGGTCTGGTTCGCGAATACGTGTTTTCGATCGACGCACCGACAATACTCGTTCTGGATGCCCTGAGTGATAGCGACAATCTGAGCTGGGAGCTGCGTGGACCGGTCGGCCTCATCCACAACAACCATAGTTTTGGTGGCCATGCCACCGTCCAGCCGATCCGGCTGGACGCTGCCGGCCTCTATCGCCTGCGCATCGTTCCTGGCTTTGCCAGCACCGACAACTTCCGCTTCCGCCTGCTCGATGCCGGCCAGGCCGAAACCCTGCCTCTCGATAGCACGCAGACGCTGCTCTTCGACGCCGCCAGCCGCCTGCGACTCTTCCGCATCGACGGCACAGCCGGCGACCGCCTGAGCCTCGATGTCCTCAGACTGAGCGACGGCGCGGCATCGCTGCGGTTATTGGCCACCGACGACCTGCGGAGCATCTTCAACACTGCCGCCGGCAGCAGCGACTCAGCGATCGCAACGACGCTCCCGCGCAGCGGCACATACCTCTTGATCGTCGTCGGCAGGGGCGCCAACGACGCGCCGCTGATGCTGCGCTATGCGGCGACACTAGTCAGCTCCGAGGTCGCGACACTGACCGTTGGCAGCGAGGCCGCTGGAAACACCCGGCTTCCCGACTTTGCCGATCAATGGCAACTCTCGCTCGACTGGTCGACACGCCTGCTCTTCGACGGACTCACCGCTTCCGGAAACCGCTGGACCTTGCGCGCCGCCGACGGCTCGCTTCTCGCCTCCGGCGTCTGCGACGGCAATGCCTTTCTTGCCCTCGATGCAGGCACCTACACCTTCGCCGTGGAAGCCGACCAGATCGAAGATCTCGGCCCCTACGCTTTCCGCCTGCTCGACGTCGGCGCGGCCGAAACGCTGGCGCCGGACGAGGAAATACGCAGAACCCTGGACGCCGGCAGCGGCGCGCAAATTTTTCGCGTACCGCCGGTGAACGATGGCCGGCCATTTTCGGTTACGGCCCGCAGCAGTGACAGCGCAGCAGGCAGGCTCACCGTCTACGACGCTAACGGCATTCTGCTTGACGACTCCGCGCTCCCGATCGGCAAGCAGATCGAGCTGGACAGCACCACCGACGGGGAAAGCTTTCTGGTCCTGGAAATCGACCCGCTTTTCGAGATCTCGCTCGACTATGAGCTAAGGATCCACCAGGCGAGCCTCTCGCACACGCAGCCGGATGAAACCCTGGATGGCGTCCTGACGCACTCGGGCGACCGCGTCCGCTACCGGGTCAGCCTGCCTTTCGCTGCCACCCTGCCGACGCACGCCTGGGTACACGATGCCGGCTCGCGCGACATCCGCTGGCGTCTGCTAGCCGCCGGCGCAGATTCCGGCCCGACTGTCTGGTGGCCCGACGACGACGCCAGCTACAAGGAACTGCTCGGCGCTGGTGACTACGTGCTGATCATCGAAGCGACAGCCGACCAGGCCACCTACCGCCTGCAACTGCTCGCCTCCGAACACACGGAAGCACTCTCCGCGACGGGAACGAACGGCCGGCTGACGAATGCTCGCAACGCCGTCCTCTACCACTACGATGTCCATAGGGCTGGTGATCATCAGCTGCAGATCGCCACCGCCAGCGCGTCGCCCGTCCGCTGGGCAATCTACGACGCCGCCGGTCGGCAAGTGCATGGCGGCGACGATCCGGACTTCGACGACGGCGGCGCCGCGATGCATCACCTCGTTGACCTTGGCAAACTCGAAGCCGGACGCTTCATGGTCATCCTTTCCAGCGCCGCTCAGAGTAAGGACGAAGCCGACGCCGGGGACGGCATTGACTTCAGCCTCGCCTTGTCGCCGATGCCCCTGATTCCTGGCGATCGATTCTCCGGGCGCCTCACCGATGACGAAGGGATGCGTAGCTACAAGCTGCATGTACCCACAGGCACCTATCTCCAGATCCACGACCAGGGTTCGGACGCGGGCGTGCAATGGCGAATCCGCGACGCGCGCGACGCTCCCGATTCCGGCGACTGGCTCCCTCTTGGCCCGGCTCAGCCGGGTGACGACGAGCGGGAAGCCGACTCGCCCTACACCATGTATCTGTCCGCCGGCAACTACGAGTTGGACCTGTCGGCAGAGAGCGGCGCCGCCTTCAGCGTGCACCTGGTCGACCTGAATCAGGTGCCGCAATTGTCGATCGGCAAAACGCCGGCCAGCTTCGCAAGCGGCGAACAGGTCAAGGTGTTCCGATTCGACTCGACCCTGGAGGGACAATACCTTCGCCTCGAAATCGACACGGAGTCAGCCGAGGAGCCGGCCGAAGAACTCAGCTGGCTGCTTTTCGATAGCTGGTTCGACCTGCTCGCACACGGAAGCGGCGCCAACACCTCGATCGAGCTGTCAGGCGACATTGGCACCTACACCCTCGAACTGAAGCGACAACCAGAGCGCGCGGCCAGCGGTGCGCTGAACACGCCCATCACCCTCGCCGCGTCGGCCCCGCAGACCCTGCAACTGGACGAAGTGCGCACGGTCAGCCTGGACGCGTCGAACCTCTATTCGCTCACCTACACTTTTTCGGTGACTGAGCGCAGCCGCATTGTCGTCGAGGCCTTGTCGGAAATATGGGATGTCGACTACCACCTGCGCAACGCAGATGATCAGCAATTGGCCGACAGCCATCTGGGCAGCAGGGACCACGACCTGCTCGAACTCGTACCGGGTGACTACGTACTCAGGCTCTACACCAGTTCGTGGCCAGGCAATCGCGATGCGTCGTATGACTTCAGCTTCCGCCTGCTGAACACCGCGGGTGCCGACTACCCGCTCCTGGAGCCCGAAGAGGAAGTCGCCGGCACCCTGGCTCCCGGCGAACAGCAGACGCAGATCTATTACCTGCAGGCACGAGCCGGCGAGCTGCTGACAGTCGAAATAAATAGCGCCAGGCGCTTCGACCGCTATGGCTACAACGACGTCAGCATTGCCCTGTTCGACCCGCTCGGTCGCCGCCTTGCCAAGCACTGGCTCGGCGACGGCAGCGCTTTGCAGGAGACGGTCGAAGAGTCCGGTGTTTACACCCTCGTCCTCTTTGGCGGCGACTATCTTGCCGGCACCGTGAACTACACCATCGTGGCAAGGCGGGACGCTGGCGATGAGCAAATGCCGCTCGCCAGCGTGCCTCTCGTGCTGGGCCTGGAACATAGCGACACGCTGGACGACAGCAGCGCGACCAGCAAGGCTTTTCGTTTCACCCTCGACCAGAACGCCCTCGCGCTAATCAAGGGTCACACCGGCGGCAGCGATGGCGCATGGGAAGCGCACTGGGTACTGCGCGACGCGGCCGGCTTGCTTACTGGTGACCATGGCTATTGGAATAGCGACGAGGCCAGCACCGATGTGCTGACACTCGCCGCCGGCGACTACACGCTGGAGGTGTCGCTCGACTATGGTCCGGGCGGAAGCATCGCTGTTCGGGTCGACAGCGGCACGAACGCCATCCAGGTAGTTGCCGGGCACGGTATCGGCGAGCTGATCAGCTTCGGCGACTCCGACTCCGGCGCCAGCATGTATCGAGTCGATCTCGCGGCCGGTGCCGAGTATCTCCTCCAGGCCGCGAACGGAAGCGAATGGTCGATTCACGGAGCGGATTTTTTGCAGGCGCACTTGCTTGCCGACGGCGCGGTGCTGCGCTTTGTGCCATCGCAGGACAGCAGCTGGTACTTCGTGAGACGCCGGGATTTCGCTGGCGACCCGAGCATTTCCATCGAACGGCCACAGCCACCGATCGTGCTCAACAGCCGTATCGAAGGCCAACTGCCTGCAAGTGACACCGGCGAAGCGCAACACAGCTATCGCCTTCGCTTGACCGAGAGAAAGCTGCTTTACCTCGATGTGGCAAAAGTCGACTCGCCGCTGCGAATTCTCTTCTACGAGGGAAGCACATGGCTGCGAACGATCGACGCCTACACGGCAGCACGCCCCGAGGAGCCGCTCGATCTTGAGGCCGGCGAGTACCGTATCGAGGTGCAGACGATCGCTGCGCCAAGCGGCGATACGGCCTACGCCATGCGCCTGTTCGACCTCGCCACGGTACCCACCCTGTCGCTCAACACAGCTGTCTACGGTCGCCTGCAGGCCGGCGAAGCGGCCATCTACGCCGTCGATCTTTCCGCAGGGACGCCCCTCGACTACCAGCCCGGCAAGCTCGGCGGACTGTACGGGTGGTGGCGCCTGCTCCGTAGCGACGGCGCCCAGGTCGCGGCGGGCTCTCTCGACGAACCAAGGACGACTGTCACAGCACCGCCGCCGGGACACTACTTCCTCGTCTGGGACAGCGAGCAGCAGTCGGCGGCTGGCGGAGAGGCGGAGTACCGCTTCGCGCTGAAAACGACACAGCTAATCGCGCTTGGCGAACAGGTCGGCGGTGAAGCTTTCGCCGCCACCGCCAGCGCGGTCTATCGCTTCAGCGTACCGACGGCGACGCGCGTGCTGCTCGACCTGGCCCGTAGCGAAAGCGACAGTGCCGCTTTCACCTGGCGGATTTCTCGCGAAGGACAACTGATCGACCAGGGGAGGCTGGCCAGCGCGGCAAGTCTCGACGATCCACTAGCGCTCATCGAATTGCCGGCAGGAAGCTATCACCTTGCTTTTACCGCGGATACAGATCTCCGGCATGGCGACGATTTCGCTTTCAAACTACTCGACCTGGCGCAGGCACAGCCCTTGAGCATGGGTGCTTCGATCAGCGGCGAGCGCCTGACCGGCCAGGTCGCGGTCTTCAACTTCATTGCCGCCGCTGGCGACCGGTTGACGCTGGAACAACATTCCGGCGACAGCGAGCGCTGGTGGCTGCTCGACGAATTCGGGCAGGAGCTGGCGCGTGGACAAGGCACCGGTAGTGCCGGCCCCCTCGCCCGCAACGGCACTTATTTCCTGCTCCGCGATGATGGCAGCGACACCAACACTGGCGATGGCGCGACAAACCGCCACTTCGCCTTCACTGTCTCGAACGCTGGAGGACCCGCGCCAGCCTTGACATTGAACAGCATCGTAACTGCGACGCTCGACGCTGGCGGCAAGCTCGCCTTTCGCTTCACGACCAGCGACGCCGCGACACTATGGCTGAGCCCGCTGAGTGCGAACTTCGCCGCCCATGCCGAGGTCCGCAGCGCCGCCGGCTGGCAAGTGTATGCCGCCGACAGCTCGGACACAGCCAACACCTTTAATACCGTCAACACTGCACCACGCGCGATCAAGCTCCCCGCAGCAGGAAGCTACATCCTCGAACTGCGGGATGCCTCCAGCGAGCTGGCGGCCAGACAGCTACGCTTCGCGCTCAGTGAAACCGACGCCCTTGGCGACGCAGCACGCCTGCTCGCGGACACCCCGAGCAGTGGCAAGCTGTCCGCTGGCCGCGTCGTCGACAGCTATCGCTTCAGCATCCCCGAAAGGCGCGCCTTCGTCTTCGACGGCGACGCGGGCTCCGCCAGTGCTCTGCGTTGGCGCCTGCTCTCGGCCGATGGCGTACAGCAAGCCGATGGTGACGCCAGAAGCCACGGCTCCCCGCTGGCGATGGCGGCCGGCGAATACCTGCTGTTGATCGACGGCGCTGCCGACACCGCCCACGATCGACCCTACGCCTTCACGCTGCGCACCCCGCCGGCTACTGCCAGTAAGGTACCGCCTCTCGTCCTCGGCAGCACTGTTGGCCTGACCGTCGACGGCAACGGCAGCACACCTTACGCGCTGCACCTCGAGCAGCCCAGCGTCCTCGCCTTCGACAGCCTGAGCAGCGGTGCCAATCTATGGTGGCAACTCCTCGATCCTGCCGGCCTGCAGCTCTTCGCGCGGCGCATGCTGGACCCCGCTACGGATACCTATGCAAGCAGGGTCAACTACGCCCGCTACCATTCCGGCCCGCTCGCCGCCGGCGATTACACGCTGCTGCTCCGCAACTTCATCAGCACGCCGGAAAGCTGCAGCTTCCGCGTGCTCACGCTCGATGGCAGCCCGCTGCTGGCTCGCGAGACGCCAACGGCGATCAGCATTGCGCCGGCGGATGGCACGCAGACTTTCCGTTTCGAGGCGCGCGCCGGCGAGCGCTACTTCCTCAACGTGCTGGACGCCAGCAGCACGTCGAGTTCGGGAGCGGCTCGCGCCGTGGCGCAGTGGAAACTTCTCGACCCGCTTGGGCGGACAGTTTTCCAGCGCAGCGCCATGGGCGTGGCGAGTGTCGCCTTCGACCATGTCGACAGCGCCACGGGACAGATCGTCTACCGGCACAGCCTGCGCGGCGTCGATCAGGAGACGCCGGAACTCCTGCTTACCGGCAGTTATACGCTGGTGATCGATGGCGGCAGCACAGCCGCCAACCCTGCGGCACCCATTTCCTTCAAGCTCGGCCTGGTGCCGCAGGCAAGCACACAGACTCGTGACGAGTTCCGGGCCAAACCGGCAGCTGACCTCACTGTCAGCAGCATCGTGGCCCCTAGCGATGAGCTGCGCACCGGCCAGACGATAGACCTCGAGTGGCTGCTTGAGAACCGTGGCAGCGAGGCGACCGTGGGCAACTGGCACGAGCGCATCGTCGTACGCAATCTCGACAGCGGCCGCATCGTTGCCGACGTCTACGTCCCCTACGACGCAAGCGAGTCTGCCAATGGAGCGCTTGCCGCCGGCGACTCGCGCAGCCGTCGCCACACCCTCACTCTGCCTGCCGACGACAGCGCTGCCGGCCGCCTGCGGATAACGGTCATCGCCGACGCCGACAATGTCATCCACGAAAGCAGCGTCGGCGGGGTCAATGAGCGCAACAACGCCCGCTCCATCGAGATCGACGTCGTCCGGGCGCCGGCCAGCGAACTGCACATCGAAAATCTCGCCTTTGCAGCCGACAGTGCTTTCGAGCCCGGCGCCGAGGTTTGGATTACTTGGGATACCGTCAACCGCGGCAATCAGGCGGCCGCGCCCGGCTGGAGCGAGCGCCTGGAGTTACTCAACCAGACAACCCGCGAACTCGTCATCAGCGTCGTCCTCGACGATCTGGCGAGCGAAGAGCCGCTGGCGGTCGACGCCAGCCGCAGCCGCAGCGCGAGCCTGCTCTGGCCGAGCGGCAGCAGCGCTGCCGGACGCTTCCTGCTACGCGCAGTGACCGTAGTGGCCACGGCCAGCGGCAACGCCGACGCTGCTCAGCGCACCCAGTCAGCCGAACTGATCCACCTCGTCGGCGCCGATCTGGAGATCAGAAACCTGCGCGTGCTGCGCAGCGACGACACCGACATCCAGGCCGGCGGCAGGGTGAACATTCACTGGGAAGACTGGAACAGGGGCGATAGCTCGACCGCCCGTGCGTTCCCCGAGCGTATCGTGGTCACCAACCTCGACAGCGCCCAGCAACTGCTCGATAGCAGCGTCACCTACGACCCACTCGCCACCACGGCGGGCGAGCCGAATGGTGCTATCGCTCCCGGCGAGTACCGCGAGCGAAGCTTCAGTTTTCGCCTTCCCGACGGCTTGCGCGCGGTCGGCACTCTCGAAATTCGCGTCAGCGTCGACCAGGACCGTAGCGGTCTCGGCGTACTTTTCGAAAGCAGTGCCGCTGCTGCCCTCCCGGCCGACGCCGAGAGCAACAATAGCGCCAGAGTGCAACTGCTCGCGGCGAGCACGGCCTACGCCGACCTGCAGGTCGAATCCTTTGCCGCGCCAGCGACAGGCATCTCCGGCGAGCAGATCAGCATCGACTGGCAAGTCGCCAACCGCGGCAGCGCCGACGCTGACGGCGACTGGAACGACCAGCTCATCATCAGCCGCGACACGGTCATCGGCAATGGCGACGACATCCTTGTCGGCAGCTTCCGGCACAGCGGTGGCCTGCGTCACGGCGAGAGCTATACAGGCAGCGCCACGCTCACCCTGCCGTTCATCGCCCAGGGGCCGGTGTTCCTCGCGCTGCGCACCGACGCCGACCAGGAAGCGATCGAACCCGATACGCGCGCCGATAACAGCCACAGCACGGCCTTCGCACTGCAAAGCCCGTTCGCCGACCTGAGCGTAGTCGAGATCACGACATCCCCCCTTGCACTCAGCGGCGGAAGCGCCGACATCCGCTGGAGCGTGCGCAACGATGGCAACGCGATCAGCGACCAGGCGCTGTGGCACGATCGCGTGCTGCTCTCGTCCGACACCAGCCTCGACCCTAGTGACATCATCGTGGCCAACGTTCCACATGCCGGCACGCTGGCGCCAGGCGAAAGCTATCTCGGCGCAGTCACCGTGACGCTGCCGGGCGTCCTCAGTGGCGCCTACTTCGTGCTCGTCGACAGCGACGCCAACCGCAGGGTCGCCGAGAATGGACGCACCGGCAACAACCGTGCTGCCAGCGTCACGCCGCTAAGCATCACGCAAAAGCCAGTCGCCGATCTGGCGGTCAGCGAAGTCGTAGGGCCGACGATTCTGCGCCCGGGCGAAAATACCAGCATCAGCTACCGCACCCAAAATGTAGGAAACGCGCCCGTCGGCACTACCGACACTGACCACCCTGTCAACACTCCCTGGCGTGATCGCATCTACCTCGACCAGGGTGCCGCCGGGCTACGCGAGCTGGCAAGCGTGTTCAATTCAGGGTCGCTGGCGGCGGATGCCATGGTGTCGCGAACCGCGAGCTTCACCCTGCCGCCTTCGACGGCCGAAGGTGAATTCCGCTGGTTGGTCATTGTCGATAGCGACGACAGCGTCGAAGAGCTGGATGCGACCAACAACCGCAGCGCGTCGATGGCAACGGTCCGTATCGTGCGTAGCGACCTCGCCATCACGCACCTTGACTATCCTGGCCCGCTACAGTCCGGCTCAACCCTACACCTCGAGTGGGCGGTGGAGAACCACGGCGCAGCGGCGCTCGGGCCGTGGACAGACCGTATCACTCTGACCCACGACGGCGTTTCAGTCCTCGTCACCGAGCGTTTGCACAGCGGCCCTCTCGACGCCGGCGCGAGCTACCTCGGCAGCGCCGATCTGCTGATTCCGATCGACTTCCTCGGCGACTACGAGCTGATCGTCGTCAGCGACGCCAATGCGCAGCTCGCCGAGCGCAGCCGCAGCAACAATCGCGTCTCCGCGCCATTGCAGGTGCACCTCGCGCCCTACGTCGACCTGGTCGTCGGCGCGCTGACGCTAGACCCGGAAGGCGCGCTGCAACCGGGCGAAACGGTCACTGCGCACTGGTTGACGAGCAACGCGGGCAATAAGGCCGCCGCGGGGCCGTGGAGCGAACGCCTGGAACTGCGCAATGCGGAGACCCTGTCCTTGCTCGCCACCGTCGACCTGGCCAGCGATGGCCCGCTCGCTGCCGGCGCCAGCCGTTCGCGGAGCACGCAGTTCACCTGGCCCAGCGGCGCCGCCGCGGCCGGGCGCTTTTTGCTGCGCGTCATCGCCGATGCCGGCGGGCAGCTCGCCGAAGCCAATCCCGCTCGCAACGCCGAGACCAACAACAGCGCCGAACTGCTGCGCGTCACGGGCCCGGACCTGCTGCCCGGAAACCTGCGTGTCGAGCCGGCCGATGTGGGCGACATCGAGGCCGGTGCGACGCTGACGCTGGCCTGGGAAATCAGGAACGAGGGTGGCAGCGCCACCGACGCCGTCTTCAACGAACGCATCCGCGTGCGCAACATCGACACCGATGTCGTCATCCTCGATACGCATCTGGCCTTCGATCCGCTGAGCATGGTCGATGGACAGCCCGCTGGCCCACTGCAGCCCGGAGAGCCACGCCAGCGCCACTTCAACTTCACCCTGCCGCAGGGGCACCAGGGCAGCGGCCGCTTCGCAATCACGCTCACCACCGATCAGAGTCAGACCGGGGTCGGCGCCGTCTTCGAGCACAACCCGCAAGGCGACGCCGAAGACAACAACAGCGCCGGCGTCACGTTCTACTCGGCCAGCAGGGACTATCCCGACCTGCGCGTCGAAGCCGCCAATGCGCCACCGGGCAGCGTCGGCGGAGAACTCGCCGAAGTCAGCTGGAGCGTCGCCAACCGCGGCACGGTGGACGCCGACGGCGGCTGGAACGACCAGATCATTCTCAGTACGGACGCGCTCATCGGCAATGGCGACGACCTGGTGATCGGCAATGTCCGACGCGAGGGTGGCCTGCGCGTCGGCGAGAGCTACACGCAAAGTGCCTCGGTCAGGGTGCCGCTGCGCAGCGCCGGTGCTTACACCCTGGGCATCCGTACCGACAGCGCCAGGGAAGCCGAGCCCGACCCGGCTGCGGACAACTTCAGCAGCGCCCTGCCTTTCGAGCTGATCACGCCGATGGTCGATCTGACTGTCGTCAGCGTCGACACGCCGAGCATGGCGCGTAGTGGCGAAGAAGTGTCGATCAGCTGGCAGGTGCGCAACCTCGGCAACGCGACCACCGACCGCGCAGATTGGAACGATCGCCTCGTGCTCTCCACCGACACGAGCGTGAGCAACGATGACCTGGTCGTCGCCGGCTCACTGGTGCACAGCGGTGCACTTGGGCCGGGAGAGGACTATCGCGGCCAGGCGACGCTGATCCTGCCGCGCGATCTCGACGGTGATTACTTCGTGCTCGTCGAAACCAACGCCAATCGTCGCGTCAACGAAGGCGGCCGCAGTAGCAACAACAGCGCCGCGAGCGCCGCCGCCCTGGCCATCCGCCTGACACCGACGCCCGACCTGACGGTCAGCGACGTACTCGGCCCCAACGCCCTGCGACCGGGAGATCTGGCCAGCGTCAGCTACACCCTGAGCAACAGCGGGGCGGCACCGAGCAGCGGCGCCTGGCGCGACCGGATTTTCCTCGAAGACAGCGCCGGCATGCCGCGGGAAGTGGCCAGTGTCTTCAACAGCGCCGTGCTGGCCGCCGGCGACAGGGTCACGCGCAGCGCCAGCTTCACCCTGCCGACATCGCTGCCCGACGGCGAATGGCGCTGGCTGGTCAAGACCGACAGCGACGACAGCGTCTACGAGCGCGGCGCCGAAAACAACAATCTGGCACGCGCCAGCGACACCCTGCGGGTCGCCCGTGTCGATCTGTCGGTGCACGTTTCCGACCCAGCGCCGCTGCTCTCCTCGGGCGCCGTACTGCACGTCGAATGGCAGGTGCGCAACGCCGGCGGTGTCGCCCTCGGCAGCTGGAGCGACCAGGTCTTCCTGGCGCCTACGGATGGCTCGGCGCCAGCGCAGCGACTCGCCGAGATCGTCCGCCAGGGCCCGCTGGCGAGCGGCACCAGCTACGACGCGGTGGCCGACATCGTCGTGCCGCTGGACTTCTCCGGCGCCTACGACCTGATCGTCGTCAGCGACGCCGGCAATGCCATCGGCGACGGCCAGCGCAGCAACAATCGCTCGACCGCGTCGCTGCAGATCGAGCTCTCGCCCTACGCCGATCTGGCGGTGAGCGCAGTCAGTGCGCCGCAAACGCTGATCGCCGACCCGGCAAGGCTCACAGTGGCGTGGACGGTCAGCAACCAGGGCACGGGTGCCGGCCGTTTCAGCAGCTGGAGCGATCGCGTGCTGCTCTCGCGTGACGACATCCTCGGCAATGCCGACGACCTGCTCATCGGCGACTACCGCCACGACGGCGCGCTGGCGGCAGGCGAGTCGTACAGCCGCAGCGAAGACATCCCGCTCGCGGCGCGCAGCAGCGGCCGTTTCCGGCTCTTCGTCGTCAGTGATGCGGGCAATGAAGTCTTCGAGAATCACGCCGAAGCGAACAATATTGCGTACCTCGAACACCCGCTCGACGTAATGCCCGTCGCCTACGCCGACCTGCAGATCGCTGCGGTGACCAGCGCCGGCCTCGCCGCCAGCGGGCGGCCGCTGACAGTGAGCTGGGAGGTGTTCAATGACGGCATCGGCAGCACCGACAGCAGCGAGTGGTCGGACCAGGTCTGGCTCAGCCGCAACGCCGACGGCAGTGGCCTCGTCGCGCAGTTTGGCCCGGCCCGCCACATCGGCCAGCTCGCGGTTGGCGCCCGCTACGCTCGCAGTCTCGAAGTCGTCCTGCCGGAGGGTATCAGCGGCACGCACTACCTCAACGTGCGCACCGGCGGCCCCTTCGAGTTCGTCTTCACCGACAACAACAGCGGCCACTCGCTGCCGCTGCCGGTCGAACTCTCGCGCTCACCCGACCTGCAGGTCGAGAGCCTCGTCGCCCCGGCCAGCGCACAGGAAGGCGCGCTGATCGACGTCTCGTGGAGCGTCGTCAACCAGGGCGACGCCGACGCCAATGGCAGCTGGGTGGACAGTGTCTGGCTGCTGCCGGCCAGCGGCAGCGGCCAGCCCATCGCCCTCGGCAGCTTCAGCCACCAGCGCAGCCTGGCCGCCGGAACGCGCTATACGCGCACCGAGCAACTGCGCCTGCCGACGAAAGTCGAAGGCCTCTACCGGCTCAAGCTCATCACCAACGCCAGGCTCGGCGAAAGTAACGCCAGCGGCGAGCAAATCTACGAACACGGCGAAGCGCGCAACAACAACAGCCTGCTCGCCGCCGCAACGACGGCTATCGGGGTCAACGCGCGACCCGACCTGCGTGTCACCAGCGTCATCGTCCCCGAGCAGATCACCGCCGGCACGGCAACCGCCATCCGCTTCACGATCGGCAACTTCGGCGCGGCGCTGGCCAACGGCCGCTGGACCGACAAAATTTACCTGTCGCTCGACGGCACGCTCAGCGGCGACGATCGGCTGCTCGGTGAAATGGCCAACGCTGGCGCGCTGGCGCCCGGCGAAAGCTACGCCAGCGAAACGGCGCTGCTCGACATCCCGATCCGCCTGCGCGGCGACGCCTTTCTGATCGTCGTCGCCGACGGCAGCTTCAAGCTCGACGAGTATCCGAACGACGCCAACAACGCCTATGCCGCCCACTTCACGGTCACGGCCGTGCCTTTTGCCGACCTGGTCAGCAGCGCCGTCGTCGCCCCGGACCAGGCGGTGCACGGCGCCAGTATCGAAGTCCGCTATCAGGTCAGCAACCATGGCAGCGCGATGACGCGCGGCGACTCGGCGGCGCTCGATCGCTGGACCGATACGGTCTGGCTGGCGCGCGACAAACTCCGCCCGGGTGCCCACAAGGGCGACCTCCTGCTCGGCTCCTTCAGCCACGTCGGGCATCTCGGCGTCGGCGACAGCTACCTCGCCAGCGTCCGCGTCAGCTTGCCCGACGCGCTGCCCTCGGGCGAATACTTCCTGAGCGTCTGGAGCGACACCTACGACGTGATTCTCGAAGACACGCTGGCGACGAACATCAACGCCGACGACCCGAGCCAGATCGACAACAACAACTACCAGGCGCGAGCAATCAGCGTGCTCGGAACGACACCGCCGGACCTGCAGGTCAGCGAACTCGTGGCGCCGGCGACGGTGGCCATCGGCGCGAGCTACAGCTTCAGCTACCGCGTCGAGAACCGCGGCGACGCCTTCGACGGCAGCTGGACCGATTCGGTCTACCTGGCCGACAGCGCCGACTGGCAGACGGCAAGCGAAGTCTGGCACCTCGCCGACTATGCCCAGACGCGCAGCCTGGGCTTCGGCGAAGGCTACAGCGTCAGCCAGACGCTGCAACTCGCGCCGTGGATCAAGGGGCGCTTCCTGATCCTGCGCAGCGATAGCGGCAAGCGCGTCGCCGAGTCGGACGACGGCAACAACGCCCGCGCCACTGCTTCGCAACTCGAGGCCGAAGCCGCCGACCTGCGGGTCACCGCGGTAAGCGCGCAGCCTGACGATGGGGGCGATGGGGGCGATGCCGACGATGCCAACAATGCGCCGCACTTCTCGGGCGAAGAAACGACGCTGACCTGGACCGTCACCAACTTCGGTGGCCCGGTGTGGTCGGGAACGCGCAGCTGGGTGGACAGCCTCTACCTCAGCCGCGACCCCTCGTTCATCGCCGCAAGGGCGATCCCGCTGGGCAGCGTCGTACACGCCAACGTCGGCGGTCTCGCCAGCAACGCCAGCTATACCGCCACGGCAAGGCTGCGTTTGCCGGTCGGTGCCGACGGCGAGTACTACGTCTACGTGATTACCGACGCCGAAAGCGACAGCGGCGACCCGAGCCGGCGCCGGGCGCGCCTGGAGTTGTCGTCCGGAGGCAGCCTCGCCGGCAGCAGCGCCTGGTATGGCGGTGCAAACCAGGCGCCGGGCAGCGTCTTCGAAGGCCCGCGCAACGACAACAACCTCGGCCGCGGCACGCTCACCATCAGTTATCGCGAGCCGGATCTGCAGATCGACAACATCGCCCTGGCGCTGGCCGAAGGTCAAAGCGAAGCCTTCTCCGGGCAGCCCCTGACGATCAGCTGGACGGTAAGCAATCGCGGCAACCGCGAAACGCGCCGCAGCAGCTGGGTCGACGGCATCTACCTGTCACGCGACGCCTCGCTCGATTACGCTGACCACGCGCTGCAGACCTACGCCGTGCAACTGAACGACAAGGGCCAGCCGAAAACCCTGCGCCCTGGCGAGTCCTATACCGCGTCAATCACCACCGCGCTGCCGGCATCGATCAGCGGCGATTTCCACATCCTGGTCAGCACCGACACCGCGATCTTTGCCGACCCTTACTCCAGCGGAACCAGCAGCATCCGTGCAGACTTGCCGCCGCTGGCTCGCTTTGGCGACGCCGCCGGAACGGTTCTCGAATTCGCTGCCGAAGGCAACAACCTGGCAGCGACGCCGCTGTCGATCAGCCTGGCCACGCCGCCCGACCTGCAGCTCGTTGAAGTGCTCGCCCCGGAGCGGGTCGTCGCCGGCCAGGATTTCAGCGTCAGCTACCGCGTCGTCAATGCCGGCGGCGACACGCCAGGCGACCAGGGCCGCTGGTACGACCTGGTTTACCTGTCCCGCGACCGCTACCTGGACATCAGGCAGGACCGCTATCTCGGCTACCTCGAGCATTCCGGCGGCCTCGCCGCTGCTGCCAGCTACGACGCCACGCGGGTGCTCACTGCGCCGCAGCAAATGGAAGGCCCGTGGTACGTCTTCGTCATCAGCGACCCGGCAAACGCCTGGGGCGGCGGCGAATTCGGCAGGCTGCGCGAGTTCGGCGGCGAGCAGAACAACGCGCTGGCCGCCGTGCAGCCGCTGCTGATCGAGGTCCCGCCGCCGGCCGATCTGGTCGTCACCAACCTTGTCATGCCGGGCAGCGCTGGCGTCGGCGAGCCGATCCGTATCGATTTCAGCATCAGCAACCAGTCGAGCAATCCCGCCTGGGGACGCTGGACCGATGCCATTTACCTCTCGGCCGACAACGAATGGGACCTCGGCGATCAGTTGCTCGGCAAGCTCGATCACGACAGCGGTGCCAGCGGCCTGGCCGCCAACGCCAGCTACGACGGCACGCTGAGCGCCTCGCTGCCGCCACTCAAGGACGGCAACTGGCGGCTCATCGTCCGCCCCGACCTGTACAACGAAGTCTTCGAAGGCAGCATCAGCTATAGCGCGGCGACGGGCCTCAGCCTGCCGCCCGGCGAAGCCAACAACCGTAGCGCTTCGGGTGGCACGCTGCAGGTCAGCGTCCCCGCAATGCAGATCGGCACGCCGCTGCAAACCACCCTCTCGCCAGGCCAGGCGCGTCTCTACAAAGTCGCCGTCGCCGCCGGCGAAACGCTGCGCGTCAGCCTCATTGCCGATACGGGTGCCGATGCCGACGATGGCAGCAACGAACTCTATCTGCGCTACGGCGAGGTGCCCAGCGGCTACGCTTTCGATGCCGCCTACGAGCGGCCACTGGCAGCCGATCAGGAAGTCTGGCTGCCGAGCACGCAGGCCGGCGACTATTACCTGCTGCTGCGCTCACGGCAGGGCGCCGCCAACACGCCGGTGACCCTGCGCGCCGACCTGTTGCCGCTGTCGATCACGCACATCAGCCCCGACCAGGGCGGTGGCGGCGAGCAGGACAACAGCGACGACAGCGGCAACAGCGCGCACCGCTGGGTCAGCGTCGACATCGAAGGTGCCCACTTCAAGCCCGGCGCCCTCGTCAAGCTGACGCGACCGGGAGTCCATGAAGTCGAACCCGAACGCTGGCAGGTACTCGACGCGACGCACATCCGGGCGGTCTTCGACCTGCACGGCGTGCCGCTCGGGCTCTACGATCTGAGCGTCATCAATCCCGATGGCCAGCGCGTTACCGAAGCGCAGCGCTTCCTGGTCGAGCGCGCCATCGAGGCCGACGTGACCATCGGCATCGGCGGCCCGCGCACCCTGACTCCTGGTGAAAACGGCCTGTACAGCGTCTCGCTGCAGAGCCTGAGCAACGTCGACACACCGTACGTGCGCTTCGACCTCGGCGTCCCGGAAATGGGTTACAGCGACGAAGTGCTCAACGGCATCGCCCTACCCTACCTGGTAGTCGGCAGCAATGTCGGCGGCCGCCCCGACGGCGTCAGCCTGGACGCGGCCGGCAACACCCAGACTTACGGCCCGACGCCGACCAGCGGCACAAGCCGCCCGGACATTCCCTGGGCCAGCCTCGATGGTGCGCTCAATACCGACGGCATCAACCTGCTGCCCGGCTACGCCCTCGATGTGGCAGCCGGCGGCTACGTCGGCATGAGCTTCAACGTGCAGACCTATCCCGGCCTCGCCGAATGGCTGGCCTACGACTTCGACGGCCTGCGCGACAAACTCTATGCGCTGCGCCCGGAGTGGAAAGAGCAGGGACTGCTCGACGGCGGCGTGCAGGACCTCGAGCGCATTGCCGAAGGACTGGCGCAGAAGTTCCTTGCCAGGAACCCCGACGAACACCTGCTCAAAATCGAACAGCTGGCCATGCCCTTCCGCTTCGACATCAGCGGCGCCGCAACGCCGCTGACGCGCGACGAATTCGTCGCCGAGCAGGTCGTGCACGCCACCAGGCTGCGCGCCGCAATCCTCGCCGACGCGGCCGCCCCCGCCAGTCTCGCGGCGCTCGCCGCCGACCCCACGCAGTGGATCGCCGGCTGGCTTGGCGCCCTCGAAGCGGCCGGCTTGCTGCGCCCGCTCGACGAAGCGCCACCGATCCGCAGCCACCCCAAGGTTGTCAGCCTGAACAGCACGCTGGCCAGCGGCATCCTGCTCGCCCACGGCGGCGACGCCTATCGCACCCAGGGCGACCTGCTCGGCTTTTTTGCGACGGTCCAGAATTGGTATGGCGACACCGCCGCTTTCGCCGGCGATCCCGAGGCCACGGCCGCCCCGGTCGACTACGACGAATACCGGCAATCGCTCGCCGGCTTCGTCGAAATCCCGGTGCCGGTAACGGCCGAGCGTGCCGACTACGACCGACAGGCGTCGCAGGCAACGCACTTCATCAACTTCAACGTCTTTGCCGGCGGCCTTGGCGAGCTGGAATATCTGCGTCACATCGGCGTGCTCGACGCCGACTTCAAGCCGGTCCCCGGGCAGGCGCTCGACCTGACGCGCTACCTGCAGCAGGCCGCCAGCGAGTCTGCAGCCAGTGCTGCCCTGCTCAGCGTGCGTGGCCCGCAAGCGGCGCTTGGCAGCGACGGTAACAGCTATGTCCCCGGCGCGACGCCGCTGCCTTACGCCCTTGATTTCAGCACGCCGGGCGGCGCGCCGGCGGGGCAAATGCGCCTGCTGACGCAGCTCGACGCCAGCCTCGACGCGCGCTCTTTCCGGCTCGGTGATCTCAAGCTCGGCGACATCAATGTGCATCTGCCGGCCGGCAAGGCGAGCTTCCAGGGCGACTTCGATTTCAGCGGCAGCAAAGGCTTTGTGCTGCGCGTCAGCGCCGGCATCGACGTCGCCACGCGTACCGCCACCTGGCTGCTGCAGGCCATCGACCCGCAGAGCGGCGAAGTCCTGCACGACGCCAGCCGTGGCCTGCTCGCCGCAGCGGCGGGCGAGCCGAGCGACAGCAGCGCACCACAGCGCGCTTCGCTGAGCTACACGGTCAGCGCCAGCGACAGCGCAGCTTCCGGCGTCGATATTGTGAGCATCGCGCGCCTGTTCATCGACCAGGCACCGCCAATCGACAGCGAGCGCAACCTTGTCAAGCTCGACGCCGACGCACCGCGCACGACGCTGGCGGTGACCGCACTCGGCGACAGCGCGCAAGACGCACCGCTCTTCGATGTGCGCTGGCAGGCCGATGACACGGTGCTTGCTGCGGGCAGTGGTGACAATGGTGATGATAGTGGCGGCACAGCCAGTGCCGGCGCTGCCAGTGGCGTCAAGTCGGTGACCGTCTATGTGGCCGAAGATGGCGGCGAGTTCCGCATTTGGCAACGCCAGGTCGAGCCGACGATCGGCCAGGCGATTTTCACCGGCAGCGCCGGCAAGCGCTATGAATTCCTCGCTGTCGCCACCGACCGCGCCGGCAATCGCGAGGCGGCGTCGGTGGCCAGGGCCGTGCTGCCCGACGACGGCGCGCGACAGGAGATTCTCGACGCCATCGGCGTCAACGAGTCGCTGGCGCAAACTGCCGAACTGCCGCTGGCGGCGATCGACCGCAGCTACCCCAGCAACGCCCTTTTTGCCGAAGCGGCACGGCTACTGCCCGGGCATGTCGCGAGCAGCCAGAGCAGCGATCTGCGTTCCGTACTCGCGCCCTTCAGCCTGCGCGGCTTTGCCGCCGGTTACGCCGCCAGCGACGCCGACATTGGCGCGCAAGCGCTGGTCGAGCTGCCGGATCACAGCTTCCTGGCCAGCGCCGGCGCCGAGCGCAACCAGATGTTCCACTTGGCCAGAAATGGTGGCCCCACCACCACGGATGCCGTAAACACTACCGCCTCCGACCTAACGCCACTGCTCACCCTCGATGCGCCGATCCTCGACATGGCCATCGATCGCTTCGGCCAGCTTTGGCTGACGACCGGCGCCGAACTCTTGCAGCTCGACGCCGCCAGCGGCCAGATCATCGAACGTCAGCGTGGCCCGGGCGGTTATCCGCTGACGCACGCCCTGGCCATCGACCCGAGCAGCGGCAAGATCTACATTTCTTCGGGCAATGGCATCGAGATCTTCGACCCCAACGCCAGCGATCGCGCCCGCGCCTGGCAGCACTTCAGCAGTCAGCGCGTCGGTGACCTGGCTTTCTCTGCCGACGGCCGCCTGTGGGGCGTCAAATGGAGCGGCGGCGAAATCGCTGGCGCGCAACTGCAAGCCAGCAGCGAGATCGTCAGCTTCCCGCTCGACGGCCGCTCGGCTGGCCGGGCCGAGCTCGAATACCGTCTCGCCGGCGTGGTCGACCGCATCGCCTTCGGCGCCGTCGGCAGCGCCCTCGACGGGCTGCTGTTCGCCTCCAGCAACCTCCGCCAGCGCGCAGTTGGCGCCGGCACCACGAGTACGCCGCAGCAGTCACCGCTGTGGATGATCGAACTCGACAGCCGGCGAGCGCTACAGGTCGCCAGCGGCGGCAGCCGTGGCGAGAGCGTCGTCGCCACCGCTGACGGCCGCCTCCTGGTCGCGCAAACGACCGGCATCGACGAAATCTCGCGGCATCGGGCACCACTCGTTCAGGCCATCACGGTTCCCGACGGCGCGCTGGTGCCGCTGCCGCTCACGCACATCGGCGTCGTCTTCGACCAGGCGATGTGGCTGGGGACGACGGCTGACGGCGCCGTTGCAGCAGACGCCCGCAGCGTCCTCAACCCGGCCAACTACACGCTCACTCCCTTGAGTGCGCTGGGCGCGGAGTCCGCTGCAGCAGGTGTGCTGCGGCAGCCACAAGCCGTCCGCTGGGATGCGCAGAGCCGCAGCGCCTGGCTGGAAATCAGCGGCCTCAGCGCCGGCGAGTACCAGATCGACATTGCAGCCAGTCTGCAGAGCGCCGCCGAGACACCGCTGCAAAACGCCTATGCGAGCCGCTTCACTGCTCTCGCCGACATGAGCAGCCGGCTGCAGCTGAATTTCAGCAATACCCGCGCCAACCGCGCCAGCGGTGAAATCAGCTACGAGGTCAGCGTCACCAATATCGGCAGTGACGACATCAGAGGGCCGCTGCTTCTGCTGCTCGACGCCGGCCACTATTTCGCCGACGCCATCGTCGGCGCCCAAGCTGCCGGCGATGCTCAAGCCGCGCCAGCCGAGGCCGCTGCAAGCTTGCAACGCTCCGCGCTGTGGACCATCGACCTCAGCGCCGCGCTGCAGACGCTTGGCGGCCGCCTCGCCGTCGGCGCGACGATCGCCGGCCAGACCGTGCGCGTCACGCCAGGTAGCGAACTTGCGCCGCGCGCCGGCCTGGTCGAGCTGCTCAAAACGAATCTTGGGCACGGCGTCTACGCTTTCCCGCAGGACAATCTACCGCCAGTCCTGGCGGTCGCCGACTGGCTCGACAGCGAGCAATTACCGCCGGCAAGGGTCGGCGAGGAATGGAGCGTAAGGCTTGAAGCGAGCGACACCGACGGCACGCGCTTCTGGTGGCAGCTCGTCGAAGCGCCGCCCGGCGTCACGCTGACAACAGCGGCCGAGACCACCTCCTCCGAGCAAGCTGCGCAGGCGACCGCCACCCTGGCCTGGACGCCAGCCGCCAGCGCCGACGCCAGCAGCAAAATCGTGGTGCGCGTCGAGGACAGCCGCGGCGGCGTCGCGCTGCGCGAGTTCTCGCTGCCGGTCATTGGCGGCAACCGTGCACCGGTGATCGAGGGCACTTACGACCTCAGCATCGGCGAAGGTGAAACGCTGTCGCTGCCCTTGCTCGCCACCGACGCCGAGGGCGACCGCCTGACCCTGGCGATACGCAATCTGCCCTACGGCGCCGTATTCGACGCCGCCAGTGCTGTCCTCCGCTGGACGCCAGACTACGATCAGGCCGGTGTCTGGGAGGCCGTCACGGTCATCGCCAGCGACGGCAAGCGGACGTCCAGCAGCGCGTTCACGATCACCGTCGAACAGGCCTACGCGCCACCCGTGCTGGCCGCCGTTGCCACGCAATCGCTGCGCGAGGGCGAGGCCTGGGCGCTGCAACTGGCCGCCAGCGTACCCGGGATGATCGCCGGCCGCGCCCAGGCCGACGGCACGACACTCAGCCTCGAGTACGGCGCGCGTTGGCTGCCGGGCGGTGCGACGCTCGACGCCCAGAGCGGCTGGTTCGCGTGGACCCCGGGTTTCGACCAGCAGGGTATTTATCGCGTCCCGCTCAGTATCGTCGCCACCTGGACGACTCTCGCCGGAGAAACGAAGCACAGCGTGCTCGGCCGCGAGCTCGTCCTGGACGTCGCCAACGCCAACGGCGCACCCCTCTTCGCCGCACCGGAAACCTGGCGAGTCCTCGAAGGCCAGCCGCTACGCATCAGCGTTTTCGCCTTCGACCCCGACAACCCGGCCTTCGAGCCGCGCATCCGCAGGCACCCCGGCGGCGAAGCGAGCGGCCCGGAAAGCAGTGCACCGACGCTCAGCTACCAGCTCAGCGGCCTGCCGGCCGGTGCCAGCTTCGATGCCGAAACTATGGAAATCCTGTGGACACCGGCTTACACGCAGGCCGGCAGCTACAGCGTCGTCGTCACGGCGACCGACGACGGCGACGGCACCGGAACTCCGGCGCTCAGCCAGATGACGCTGCCGATCGTCGTCAGCAACGCCAACCGCGCGCCGCAGATCGGTGACCTCGGCAATGCCTTCGTCGACGCTGGCGGCGTGCTCGAGATCCCCTTCAGCGTCGGCGACGTCGACGGCAATCCAATCGCCATCGAGATCAGCGGCTTGCCGCGCTTCGCGACCTATACGCAGTTGCCCCCGGCCGCCACTGGCCCGGAAGCTGACCCATCCAGTGCGCCACTGCGCGGCGCCATCCGCTTCGCCCCTGGCGCCGGCGACCGCGGCGACTACACGCTCACCATCACCGCCAGCGACGACGGTGATGGCGCCGCCACGCAGCGGCTCAGCGCAGCGCGCTCCTTCGTCCTCAGCGTGCGCAGCGTCAGCGAAGCACCGCTGATCGCCGCGCCGCGCCAGGTGGTCGCGCTGGTCGGCCAGCCGCTGGCGGTGGCCATCATCGCCAGCGATCTCGATCAGGACCCGCTGAGCTGGACGAGCACGGGCCTGCCCCTCGGCGCCGAGCTGATTCCGGCCAGCCAGTACGGGCAGGCAACGCTGCGCTGGACGCCGACTGCCGACGACCTGGGCAGCCGCGATGTCGAGTTGATCCTCACCGACAGCGGCCTGCCGCCGCAGGACGGCAGCTTCAGCTACCCGGAACACCCGCTGCCCAACGTCAGCCGGCATACCCTGCGCATCATCGTGCGCTCGGAAAACGCGGCGCCCGAGTTGCTCGCCGTCCTGGCCAACGGGCAGCCGCTCGTTGACGACAGCAGCGCAGCCGGCGAATCCACCGCGCTGCGAATCGACGCTCGTGAAGGGCAGCCACTGGCTCTCGAAGTTTTCGCGCAGGACAGCGACGCCGATGCGCTGCACTGGCGCGTCGCCGGCCTGCCGCGCGGCATGCGCTTCAGCGCCGACGGCAATCGCGCAGCCTTCGACTGGACGCCCGATCTCTTCGCTGCACAAGACGCTAGCGACCCCGAACCCACCGCGATGCAGGCCGGACATTGGCGCTTCAGCGTCACCGCCAGCGACGGCATGGCCACGTTCAGCCGCGACTTTGAGATCATCGTCGCCAACGCCAACCAGGCACCACGCATCCCGCCAATGCCACTGCAACTGATCAACGAAGGCGAGACGCTGGCTTTCACCGTCGTCGCCGCCGACCCCGATCGCGACGCCGTGCAACTGAGCCTGGTGTATGACCAGGAAACGCCGGCCGGCGTCTCGTTCAACGCCGGCAATGGCCGCTTCGAATGGACGCCGGAGGATGTCGTCGACAACAGTAGCGGCGACAGCCGCTCGCACACCCTGACCTTCCGCGCCAACGACGGCCGCGGGGCCGACAACTCGACAACCACGCAGAGCGTCCAGATACGCGTTTTCGACGTCAATCGGCGACCGCAGATCAGCGCCAGCAATCACGCCGTGGTGATCGGCGATACGTTGAGCCTCCCCGTCGTATTCAGTGGCGGCGGCGGCGCGAGCAAGGGTATCGCGCTCGGCGACGCCGACGGCAGCACCCAGACTGCAGCGCTGGCGATCAGTTTCAGCGGCCTTCCGGAAGGTGCGCGCTACGACGCCGACAGCCGGCACCTCGTCTGGACACCCGGCGCCGGACAGATCGGTGACTTCACGGTCAGCGCCACGGTCAAGGACGGCCAGGCGCGCAACGGGACGGCGTCAACGGTATTCACGCTGCGCGTCGTCGCCGAAGCGGCTGCCAACGCGCCCACGATCCTGGTCTCGACAACGCCGAGCACGCCCGCACTGCCCGGGCAGACAATCCTGGCAAGCGTGCGCGCCGACGCCTGGAGCGGCATCGCAGAACTCGCGGTAGCCGTACGCGGCGCGGCAATCGGCCCGCTAATGGGCTCCGAAAGCGGTCCCGAAAGCGGCCCCGAAATCTGGCACGACGTTGCCCTGGATAGTGCCGGACGCATCAGGCTCAGCGCCAGCCAGCCCGGACTGATCGAAATGCGCGTCGTGGCCACCGACCGCGACGGCTTCAGCGCCACCCACACGCAGACCCTGCGCGTCAAAGACCCGGCCGATACCGCCGCGCCGCAACTCGCGTGGAGCGGCGCACTCACCGGCGCCAGCGCCAATGCCCAGCCGCACGAAGTGCCGGCAAGCACCGCCCTGACCGCACAGTTCGCCGAAACACAGCTCATGGGCTGGCGGCTGCAACTCGCCGCGGTCGGCAGCAATCGCTGGCAAACGCTGGCCGAGGCCGAAACGCCCGCGAGCAGCGTCGCACAGACCCTGGCGCTGGCGACGCTCGATCCGCGACGCTTCGACAACGGCCTCTATCAGCTGCGCCTGAGTGCCTGGGACCTCGCTGGCCGCAGCAGCGAAATCGCCGCCACCCTGATCATCGACAGCACCGCCAAGACTTTCGCCAGTCATAGCCAGGCCGACGCCACGCTGACCCTGGCCGGCCACACCCTGGCACTCGTTCGCCACTGGCGCGAAGCGAACGGCGACACGCCGGCAGACCAGCGCAGCGACTTCGGCAACTGGACGCTGGCGCTGCTCGCCAGCCAGCTCCGCAGCGACCAGACAACAGCGCTGGCCAATGGGGCCATTGCACCGTGGTCGCTGGGCGCGCGCGTCTGGCTGACGGTCCCGACCGATCTCGCCGACGCCGACGCCGGCCTGACGCAGCTATCCTTCATCCTCGGCGCACAAAGCGAGCGCCTGGGTAGCGAAGCCGGCGCAGCGCAAGTCTGGCAGCCGTCCTTCAGCAGCGACCGGGGCTGGACGCTGCAGGCGCACGCCGACGGCGAGCGCAGCGGCGCCGACAATCTCCAGCGCCAGGGCGAGCGACTCTACGAGCGTGATAGCGGCCTGCCATGGGTGCCCGGCGCCTATACCCTGACGGCGCCGGACGGCACGCGCTACACCCTCGACGCACAAGGGACGATCCACAGCATCAGCTTCACTGACGGCCAATCCTGGCTGCTTTCGGACGCCGGCATCGTGGCGGTCAGCGATGACTTCAGCGCGAGTGGCGCCGAGGGCTTCACGCAACGGGTGGACTTCCAGCGCGACAAGGCCGGCCGCATCGTGCGCATCACCGCTCCTGACGGCAGGGGTGGCCAAACCGCCATTGCCTACCGCTACGACAGCGGCGGTCGCTTGATCCTCGTCCGCCATCTCGAGGATAGCGATTTCGGCACGGCGATTGCCTACGATGCTGCCGGGCAGGTGCTAACCGACCCCATCACCGCGAATCTTGGTGCGGTAGTGAACTGGGCCAGCGGCAAGGCCAGCACCTGGAGCGGCGAGCTCGATGCCGATCAGGCGGCCCAGCTCGCCTTCAGTGTGCGCGAAAGTGAAATCGCCTCGACGATCCACAGCCCGGGCGCCGCGGGCGCCGTGATCCTGGCGCTGGAAACGCGGCTTCCCGCCGACGGCCAGTTCGAAGTCGGCGGCGCCCAGATCATCGCCAGTACCACCGTGGACGGAAAAGTCACCCGCCTCTTGCGCGTCAGCGAAGCCGGCACCAAGCTCATTCGCCTCACCGGCAGCGGCGCCGCACAACTGCGCATCAGCGTCGCCGGTGACCTCAACCGCGACGGCCAGGTCGACGCTACGGACAGCCAGGCCTGGGAACAAGCCGCCACAAGCGAAGACCCACTGGCCGATATCGACGGCGACGGCCAGATCGGCAGCACCGATCGCCAGATCCTCTACGCCAATACCGGCTTCAGGGCCAAGCAGGCGCCGGCGGCGAGCGCAGCCGCTTCCGCGGCACTCAGGACGCACACCGGCCTGGCCACGCGCAGCGCCCTGAGCAATATCGCCGAAGACCTCGAAGGCGACACACTCTTCTGGCGCATTCTCGCCAGCACCCATGGCAGCGCCAGACTCGAAGCCAACGGCGAGGAAGTCAGCTTCACCCCGGAAGCCGGCTACAGCGGCGCAGCGACGCTGACCCTGCAGGCCGACGACGGCTTTGCCGCCGGCGCACCCATCGAGCTGACCATCGACGTCAGCGGCGCAAGATTGCTGCAAATCCATCTCGCGCCATTGCCGGCGCTGGTCAGTGGCCAGTTCGCCCGCCTCCAGGCGAGCGCCGATTTCGCGGACGAACAGTCCGTTGCCATCACCGACCCCACCTATCTCACCCTCAGCGCCGCCGACCTCGCCGGCCTGGGCGGCAGCCTGCCCAGCCCCGTGCTGGTCGACGATGCCCACGACCTGGTCCACGCCACCGGCGTCGGCCCGACGCTGCTCATGCTGCAGCGCGTGGACAGCGATGGGCGCCTGATCCAGACCGCCGCGGCGCTCAATGTGCGCGCCGCGCCGCTGCCCTTCGACCCCGACAGCGGCGACGACGCAAGCGAAAGCCAGAGCCAAAGTGCTGATGCCGGCGAAGAAAGCCCGCCCATCGAGCCCGACGTCTATCCCGGCACGCTCACCCTCATGCCGGGCGACACACGGCAGTTGAAAGTTCGCCTGCTCGACCCGAACGGCGATCAGTCGATCGACATCCACACACCTAGCCAGACCATCTTCGCCGGCACACCGGAAACCCTGGAGAACTACGTCGACCCGGACAGCGGAGAGAGCTTCGAAATCCTCATCCCGGCGACCCCGCCGGTGTACAGCGGCACCCGCTACCTCGTCTCCGACGCCAGTATCGCCACGCTCAGCGAAGACGGCCTGATCACTGCCCTGCAGGCTGGCGAGGTCAACATTTCGATCGTCCACCTGGCCAGCGTCGTCGATCCCTACGGGGGCGTCAGCGAACAGGTCATCGGCCAGAGCGACATCCGCCTGCGCGTGCAAGCCGCCGCACTGACCGACGACGACCCGAGCACCGCCACCCCGGCCGGCATCACCATCGCCGCCGAGCAGGGCGGGGTCGTGCAGGCGGCGACTGGCGAAACGGTGATGATCGGCGCGGGGGCATTGCGGGACGATGCGGTGGTCTCGATACGACGCATCGGCGTCGCCAATCTACTCGCCGAAACGGGAATGGCCGCACCCGAAGCGGAAATCCTGCAGACCCTCGCGGCCTTCCGTCTCGAACTCGGCGAGCAGGCAACCCGCGTGCCGGTGCAACTGGCGATCACGCTGCAAGACGAGGCCGGCGTCGAAGTCGGTGACGAAGTCCTGTTTCTGCGCCGCGGCACCGCCCCCGACCTCACTGGCGCCATGCAGGACAAATGGTGGCTGCTTGACAACGGCTTCGTCGGCACTGACGCGCAAGGCCATCTCGTCGCCCGCACCGCCAGCCCGCCGTACAGCGGCGTCAGCGGTTCCGGCGATCTCATCCTGGTGAAGACCCGCAGCGACCATCAAACCGGTGCGGTCACAGTGCGCGGCAACGGCCTCAACGTCTTTGCCCTGACCACCAATTCGCTGGCGATTTCGATGGCCGGCGACCTGGCGAGTGGCGGCTTGTCGGGCGCCGGAGGAGCAACGAACCTGATCGGCCTCTTCGCCGGCATGTCGGAAATCTACGCCATCAAGCTCGATTATGGCGGCGTTTACCAGGTCGTCCCGCTTCAGAAAAGCCTCGCCAACGGCGAACTCACGCTGACCATCGCCACACCCGGCGCGAGCGGATCGGGCCCCCTTGATGCCACCCCCTCGCCGCGCATCAGCGACGTCAAAATGCTCGCTTCCGGGAAGCTGCAGCTGACCCTGGAGAATCTCCAGGCGGCAGCCGTGCCCGGAATGGCGGCACAGGAAACGGCCTTGCGCCTGTGGGTCTCGCCGGAGCAGCTGAGCATCGATGCGCAGGGCAAAGCGAGTTCCAGCGCCTGGGATACCGACAGTCAAGCCAGGCGCGAAGGCATGCGTCTATGGCAGCAGCTGATCGAACTCGCGGCGGTCGCCCCCGGAGCAAGCAGCATGACCGTCGAAGTCGAGTTCCCGGCGCAGCTTGCCCTCGGCCTACACAGGCTCACCGTACAACGCCTGCTGCAAACCGTCGACCCGAGCCTCCCCGGTGCAAGCCGCTGGCTGGCCAACGGCGAGCCGGGCAGCGTCACCCTCGAAGGGCAGACCGACTTCAGTGTCGTCACCCTCGCCAACAAGATCGAGATTTTCAGGGACGGCCAGATCGTCAATGAAATCCCCTATCTGGACGCCAGCGGCAAGCCCATCGTCGGCGGCGGCAGCAAGACCGACCAGATCGCCTTCAGCCTCGATAACCGTCTGCTCTTCGTCGCCGGCGCGCACGGCAATATCCACGTCATCGACACCGCCACCATGACGGCGGCAACGACCTTCAGCGTCGGCACGGCCAACGTCAGCAGTCTCGCCGTTTCCGGGCAGTGGCTCTACGTCGCCGAGGGCGGCGCATACGAGCCGACGGGCAGCTATCGTCTCCTGCGCGTCAACATCGACGAAAGCGCTGCCGATTTTCTGGCAATCCAGCAGATCGAGCTACCCGCGACAGTGAGTGGGCAGAATGCGCCCTACGGCTATATCGACATGGCGCTCACCCACGGCGCGCATAGCTACCTGGCGGTGACGGCCAGCCAGCAAAGCGTCGGCGTTGCCATTGCGCGCAGTCAGCCAGACAGCGGCAACGTCTTCATTCTTGACCTCGACCAACTGCTGGCAAGCAGGGGCCGTCTCACTGCCACCCACGCCGCCGCTTTCCTGCAAGTCGATTTCCCGACACGGGAAGGCAAGGGACCACAGTACATTTCTTCCGCGGGCATAAAGGACAACACGCTGCGCCTGCTGCTCAGCGACGCTTTCGACCTCAACGCGGGACTGGCCACAGTCACCGTCCAACTGAGCGACTTGGGGAGACTGCAAGGAACGCCGGTCTTCAAACAAATCGCGATGTCCGGCGCCCTGCCCGGCATGAGCCGCCTCGACGGCAACTACCAACTGAATATCCAGCGCGCACAATCGCCAGCGGTAATCGTGACGCGCAACGGCGCCGAATACGCCCTGGTCGCCGACTACTTCTTCGACTTCGTCGACCCGCTCTACGCCCTGGACGACCCGCAGAACGCCCTCACGCAAAAGGGCGGCAAGATCGGCATCGTCAAGAATCCCTTCAGCGCGACCCCGGAATACCTGGGCGCGACCTCGCCGATCATCGACGCCAACTTCTCGCGCTTGCAACTCATCGACGCCGGCAAGACACTATGGGCCGATATCCGCTACTGGCCAACGATCGGCGAACCGCCGCCACCGAGCGGCCTGCTGGTCTGGGACCTGGAGTCGCTGATCGCCGCTGCGGAACGCAATTCACTCACCAGACAAGCCACGCCGCGGCCTCTGCCGATCGATCGCGAGCGCGTCGATGGCGTCACCACCCAGGTCGTGACGCCCAGCAAACTCGATCTCGCCGACAGCCCGCAACTGACTTCCGGCTGGGTCTACGGAATGGCCACCAGCCAACTCCTCAAACCCGACACCGTCGAGTTCAGTGCACCCGTCGATGGTGGCCAGTTCCTCAAGACCACCATCGAACCGGACAAGGACGGCAAAGTCCCCGCGATCAACTACGGCGACATCGCCCGCATAGACCTCTTCAAGCTCATCCGTGACCAATACCCCAGCACGCTCGCCGACCTGAAGGACTCAGATCTCAACATCAACTGGGACAACATCGAAATCGGCGGAGCCGCGACCCTGGTCAAGGACAGCAAAGGTTTCCTGCTCACCGCCGAGCGCGAGGCTGGATATACGGCGGCGGAAGCGGCGACCAGGGAGGCCTACCAGGGACTGCAAACGATCACTACCGACGGCGGCAAAAAGGCGCTGAAAGAGAACGGCATCATCTTCCTCGCGCCGTCGATTGATGTCGATCGCCTGCGCCAAGGCAAGGCGCTGCTTGCTGGCGACGTCACGATCACGATAAAGGGCTATGACAAGGACAATCCTGAAAAACGCCTGCTGCTGAAACTGCGTGTGGTCGACTACACGCGAACAGCTGACACCGTGTTCTTCGGCGACAGGCCGCTGAACAATCCTGGGTACCACCCCGTTCGCAGGCGTGGCCGGCCTCAGCGCGGAGAAAGGCGCCAAGAACGACCTTCTCGATGTCTGGCGTGTCGAGCAACGATTGAAGTACCTCGGATTTGGCCTGTCCGCGGTGGAAAACACGGGAGAAATCACGGTCAACGGCGCAATAGACAACGCAGAGCACATCGTATTGAGGCAATTTACGCAAATCGTCGAGGGAAAGACCGACTACATCTCCACCGTTACCGAAACAATCAAGGTAAAGGGAAAAAACAAGACGACCACCAAGCCACTGCCGCCAATCACGCTATCAAATGATGATGCCGCTTGGCTGAACGCCTACAACGCACCGCACTGGCTGAATTTTTTCCCGTCAGGAAAGCATCAGCTCATCGGCTGGGAGGACCAGACCGACCAGACGCAGCCCACTAAGGCAATGGGCACCAGCTGGATCTATGACCTTATGCTTTCCGCGCAGAATGCCGCGACGGCGCAAGGAAGGCCGTATGCGCTGTGGTTCAACGGTACCAGCTCCCTGGGTACAATGCTCAATCTCGGGATTAATGTGCAGTATGTTTCGCTGCCCAACCAGACCGCGATTGACGGAAACGAATGGCTGTTCGGCCTACGAGCCGATAACGGCGGAATAACGGATGCCTTGAACACCGGCACGTGGAACTACACAAATGCGCTTGCATTGTCAGATCTTCTTCAAAACCCCAATCGACGCCACGGCGTTACCAACCCGCAAGATCCGTTAATTAACGACCAAGGAACTAATAACCAAACGGCAGCCTTGCGAGACTTCCTAGCCGTATATGCGTCTGTCCGAACAGACGCCATAAACGGCAATGGATCGCTGGATGAGCAAGTGCAGCAGATACATTCTGGAAAAACCGCTGACGAGCAGCTGATAATTCAACGAGCACTGTTTGGCGATGGGACATCGGCTGGAGGTTTGATTAACAGCGACAATTTGCTACTCGGTGGTTTGGGTACTCACGGTGGTGGCATTGGAGCCAAACTTACGCCCGAGTCTCTGGCGGCGATCATGGACTCAAACGCTGAAAGAATGGCCCAGTGGGTGGCTCCTATTAATGAAGCACTGAAGACCTTCGAGATCAATACCCCAAAGAGGATTGCCGCATTTTTGGCGAACGTCTACGAAGAAACTGGTCGGCTGCAATGGATGTATGAAAGCGGATGGCTTTCAGAAGCTGCGACGGCGGCGGACCTTGATCGGCAGTACTCTAACCGCAATGGAAACATCCCAAACACACATGACGGCTCGAACTTCAGGGGACGCGGACTTCTCCATCTTACTGGCCGAAGTAACTACACCCTTGCAACGCAAGGTGGAACGGTTGCAGCACTTCAACTAACCCGCGGCCCCGATCGAAGTTACAGGCCTTACGTACAACGGCAAGTACCTAGTTTAAACACCGTTGTCGGGAGTACTTATGATTTAATCGCCGACTATGCTTTAATATCGTCTGATTTGCAACTAGCTGCCGACGTTGGAGCGTGGTATTGGAGATATGGGTCAGCCTGGAATGACCTAAATCAACGAATAGACAACACGGATCAAAATGACCTGCAGAATTTTCGGGAAGTCCACTCTGGCATCAACGGAAATCCAACACAGCCTGCAAGAGACGCAAGACAAGAAATACTGAATCGCATCAACAGTTTTATGTACGATGAAAACAGCTTCGGCAACATAAAAACCGCCCTGAGCGCATTGGGGATTACTGTCAATAACGAAAGAACCTACAACAGGAAGTTTGGGTTTTCACTGAATATGCGTGCACCTCAAAAAACTGGGCCGGTCACTGTAAATTTGCTTCCTTATAATGAAGCATTGCCCACGGGCGAACCTGGAACTGGAGCGCAATCTTTGCTAGAGGGATCGCAATATCACGGCGATAACTTTCTGGGAGAATTAACGATGTTAATAGCAGAAATGCCATACGCCCCAACAAATGACATCGGCAAGCAAAACACATCTATTGAACGACAACAAAAAAATGAAGCCACTGCTCCGGAATTGCTACATGGAACAATAGGTGTCTGCCTTGTATCACCTACGCTTGAACGAATGCAACCCGAGGGCGACTCCCCGTTTTCTAACGGCCGCGATATTTACCCAAAAGATAGTGGCGGACAAATATTTCCCGAAGCTCGTTTCGACGGCAATTTGCAAGCGGACATCGAGGCAGCAAAGGTTCAAATACTTAAACAACCACAACACGGAGAAATATTAATAAGAGACGGATTCCGGTTTCAATACTTACCTCAAGCCGGCTACACTGGTAACGACGAAGCCACCGTCTTGGTTAATATTGGCGGAAAGAATGTAAAAGTAGTTTATTTTATAAAGGTCCTAGATATTTCAACCCAAACACATAATGACTACGAAAACTATAAAAGAGTATATATGCAACACTGCGAAAAAAGCGAATGGCGCATCTTTTACAACGTGCGTAATACCAGCTCAGTGGCCAACAATGTTACCCATCACGGATCTAATGCTGCAAGGAGCGCCCCCATCCTAAGCTTCAGCGATCTTACAGGAACAGTCATCGGGCAAACCACGGGCGAATGGCACGACGCAACAATCACCCTCTCCCCCACCGCCGCCGGCTACGGCTGGTTCATAGACCCCACCCCGTCCGACAACGCCGAATTCCTCCCCACCAGCAACCCATTCGAGTGGATCGCCAAGCCGGGCTCGGAAGCCGAAGGCAGGATGGATCTGCTCACCGTTCTGCTCCATGAATACGGCCACGCCGTGGGACTGGACCACACCGCCGACAGCCACGGCCTGATGGCCTCGACCCTCCTGCCGAGCGTCCGCCGCCTGCCCTCTTCCACCGAACTCATCGCCCTGCGCGGCCTTCTCGCCGGCACGGACTCCGCACCCCTGCCGTACGATCCCTCTACACCGCCCGGCGCACCGCTGCCGCTGAGCCGTAGCGTCGGCTCCCTGCGGCTTGGCCGCCTACGCCCGCCGGAGCCAAGCGACCCGACCGGCGACAGGCTCAACGCGACGCTCACACAATTCAGTATCGTGGCCAACCCCACCCTGCTTGACCCCGCTTTCATCGACGGCGCTGACTGGTGGTCCACGAGCGGCAAAGTCGTCTTCGTGCCGGGGTTCGCGACGCTCAAGGAAACGGCCACCTCGCAAACCCGCCTCAACCAGGCCTTTGTGCTCGGCGCCAATGATCGAACCCTGTCCTTCACCTTGGCCGATATCGCGCTGGACGACGTGGACGCAGCCCCCGACGACGCCTTCGAAGTGGCGCTGATCGACGCCAGTACCGGCCTGTCACTGATGGGAGGCACCGGCCTGGCTGACAACGACGCGATCCTCAACCTGCAAGCCGATGGCAGCGAGCACAAGGCCGCCGGTGTCACGACGCTCCGCAACGCCGACGGCAGCCTGTCGGTCGTCGTCGACCTGACCGGCATCGCGACGGGTACCGCAGTCAACCTGAGCTTCGACCTGATCGGCTTTGGGCGCGACGCGGCTGCCGCCAGCAGCCAGGTCAGCATCCGCGACCTTCATCTCGGCGGCGGCCATAGCATTGAAGCCCGCGACGATGTCGCTACCACGGCCGAAGACACGCCGGTGACCATCGACGTCCTCGGCAACGATTTGGGCAGGGACCTGGGCAACAACCCCGGCGGCGAAACGAACGGCATCGTCCCCGCGCTCGTCCCCATCCTCATCGACGGCCCTGCGCATGGCGATGTTGCCGCCAACGCCGATGGCAGCATCACCTACCGCCCGCACGCGGATTGGCACGGCGACGATCGCTTCACCTATCGGCTGCTCAGCGACGGTGTCGAATCGAATCTCGCGACCGTCCGCCTGATCGTCACGCCAGTCAACGACGCGCCGACACTGGCCGAGATCGCCCCAACCAGCGGGCTCACGCTGCTCGAAGGCCAGCACTTCACCGCCAACGCTTCCGGAAGCGACGTCGACACTGGCGATATCCTGCGATATTCCCTCGATGCCGCGCCGGCCGGAGCGACGATAGACCCGACCACCGGGAGCATCGACTGGCAAGCGAGAGACGGCGACGCCAACCACTATTTCTGCGTGCGCGTCAGCGATACGGCGGGTGAATCAGCGAGCACTCACTTCACGCTGAACGTGCTCAACGTGGCGCCGACGCTGAGCGCCAGTGGTCTGCAGGCGACCTACACTGGCGAGGACTTCACGCTCACCCTGAGCAGCAGCGATCCGGGCGACGACCGCATCGACAGCTGGCGAATCGACTGGGGCGATGGTCAGGTCGTCGACATTGTGGACATCGCCGGCAACCCTGGCCAGGTCAGCCACCGCTACACGGGAATACTCGGCGAAGTCCGTATTCGCGCCAGCGCCATGGACGAGGATGGCAGCTATACTCTCGAACCGCTGGCCGTGGCCGTGCTACCACTCCCCTTGCAAGTCAGTTCGTTCAGCTACGATTACGGCGGCTTTGCGGTGCGTTTCAACAACGTCTTCGACGCCAGTCAGATCAAGCTCTACGACTCGCTGCTCACCGGTCTCCGTACGACTGACATCCTTCTCACAGGCAGCACCGGGGTAATCAATGGATCCCTGGTCATCGACGCCGACTACCGAGGGTTGCGCTACCTGATCGGCGGCGGCGGTCTCCACCCCGACACCTACCAACTGACGCTGACGAGCGGGCCGCAGGCGTTTCGCGGCGTATGGAGCACTCTCGACGGCAACGCTGACGGCGTCGCTGGCGACGATTACCAGGCCTCGTTTTCTCTCGACGCCCTGCCAACAACACAGCTCTCGCTGCCCCACTTCATGCGCGGACCCGGCCAGGCGGTCAATGTGCCGGCTGCCGGCAAACATCTTCCGCTGACGCTGCTCAGCCCGGGTGAGGTGCGGCGCTTGAGCTTCGTCATCCGTTTCGATCCATCGCTGCTGGTAATCAGCGCTGCGCTCCCGGGTTCCGGCCTGGCCGCGGACGCTTTGCTGGCGATCGACCGCTCAGTCGCCGGCGAGCTCCGGGTGAGCATCGCGTCGGAAACGGCCATCGCCGCCGGCACGGTCACGCTGCTCGACCTCGTCGCCAGCGTACCGGCGACGGCCCCGTACGGCGCGCAGCAGATACTCGATATCCAGCAGGTGTCGATCAACGCGCAGTCCCTGGCCGGCGTCGACCGCGACGGCCAGCACGTGGTCGGCTACGTCGGTGACAGCAACGGCAACGGTACCTGGGAATGGGCTGATGTGACGCTAATTCAGCGCACTGCGACTGGGACAGACGATGGATTTGCCGCCTGGTCCCGGATCGATCCACTCCTGCTTGCCGACATCGATGCCGACAAACGAATCACTTTTTGGGATGCATCGAAGATCGGCCAAAGGATGAATGGCCTCCCATGGCCAGAGGTTCCAAGGCTGCCGACCCGCCTGCCCTTGACCTTTGCGGCGCCGCAGGCGTGGCCGGAGCAGCCGGCGCCGGGGCAAAGCCCACCGCAAATCGACTTCGGCGCAAACTTCGCCGGCTTCGCGATCGGCAGCGACGACCCACGCAACCGGCGCGACAACTGGAAGACATCCTTCGTCACCCAACTCGCGAGTAGGACCATCAGTCCAAACAGCCGCTTACAGGTGACGCTGGAGGCCGCTCCGCCAGTAACGCCGTCGGCATGAACACAGCTTCGAGCGCAGTCTCGCGGGCGTGCTGCCGACAAACGGTCATGACACGCGCAGACCACCCCTACCCCGATCATGAAAGTCATGAACCGTCGAGGGTTTGTTCGAGTGCGCCGGTGTGGATGTGGTGGACTTTGGCGTACTGGTACACCAGCAAGGCGCTGCCGTAGGCTTCGCCGCCGGCGGCGAAATAGCTGTCTTCGATCCGGCGGACGAGGGTTTCGATGGCCTAGCGAATGGGGTAGAGCGCTTCGATGAGGTGGACGTCGACGCGATATTCTTCAAGCTCAGGCTGCCGGGGAGAATTTCCGGATGCACTTCGGCGATGGCCAGGGCCTTGACGACGAAGGAGCGCATGGCTTCACCGAACTTCGGCATCGAGGTCCGCTCTCCGGAGCCAAGGTCGATCAGAAAAGAAAGGGCCTCGCTCAGCGCGGCCAGGGCGGTCTTGGCCTTTTCGTGTGTGTTGCACGCAAGATGGACGCTATCAATTCCGGCTACCGCATGGCTTTCGCGCAGCTGTTGGTTTGCTGAAAGACTTGTCGGGAATGCGGAATGAGGAGTGCGGAATGCGGAGCTTGGCGTGCGAAGAGCGCAGTGCCGAGTGCGCAGTGCGGCACTACACCAGCCCGCACTTCATTGCGGGAAGATTGGGCCCATGTCGAGCTTCCTGCCGCGGCGCGGGAGAGCGGGTGCACGGCGCGACGCGCACTGCCCCATTGCCAGCGGGAAGACACCGCCTGGCATCACGAGGCCAGTTGCCCTGATCGCAACCATCTGTTCTGCAACAAGTTCCTGGCGAGCCTTGTGCCGAAACGAAATCGGGTTCGATCCCACGGCGTGAAACGAGGCAGTTGCGTCAAGTCACTCCGCGCATCGGCCACTCCCCACGCTGTGGTCACCGCAGCATCAAAACCCAGGCCGCGAATCATGTCGGCGTCCACCGCCCGATAGTCGACATCCGGTTTCCCATTGGGATAGGCAAACAAGCCTACCCGCTCCTGCAGCAGGGACTCCAGGAATTGCTTGCTCTCGGCAACCTCCGCCCTTGCGTCATCGGGCGACAAGCGGGCGAGAATCGGGTGCGTGACGGTGTGCGCACCTATCGTCATACCGGCACGACGCATCTTCTTCACCTGCTCCGAGGTCATCATCAGATCGGTCGGCAATCTGGCGCCTGAGACCTTGGCAACGTAAGTGGCCGCTTTGATACGTTCTTCAGGGTCTCGGTATTTAACAAGCTTAAGAACGGCGTCGATCGCTTGGCGAACCGCTTCGTCCGAGTTCAAGTCATGCGTCCCGAGCCCTTCATCCGAAAGATCAAGCCTTCTATTGCCACACTGGCGAACCGCCTCGACAAGCGTGTCGTTCCACATTCGTCCGCCATCGAGATAGCCGGTTGCGACAAAAAAAGTTGCGCTCAAACCATGCCGCTGAAGTATCGGCATGGCGACAGCGTAATTGTCGGCGTAGCCATCGTCAAAAGTAATTGCCGCAGCCCGCGGCGGCAGCGAATGCGCGTTCAGCCGCGCGACCGCCTCGTCCAGCGGAAGAACGTTAAACCACTGCTTCAACCAGCCAATGATCAGTTCGAACTGGGCGGCGTCCGGATCACACCTCATAACCGAATCCGGATGTGCGAGGACACGATGAAAGATCAGGATCGACAGGCGTCCTCGGGGCCCTCCGGGCGCCAGAACTCGAGCAAGAGTTTTCACAATCATGTCAGCACCTGCTGCGTGGTGTTCGCTGGAAGCGTTGCTTGAGAAGGCTGTACAGACGAGAAGCCGGCAGGTGTTTCTTGCGCCGGGTGCTCGTTCAACCACCGTTGACTGACCACCAGAATGACCATGATGTTGTAGGGCACGTCGAAATAGGAAAGACTCAGGAATGCCCCGCCGACCAGATAACCTACCAGCGAGACTTGGCACATCCCGGCCAGGGTATGAACCCACGCCGCCTCTGGTCGGTTAGCGGCTTGCTTGCGCGTTTGCGCCGCCACGCGGAAGGTCAGCCACCAGATAAGCACAAACAAGAACAGGCCGATATAACCATGCTCGCCCAGCACGGCGAAGAAGATGCTGTGTGCTGCCCGTATTATGGAGACCTCCGGCGGGGCATATATCGCAGCCGTAGCCCAGTCATACATCGAGAAACCCAAGCCCGTGACTCGGCTATTGGCGATGTTGATGGCTGTCCGCCAAGCGTCAAGTCGCCCTGAGGCGGACTCATCCTGCTCGTAGGTCTGTATGGTCGCCATTCGCGCTTCCCACGAGCCTGGCATGAAGGAAATCAAGGCAACGGCGACAATCAGGATTACCACGGCAACTGCAAACTTCCGATCGGAGCGATACCAGAACACCATGGCCATGCCAGATATTGCCACCAGACCTCCGCGTGACTGTGTGCCCAGCGCTGCCGCCGCCGCCAATAACATCAGTACTACCAGACCGCGACGCAACCACTGATTCGTAGCGACCAGGCGCAGGTAGTTCATCAGCGGGATGACCATGATCACGGCAACCGCGAATGCGTTGTTGTCCTGAAAGAAACCGCCGGGAGGACCCCAGACCCGATGTGCGCCACCGGTCATGATCGTAAAGAACCCACCCTTGAAGGCGTAGTAACCAACCGAGAGCATGATGACCCACACAAACACCTCGATGTGTTTCCGTTCGTGCAAGGCCATCAAGGCCACGAACGTCATTAGCTGAATCTTCAGGATGTCATTCAGCCGACTCGAGGACCCATCCAAATTCACGGCAAAGAGGGTCGTCAGACACACCCAAAGCATGAAGAGAAGCAGCGCAACCACGGGCGGCGACCAGGCCATGCGCAATTTGTCGCGCGTGATGACCAACGAAAGTAAGGCCGCACCCGCCGCGACAGCCGCAATCGGAGCAGTGGCCGCAAAGCCGTAGGCCAGCCTGTGGGGGTTCATGACGCTGATCCAGGTCCACAACATCACCGCCATCCACGTATGACGGAGCGCAAACGGCAGAGCCGCAAGGACGATGCCGACTATCAACAAATCACGCATTGCGTTCTCCCTGAACCCTGTTCAGGGTGGGTGCTCCCGCCAGGCAGTGCGCACCGGCAGCCACAGCGCAGAGGATTGCAGCGAGCGGCAACCAGATGCCTCTAGCGCAGACCTCTGGCCAAGCTGAGCCGGCTGCTTGTACAAAGACGGTCAAGGTGCCAATACGGCAGGAACCGGGAGCACGAACAGCTTCCCGACGCGGAATCAAGATGTTCTCCTTGCGCCAGCCACGCGCCGATAGGCGTCCAGCCACTGCGTTCGCACCCGGGGCCAGGCGTACCTCTCTGCCTGCAGCAGACCGGCCTGCCGCAAATCTGCAGCCAGCGAGACATCCTGCAAAACACGGAGCAGTTCCCGGGCCATGGCATCATGGTCGCCTATCGGGACCAGCAAGCCGGACACGCCCTGCTCAACCATGTCGGGAATCCCACCGGCACTGGTACTGACCACCGGCACACCGCTCGCGAAGGCCTCAAGAATGGAGATCGGCATGTTATCAACCGTACTTGGGTTCAGCAAGCAATCAGCCGATGCGTAGAGCGCCGGGATCTCAGAGTTTTCGATGCGACCCGAGAAGCAAACGCTGCTCTGCAAGCCTATCTCGGCGACCAGCGCCTGCAAACGGGAGAGTTCAGGGCCGCTTCCGGCGACGGTCAGGCGCGCCTGCGGGTATGACGGAACGATCTGCGCGAAAGCACGAATCGCGGTTGGAATGCCGTAGATCGGCTCCAGATTTCGGGTCACCACCACATGCGGCGAGTAAGCGAACGCGCGTGGCGGGCCTGGCGAAAAACGGGAGAGATCGATAATGTTCGGTATGACCTCGGCTGTTAAACCGTAACTTGAAAAGACCCCCTGAAGAAATCCTGAAGGAGTGACCCGAAGAGCCACCCGAGAAAGCAGGTAGCGCACGTGCCATGGGGCTCGTGAAAAAAAGGAATCCGCATTCCCGCCCCGATAATTGATGATCACGGGAATGCTCCGCAAGCGTGCGATCAAGATCGCCGGCACCGTTAACAGATGCCAGGACCACCCGGAATTAGCGAAGACATGAATCACCTGCGCCCGCCCCGCGCCCCGCCAAAGTTGCAGTAGGTACGGCAAAAGGCGAACGGCGGCGCGCAGTACCGGCAGCCTCCCCACCCAGGCTGGCCAGTAGGGCGCATTGGTACGTACCAGCTCGACGCGGCTCCCTTCTTCGCCAAATAGACGGACGAGTTGCTCACACTGATTGGCCATTCCACCGGAGGGTGGTGGCAGGGGGCCCACCACGCAGACCACCGGCCTCAGCGAGCCGCTATCGGCAATTTGCGTTGCATCGCCAGTCATTGCCAGTTCGCGCAAACTGAACGTTGCACGAGCGCTACGCTGATGCAGCTCAAACCGAAAGAGTGAACTCCCATGGGTGCCTTTCATTATTTTTCAAGCAGGTTTCATACACCGCGAACCGTTCGATCGAAACGCACGACCGAGTACAAACACGCGCGCCGCAGGAGCACGCTCCTTCGCCCCACACGCGCCCTTCGCTACGGTGCTTTCGAAAATTGCATGGCGGCACCAGAACGGGTCCTAGAGTATCCCGGTCCAGTAGCGACGACGAGGAAATCCGTCACGCCGCGTTTACATTCAGCTGCGGCTGCCTGGTGCTCAAGAAGTACAGCCGCCGGCCTGCGCGACCTGCTGCTGACTTACTTTGCTCTCCACATAGCGATACTTGCCGCTGGCCTCTGCCTCGATCGCTTCGACATATTCGATGTCCAGCCGAACACCCGCACCAAGCCTTGTACGGAAAGTGCTGCGCAGCTCCTGCTCGCTTGCTGATGGCCGAAAGCTAGCATCAGTCACCAGTTGCAGACGGCAAAATGACAGTGTTTCCTGGATCAGCTTGAAGCCATTAACCCCGGGCATGTCCCGCAGCACCATGGCAAATGCAATGGCGAGCACTACCGAACCGTCTTCAGCCAGGAGCACGTCATTGCTACGGCCGTGTATCTCTTTCAGCAATGGCAGACCACGACCGCAGGCGCATTGACCATCGTCGAGCACGGCCACATCGCCGTTGCGGTAGCGAACGAACGGAAAGCAACTGCTGTACAGGTGGGTCACCACCACATCGCCCGGCACGCCCGCAGGCACTGGCCTGCCCTGTTGGTCGACAATTTCGACAACGATATCCTCGGCGGTAATGTGCATTCCGCCCTGCGGGCAAGCGTGGGCGATGAAACCTGAATCACGACCACCATAGCCATTCGCAACCGGACAACCGAATACTCGTTGCAGCACATCGGCCTGATGTGGATACAGGCGCTCCGCCGTGCAAAAGGCCACCTTGATGCCGAGCTGGTTGAGAGGGACTCCTTGTTGCTCGGCCCGTTGTGCGATCAGCGTCATTGATGAGGGGTAACCGAACAACATTTTCGGTCGGAAGCGGCAGATTTCCGCAATGAAGCGATCCATATCTGTTGGCGACATCGTCGCCGACGGCAGCAGCCTGGTACGCAATAGCCAATCGCGGACCTGCTTGACGCGATCTTGCCGGGTCAATTCAATCGGACTCGACCAGATCACCATTTCGCGGTCACCGATATCAACGTCCCACCAACGCGTGGCACGCCATTTGGCCGCCACGTCGCGGCTGATGCGGGTCTTGCTGATGTTGAAGCGCAGGGGATCCCCGGTCGAGCCGGTCGTGGAAAATAGCCGCACTGCCTCTGGCGCACTGGAACGTAAGCGGTCGAAGTCGCGGCGGATGACATCCTTCGTCAGCACGGGCAAACGGGCCAGATCGCTAATGGCGGTGATCTCGGCGGGAACAAAATCCAGCGCGCGAAACAGATCGCGATAGTAGGGCACGTGCGCAGCGCAGTCGCTAAGGAACTCGCGTAACCTGGCCAGTTGCAGGGCGCGTAGTTGCTCCGCTGGCAGCCACTGGCTGCGCTCCAGCTCAAGTTTGACTGCCGTCGTGGAGTGCTTCTTGAGTTTTTCGTGCAGCGGGAACAGCAGGTTCGCTGCAAACGATGTGTAAATATCCATGCCCCTCCATCTCTGGCCGTCAACACCACGGCGGGATCAGCGCCGCCCTCCTGGAACTCACTCGCGCGTCGAGCAAGCGCGGACTACCGTGTAGCGACGAGCAGCAACGGCTTGGCCTGGAGAACGAGTTTCTGCTGCTTATTTTGACGAAGACCGCTGCCGCAGAGCAACTGTCCTCAGGCCGCCCGCCAGCTCTGTGCCGGCTGGCGCAAGCCGCGACAGCGGCGCAGTATCGGGCTGGCGAGCGCGGCTGATCATCCTAGCGCCTTGACTCGAACAGACGCGCAAAGGGTCGCTGATAGTTGGCGACGCTACGCTGCCAGTTGCGTTCCTGTTCGACGAAATGACGACCGGCCGCACGATAATCCGCCCAGCGGCTACCATCGGCGAGCAGTTGCAAGACCGCCTCAGCCAGCGCAGAAGCATCGCCGACCTTGAAAAGAATGCCGGTTTCGCCATGGCGGATCAACTCCTTGTGGCCGCCGACATCGGAAGCCACAAACAGGCGTCCCTGGGCCATGGCCTCAAGCGGCTTGAGCGGTGTAACCAACTCGGTGAGGCGCATTGAATGGCGCGGATAGGCCAGGACGTCTACAAGATCGTAATAGCGCTGGACTTCAGCGTGCGGGACGCGACCGGTGAACACCACTTTGTCGGCCAATCCGAGGCGGTCAAGCTGTTGCCTGAGCGCCTGATCCTGCGGGCCGCCACCGACGAGCAGCACGCGCACCTCGGGGCGCCCCCTGAGAATCTGCGGCAGCGCATCAAGAAGGAGATCGAGCCCTTCATACGCGTAAAAAGAACCGATGAAGCCAATCACGGTCGCGCCTTGCAGGCCCAGGCGCTCCTTGAGCGCGAGGTTGGGCTCGCCGCCGACAGCGAAGGATTCGATATCGACGCCATTGGCGATCACCGTCACTTTTTCGGCCGGAACGCCACGCGCGACGATATCGTTGCGCAAGCCGTTGCAGATCGTAAAAACGTGGTCGGCGCGCTGCAGGGCATGGGTTTCCAGGCGCCGTGTAAGGCGGTAGCGAAGACTGCCCTCGGTGGTGGTTCCATGATCGACCGCCGCATCTTCCCAGAACGCCCGCACCTCATACACCACCGGCAAACCCAGGCGCTTGCCAACGCGCAAGGCCGGAATGGCGTTAAGTACCGGTGAGTGGGCGTGCAGAATATCGGGCTTGACGATTTCGACCACCTCCATCAGGCGCTTTTCCACCTGGCGCATCACGCCCAGTTCATTGATGCCGGGCAGCCGCAAACCGGCAAGCGTTGGGGCGGCTGTGCGGTAAAAGTGCCAGCCGTCCACGTTTTCCTCGGCTGCCTGGCAGTTAAGCTGCTTCGGTGTGGTGAGATGAAAGGTTTGCCAGCCGAGCTTGCGCTGCTCGCGAAGGATCGAAAGCGTACGGAAAGTGTAGCCGCTGTGCAGAGGGATGGAATGATCCAGGATGTGCAGAATGCGCATGTTCATCGCCCCATCCGGCCACGGCGATCCAGCCTGCCATCGGCGTCACTGACGAAGCCGGTTGCCTTGCCGAAAACGGAGTCACTCCGAAAAATTGCCGCGATCCTGTCAGGAAGTACGGAGGAATCGGGCGAACGACGCTGCGTGCGGAGTAAGGAGAAGGATTTCACGGCTCAAGATAGCGGTCAATGATGGAGAGGTGCGCGTCCCAACTGTAGCGTGCCAATACGCGCTCACGTGCAGCCGTTCCGATCAATCGAGCCCGGTCTGGCTCGCCAAGTATCGCTTCAACCTGAGAAACAAACTGTGAAACAGTCCCTGCTGTCAGGAAATCCCGCTCCGGAATGGCATCGATGGCGGTCGAGCATTCCTGCGAAGCAACGACCGGCAAGCCCATGGCCATCGCTTCCAGGACTTTGTTCTGCACGCCGCGCGCCAGGCGCAGGGGGGCAACGACGACCGCCGCGTGGCGCAAATACGGGCGCACGTCGGGCACCGTGCCGGTGACGACGATTTGCTTTCCGGCCAGGGCCAGGACCGCGGCGGTTGGGCTGCGTCCGACAATGTAAAAACGGATGTTGGGCCAACTCTGCAACAAGGAAGGCAGAATCTCCGTGGCGAACCAGCTCACGGCATCGATGTTTGGCCAGTAGTCCATTGCGCCGGTGAACACGAGGGCTATTTCCTGCGAGTCGAAGGGCACGGGCAAGTCATGCTGCGGTGAAAAGTAATCGGCATCGACACCGTTACACATTGCTTCAACGTTGCCGGCGCACTCTGGTGCAAGGCCGCAAAACAGGTCCGCCTCGGCCTGGGTGACAAAGAACGATCGCCCGGACTGAACGGCCACCGAGCGCTCAAAAGCCAGTAATCTCGAACCCTCCCGCCGGTAGAGCCAGGACATTGGCCAAGGGTGTTGCGGCGCATACTGCACCCATTTCAGCGAGTCAACATCGACGAAATCGACCAGTTTGCGCCGTGACCCCCCCTCAACAAACATCGCCATGACCGAAGAAAAGACGACCACGGCATCGATTCCTTCGTCTCGCAGCATGCGGTCAACCCATGCCTGCAAGGCAGTATTGCGGTAATAGGCAAGTGTCAGCGCTTGACCGTTAAGCAAGCCCCTCAGGCTACGCAGCTTGGCAATCCTCGGAGAGAGCCGGGCAATATGCATCTGCGCACAATAGCTGGCAACAACCTCGACATAAGCCTCGTCCTGCGGGTCGTCGATAAAAGTGCCCAGGAACACCCGGTGCCGTGCAGCCAGGTGCTTGAGCAGGTGAAACGAGCGCACCTTGTCGCCCTTATTTGGTGGATAGGGTAAGCGGTGGACCAGGTAGAGAACATTGCTCATGTGACGCGTCGCAGGTTCATCTCGGTCCCTGACCTTCCGTTGCCACGGCGACCAGTTCGGCCGGAGCATCCAGCACATTGCGCAGGAAAGCCTCGAACATCAGCACCGTCCACAGCGGCGCGCTGTAGTCGCGTGCTCCCGACTGATGGGCATCAACGAGATGACGGAGATAATCCTGATTGAACCAGCCCGTCTCTGCCAGACGGGAACCGAGCACCGCTTGGCGGACTCGTTCCCGCAAGGGGCCACGAAACCAGCGCGCGAGCGGCACGGCGAAGCCCATTTTCCGACGATAAAGGATGTCGTGCGGCAGACTGGCCTCCATCGCCTTCTTCAGCAAGAACTTGCCTTCCTGTCCACACACTTTGAGCGACGACGGTTGCGTCGCCATCCATTCCACCAGCCGGTGATCCATCAGCGGTTCGCGGACTTCGAGCGAATGCGCCATGCTGGCACGATCAACCTTGGTATTGATGTCACCGACCAGGTAGGTCTTGAGATCGAGGTACTGGATCAGCGCCAGAGGGTCGTCAGTGCCAGCCTTGCCGGCGTGGTAACGAAAAACGTCCTGCGCGCTGTAGCCATCGATTTCGCGCCGGAAGCGGCCACTGAACAGCTTCGTTCGCATTGGCCCGCGCATGATCGACACGGAATGGAAATAGGCCTCGACCGCCGTTCTGGCCATGCCTTCGAAAGTGGTCTTGGCGCGAAAAATGCGCGGCGCCCAGTCCGCTTTCGGATATATCCGCCCGAGCACACCAAACAGGGGCCGCCGCACACCATACGGCAACGCCGAACGCAGACGCTCTTCCATCAAGTGCATGCGGTAGCGACGATAACCGCCGAAAGTCTCGTCGCCACCGTCACCGGAAAGAGCCACCGTCACATGCTTGCGCGCCAGCTGGCACACCCGATAGGTTGGGATCGCTGAACTGTCGGCATAGGGCTCGTCGTACAAGCGGGCCAGGGTGTCGATCAGATCGAAGTCGTCGCTGGCAACCAGTTCGCAATGATGATTGGTTCGATAGCGAGCCGCGACCTCCTGCGCGAAGGCGGCTTCATTGTAGGCTGGATCCTCAAAAGCCATCGAGCAGGTATTGACCGGCTCGTTGGACAGGCCGGCCATCAGCGCCACAACTGCACTCGAATCGACACCACCGGACAGAAAGGCGCCTAGCGGCACTTCCGAGATCATGCGCAGCCGAATCGACTCGCGCAGGATTTCGTTGAGTTTCTCACATGCCTCGTCTACCGGTAGCTGCTGGTCAAGGCTGAAACGCACGTCCCAGTAAGCCTTCGGCGCGGCCAGCGCTTGCCCGCGACGAACGCTCAACAGGTGCGCCGGCGGCAGCTTCCGGGCCTGGTGAAAGATCGTCCGCGGTTCGGCGACGTAGCCAAGGGCGAAGTATTCCTCGACCGCCAGGGGATCAATATCGCGCGCCAGGCCGCCGTGAGCCAGCAGCGACTTGAGCTCGGAGCCGAAAAGAAAGATGCCATCGGGCAACATCGCGTAGTACAGCGGCTTGACGGCCAAGCGGTCGCGCGCCAGGAAGAGCGTCTCGCGATTACGATCCCAGAGGGCAAAGGCGAACATGCCGCGAAAACGTTGCACGCAGTCCTCTCCCCAGGCCTCCCAGGCGTGAACGATGACCTCGGTATCGCTACGCGTATGGAAAACGTGGCCCAGCGCCTGCAATTCCGGGATCAGCTCCTGGTAGTTGTAGATTTCACCGTTGAACACCACGCAAACGCTCTGATCCTCGTTGTAGAGCGGCTGCTGGCCGGTGGAAAGGTCGATGATCGAGAGCCGGCGATGGCCCAGACCGACACCCGGTTCGAGGTGCAAGCCCCCTTCGTCGGGGCCGCGATGGTGCTGCGACTCGTTCATCCTCGAGAGGACGCGACGATCAATGTCACGCCGGCCACGGGTATCGAAAATTCCAGTTATTCCGCACATAGGTTTGTTTCAGTTTCCTTGTCGCTTTTTCTCGGCCGTCGCCTAGGGGTGAATCAAAGCCTTGCGGCCGGCCTTGCCGGCATTCACGCTCAGTAGTTGGTCGTAGAGACCCTGGTAACGCCCGCTCATCGCTTGCAGGCTGAAGTGCTGCTCGACCCTGGCCCGCCCCGCAGCCCCGGCGGCACGCGCCTGCTGCGGATCGTTCGCGTAACGGGCGATCTGCTGCGCCATCGCCGCTGGATCGGAAACCGCCACCAGTTCGCCCGAGCGGCCGGCTTCGATCAACTCGGCGTTGCCACCGACATCCGTCGCGATCACCGGCAGACCACTGGCCATCGCTTCGAGGATGGTGTTGGAGATGCCTTCGGCCAGCGAGGGCAGTACGAAACAGTCCAGACCACGCAGTATTTCGGGAATATCGTCACGCTGTCCCGGCAACCACGCCAAACCGGCTACGCCGGCCTCTGCGAGCATCGCCTGCGCGCGCGCGCGCAGCGGGCCGTCACCGATCATCACCAGTCGCAGACGGCTACGCAGCTCGGGAAACTCCGCCAGCACCCGGATGAAAGCCTGCGCCAATGTCGTCTGATCCTTGACCAGTTGCATACGCCCTACACTACCGACCAGCCAGCAGTCCGCATCGGTAAACGGGCAGCCGGCAATCGCCTGGCGTGAGCTGAGCGGATAGAAATGCTGCCCGTCGACGCCGTTATAAATCTGCGCAACACGGGTCGGCGACATACCGACCCGGCAAGTCAGATAATCTTCAAGATCACGCGACAGCGCTATGTAACGGCTGACGAACGGACTATAAAAGCGGCGCAGCCACTGGTTTTTCCGGTTCGAACCATCGAGGTCGCCCACATCACGACCATGCTCACCGTGGATACGCACGGGCACGCCAGCCGCCCAGGCCGGGATGGCGACTTCCAGTGCGGCCAGGTTGCGAGTGTGCACAATGGCCGGGCGCAAACGACGCAACAGTCGCCACAAGCGCGGATAGATCCAGAGCGCATGACCAGGCGGCTTTCCCAACGCAATGAAGCTGACGTCGTCACGAACGATGCGGCGCTTGAAGTCGGTGATCTCGGTCAGTGAAATGACCGCGTGACGATAAGCGGCGCGCGGCATGTGGTTGATCAGATTGACCACTCCGTTCTCGAGACCACCCACGTCAAAGCGGAACACCACATGGACCACCAGCGGACGCCGGTCCGCAGCGACCGTCATTGACCGTCCAGCGTCTGCCGCAGCGCGGCATTGATGGCTGGTCCGGCGGTACGCACGAAGTCTTCAAGTAGCGCCTCCCCGCTACCGCCGCCATCCAGCGGCGTGTAGAGGACGATCAGCGCCGAATCATCGCCTTTGCCGCTCAGGCGCGACAGCGCCATATAGGCTTTGGCCATGACCTCGCTGGCAGTCCAGCGCCCGTTGACCCAGTACCACTGCCAAACCAGCATCCGTAGCGGCGGCTGTCCGCGCAACACGACCGTGCGCACCTTGATTTCCTGTTCGTCAAACAGAATCGCGCGAGTTCCGCCAGCCACTTTCGCCCACAGCGGATCGTTGTTCCTGACCAGGGCATTGTTCGAACTGACCAGCTTGTGCTGTTCGTCCTGGTTCCGGTAGTAGGCGAGGAAGAGTCCCAAAGGGCGCCCGTCCTTCGCGAAGCTGGCCTGGCTACTCGCCGCGTAATTCTCGAAGCTTGGCTGCCACTCGTACAAGCGAGAATCGCTCGCCTGCCAGCCAGCAATCGGGCCGACGCGCGCCGCCTGAGCGATCTGCGGTGCACGATGGTCCTCGATCTGCAATTGCACGAAACTCCAGAAGCCGCCCACCAGGACGGTGGCGACGGCCGCGACCAGTGAACGCGAAGTCGCCGCAAGCGCGGGCGCCGCGGTGCGCGCCGTCGCCTGCGGCGGGTCCTCTAACTCGTCCTCCCGCCAGCGTGCTCCGATCCAGAACATGGCCAGGATGACGATACCGAAGAAGAGCCAGCCGTAGATCAGATGGTCGACGCCGACCGCCAACTTGTTGCCCGACAGATGGCCGATCATGACGATCATGTAGGCGCGGGCCCAGTTGGCGATAATCGGAACCAGGAAGGAAACGAGGACGAAAAGCAACCGCCGGGTCAACGAACGATAGGTGAGGTAGGCGAACAGCGTCCCGACGGTGACCGAAGCGATCAGGTAGCGAACACCGCTGCAGGCCTCGACCACTGACCAGCTGCCCGTTGGAATCACGAACCTCAGGCCTTCGGCATGCACCGGGATGCCGGAGAAACGCAAGCCAAGAATGGTGAAATGCGCGGTCCATTCCATCAGCTTGGGCATCGTGAAATCGCCGAATGGTACGGCGAAGAACAGGAAAAACAGCGGAAAGGCAATGTGCCGTGCGACTCCCCAGCCGAGGACCGCGGGGACGGCCAGTATCAGCATGGCCACCAGTGCAAACTGGGAAAGCGCATTGACCGCCGCTACCTCGCCGAGCAGCCAGGCAAAACCGACGCCGGCAATCAGGAACACCGCCAGAAAGCTGTAGCGGGGCGCCAGCACGGCGAGACTGGAACGAAGCCGCCAGATCAGCCACAAGGTGATCGGCGGCACGATAAAGCCGTGCGCATAGGTATCCGAGCGCTCCCAGACAGCTGCCATAGTCAACGCCGTCTCGCGAAAGAGGAGCAGGATAAGCAGCAAGGTCAAGACCAGCGTGGGAAGAGCGACACGCCAGGCCGGATCAGCGGCAAGCGAGGTCGGGCGGAGTACGGCTTGGTTCATGGCGTGGCTTTCAACAGGCGAAAACACTCAAGAATCAGCGAAGGTAGTAAGGTTAGCGAGTTCATGTTTTCATCGATTCAAGCTTGCTCGGGCCTGGCGCAGCAGCGGCCTCCGCGCTACGCCTAACCGAGGTTGCGCACAATGAAAGGGCCAAGCCAGTTGGCGAGGCCAATCGGCAGCCGCCGCCAGGTCTTGATCAGCAACTGGTACTTGGCGTTGGCAGGGTTGTTTTGCGGGATCGAATCACGGCTGTACAGGCAATACTCGTAGAACAGGGGTTGCGGCTCGAAGCCCCAGTTTTTCTTGAAGGAATACGAGCCGGTACCCTGCTTGCTGCGACCGTAGTCAAAGATCTTCAGGCCGCGCTCGCAGGAGCGGCGCATCAACTCCCAGTACTTGAAATCGTTGGCCGCCAACTGGCGCGCCGAAACATCGTCACCGGCGTAGTAAGGCAGGACTTCGTCACGAAAATAAAAACTAAGCACAACACTCAGCGCCCGGCCATTGCCGTCCACCACGGTAAGCGCCTCGCAGTCGCTAGCGAAGACGCGCTGCAAGATCTCGAAATAGCGCCTGGGAAGTGCCGGCGTCCCATGCCGATGAACGTTGTCGGCGTAGAGCGCAAAAAAGCGGCTCAAATCCTTGTCGATCTCGCTGCGCAAGCCATTCTTGATCCCTTTGCGGACCATCGCTCGCTGCTTGCGTGGAATGGCCAGCATGTTGGCCTCGACCGTGGTTTCGAGTTCCTTGCGGAAGCGCACGTAGAGATCCTGCAGCGGCCACTCCGGATGACGATGCTGCAGGTTGCGCAGTTCCAGATGCTCGACACCGAGACGCGTAGCGATGGCCTGCGCTTCGCGCTCCAAGGCCTCGACCGCGGCCGGGCTGCTTGCCGCGACCCCGCCATAGACGGCAAACGGCAAAGAGACCAGGGAATTTCCGAAAAGCACACTTTTCACCTGCGCCAACGGCAGGACACCCTCGATCGCCCCGGAACGCTCGGCATACAGGAAATGCGTGCGATGCCCGAAGGACTCTTTGAGAACTTGCTGCCAACCGGATTTGTGAAAAAAGGTCGCTTCCGGGCAGCCGTTGACGAAAGCATCCCAGCGGCGAACGGCAGGCCGGTCGGCGGGATCCAGTGTCTTGACGAGCAAGGGCGCACTCGCCGCAACCAGCCTGGCCACTTCCTCGATTGTCGTTTCCATCAATTCACCATTGGCGGCCGCAGCGCGGAAGCAAGGAATACCTCATCCATTCGTCCCCAGCTGAAGTCACCGAGCAAGCGCCTGATACGCGCCTCGGTGTACTGCAGATTGACGTAGTGACGAAAGCGGGTCTTGGTGCTGATGCCGGCGATGCGTGGCTGCTCGGCATCGATTTCCCAGGGATGGAAATAGAAGATCGCCGGCTGCTGATCACGCTGGTTGACTTTCCGCAACAACCAGCGCGACAGCGCGTAGGGCAGCAGGCGGAAGTAACCACCACCGCTGGCCGGCCAGTTGCGGTCGAAATAGCGCAGGGTGGTCACCGGTAGTTCGAGTAGTCCGTCGCGCACGTGATGCGCGAAACGCGGTGCATTGGGCATGCCGTAGTGGTCATGGCGAATCGGGTAGATGCTCGAACTGTAGCGATAGCCGGCGCGGGCGAGACAGTCAAAGGCCCAGAGATTCGCTTCGCCGATCGAAAAACTCGGCGCGCGGTAGCCCTTGACTTCCTCCCCGGAGATGTCTTCCAGCAACTTTTTGGCCGAGCTGATATCGGCCGAAAACTCGGCTTCGCTGAGATCGCTGGCACGCTGATGTCCGTAACCGTGACTCGCCAGCTCGTGTCCACCGGCGACGATACGACGGACGAGCTGCGGATAGCGTTCAGCAACCCAGCCGAGCGTGAAGAAGGTCGCCCGTGTCTGCCCTTCGTCGAGCATCAGAAGAATTCGCTCGACATTGCGTTCGACGCGGCACTCGCGCGAATCCCACTGCTCGCGAGGAATATACGGGGCCAGCGCGGAGACCTGAAAATAGTCTTCGACGTCGATGGTCAGGGCGTTGGTTATCGGCAGGCCGGACATTTTCTGCTTGTTGTCCAATTTACCATGAGGGAAACGGTCATGCCGTCCATGATGATGTGGGTCGCAAGAGGTGACCAGCGTTACGCGGTACGCAGCGTGTGCCGCGCGAGCAGCCAGGTAGCGAGGTCGGCGACCATCCTCGGTGCCGCCTGGCCATCCCAGAACTCGGGGATGCGACCGCGTTTGCCGGCGCAAGCGAACCGGCGAGCGTCGAATTCACGTCACCGACGACCAGAACACAAGACGGCCGCTGGCTGTCCAGCACCGGCTCGAAACGCTTCATGACGTCGGCTGTTTGCACGGCGTGGGTCCCGGAACCGACTTCGAGGTTGATATCCGGATGGGGCAGACGCAAATCGACGAACAAACGGTCGCTCATATCATTGTCGTAGTGCTGGCCGGTGTGCACCAGAAGCGCCGGCACGGCCGGCTGGTGGGCACTCAAAGCGCGCAGGATCGGCGCCATCTTCATGAAATTCGGCCGCGCGCCAACCACACAGACGACAGGGCCGAGATCGGCAGACCACAGCTCGTCAGCCATCACACTCTCCCTCATTGTTTGGCCCGAACCGCATCGACCAGTTGTTGAATCAGCGAAAGAACCGCTGCATTGCTACGTTCAAGGCGAACAATGCTGCGCTCGATGCGGATCATCCGCTGGTCCGCCTGACCGCTTTTCAATTCGGCAATGGCGCGTGACGCGCGCTCCGCGATATTGGGCTCGAGTTCCAGACGCGAGAGGTCGATATCGAGGATCCCGCTCTCGGTCAGCTGTGCATGCACCGCACTCTCGCTGCCATCGCCGGTGCTGTTCGGCGCGACGACTGAAGGCGATTGTGTTTCTTCCTTGAGCTCGCTGGCCACTTCCTCGACGTCAGCACGCGTAAACTCGCTCTTGCCGGCCAGGAAGCCGGACAACAGCAGGCGATCACAATGCGCGTTGATGCGCCGCGGTATGCCACCACTAGCCTCGAAGATCGCCTCAAAAGCGCCGGCATCAAAACGCGGCGAACCCTGCGCTCCGGCACACTTCAGCCGGTGCTCGATGTAAGCCTGTGTTTCGTCCTGAGCCATCGGGCCGATGTGACAGGCGGCGATCACTCGCTGACGCAACTGCTTCATTTGCGGGCTCTGCATGACCTTGCGAAACTCCGGCTGCCCGATCAGGAAACTCTGCAACAGCGCCTGCGTTCCAAACTGGAAATTCGACAGCATGCGCAGCTCCTCAACCGCACGCGGCGTCAGGTTCTGCGCTTCATCAACAATCAGCAAACAGCGCTTTCCCTGGCTCGTCACCTCGACCAGAAAAGCTTCCAGGGCCAGCAGCAGCTCCGACTTGCCAACGTTCTTGCCGCCGACGCCAAAGGCCGCCGCCACCATGCGCAGCGTGTCCTCTGCGTCGAGCTGGGTAGTGACCAGCTGCGCAGCGACCACCTTGTTCGAGTCGAGGTCACTGAGCAGACCGCGGACGATCGTCGTCTTGCCGGCACCAATCTCGCCGGTGACGACGATGAAACCTTCGTTCTGATTCAGGCCATACTCGAGGTAGGCCATGGCCCGCCGGTGCTGCTTGGAAGCGTAATAAAAGCTGGGGTCAGGGTTCAGCTGGAAAGGCTTGCTGGTCAAGCCATAGAAGGATTCGTACATGATGGCCGATCAAAAACTATGGAGGAGTGCAGCGGTCAGCGCACTCTCCGTGTAACCGGTCACACCACTGGAAATCACCCGGCGCGCACCAACATTGGCGTTGGTATTCGGCCCAATGCGGGTAGAAAACAGCAGATTTGCGTACTGCGTTTCGGTTTCAGGCGAACCGGCCGTATAGCCCGTACTCCGTTGTTGGCTGAGAGAAAGGGACAAGGACGATAAACCTGTGAGCTGATGCCCCCAGGAAATGGAAACGCCTTGCTGAAGAACCCTGTCCGGAAGCGAAAAATCGTTGGTCACACCGTTGACCAGGCCCAAAGGCTGTTGCTCACTGCGCGTCGCGGTCAGCGTGACCGTATTCCGAGCGCCCAGCATGGCGAATGAGAGCCGCTGCAACTCCTGTACTTGCTGGCGATCCGTCAGGTAACCATTGACCGCCGTACCATCCGCCGGCAGCCCTCTGCTTTGCAGAGCTTCGGTCACCTGCGCCTCGATCTCGCTGGGAGAGAGCTCGGGATTATTTGCCGCGATGAGCGCATAGCTGGCGTCGTAGTTACTGCCCATCCCAGTATTCGAGACCCCTGACGGCTGCGATGTAACATCCCTGCTGGCCAGAAAGGTCACCAGAGAGCGGCGCATGCGGTGACGGAAATTGACGTCGTAACCCGTTCCGAAGAAACGGTTGCGGACCTTCGCAGCGAGCTGGGTGCGCAAATCGGGTGTCCAGTCGACACCGAAACCGCGAGTGTAGTTGGTCTCCTGATCCAGACTGACATAATCGTTCGATTCGCGCCCGCCAAGCAGCGAGACCTGAAACTGCGGATTGAAGCGGTACGACAAGGTGATTCCATAGTGCGACCCATCGGTGTCGCGGCCACGCGAATAGGTGTTTTGCACGTGGCTCGCATCGAGCGCCCAGGTGATGCGACTCCAACGTGTCGAGCCATCGATAACGCCGGTCCACTCACTGGCGTCGTAGTCCGAGGCCAAGTTTGACTGCGAGCTGGTCGTGCTGCGACGGTAGCGTACGAGGTAATCCACCCACCCCAGCATTGTGCCCCGGACGTACGGCGACAGGGAGTAGTTCGAGGTCTCGGTTTGGTTGTTATTGACGTTGGCGGTGCTCGGCGAAACGGCACCGAAGGCTGAAAGATACTGCTGCGAGATGGTCCCCGTAGCGTCGATGAAGAAAAAGTCCTCAACGGCCTCAAGCGCGCCGATGGCTCTCAGGGAATTCTGTGAATTCCTCTGGTTGCTCTCCCTGAGATAGAGTTGCTCGGTATAACCATAGGCCAGACGAAGCTTGGCGCGACTTCCCTCGCCTTTGATTGAGATGCCAGGCGTAATGCCGGTCACCAGATCGCCCGTCTTGTCCGACGATGAAGAGAGGTAGAGGTTATCGGTCAAGGTCTCCCTGACCTGAATCGATGGCTGTATCGTCCAGTTCGCGGCCTGCACCGGTCCGGCGGCGCAGGCCAGGGCGATGACCAGCGGAGAAACGAAGCCCGGGCGCCGAAGCGCACGCCTGCCCCAGGCGAGTAAAGCGTCACCATCAAGAGCAAGCGTCTGTCGCCTCAGACCACGTGCGGCGCACGCGGCCGGGCCTTGATCAAGCACTGTCTGAACCATAACCATAGCCATACCCATAACCATAACCGTAGCCATAGCCGTATCCATCCTGACTACTAGTACGCGCCTGGTTGAGCAGCATCAGCTTTACCGGGCACGACTCAATGGCAGCCAGGGCGTGCTTGACGTCACGGCAAGCCGTGCTTTCTGCCTTCACGACCACCACCACCTGCCCCATGTGGGTAGCCAGCACTCGCGATTCGGTGGTCATCAACAGCGGTGGCGAGTCAAAGATGATGATCCGATCCGGATAGCGGTTAGCCATCTCATCCAGCAGGTCGACCATCCCGCCACTGGCCAGGAGTTCGGTCGCCCGCGCGTGCTGAGTACCGCTCGGCAAAATAGTCAGTGTTTCGACATTGGTCTTCATCAACACCTGCGAGAGATCAACCGAGTCGTCGGTCAACACGTCGAGCAGGCCGCGCGATGGGGGCAAACCAAGCATCTTGAGCACCGAAGGCTTCGGCACGTCGGCATCAACCAACATCACGGTGTTGTCCATCTCCATGGCAATGCTCATCGCCAGATTGATCGCCGAAAAACTCTTGCCTTCACCGGCAACCGCGCTGGTGACCATGATCAGGTTGCCGCGCTTGACCGGTGCGGCACCCTTACCCATGGCGTTGGCAATCAAGGGCCGTTTGATCACCCGATACTGATCGGCAATCTGCGAGCGCGGCGCATCCGGGCTGATCATACCTCTGGTCGCCAGCGCATTCAGGTCGATTTCGACACGCCGCGAAGCCGGCACATTAGCTAGCGAAGGCTTGCTTGTCGACATCTCGGCACGCTGACGTTTGAGGTCCGCAACCGCTTCGACTCGCGCCACGGCCGCAAGCTCAGCCTGGACTGCCAAAGGCAATGGCTGGGCATCGGCGAAGGAGTCGCTGCTTTCCACACCCGCGTTGCGCAGCTGTGCCAGACGTTTCGCCGCTTGTTCAATGAGGCTCATCGCTTTTCCTTAGGCAGTACGGACGGAAAAAAGGAACAAGGCAAGAAGCCCCGCAGCATAGGCACCGACCAGCGAAATACAGGCCGCAGAAAAACGGATCAGATCGCGGCGCTGGCTACGTTTCATTATTTCATCGGTGAGCAGGGACACCGTCCCCAGAAGAGGCAGGCTGCAGGCTTCTCGCAGGGTGCGCGAATCGAAGAACGCCGGCCGAAGCTGACTGGCAGCGAAGGTCACAGCCACGCCAGCAGCCAGCGCAATAAGCAAGGTCAGTGGCAGGAACAGGCTACGGTTCGGCGCGACCGGCTTCGGCGACACACGCGGCGGGTCGATCAGTCGGAAATCAACCCCGACGGTGTTAGTGATCTCGCTACCCATGTTGGCCGACTCACGACGTTGAACCAGTTGCTCGTAGTTTTTCTTGTTGATCTCGTAGTCACGGTTGAGTTGGGCAAACTCTGCTTCGATCTGCGGCATCAGTTTGACCGCCTCTTGCATGCGGTCGTAGCGCACCTGATACTCCGCGACGCGGGTCTGCAGGGCGGCAATGGTCGCCTCGGCCTCGGATACCGAAATTGCCAGTTGCTGGTGCACCGGATTGGTCGACATAGGCGTCGAGGGATTCGACGATGCCGCCAGGCGCCGGGCCTTGATCTGCTCCCGTTTCTGCTCTTCGAGTTCCGTGATCAGGCGGCGGACACTGAGCACATCCGGGTGCTTTTCTGTAAACCGCTGCAGCATGGCGTCGAGATTGCGCTGCATGGCGTCCAGTCGGCTGTCGATCTCAGGGATCGACACTCCGGAGATGTTCTCCTGCATTGGTGGGGCAGACAGGAGTGACGGCTCCTCGCCGAGGAGATGGCGAGTAAGCGCCTCGTGGGACTGTTCGGCCTCACGCAAAGCGAGTTTGCTCTGCTCGAGAAGCCTGCCGGCCTCGCTCATCTGAGTGAAGTGGTCCTTGCCCTCGATACTCTGGGTTTCCAGGTTGCGCAACTTGAACTCCTTGAGCCTGGCCTCCGCCTCTCGGAGCTTTTTTTCGTAGGTCGTGATCTGTTCGTCGATGAATCGGCGCGCCGATTCCGAATCCTTGCGCGCATCACCGAGATTCGATTCGACAAAAATCGAGACCAGCGACTGCACCACGCGTTTTGCATTCTCTGGCTGCGTGTCGCGATAGTTGATGTTATAGATATTGTCGCGCGAGGTATTGGCAATCTTGAGCGACGCCATCAGCCTCTCTACCAGCGCGTCGCGCTCGGCCTTCGACTCGACTCCGAGGTCGAGATCTGCCATGCGGATCAGCTTTTCCACATTGGGCCGGGTGATCAGCGTGCGGCTCAGCATCATCACCTGCTGGTCGATATTGGGTTGCGTAACCAGCCCGGCCATCAGCGGCCGCAGGATCGACTGGGTATCGACAAAAATTCGCGCCGAAGCCTCGTACTTGTCGGGTATCGCCAGCACCGCCGCCACACTCGCCAGAGCAACGATCCAGGCGACGATGATCCCCAGCCAACGACGCTTCCACATGCCGAGCAGTATTGTTGTCGCTTGTCGAAGCAGTTCATCCATCGGATTCAGACTCTATCGGTATCGGTTCGAGGAGTGCCGGCGAGATGACGAAAATCACCGGCAGCGGAGGAAACATGTCAAGGCAGGCATCAAAAGAGATACCAGACCATCATCAGAACCAGCTCTGAGGAATGATCAGCACATCGCCAGGCTTGACATCGACGTTGGCCGATATATCGCCCCGGCGGATCAGATCCGTAAGGCGAACACCGTACTGTTTATTGTCGTCGGACGCGCGTAGCAAGGTCGCGCTATTGCCATCGGCAAAATCGGTCAAGCCGCCAACCGCAATCATCACGTCAAGCAACGTCATCTTCTGGCGATAGGGGAGTGCCTGCGGCTTCGACGCTTCGCCAACGACGCGAATCTGCTCGCTCTGGCTGCCGACAAAACTAGTCACCACGACCGTCACCACCGGATCGCGGATGAAGACGCCGAGCGCCTTCTCCATATCACGCGCCAACGTCGTCGGCGTCTTGCCCATCGCCGGCATATCCTCGATCAAGGGACCGGCAATCATCCCGTCGGGACGTACGGGAACCGACATGGAAAGCTCGGGGTTGCGCCAGACGATGATATTCACGTTGTCGCCAGGCCCGATAAGGTAGCGATAATCCGGTGAAGCGGCGACCTCCGGGGCGGGCGGAAAGTCGGACGATGCGCAGCCAACGGCAAGTGCGCCGACGACGCCCAACACAAGCCAACGCAACGCAGCGCCAACGACATGATGCAAGCGTGAAACCATGACCCTCTCCTTTTGTAGCCGCCGGCCTGGAAGCGGAATGCGGCAAATCCCCACGACATTGCGCTGACGGGTATCGTAAAGCGCGCCACAGTATAGTTGAATTGTCCCGAGCCGCGAAAGCCTCGCGCCCGGCCAGCATTGCCTGTTGCTTCTGGTTCACGTTGGCGTGCCACAGCTCCTCGGTAACGCGGCGCAGAGCGCCGTAACGCCTCATGCCCAAATCATAACAACGATACGCAGATGGTAGTGTTGCCTAGCGGCAGGCAGCGCTCAAGTGCTGTTGATCGTCGCAAGCCCCCTGTGAATGGAAGGAGAATACTTGCTTCAGTGCGCTCAACAAGAGGAATAACGCACAGTTCGCAGCATTTCTTTAGGGTCATCGCACACAAAAACATAGAAAACACTATAACACGCTGATATAGAAAGACAAAAAACTGCCACACTTGGGTAGCACCAGCACCAAAAGGTCATCACATCTTGAGACAACACTGACCATGGAAGTCGCGCAGCCGACTTTCATGGTCAGTGCCGCCACACGAAAAAGAGTGGGCTTGCGACAAACGCCCTCATGGAGGAGCATTGACGTCGCTGAGCAGCGCCAGCCGCCCGTCTTGGCGAGAAGCGTCCGTAAAGGCAGCAATCGGCGCCCGCCGAGAGGGGATCAGCGAGACGGGCAGCCCGGCCGTCTGGCGGCAATCGCCTGAACATGAAAGTCGCGCAGGCCACTCACGAATCTCCCCTCCCCCCCTCGGTGGCCGGGCCGGCGGAGTGAGGCGGGGAATTCAGGGAGCCTGCTCCCTGCCCGTCGAACAATCCGGCGTGCGAGCCGAATGCACGCTGCAGGCACGGGCGACGGTCATGACTTTCATGATCTGGGGTATGTCGACATATCATGACCGTGAGCGAGGTATTGATGGAGCAAGCACCGATCACCGACCAAGAGTTCGCTCTTTTCCAGCGACTAATCTACAGGATTGCCGGCATCAATCTCGCGGACAGCAAGAAGATTCTTCTCGTTGGCCGCTTGCAGCGCCGCCTTCGGGAACGTCAACTCGCCAGTTTCGGCGACTACTATCGCCTGCTCAGCAGCGGCCAGCACCCGGACGAGCAGCAGACAATGGTAGATCTGCTGACCACCAACGAGACCTACTTCTTCCGAGAATCGAGACACTTCGACTTCTTGCGCGACGACGTGCTTGGCAGCCGCGAACAACCCCGGAGCTTTCGCGTCTGGAGCGCCGCCAGTTCCAGCGGTGAAGAGGCCTACAGCGTGGCCATGGTACTTGCCGAAGCGCTTCCCAACAGCGCGTGGGAGGTTTTTGGGTCGGATATCAGCACGCAGGTGCTGGCCAAGGCGCGCACCGCCTGCTACCCGGTCAACCGCAACGAAGGCATCCCCGAAGCCTATCGGCGCAAATACTGCCTGCCCGGCGAGCGAGGCAATGACGAGACTTTCCAGATCGCGCCCCGAATCCGCCAGCAGGTACGCTTCGCACAGGTCAATCTGACGCTACCAATCAGCGCGGCGGTTGGCAGTTTCGATGTCATACTCGTACGCAATGTCATGATCTATTTCGATGCCGAGACCAAGCGTAAAGTGGTTGCCAATCTCCTACCGCGACTGCTTCCCGGCGGCTACTTCATCGTTGGCCATTCCGAATCGCTGAACGGCGTCAGCGACCAGTTGTCGGTCGTCAAACCGACAATCTACCGCAAGCCAAAGTGAGTGCGCCGAACGCGCAGCGCGCCGACCTCCGCCACGAGAAGCCCGCATTCACTGCCCATTACGCAGGCGCAAGAACCCCTTCTGCTTGACGATATCATCCCCACAGCCGCCCGCTTCACAGCAAGCCATTTGCCAGTCGCCGCCGGCGGTTGAAAAAGTCAGAACGTCAGAACATCAGAATTCGAAAATCTGATTGTTCTGCAGCCTCGTTGGCCGGAAGTCGCTGGCGCAGGCTTGAATTTCAGCCATGGTCAATTCGGCCTGGCCTGGCTTGAGATGGCTAATATAAATCTCCGGCTTGATCGTCAGCTTGTGCAACTCGTCGGCGAGCATGCTCGGGCAAAGGTGTTTGGAAATCTCGGCCAGCCGCTGTTCGCGGTTTGCGAAGGCCGTTTCGATCAAAAGATAGCGTAGATTGGCAATGCGGTTGACCACCGGCCAAAAGGAATCATTGACCGTTGTATCACCGGTAAACACCAGACAGCCCGACCCCGAGTCAAGCTGATAACCCACCGCAGGAACCGTATGCTCGGCCGGCAACGCGGTAATCGTTCGCTCTCCGAGGCGGACCGAGCGCCCAAGATCGATAGTCTGGTACTGCATGACTGCGTTCTCACGACTCGGGATAACGCTGAAATCAGGCCAGATGGCCCAGTTGAAAATGTGCTTGGCAATGATCGCCAGGGTTGCCGCGGTCGCATAGACGCGCAGCGGCTTCTCGCGCAGATCGCTGACCGAATCGATCAGCAGGGGCAGCGAAGCGATGTGATCGAGATGCGAATGAGTCAAAAAAACATGGTCGATGCGGGCCAGCTGCGCGCGCGACAGGTCCGCGACGCCGGTTCCGGCATCAACGAGGATATCGTCGTCGACCAGCATTGACGTGGTTCGCAAATGGCAGCCGCCAATTCCACCGCTACAGCCCAGAATCCTGACTTTCATGAGCGCTCCGCTGCACCCTCCGTGCTCGCTTTCTGCCGCCTGGCTGCCATAGTGAGGGCGCCAGGCGCTCCACGCAAGCAGCAAACGAAACCCGTCAGGCCTTGATAAAGAATTCCATTCGCACGCCGGCAATTTCGATCACATCATGGTCTTCCAGACGATGCGCCTGTGCGCCAAGCGCCTGGCCGTTCACGGTCGGGAAGCTGGCGCCCTCGACGTGTGTCAGAAAGTAGCCATGCGGCCGCCTGGCAATCACGGCGACCTGCAAGCCAGGCTTGCCAAGCGTGGTCAGGGTCTTGGTCAGCAGCAGTTCGCGGCCAGCGTTGGAGCCGCTGAGCAACTGGATGGCGGCAGCAGGAGTGGTTGTGCCGGGCGCTGCAGCGCCCGGCCGCCCCGCGGCGGCAACCATCGGATCGCCGAGCGTAGCCACATCGGGCAGCGGCCCTGAGCGAAACAACATGCTTTTGTCGTAGTCTGCCGTTTCGCCCGGAGCCACCGCTGCGACCAGGTATTTCATCTTGTACTTGCCCAGTTCGATCACATCGCCGTCCTTCAGGAAATGCTTCTTGACCGACTGGCCATTGACCAATGTGCCGTTGGTACTGTTCAGATCCTCAAGGAAAGAGTCGTTGAGAATGGTCACCACCGCTGCATGTTCACCGCTGATCGCCATGTTGTCGATCTGGATGTCGTTGTGCGCCTTGCGGCCAATGCTCATGCGCTCCTTGAGCAGCGGGATTTCCTTGAGTACCAGACCATCCATGCTGAGAATGAGCTTTGCCATCGCCTGTTTCGTCCTTATTTAAACCACGACCAGAGCTTCGCCCAGCGCCCCGGGGCAGCTGGAAACTCGCGCAAGACCTTGATCACCACTACCGAGATATTGTCGTCCCCACCGTTGTCGTTGGCGAGCTGTAGCAACTGCGTGGCAGCGAGTTCAAGATTGGCGCCAAACCTCTCCAGCACGAGCTGAACCTCGCCTTTTTCGAGCATGTCGTAGAGGCCGTCGGAACACAGCAGGTAAACATCGCCCGGGTAAACCGAGTGCCAATGCAACTCGGCCTCCACCTCTGGATCAACGCCAACGGCACGCGTCACCAAATTGCGGTTGACCGAATAGCGCGCTTCTTCGGCCGATATTTCGCCACAGTCGAGTTGCTCCTGCAGCAAGGAGTGGTCGTGAGTCAAAGCGACGAACTGCTCGCCACGTAGTCGATACAGGCGCGAGTCACCGATATGCGCAACCACCATCAGGTCGTCGCAAAAGACAGCGGCAACCAAGGTAGTGCCCATGCCGCCGAAGCGCGACTGACCCTCAGCGGCACTATAGATGGCCGAGTTGACCACGGCGATCTGTTCAAGCAGCGCTCGCTCGGCAAACAATTGCCCGGTGTCAGGATCGGCGGTATGCGCCGCACAGGCCTTGAATGCTCGTGCTAGCCCGCTCGACAGGAGTTCCGTCGCCATGCTGCTGGCTACTTCACCAGCTTGGTAGCCACCCATGCCGTCGGCCAGGATTGCCAGGCCCAGCTCAGCGTCGGCAAATACCGAATCCTCGTTCTGTCCCCGCACCAGTCCGGGGTCGGTGCGCGTAACCATTTCCAGCACACCCAAGAGACTGTTTGTCACGTCTTCTCCCCCATAACCAATGCTCGGCATGCCAACGCGGCCACACTTCACTCACGGCTCACGTTGCGAGAAACGCCTCGAGCGCTCAGGCGCTCCCGGCCGCAGACATTGTGCCAACACTAGCCGCCAAAAGGCAATTCGAGACCCAGACCACGCTCACGTGCAAGCGCCTCGAGGCGGACGGCCAGCGCCAGATCCTGAACGGCCATGCCCTGTGATTCGAAGAGCGTGATCTCGGCAGCCGTCGAACGTCCCGGCTGCCGACCACAGATCACGTCCCCGAGTTCGACCAGGGAACGCGCCTGCAGGCGGCCTTTCTCGAACAAGGGCAAGAGGTCTCCGGCTTCACAAAGAGCCGTCTGAACACTGTCAACGATGATCGCCGAACAACGCTTCAGAACATCTTCGCCGATTTCGCGGCGAATCAGCGAATTGGAGCCGGCGCCATTGATGTGCGTTCCCGGCGATAGCCAGTCGGCATGGAACAGCGGCGTCGATGCGGTGGTGACGGTACTGACAATATCGCTACCGCGCACCACCTCTTCGGGCGACGTAGCCGCGACGACTTCGATACCGAGACGGTCTGCCATGCGCGTGCAAAATTCAGCCAGTCGATCAGCGCGACGGGCGTACACTTTGACGAGTCGCAACTGCCGTACGGCGGCAATTGCCTCAACATGCCCCTCCGCCTGCCAGCCGGCACCAAAGATACCCGCGACCTGCGCATCGGCTCGGGCCAGGAAGCGGGTGGCGACGCCGGCAGCGGCAGCGGTACGCATCATACCCAGGCGGTCAGCCTCGATCACCGCCCGCAGGCGGCCGGTCGAGGCCTGGAACAGGTGGACCAGAAAGCGCACACCCGAGCGGTTGCTGGTATAGGCCTTGTAGCCAATGGCATCGAGCTGTGGCAATGCCCCCTGCAGGATATGCAGCGTCGTTTGCGGCAGGCGCGTCCTCTGCCGCGGCACATCGCAGGCCGCCGTGGTCGAAAGCTGGCGATGCGCAGCCTCGACCGCCGCCAACGCCAGCGGCATGGTCAACAGCTGCTCAACCTCTTTTTCAGTCAGGAACAGAGCCATTTTGTTCTCGCATCCGTAACACGCGTAATACTGGCGATTTGACGCTACGCAAACTTGTCTTGCCCGCAACATCAAACTCGCAGAAAGCCTGCATCGCCGATTCTACCGGGAAATGGCCTGCGCCAATCAGCACAAGGCAATGGCCAAGAAAAAAGGCAGACCGCAGTCTGCCTTTTTTCTTGGCTGGACTTCAGCCAGATCGCTGCGCCTAGATCAGCTTCTTGATCAGCTTGCCCATTTCCGACGGATCGCGAGTCACCGTGAAGCCGCACTCTTCCATGATCGCGAGCTTGGCGTCAGCGGTATCTGCGCCGCCGGAGATCAGCGCGCCAGCGTGGCCCATGCGCTTGCCTGCAGGAGCGGTAACGCCAGCGATGAAGCCAACGATCGGCTTCTTCATGTTCGCCTTGCACCACACAGCAGCATCGGCTTCGTCGGGACCGCCGATTTCACCGATCATGATCACCGCATCGGTATCAGGATCGTCGTTGAACAGACGCATGATGTCGATGTGCTTGAGACCGTTGATCGGGTCGCCACCCGTACCCACGGCGGTGGTCTGACCAAGACCGATTTCGGTCAGCTGGCCAACGGCCTCGTAGGTCAGAGTGCCGGAACGCGAAACCACGCCGATGCGACCCTTGCGGTGGATGTGACCGGGCATGATGCCGATCTTGACTTCATCCGGGGTGATTATGCCAGGGCAGTTCGGGCCAAGTAGCAGGGTCTTTTTGCCGCCGGCGGCTTCACGTTTCTTCATCCGGTTGCGAACCATCAGCATGTCGCGGACCGGAATGCCTTCGGTAATGCAAACCACCAGATCAAGGTCAGCTTCGACAGCTTCCCAGATCGCGGCAGCCGCACCTGGCGGCGGTACGTAGATCACCGAAACAGTGGCGCCAGTCTCGGCAGCAGCGTCCTTGACCGTGCCAAAGATCGGGATACCCATCAGGCTCTCGCCGGCTTTCTTGGGGTTGACGCCGGCAACGAAGCAATTCTTGCCGTTGGCGTACTCCTGGCACTTCTCGGTGTGGAACTGCCCGGTCTTGCCGGTCATGCCCTGGGTGATGATTTTGGTGTCTTTGTTGATCAGAATCGACATGTTGGCTCCTTACTTGACCGCAGCAACGATCTTGGTGGCGGCATCAGCCATTGAATCCGCAGTGATGATTGGCAGACCGGAATCGCTCAGGATCTTCTTGCCGATATCTTCGTTGGTTCCCTTCATACGCACCACCAGCGGGACCGCGATGTGTGTTTCCCTGGCTGCCGCAACAACGCCGGTGGCGATGGTGTCGCAGCGCATGATGCCACCGAAGATGTTGACCAGAATTCCCTTGACCTTGGGATTCTTGAGCATGATCTGGAACGCCGAGGTGACTTTTTCGGTGGTTGCGCCACCACCAACGTCGAGAAAGTTGGCTGGCTCGGCGCCGAAGAGCTTGATGGTATCCATGGTCGCCATGGCCAGACCCGCACCGTTCACCAGGCAGCCGATATTGCCGTCAAGCGAAATGTACGAAAGATCGTGCTTGGATGCCTCGAGCTCGTCAGGGTCCTCTTCGTCGAGGTCGCGGAAAGCCATGATCTCGGGCTGCCGATAGAGCGCATTGGAGTCGAAGTTGAATTTGGCGTCGATGGCCTTGATGTTGCCATCACCTTCAAGAATCAGCGGGTTGATCTCGGCCAGCGAGGCGTCGGTTTCCATGTAGCACTTGAAGAGCCCCTGCAGCGCGTTGACAGCGCTGTCGACCGATGCGGCGGGAACGCCAATGCCGGTAGCGAGTTCAGCTGCCTGCTTGGCGCTCAAACCTTCCTCGGGGTCGACGAAGACCTTGAGGATTTTCTCGGGGGTATCGTGAGCGACCTTCTCGATATCCATACCGCCTTCGGAAGAGGCCATTATCGCCACCGTCTGCGTCGTACGATCGGTCAGCGCGGCAACGTAGTACTCCTTGCGGATATCGGCACCCTCTTCGATCAGCAGGCGGCGGACTTTCTGGCCAACCGGACCGGTCTGGTGCGTCACCAACTGCATGCCGAGAATCTGGCCGGCAAACTCGCGGACTTCGTCCAGCGACTTGGCGACCTTCACACCACCGCCTTTACCACGACCGCCAGCGTGAATCTGGGCTTTGACGACCCAGAGATTGCCTCCCAGGGATTCGGCTGCCTTGACCGCTTCATCGACGGATTGGCAGAAGACCCCGCGCGGAACGGCAACGCCGAATTTCTTCAGGAGTTGCTTACCCTGATATTCGTGAATTTTCATGCGCTTTCCTTGCTTGAGTTAAGGTTGCGAAGTGTAACCAGTGGAACGAGTGGAACGAAAGTAACGAACCGCAGGCAGAGTATCCTACCCGGGCTTCTGGCCACGGTACCAGCGCGGGTAATAGCGCCGAACCGCGTCCGAATGCGACTCCAGCGCGTGGCAACGATCAAGCTGATAGGGCTTGTGCCCGCTATCGTCGCTGTCGCGCACGTCACTGGCGAAGGTCTGCAGCGCCGCGGTCGGCAAGAAGCTCACCAACTCGCTGATATGCGAGCAACCACGCGTGCTGCGGAAGAGATTCTTGACTGCCGTCCGGAAGCCATGAAAGAGATTGAGGCCGATCAGCTGCGAGTAATCGGGAGCAATCTGATCGCAATATCCGCTGTACGGCATCGCGTCGATACAGGCCGACGCATCCAGAATATTCATCTGGGCATCAATGACCACCCGCACCGAGATGTCGTGCACCGCTTCACCTCGCTTGCGCAAGCCCGACGACAGCGGATAGTCGTGATCCTTGAAGTCCACCAGTCGTGCCTCGATATCCCAACAACCATCATTACGCTTGTAGCCGCCGAGCTGGACGCTGCGGACGTGCATACGGGTGCGTTCGGCAGTGGGTGCGGGCAGCGGCATCAAGAATCCTGAGGGGATTTGCGAGCCTGTGAAAGCCTCGCAGCGGGCAAGCAATTCTACACCAAAACCCTTCCCGGGTCTCGGCGCAATTCATAATTATGGCTGCCAGAACGGCGCAAGGACCCGGCGACCTGGCACTCAAGGCACAGGCAGGAACTCCCGCCACATGAACGAGAGCTCCTGCCTCGGTCGCTTCAGGAGACCAACAGACGCCTGGCCTCTGCCAGACCCGCCGAGAGCATGGCCAGATCCTGCGGCACGTTGCTCTTCAGCTCGTCAATCACGGCACTGGCCTGCTCGGTAGGCTGCATGGAGCCGCCCAAGACCTGCTGCAAGAGCTGCTGGCGAAGACCGGTCAACTCGGCCGAGAGCTGGGCACGTGCTCGTGCCTGCCAGCGGTTGCCGGCTGGAAGTCGATTGATCGCCGCACTCAGCCAGTCCAGGTCGAGCTTCTCGGCCAGTTCGCGGAGTGCGCCGGCAACCTGAACCAAGGGGAAGGCACAGGCACGCGCAAGATTCACCAACTCGAACGCGGCGACGATCTGCGCACGCGCTTCGAGCAGCGCTGTAAGCCCCTGCGCCCCGCTCCCAGCGACCCGAATACGGTCCATGCAGTCGACCACCGCGGGCCGGTACTCGGCGACCATTTCGCCAATCGAAGCACCGCCGACATGCTGTGTCACCAGCAGCCGAGTTGCCGCGCCGGTCATCGTCCGCAGCTCGACCATCAGGGCCATCTGCGCCACCGCGTCGATTGCCAGGTCCAGGGATTCGACATCGCGCCATAGTGATTCCGCATCGAGCACGCTGCTGGCGGCGTACCAGGCGCCGGCGACCTGCTCCGGTGAAGCGCCGGTCTCGTCGCTGACCTCCATGACGAAGATCGTCCCCATGCGGTTAACCAGACGATTGACCAGCTGGGTGGTGATGATGTCACGCTTCAAGGGGTGCGCTGGCAGCAAATCGCTGCACTGTCCGAGCACAGCGGCAGGGAAGTAGTTCACCAGCAACTCGTAAACGTCCTTGTTGTCGGGCAGCTGCGAAGCCAGAATGGCTTCCTTCAGGGTGATCTTGGCATAGGCCAGGAGAACCGAGAGCTCCGGTGCACTGAGGCCGCGCCCTTGCTGCGCACGCTCGGCCAGGCGCTTGTCGTCAGGCAATGACTCGATGGCGCGGCGCAAAGCACCTTTCGCTTCGAGAGTGCGGATGAAACGTCCGTGCGCTTCGATCAGCTCAACGCCCGCCGCCGCTTCAAGCGCAATCGCCTGCGTCTGCTGATAGTTGTCGGCCAGCACCAGGCGCCCGACCTCGTCGGTCATCGAGGCGAGCAGGGTGTCGCGCTGCTTGCCGGTCACGTCACCACGACTGATCAGGCCGGCGAGCAGGATCTTGATGTTGACCTCGTGGTCGGAGCAGTCCACCCCCGCCGAGTTGTCGATGGCGTCGGTGAAGATGCGGCCGCCGTGCAGCGCGAACTCAATACGGCCGGGCTGAGTCAGCCCGAGGTTGCCGCCTTCACCAATCACCCGCGCCTGCAGTTGACTGGCATCGACCCGCAAAACGTCGTTACCACGATCATTGGCTTCCTGATGACTCTCGCTACTGGCCTTGACGTAGGTCCCGATACCACCGTTGTAAAGCAGATCGACCGGTGCCTGCAGGATGATCTTGATCAACTCGTGCGGCGGCAGCTGGATCGCTGCAGTACCCAGCCACGAACGCACTTCTGGCGACAGTGGAATGGCCTTGGCGCTGCGCGACCAGATGCCGCCGCCCGTGGAAATCAGCGCCGGGTCGTAGTCCGCCCACGACGAACGCGGCAGCGCGAACAGCCGCTGCCTCTCGGCGTAGCTCGGTGCCGGATCCGGATTCGGATCGAGGAACAGGTGGCGGTGATCGAAAGCGGCGATCAGCCTGATTTGCGGCGAGAGCAGCATGCCATTGCCAAAGACGTCCCCCGACATGTCGCCAATGCCGACGACCGTGAAGGGCTGCGTTTGCGTATCCAGCCCCAGCTCCCGGAAATGCCGTTTGACCGCTTCCCAGGCGCCGCGGGCGGTGATACCCATTTTCTTGTGGTCGTAACCCACCGAACCGCCTGAGGCGAAAGCATCACCAAGCCAGAAGCCGTACTCGATGGCGATGCCGTTGGCGATGTCCGAAAAGGTCGCCGTCCCCTTGTCGGCGGCGACCACCAGATAGGCGTCATCACCGTCACGACGGCGCACGCCGGGTGGCGGAACGACCTGGCCGTCCACGAGGTTGTCGGTCAGATCGAGTAGACCGCGGATGAAAGTCGAATAACAGGCAATCCCTTCGGCCTGGAAAGCTTCCCGGTCGCTGACCGGTGGCGGCCGCTTGCAAACGAAGCCCCCTTTCGAACCCAGCGGAACGATCACCGCGTTCTTGACCATCTGGGCCTTGACCAGACCAAGCACCTCGGTACGGAAGTCTTCCATCCGGTCAGACCAGCGCAAACCGCCACGCGCCACCCGCGCACCGCGCAGGTGCACCCCTTCGACCCGATCGCTGTAGACAAAGATCTCGTAGAGCGGCTTCGGCTCGGGCAGGAAGGGGATATCGCGCGAGGAAAGCTTCAGTGACAGGTAGTCGCGTGCCTTTCCGTCAATGGCTGACTGGTAGGCATTGGTGCGCAGGGTGGCTTCGATCACCGTCTGCATGGCGGCGAGGATGCGGTCGTCGTTGGGATTGCTGACCTGCAGCAAGGCCGCGCTCAGTTCCTCGGAAATGGCTTTCGCACGCGCGTCGTCTGCCGCCGGCGAGAACAGCGCTTCGAAGAGGTCGACCAGAGCACGGGTAATGCTGAAATGGGTCGCCAGACATTGCTCGATGTAGGTCTGGCTGAAGGGCAGTCCAGCCTGCAGCAGATACCGGCGATAGGCGCGCAGAATGCCGATCTGCCGGCCGTTGAGACCAGCGAGCAGGACCAACCGGTTGAAACCGTCGTTCTCTGCTTCGTTGCGGAGCAGGCTTTCAAGCAATTCGACGAAGGCTCGCCGCGTGCTGTCGTCGTCGAGTGCCGCCGGGTCAGGCAGCTGGACAGCGAAATCAGCGAGGTGCAGATCACTCTGTGGCAACTTGAACGGTTGCTCCGAAAGTACCGTCAGCCCGAGGTTTTCGAGAATGGGCAGGATCGCCGACAGCGGTCGCGGGCGACCGCGGCGGAACAGTTTCACGTGCTGGTGCGAACCGTCATCACCTTGCGCGGCGCTAAGCTTCACTTCGACCCGGCCGCTGCTTTCGGCCGCTTCCAGACGCTCCAGGTCGGACACCGCAGAAGCGGGCGTGACACGCTCCTGATAGAACTGCGGCAATTCGGAACCGTAGCGGCGCAAGAGGGCATTGCCCCGTTCCTCGCCATAATGCCCGATGAGATTGTGTTTCAGTTCGTCGGCCCAGCCACGAACGATGCGCGCAACCTGCCTCTCGATGGCCTGTGCATCGTAGTCGTAGGTGGTGCCAAGCGGCGTGTGCACGATGAAGTGAATGCGCGCCAGCCGAGATTCGCCGAGCATGATAAAGAAATCGACACTTTCGGCAAGCAGCGTTTCGTTAAGCAGCGCCGAAATTCGTTTGCGCAAGCGGGTATCGAAATGGTCGCGCGGCATGTACACCATCACCGAAACGTAGCGCCCCCAGGCGTCGTTACGCATGAAGACGCGCACCTGCTCGCGTTCGTGCAGCGAAACGATGCCATGTGCAGCGGCCATCAGGTCGCCCTGCGCGATCTCGATCAACTCATCGCGGGGATAGGTTTCGAGGACATTGAGCAGGGTTTTTTCGCGGTGACTGCGCGGGATAAAGCCGATGGCTTCCCTGACTGCAGAAATCTTACGCCGCAGGATCGGAATGTCGGTTGCCGCCACGTGATAGACATGCGCCGTGTACAGACCGACCAGAGCACGCAGGCCGATGACCTGGCCGCCAGCGTCATAACGCTTGACGCCGATGAAGTCGAGGTAGGCCGCACGGTGAACAGTCGAACGCGCGTCGGTCTTGACCAGGATCAGCGGCGAGGGATCTCCGGCCAACGCAGCAACGGCGCCCTGAAATCCGGCCAGGCAATGGCCAAAGCCTTGGTGGTCGGCGTGACGGAGGATACCGAGTCCGCTGTCCGCAACGCGCGCGAGCGTGCCGCTTTCCGGGCTGACGAGGTAGTCGGCATAACCGAGAAAGACGAAATTGTTGACCCCGATCCAGCGCAGATACGCCCCTGCTTCATCGCACTCTGGACCCGGAATGGTGATCATCTCGTCGTACGCTTGTTGCATGCAGCTCTGTATGGCGGCGACATCTTCGACCGCCGCGCGCACATCGAGGAGACCGCTGGCGATCTCCTGGCGCAGCCGTTCAAGCAGCTGTCCGTCGCCAACGCGGTCGATCTCGAGGTGGATCCAAGATTCCGGCTGGCTGCCGGTGGCACCGCGCGGCAAAGTGTGTTGCAACTGCCCCTCCACGTTTCGCTCGGTGGCCAGCAGAGGATGCAGCAAGCGATGGATGACCAGACCATGACGGTACACGACCATGGTGATCGAATCGACCAGAAAGGGCATGTCGTCGGTCACGACATCGATCACCGTGTGCGGCGAATGCCAACCGTGGCGGTCAAAATCCGGAGTGTACAGAGCGACAGCGGCTTTCCCCGGTGGCCGCGCGTCGCCCAGGCGAAAATGCTGGACAGCTGCACCGAGGAGATCTTCCGGGCTGGCGTCACTGGAGTCGCTCAGTTCGCCATCACCGAAGTAGCATTCGAGGTACTCGTTGATGCGCGCGGGCAGATTCTGCTGCTCCGCGATCTCGCGCAGGTTGCGCCGCAGATTGAGGGTGGATTCATTGGTCAATACCATGCCGCTCTCCTAGTTTATTTATTCATCCAGTGCTACTCAGCCCGGCTTGACCGGTCTTCAGAAAAGGCAAGCTACGCCTGAACTGTGCAAGTGAGAGCGCGCTGTCCGCGCACCTCTGCGGCGCGGCAGACACTGCTCCGGTGCGCAACAGCAGCCGGCGCTTCTGCAAGCCAGCTGACAAACCATCGGGGAAGCAAGCGGGCACCAAACCGAAGCACGGTGCCGCCATCGTGCAAGCCCCTTGGCGCTGAAGGAAGCGCCAGCGTAGCCAAGGCGCATGCGACACGAGGCTGCTTATCGATACAGGTTGGCGCGAGACGACCCTGCCCGCAGCCACGAGTGGCATCAGCCACCAACGGATCAGTACTCCCAGACGCTGCGCTGCAGTTCCTTGCCATCCTGCGTCTGGGTCAAGGCCAGCGAGGCAAGAGTCTGTGCCTTCTGAGGATTGAGGCCCTGCGTAATCACCACCGCATCGACCTCACTCTGCTCGACGAGCGCCGTCACGCGCTTGGCGAGAGTCAGCAGATGGTCGTTGGTGAAACTCTCCGAAACGATCTGGAAAACCTGCTCGCCGAGCACATTGGCAACCGCCTGCAACTGCGGAACGGCGGCAATGAGCTGGTCCACCGGCACCTTGGCGGCCTGATAGGTAGCGCCGCTGTTGGTGACATCGGCATCGGCACCGGTGATAGTGCCGCCAGTGGCGAAGATGACGATGTTCGGCTTCGCGGCCGCCAGCGACGCAGCACTGGGAACGAGCAGTGAAACGACGGTTACCAACCAGCTTGCAAGCGCCTTGTTCAAGATGGGCTCCTCCCTCAGTTGCCATTCCGAAGACCGTACGGACCCCGGGCGATGCGCCGTTAATCGAAGGCTTTGTCGTTTGGCGCCTTGTAAAGTTCCTTCATGGCATCGGACAGCGGAAAGTTGAGGTTCAGACCTTTCGGCGGAATCGGCTGCAGGAACCATCTGGCGTAAATCTTCTCTGCCTCGCCGGAGGTCATGGCCTTGGTCAGCGCGCGATCGACGACATCCTTGAAGGGCACGTCATCCTTGGGCAGAATACAGCCGTAGGCCTCGAACGATTGCGGCGTGCCGACCACTGCCCAGTCCTCGGGCTTCTTGGCTTTGGCCAATTCCCCGTAGAGCAGTGCGTCATCCATCATGAACGCGGCCGCGCGCCGCGTTTCGAGGATCAGGAACGCCTCACCGTGATCCTTGGCGGCAATGATACTCATGTTCATTTTCTTGCTGTCGTTCATCTCGCGCAGTAGACGTTCCGAGGTCGTTCCCTTGGTGGTGACCACGTTCTTGCCCGACAGCTCAGGGAAATCCAGGACCCCGGAGTCCTTCTTGGTCAGAAGACGCGTACCGATGATGAAAATCGTCGTCGAGAAGCTGACCTTTTTCTGGCGTTTGGTGTTGTTGGTGGTCGAACCACATTCGATGTCGACCAAGCCGTCCACGACCATTTCCAGGCGGTTCGACGAAGTAACAGGCACCAACTTGATTTCGATTGTGGCCATCTTCAGGTCCGCCTTGATCGCCTCGACCACCTTCAGCACCAGATCCTGTGAATAGCCGATGACCTGCCGCTCGCCGTCATAGTATGAGAAGGGAATCGAGGCTGCCCGATGGCCGAGCGAGATCACGCCGGTATCCTTGATTTTCTTCAGCACCCCCACCAGCTCGCGGGGCTGCGCCTGGGCCTTGGGCTGGGCCTTGTTGGACTTGCTCTGTGCCTGGGACTTGCTCTGCGCCTCGGCCATGGCGGGGGAAGACAGCAATACAGTCGCCAAAGCTACTGCGAAAAGTAGGCCGTTTGAATTTCCGATCACCTTCATGCCTCGCTCAAACCCCCTTCCGCTCTAGCCAAACAAATTTCTCTTCGGGCCTATTCCCGGTGAAATCATTGTGGCACGACTTGCGCCGGGATCCTAGCGTTGCTCAGGTCGTTGAAGCGTCAGCGGATTGACCGACAGGCGCGGCGTCGGCGTAGCGACACCTCCTCTGCTGCACCGCCGAGACGGCGACCACTGCCTGGCGAACAGTACAGAAGCCTTACAATTCCCACCGTGCCACCCTACGATAAGAGAAAACGCCCGATGAAGCCCGCGAGCATCTTCTACAGCATCCGCCCGAGCCACCCGGAGGCGCACATTTTCGAGGTGCGCTGCACGCTGGCTAACGCCGACCCAAGCGGCCAGCGCTTTTCCCTGCCCGCCTGGATCCCCGGCAGCTACCTGATTCGGGACTTCGCGCGCCACATCGTGTCGATCCGCGCCGAGTCTGTGGGCAAGCCAGTACGTCTCGACAAGATCGACAAGCACAGCTGGCAGGCCATGCCGATGGGCAAAAAACTGTCCGCGCTGACGGTGATCTGCGAAGTCTACGCCTGGGACCTTTCGGTACGCGGCGCGCACCTCGACCAGACACACGCTTTTTTCAACGGCAGCAGCGTTTTTCTGCGCGCCCTTGGTCACGAGCATCTACCCTGCCTGGTGGATATCCAGCGGCCGCTTGGCAAGCGCTATCGCGACTGGCGTGTGGCGACCGCGCTAGCGCCTGCCGAAGGCGAAAAAGGTGCCGCCGACCGGCACGGCTTCGGCGTCTACCGTGCTGCCAACTACGCGGAATTGATTGACCATCCGGTGGAGATGGGCGGCTTCACGCTGGCTACGTTCAGCGCTTGCGGAGTGCCGCAGGAGGTAGTCATCAGCGGGCGCCACGACTGCGACCTGGCACGGCTCACGGCCGATCTGACGCGCCTTTGTGAATGGCAGATCCGATTTTTCGGCGAGCCCGCACCAATGCCGCACTACCTGTTTCTGATCACCGTCATCGACGACGGCTACGGGGGTCTCGAACACCGCGCCTCGACGGCGCTGCTCTGCGCCCGCGACGACCTGCCCTACCCGGGCATGCAGGGAACGCCCGAGCGCTACCGCACTTTCCTGGGACTGTGCAGCCACGAGTACTTTCACAGCTGGAACATCAAGCGTATCCGCCCCGCCGCATTCACCGCCTGCGATCTCGATGCAGAGAACTACACCACACTGCTGTGGGCCTTCGAAGGCTTTACCTCGTACTATGACGATCTGGCGCTGCTGCGCTGCGGCTTGATCGAACTGGAGGAGTGGCTGGGATTGGTCGCGCGAACGATCGACAAGGTCCTCCGCGACCCGGGCCGCAAGCGGCAAACGCTGGCCGAGTCGAGTTTCGACGCCTGGACCAAGTTCTACCGACCGGACGAGAACACACCCAACGTGGTGGTCAGCTACTACGCCAAGGGCGCTTTGGTCGCCCTGGCTCTGGACCTCAGGCTGCGTGCCGGCACCAGGAACCGGGTATCGCTTGACGACGTCATGCGTGCGCTCTGGCTACGGCACGGCGAACGCGCTGCTTACGGCGGCGTCGGTGTCGGTGACGATGACATCCGCTTGCTCGCCGAAGAGCTGTCCGGCCTCGACCTGGCGCAGTTTTTCGCCACGGCGATACACGGCACAAGGGAACTCGCGCTGGCGCCACTGCTGAAACCGTTCGGTATCCAGCTGTTACGCCAAAAAGCGTCGACAACGCCGACGCTTGGCGCAAAAATCAGCACTGACGGCCGGGAAGTGCGCCTGGCGACGGTGTACGCAGGAAGCCCTGCTCAGACAGCCGGTCTCTCGGCCGGCGACCTGTTGATAGCCATCGACGGCCTGCGGGTTACGGCCGATTCTCTCGAACGCCTGTTGTGCCGGCGGCAAGCGGGCGAAAGCATCCGCGTACTCGCTTTCCGACGCGACGAACTGATGGACTTCTCGCTGCGCCTCGAATCGCCAGCCAGCGACAAGCACCAACTGGTCGTAAAAGAGAAGCGCAATGTCCTGCGCGAAGGCTGGCTAACGATCATGTCAGTCGAGATACCCCGGATGATGAAAGTCATGACCGTCCCCCCCCTTCCCCCGGCCCTTCTCCCGCAGGGGGAGAAGGGAGGTTCGTGAGTCGCATACGCGACTTTCGCATTAAGGGTCATGGCATCTCGATATACCCCATGATCATTGGAGTCATGGCCGCCCTCCCGCATTTGCAGTGCGCATCCCGGTTGCGGGGCGCCAGCATTCTTCAACCCACCTATACCCCAGGCACCGACGATGACCCAACTTAGCGACCTTCGAAAAAGCTACGAGCGTGCCGAACTCAGCGAGGAGGCGTCGCATGCCGACCCCGGCGAGCAGTTTTCGAAATGGCTCGCCGAAGCGATTGCTGCACAAGTACCCGAGCCGAATGCGATGACCCTGGCCACGGTCGACAAGCGCATGCGCCCGTCCACACGGGTCGTCCTGATCAAGGGCTTCGATGCGCAGGGCATCACCTGGTTCAGTAACTATGAAAGCCGCAAAGGCCGCGAGTTGGCCGCCAATCCCTGGGCCGCGCTGCAGTTCCACTGGGTCGAACTGGAGCGCGTCGTGCGTATCGAAGGCCGGGTCGACAAGATCGGCGAAGCAGAAAGCGACGCCTACTTCGCCAGCCGCCCGCTCGACTCAAGAATCGGCGCCTGGGCCAGCCCGCAAAGCCAGGTTATTTCCAGCCGCGCGGTGCTGGTCGCCAACGCCGCTCGCTATGGCGCCAAGTTTCTGCTGCAGCCGCCGCGCCCGCCGCACTGGGGCGGCTACTGCCTGCAAGCGGATTGCTGGGAGTTCTGGCAAGGGCGCAAGAGCCGCCTACACGACCGCTTGCGCTACCGGCTTGGGAGTGATCAGCAATGGATTCGCGAGCGACTCGCTCCCTGACTACCGAGGCGCGGAAATTTAGTAAGCGCAGCGACTCCCGGCAAGCGCGCGCCGACGGTTGCGCCATCAGCCCTCACGGCAACCCGCCTCGGCCTATTCGGCACGCGGCGCAACCTGCTCCCAGGTGCCGGGACACTGGGTCACTACCGGGTAGTAGGCAGCGAGTTCCCGGCAGTAATACCAATAGCCGGGCTCGAGCGCCTGGCCGCTCGCCGCTGCAGAGACCTGCTCCCTTTCGACGTAAACCACCGGAGGGGGAACGTTGATGACTGGCGGATAGACTGGCTGCGGATAGTAGACTGGCGGACCCCACGGCCAACCCCAGCCAAGGGGGGCGCCAAAATAGACCCCCACAGAGCCACCTCCATAGCCCCTGCCCCCGTACCCTCCCCGGTATCCGCCGCGATAAGGGCCGCGATAGCCACCGCCACCACCGACGACCACAGCGCCGACCGCCGGATAGGCGCCACGCCCACGGCCATCGGCAAGAACGGTGTTCGGTTGCACGAAGGCCAGCAGCAACAGCGCGCCGATCACGGTTTTCATGGAATCGTCTCCAATTATGATGATTTTCCAGAGCGCTGGCCGGCAGTCGCAGGATTGCTTGCCGGCCCGATAGCGATGCCGGCCTGGAGAAGAGGCAACGCTTGGCTCTTGACGATGATTCGATAGTAACGCAGCAGCCGCGACACGGCTGACAGGCTGACCACCTTCCCCATCTTCAGATCACGAAGACACCTCGTCCTGCGGCCCAAGAACTGCCTCGACAATAGCTCGTGTCGCCGTACAGCGCCATTTTATTTCCAGATCGTAGAGACGAAAGCCGTACTGGCGCAGAGGATCTGCTGCGTATGCCGGACGCGGATCCTGTGCCAGGACCTCGCGCAACAGGGCCGCCAGATCCGGCCAGCGCCGCTCGTGGAGAGACACCTGGGCCGCCGCCTGCGCACTGAACTTGACGGCCAGTTGCTGCGGCGGCCCAGCGACGAAACCGGCGCGTGCGGCCGCTTGGCTCTCGGCGAAGGGGATGTACGGTTTGATATCGAGAACCGGAGTACCGTCGAGCAGATCGACGCCGCCGAACGTGAGCAGCACGCCGTCGCACGTATCGATCGCCAGCAACTCGACCAGCGACAAGCCCAGAGGGTTGGGGCGAAAAGGGCTACGACTGGCGAATACGCCGACCCGCGCATTGCCGCCAAGGCGCGGCGGACGAACCGTCGGGCTCCATTGATCGGCACTGCGGTGGAAAACGAAACTGAGCCAGACATGCGAGAACGCCTCCAGCCCACGCACCGCTTCCGCTCGATCATATGGGCGCAGCAAGCGCAACTGGCCGCGGGCATGGGGCGCCAGCTGCGCCTGCCGTGGAATGCCGAAACGATCGCGAAACGGCGTTGCTAGAAATCCGATCGGAGAAAAGCTGAACTCAGGCACCGCAAGGCTCCACGCCAGCCCTGGTAGCGCGCAGAAATCGAGAACGCGCGACGCGCGCCTGGCACGCGCTGCCGCTGGCCACTGTCGACTAGCTGTCGACCAGCGCCAGCGCGTGCCAGGCCATCGCCTGCACGACGCTCTCGGCTTCGCCGATCGCAGCGCCCAATTCAAAATGCGCCTGCGGATGGCTACACCGCAACTCGTCGAGCAGCAAGGGCACATCGCGTTTCAGATGTCCGCCGCGGGCGATGAACATCGGCAGCACGACGATCCGTTCGAAGCCCTCGGCGAGCAGCGACTCGGCACAGTCGCGCAACTCGGGCTTCATGAACTCCAGGAAAGCCAGTTCGACGCGCCGATGGGGAGCCTGTGCGCGAAGGACGGCGCAGACGCGGTGCATGGGATCGGCCCAGTCGGGGTCACGTGCGCCATGAGCAAAAAGGATCAGAGCGGTCTTGGGCATAGAGCTTGTCTCGAAGAGGTCACGAACGTCACGGGCGTTCAGTGTACACCGGCCAGGGCGGCAATTTGGTGAGCGTGATCGACAACATGATCGGCGCCCCAGTTCTCTATCGGGTCGCCATCTCCGAGATAACCATAGCGCACGGCCACGGTTACCATGCCCGCGGCACGGCCAGCCTGGATGTCACGCAGATCGTCACCGACGTAGAGGCAACTCTCGGGACGCCTGGCAAGCAGCGAGCACGCCAACTGCATCGGGTGTGCTGCCGGTTTGGCGCGGCGTGCCGAATCGCCGCTGACGACACAGGCTGCGCGTTTGGCGTAGCCAAGCCGGGCCAGGAGCGGCAGGGTGAAGCGCTGCGCCTTGTTGGTGACGATACCCCATGGCGAACAGCGCCCCTCAAGTCCGTCAAGGAGTTGCTCAATACCCGGAAAGAGCGTCGTTTCGACACAAATGTCCTGACTGTAGTAGTGCAGGAAGCGATCGTAGAATTCTACGTAGCGGGCATCACTCGGCAGCATCGCGAGCCCGCCCTTGAGCATGCCCCGTACGCCCTGCGAGGTCAAAGGGCGGAGTTGCCCTGGCGGCACCGGCGCCATCCCCAGATCGGCACGCAAACGGTTGAGGGCGGCGGCCAGGTCGGGCGCGGTATCGGCAAAAGTGCCGTCAAGATCGAACAATACCGCTTCAAACATTCTTCACGCTGTGCAGGAGGTAGTTCACGTCGGTGTCGCTGCCCAGCGCGTAATGCTTGCTAAAAGGATTGTAGGTCATCCCACGCAGCTCATCCGGATCGAGACCGACATTTCGCAGCCAGCGCGAGAGCTCTGACGGCTTGATGAATCTCGCATAGTCGTGGGTACCCTTGGGCAACATCTGCAGCACATACTCGGCGCCAATCACCGCAAACAGGTAGGCTTTCGGATTGCGGTTGATGGTCGAGAAAAAAACATGCCCGCCGGGTTTGACCAGAGCCGCGCAAGCGGCGACGGTGCTCGCCGGATCGGGGACATGCTCGAGCATTTCCATGCAGGTGACGACGTCAAAGCTGCTGCCCTGCCGGGCAGCCAGCTCTTCGGCAGAAATCTGCCGATAGTCGACCTGTCGACCACTTTCGAGCAAATGCAGTCGGGCCACGCTGAGCGCCTTGTCGGAAAGATCGATACCGGTCACCGTCGCGCCCTTCTCGCACATGCCTTCGGAAAGTAGTCCACCACCACAACCGACGTCGAGCACACTCTTGCCGGCGAGCTGGCAATGACCGTCGATCCACTCCAGGCGCAAGGGGTTGATGTCGTGCAAGGGCTTGAAATCGCTGTTCGGGTCCCACCAGCGATGGGCTAGCTGGCTAAATTTCTCGAGTTCGTTCGGGTCGGCGTTGATCATTGTGAAGCGGTTTCCCTAACAAAAGGCGGGCAGCAGGTTCTAGTGCGCGACCTTCGTGGCGCGCAAAAGCAAGTGCGCAGTGCCCGGGCGCAGCAACAAAAAAGCCCTGCCGAAGCAGGGCTTCTTCCGTAACACAAGCGGATTACTTGGTGCCGATGAGTTCGATATCGACACGACGATCAGGCTGCAGGCAGGCGATGACTTTCGCGCTCTTGGCACCGGCGCACTGGCCAGGCTGAGTCACGGGCTGCTTCTCGCCCTTACCTTCGGTGTAGACGCGGTTGGCTTCGACACCCTTGCTGACCAGATAGCTCTTGACCGACGCGGCACGCCGCTCGGACAGTTTCTGGTTGTAAGCGTCGGAGCCGATACGATCGGTGTGACCAACGGCGATGATCACTTCCAGCTTGATCTGCTTGGACATGGCGACGACTTCGTCGAGCTTCGCCTTGCCGGCCGGGCGCAAGGTTGCCTTGTTGAAGTCGAACAGCGCGTCGGCAGCGACAGTCACCTTGTCACCAGACGGCTTCGGTCCGGCGGCTTTGGCCATCGGCGGCTCGCAGACCTCCTTCGGCAGCAGATCCTTGTCGCACTTGCAGCCAGCCGGGTCCTTGGCTGCGCCTGCAGGCGTCCAGAAGCCGGTCCGCCAGCAGAGGCCGGCACCGCTCATCGCGACTTCACCGCGGGAGTCGATCACATAGACACGATCCAGGGGAATCGAAGTCTGTGCTTGAGCCAGCGAGGCGCCGAAGCCGAGAGTGGCGGCAGCGAACGCGGCCACGATGGTGCTTGTTCTTACAATTCTTTTCATCTAGGTTTCCCTCGTTAATTTAAGCCTGCGGAGCGGGTCCACATAGCCTGTTATGCCTCGTTGTTCACTGAACTCGTCACGGACGGATTTTATTTTGCCACAAGAGCGCCAGTTTTATCAATCCAGTTTCGTTGCTTTCAATCAGTTGCCCATCCTCGACGCGTATCCGACCAGCGACCCACACGGCAGAAACATGCTCTCGGCCTACAGCATAGGTGAGTTGTGAAACGGGCTCGTAACAAGGCGCAAGCACGAGATCGTCGAGAGCGACAGCGCATAGATCCGCCGCCTTGCCGGGCGTGATCGAGCCGATCTGTGCCTCGAGGCCCAGTGCCCTGGCGCCAGCGAGCGTTGCCATGTGCAGTACTTGATGGGCATTCAAGGCGTCGGCGCGGCCACTCTGTTGCTTGGCCAGCAATGCCGCCAGCCGCATCTCCTGGAAAAGGTCGAGGCGGTTGTTGCTGGCCGCGCCGTCGGTACCTAGACCGATGTTGATCCCTTTCGCCACCAATTCGCTAATCGGAGCAATCCCGCTGGCAAGCTTGAGGTTGGAGCTGGGGCAGTGTGCGAGCGAACACCCGTGCTGGGCGAGCAGGTCGATTTCGTGCGCCTCGAGGTGCACCCCGTGCACCGCGATCAGCGCCGGGCTCAGCAATCCCAGGCGACGGATGCGCTCGATCGGTCGCACCCCGAAGCGCTGCACGCTTTCCTCAATTTCCTGGCCGGTTTCATGCAGATGCAGGTGTATCGGCAGCTCGATCTGCTCAGCAAGCGTCAGCACCTTGGCAAAGCCGGCGTCGCTGACGGTGTAGGGCGCATGGGGCGCAAGGCAGAAGGACAGCAGCGGCTGTTCCAGGCGTTGGTCGCGGATGGCCAGCCCCTTGGCCAGATAGTCGTCCGCATCGGTCGCGTAGCTACTCGGAAAGTCGACCGTGATCAGGCCTATTGCGGCGCGCATCCCCGAGGCCAACGCGGCGTCGGCCGCAGCGCCGGGGAAAAAATACATGTCATTGAAACAGGTAATCCCGCCGCGCAGCATTTCGGCACAAGCCAGCAGCGTACCGTCATAGACGAACTGCTCCGAGACATGCTCAGCCTCAGCCGGCCAGATGTGATGCTGCAGCCACTCCTTGAGCGGCAGGTCGTCGGCAAGACCGCGCAACAGGCTCATCGCGGCGTGAGTATGTAGATTGACCAGTCCCGGAATCAGCACATGCTGTTCCAGCCGCTTGTGGCTCTTGGCCGAAAAGCGGCTCGCAGCCTCATCCTGAGGAAGGACGGCAAGGATGCGACCATTATCGACCACGACGGCATGATTTTCGAGAACCACGCCGGCGGGGTCGACCGGAACTATCCAGCGCGCCTCGATGAGCAGATCGACAACTTTCATGGGCAGGGTCGCCGTATAAACAGGTTTGTACAAGCTGAAAAAAAACCCCGCCGAGGCGGGGTTTTCTTAGGCCTTGCCTGAATTACTTGGTGCCGATGAGTTCGATATCGACACGACGGTCAGGCTGCAGGCAGGCGATGACCTTCGCGCTCTTGGCACCGGCGCACTGGCCAGGCTGAGTCACGGGCTGCTTCTCGCCCTTACCTTCGGTGTAGACGCGGTTGGCTTCGACACCCTTGCTGACCAGATAGCTCTTGACCGACGCGGCACGCCGCTCGGACAGTTTCTGGTTGTAAGCGTCGGAGCCGATACGATCGGTGTGACCAACGGCGATGATCACTTCCAGCTTGATCTGCTTGGACATGGCGACGACTTCGTCGAGCTTCGCCTTGCCGGCCGGGCGCAAGGTTGCCTTGTTGAAGTCGAACAGCGCGTCGGCAGCGACAGTCACCTTGTCACCAGACGGCTTCGGTCCGGCGGCTTTGGCCATCGGCGGCTCGCAGACCTCTTTCGGCAGCAGATCCTTGTCGCACTTGCAGCCAGCCGGGTCCTTGGCTGCGCCTGCAGGCGTCCAGAAGCCGGTCCGCCAGCAGAGGCCGGCGCCGCTCATCGCGACTTCACCGCGTGAGTCGATCACATAAACGCGATCAGCCGCAGTTTGCGCTTGTGCGACGCCAACTGCAGCAAAAAGGCCGATTGAGGCCAGTAGGGTAGTAATGATTTTCGATTTCAAGATATTCCTCCTCGATTAATCTCTGTTAGGTCCGAATGCGTGTCACGCGATGCGATTTTTGCGCAGTCGGCGGATTTAAGCATACAAACTTCAGCGGCTTCAAGCATTGGTTTGGCATTGTGTTGCTTTTATACAACGATTGACGGTTAGCGATGCCCCGCGACGAGCACCGAAAGGCTTCCCACGACGCCGAGGCAGGTCCTGCGGACCAGCTCTCTGCCGCCCGCGGACAGCATTCGCCAGCGGTACGCTGGAGCCGCTGCGCACCGACTAGCCCCTTGCCAGCGAATCATCAGGCCAAGGACGGTCTCGAAGGCCAGTTCCCCGGCGGTCGTTTCTGGCAATCCACAGCGAGCACGGGAAAGGAGAGGAAGATGCAATCAAACAGCCTGGCGTCCGGCGCTTCCCTGCTCCGCACAGCGAAGGGAATCGTCGTCTTCTCGGGTGCCGGTCTTTCCGCCGATAGTGGGATTCCAGCTTTCCGTGACGGGGAAACCGGACTCTGGAACACGGTCGATCCTGACGAGGTCGCCAGAATTGAGGGCTTCCCGCGCCATCCGGAACGCGTCTGGAGCTGGCTGCTGGAGTTGAAGAAGTGGGTGGACGAACGGCAACCGAACGCCGCTCACCAGGCCCTCGCTCGATTACAGGAAACCTGCCGGGGAAAGCGACTGACAGTCATTACGCAGAATATCGATAACTACCATAGCCGTGCCGGGAACGCACCAGTGCTCGAAGTGCACCGCACCATCCACCACCGCCGCCGCTGCCAGCAGCATTGCGGCTTCACGACGAAGCTCAAGCAAGCGGCTTGAACACGCGCTGTGTCGAGGCTGGATGGCGCAGGAGTTGATCCGCCGGGCGAATCGGCCGCCGCACGAGTTCGCCGCCGCAATTAGGGCAACGACCGAGCAGTCGCCGCTCGACGCAAGCGGCGCAGAAGGTACATTCGAAGGAGCAGATCATCGCCTCCCGCGACTGCGGCGGCAGCTCGCCATTGCAGCATTCGCAATTCGGTCGCAATTCAAGCATGTACGGCTCCGAGGCTGGCCAGGCAGTCGTCGACGCTGGCGATGCGTGCGAAGCGCCCGGCCAGCACCAGTTCGGTATGCGCCTTGATCTCTTGCGACGAATACACCCGACTGCTGACGGGATGTGTCATCGAGAAAGTGAGCGTCGCTTCGCTGACGAAATCAACCTGATAGCCGATATCCGACGCCATCCGGGTGGTCGTCTCGCAGCATTGCTCTGTGCGGATACCGGCGATGATCAGCCGCTCGACGCCGTGGCGGCGAAGCCACAGGTCAAGGCCGGTGTCGGAAAAGGCGTTGTGCGTGTGTTTGACGAAGGACACGTTGGGCGAGCCCGGCAGCCAGTCGAGCCCACGCACTGCGCCCGATCCCTCACTGAACAGGCCGGCCTGGCCGACGTGGAAGATGTGCACTACCGGCACGCCGCGCGCGCGGCAGCCGTCGTCGAGGGCGAGCAGCGCCTCCTTGAAGGCGGGCACCTCGGTCTCTGACCAGAAAGGCATCTGACGGAAAGACTCCTGCACGTCGATGACGATGAGTGCGCAGCGGCTGACGTTTTCGATTTCGTTCGCGGACATTTCCGGTTCTCCTTTGTTGAGCGTGCGGCCATCGTAAGGTTTTTTCCCGAGCGGAACGATAGCCAAGGCGGAGCACAAGGGGGGAGAAAGCACCATCGCCGTTGCGGCGAGAGGCGGCGGTCGCGCTGCCTAGTAGCCAGCGAGGGCCAGGCAAGCAGTACCAGCGCCCGGGTTCAGGCTCGGATTATTGCCAGATAGCCGGAGACACTCAGACACTCAGGGTCTCAAAGACCCGCAGACGCGAACTACTCGAAATGGCAGACGTAGTGAAAAGCGTCGTCGCAGACGATGTCGAACGACGAGTCGCCGGGAACGGCGAAGGACTGCCCGGCGGCGTAGGTAGTCCACTGCTCCTTGCCGTTGAGACGCACGCGGCACGCGCCAGCAACGCATTCCATGACTTCCGGGGCGCCGGTGGTAAAGGTCAGCGACGAGGGCATGATGACGCCGATCGTCTTGCGGCTGCCGTCTGCCAGGAGCACGGTGTGGCTGACGCACCTGCCGTCGAAATAAACATTGGCCTGCTTGACCACACTGACGTTGTCGAACTGCGAGCTACTCATAATCCCCAGACTTTCTCCATAATCGTCTTGGCTATGAAGCCAAGCATCCCGAAGGACAGGACGAAGAACAGGACAATCGTTCCTGTCCTTCCGGCTTTCGCTTTCCACGCAATCTCGCCGATGATGAACAACATGAAGAGCATGAAGGCACCGATCCCGAAGGTCATGCCAAATTCCGCTATCTGCTCTTCCGTCAGCCCAAACATGGCGGGCTCATCTCCAGATTAATGTCGGCGTTGCGCCAGCTTTGCCGCGATACGCATGCGCAGGGCGTTGAGCTTGATGAAGCCTCCGGCGTCCTTCTGGTCGTAAGCGCCAGCGTCGTCCTCAAAGGTGGCGATGGTCGAATCGAACAGGGAGTTGGTTTTCGAATCGCGACCGACGACGATCACGTTGCCCTTGTAGAGCTTGACCCGTACCCAGCCATTGACCGGCTGCTGGGTGTGGTCGATCAGGGTCTGCAAGGCGAGCCGCTCGGGGCTCCACCAGTAGCCGTTGTAGATCAGGCTGGCGTAGCGCGCCATCAGGTCGTCCTTGAGATGGGCGACTTCGCGATCCATGGTGATCGACTCGATGGCTCGGTGCGCCGGCAGCAGGATGGTGCCGCCCGGGGTCTCGTAGCAACCGCGCGACTTCATGCCGACGTAGCGGTTCTCGACCAGGTCGATGCGACCGATGCCGTGCCTGCCGGCCAGTTGATTGAGCAGCGCCAGCAGTTCGTGTGCCGGCATGCGCGTGCCGTTGATGGCCACCAGGTCGCCCTTCTCGAATTCGAGATCGAGGTACTCGGCCGCGTCGGGCGCTGCTTCCGGAGACACCGTCCAGCGCCACATCGACTCTTCGGCTTCGGCGGCCGGATCTTCCAGATGGCGGCCTTCGTAACTGATGTGCAGCAGGTTGGCGTCCATCGAGTAAGGCGAGCCGCCCTGGCGGTGCTTCATCTCGACCGGAATGCCATGTTTTTCGGCGTAGGCGAGCAGCTTCTCGCGCGACAGCAGGTCCCACTCGCGCCACGGCGCGATGATCCGGATGTCCGGCTTGAGCGCGTAGGCGCCGAGTTCGAAGCGCACCTGGTCGTTGCCCTTGCCGGTGGCCCCATGCACCACGGCGTCGGAACCGGTCATCTCGACGATCTCGACCATCCGTTTGGCGATCAAGGGCCGCGCGATCGATGTGCCGAGCAGGTACTCGCCCTCGTAGACAGTGTTCGCCCGAAACATCGGGAAGACGAAGTCGCGCACGAACTCTTCGCGCAGGTCGTCGATGTAGATGTTCTCCGCCTTGATACCGAACTGCAGCGCTTTCGGCCGCGCTGCCTCGAGCTCGTCGCCCTGGCCAACGTCGGCGGTAAAAGTCACCACCTCGCATTGATAGGTATCCTGCAACCACTTCAGGATCACCGAAGTATCGAGACCACCGGAATAGGCCAGTACCGCTTTCTTGACGTCACTCATGAGATTTCCCTGCTGATCTTGCTGATTGTTCTGGTTTTGCTGAGGATGCTGATCGTGTCGCTTCAGCTATTTGGATTTCGGCGCCTCGACCCGGCCCACGAGGAGGTACTCGAGGAGCGCCTTCTGGGTATGCATGCGATTCTCGGCCTCGTCCCAGACGACGCTCTGCGCACCGTCAATGACCGCGGCCTCGACTTCCTCGCCGCGATGCACCGGCAGGCAGTGCATGAACAGCGATTCGGGCCCGGCGGCGCGCATCATTTCGAGGTCAACCTGCCAGTCGGCGAAGTCCCGCCGGCGCTCGTCGTTCTCGGCTTCGAAACCCATCGAGGTCCACACGTCGGTGGTCACCAGGTCGGCGCCGCGTGCGGCTTCCATCGGATCGGCGTAGCTCTCGAAGTGGTCGGTGCCATACAGGCCGGCGCGTGCCGGCTCGACTTCGTAGCCCGGCGGCGTCGACACATGGACGTTGAAATCGAGCACTTCAGCGGCCTGCAACCAGGTATTGCAGACGTTGTTCGAATCGCCGATCCAGGCCACCGTCTTGCCCTGAATCGGACCGCGATGCTCGATGAAAGTGAAAATATCGGCGACGATCTGGCAGGGGTGATACTCGTTGGTCAGGCCATTGATCACCGGCACCCGCGAATTGGCGGCAAAGCGCTCGATCATCGCCTGCTCGAAAGTGCGGATCATGACCACGTCGCTCATCCGCGAAATCACCCGCGCCGCGTCCTCGACCGATTCGCCACGCTGCAACTGCGAATCGCGGCTGTTCAGGTAGATCGCCGAACCGCCGAGTTGCTGCATGCCGGCTTCGAAGGACAGGCGGGTGCGCGTGCTGGCCTTCTCGAAAATCATCACCAGCGTACGGTCGCTGAGCGGCCAGTATTTCTGGTAGGACTTGAACTGCCCCTTGATCCAGCGCGAGCGCTCGAAAAGGTGGTCGAACTCTGCACGCGTGAAGTCCTTGAACTGCAGGAAATGTTTGACGCTATCCATCACCGATCTCTATCAGGAGGCGAGAAAATCGCCAATCACTCCGCCCAGGCGGCTCACCAGTTCACGCGCCTCGTCGGCACTGAAGTTCAGCGGCGGCAGCAGGCGCACGACCTTGTCGGCAGTAACATTGATCAGCAGCCCGACATCGAGCGCGCGGGTCACTAGTTCGCCGCAGGGGCGATCAAGTTCGATGCCGATCATCAGGCCCTGGCCACGAATCTCGACCACGCCTTCGCAATCCGCCAGGGCCTGCGCCAGACCCTCACGGATCAGCCGACCGATGGCCACCGCACTGTCGATCAAGCCGTTCTCTTCGATGACCGCAATGGTCGTCAGCGCAGCGGTCGACGCCAGCTGGTTGCCACCGAAAGTCGACCCATGCTTGCCTGGTTTGAACAGGCCGACCGCTTTGCCGGCTGTCAGGCAGGCGCCGATCGGCACGCCGCCGCCCAGCCCCTTGGCTAGCGTCACCACGTCGGGGTGGATGGCCGCGTGCTGAAAGCCGAACCAGGTACCAGTGCGGCCGGTTCCGCACTGCACTTCGTCGCAGATCAGCAGCCAGTCGTTCTCGTCACAGAGCGCGCGCAGGCCGCGCTGGAAATCGACGTCGGCGATGTTGATGCCGCCCTCGCCCTGGACGATTTCAAGCATCACGGCGACGACGTTATGATTCGACTTGGCTACCGCCCGAATGGCTTCGAGATCGTTGTAGGGAACGCGCACGAAACCGGAGACCAGCGGTTCGAAGCCGGCCTGCGCCTTGCGGTTGCCAGTCGCCGAAAGCGTCGCCATGGTGCGGCCGTGGAAGGCGTTCTCCATGACCACGATCGCCGGCCGCTCGATATCCCGCTTGTGGCCGTAATAGCGCGCCAGCTTGATCGCCGCTTCGTTGGCTTCGCAACCCGAGTTGCAGAAGAAGACCTCGTCCATCTCCGCCAGCGCCGCCAGCTTGTCGGCCAACTGCGCCTGCTGCGGAATACTGTAGAGGTTCGACGAATGCAGCATGCGCCCGGCCTGGGCAGCAATCGCCGCGACCAGCGCCGGGTGGTTGTGCCCAAGCGTCGACACGGCAATTCCCGACAGCGCGTCGAGATAGACCTTGCCGTCGGTATCGGTCACCCAGCTGCCATCGCCATGGCTGAAGGCGATGGGCAAGCGAGCGTAGGTATTCATCAGGTGCGACATGGATCACCCATTGCAAAGCACTTGAAACTGAAACGGCGGCTCGCGCCGCCGAATTACGAGAAAAACGAGAAAAACGAAATGAACGAGATCCGCACAGGAACCAGCATCGGTCCGTTCCGGCATGCTTTAACAGGGGTTCACACACCGTCTTACAAGGGCATGGATTTTACGGGAAAAAGACTCTGCTGTATAGAAAAGGCGGGTGTTTTGAGGAGTGTGCACCGGGCTGGTGCGGCAGAGAGGTCGACAGGCGTGCATGCGGCACAGGGCGGCACGATTCAGGTGACTGCTGGCGCGGCGATGGTTTCGCGCGGCTCCCTCCGCCCTTCCGAAACGCTTCAGCGTCAGGATCGCATGAGGAAGCGAAAGCCCGTGAACTGGTTCGCGCCGCCGGTCGGGAAGGCGAGGCGGTCGGCGGCGCGCACGTCCCTGGCGTTGCTTCCCCAGGAGCCGCCGCGCGGCGCGCGCAGGGTTGCGCTCGGGTCAGCCGCGCCGATGCGCAGCGATTCCTGCTCGTCGAAACCGTCGGCGCACCACTCCCAGACGTTGCCGTGCATTTCGTAAAGGCCCCAGGCGTTGGCGGGCAGGCTTTTCACTGCCACCGGCGCGGCGGGGTCGGAGCCGCTGCGAAAGTTCACCTGTGCCAGAGTGATCTCGTCGCCGAAGCTGTAGGCGGTGCGTGCGGCGGCGCGGCAGGCGTACTCCCACTCCGCTTCGGTGGGCAGTTCGGGCGGCACGCCCTGGCTGAAACTCTGCAACCCGGCGAGGAAACCGCTGCCGGGTGCAGTGATGTCGTTCCAGCTCACCTGTTCGACGGGGTGTTGCGGGCTGCCCGGATGGGTCGTGTTGCTGGCGCTGAACTGGCTTGGGTTGCTGCCCACCACCACCAGCCACAGCGCCTGCGTGCAGGCGGTGTCGGCGAGCCAGAAGCCGGCGGCGATTTGCGTCTCGACCTGCCGGTCCGGCTGTCGCTCGTCGCCCATCTGGAAGCTGCCGGCTTCAATCCAGCGCAGGCGCTGGAGGACGCCTGCGACCGCCAGGTCGGCCCAGAGTCCAAAGCGGTCGTCGCCCCAGGCGCTCGCCCAGCGCGGCGGGAAGCTGGCCGGGCCACGCTGGCGCCAGTCTTCCGGGCGGGCGGCGCTCATCGCTTGCCGCGCCGGGGCTTGGCGCGCTTGTCCGGCTTCGCGGCCGGTGCCTGTTTCGCTTCGACGCTGTCGACGGGAGCGCCCTTGCGCGCCGCGGGCACTGGCGGCGCCGCGTCCCGCGGCACCGGCCGCCCCGTCCCGGGGCGGCAGCCACTCCGTGGCGCCGTCCGGCTCGGCTTGACCTGGGGCGAACCGGAACCCGATGCCCCGGCCGCGGCCGTCGGGCCCGAACCCGCCGCGGAGGGCACAACGCGCGCCCCTGCCGTCGCTGCTCCACGAGCCGCCGCGCAAAACGCGGGAGCCGCCAGTCTGCAGGCCAGTCGGGTCAAGCTATGGCGCGGTCGGGTAGTCGCCGTACCAGTCGGCACACCATTCCCAGACGTTGCCGTGCATTTCGTAAAGCCCCCAGGGGTTAGCGGGGAGTGAGCCGACCGGCACCGTCTTCTCGCGATTCAGGCCCTTTTCGCCCCCGGCGTAGGGAGAGTCCCCGTTGTAGTTGACCTGCTCGGGGCTGATGTCGTCGCCGAAAGAGAAGGGCGTCGTCGTCCCCGCGCGGCACGCGTACTCCCATTCGGCCTCGCTCGGTAGCCGCGCCTGCAGCCCCGGCATGCGCCGATTCAGCTCGCTGAGGAAGGCCTGCACGTCGCGCCAGCTCACGTTCTCGACCGGGTTGCGAACGTCGTCCTGGAACTCGCTCGGGTTGGCGCCGGTCACCGCCTGCCACAGCGCCTGCGTGCAGGCCGTGTCGGCGAGCCAGAAGCCGCGGCTCAGCGTCACTTCGTGCTGCGCCTCGTTTTCCAAGTGCGCGGGCTCGTCGGCCGGCGATCCCATCCGGAAATGCCCGGCCTCGATCCAGCGGCAGCGCTGGCGAATCGCCTGCGGGTCGTCCGGCGCAGCCCCCGGCAACGGAACGAGCAGGTCGGCGTAGAGCCCGCAGGCGTCGCGGCCGATCTCGTGCGCCCACGCGGGGCGTTCGATGCCGGCGACGCGCCAGGCGTGCCGGCCGGCGAACAGCGTCAGCCCGGCGCCGGCGGCCGCCAGGCTGGCCAACGGCGCGACGCACTGCGGCGCGGCGGCCGGGTCGAGCAGGCGCGGACCGTCGGCGTCGCTGACCTGCAGCCGCTTGACGCGCAGCGGCGGGCCGATGGGCGAATGGCCGGGTCCGGGCGGGAGCTCGCCACGCCAGAGCAGCAGCCCCTGCGCGCCGACGCCGAGTCGACAGTCAAGCTCGGGCAGATCGCTGCGCGCGGCGACCGCCTGTGCCAGGTCTTCGTCGCGCAGGCCGGACGGCGCAGCGACCGCGCCGCTCGCCAGCCAGACCGGCGACAGCCAGGCCGAGTTGGCGGCCACCCAGCGGCGGTCGGCGCCATTGCGCGCCAGCAGGTCGCGCGCGTAGTCGCGCAGCCCGGCATCGGCCGTGCTGCCGCGGGTAGCGCGCGCGGTAAGCGCGGCAAACCACTGCCGTGCCTCTTCGACTCGGTCGCCGCACTCGTCCTGCGCCTCGGCGCAGGCGTGCGCCTGCCAGATCGACGCTTCCGCCGCCTCGGTCGCCCGGCCGCGCCAGGCGTGGACCTGCCGCGCGGCGGCGAGCGCCTGCACCTGCTCGGCGGCCGGCAGGGCCTGGAAGGCCTGGCGGTAGGACTCCAGGTAGGCGGGCGTGAGCGCACGCGAGACGTGGCTGTCGCCAACCACCGGCTGATGCGTCCACAGCAGCGCTTCGAGCGCCGGCTCGGCTGCGCTGGCGGCGCCGGCGCCGCGCAGGGCGCGCAGCAGCGCCGGCTCGACGCGAACGCAGAAGGCCATGCGCGCCAGCATCCGTTCGCGCAGCGCGTGCAGGCGAGCGCTTTCGGCGCGCCGCTGTTCATCGTTGGCGACGCCGCCACGGCGACGGCGCAGACCGCCGGCCGGGTGCAGGCAGAAGACGTCGGCCCAGCGGGTCAGCTCGCCGTCGACCTGGCGCGGCGCCAGCGGCGCCCAGACGACGGCCTGCGCGCCGTGCTGCGCGAGGCGACGGGCGAAGTCGGTCCAGGCGTTCGCCGGCGCGCGCCCGCTCGGCGACGCCAGCGCGGCCAGCGCACCGGCGTCGGAGAGGATCAGGACGCGCGTCGCCGGCGCCGGCAGCGGCATGGCGTCGGGCAGCGCAGCCGGCCCCGACCCCGACCCTGGCCGGCCGAGCTTTTCCGGCCAGCGCTGGCGCAGTTCTCGCGGGCTGCCGTCGACCAGCCAGACACTGAAACCGCCGGTGCCGCGCTGGCGCAGCAGGTCGGTGACGATCGCCCGGAAGTCGTCCTGGTAGGGCTGCAGGCGCTCGGCGCAGTCCCAGACGACGACCAGCTCGCCGCCCCAGCCCGACCGCCAGCGGCGCGGCAGCCGGCGCAGCGGCCGCGCGCCGGCCAGCTCGCGCTGCAGGCGCGGCAGATCGAGACCGGCGTGGTGCGTCTCCAGCGCCGAGCGCCTGAGCGCCGGCCACAGGCGCGGCTGGCGAACCAGTGGAACGAAAGGCGCCGCGTCGCCGTCGCTGCGCCGCGGCGCGCAGTCCGCCGGAGTCAGCGGCGGCACGCCGTCGCCCGCGCTGTCCTCGCCTGGTACGTCTTCGAGGCGGCGGCAGGCGGTGATGGCGAACAAGGGCGCCCGCAGAGGCGCTCGTGCTGCTGCTTCGACAAGTGTTGCTGGCGCAGGACCGACGACGGCGCGGACTGAAATGGCGCCTGAAATGGTTGCCACCGCCGGCTGAAGCTCGAAGCCAAGCAGGCCGGCGTAGCGACGAGCCGCCGCCGCGTCGTCGCCTGCGCAATCGAGGGCGCGCAGCAGGTCGGCGCGTGCCAGCAGCGGCGAACGGATCATCGCTTCATTCCGCCGCCGGGTCGCCGATAGCGGCGCTGGCAGCCGCCCGCCGCTGCGACAGCTCGGGGCTGCCGTCGACGATGCCGTTCTTGAGGAAGGCGTAGGGCGCGAGGCGCTGCAGCCATTGCTTCTGCTCGGCAGGTTTGCCCGGCGCGAGGCGGTGCAGGGCGGTGAGCAGGTCGATGTACTCGGCCAGGCCCGGCGGCGACACGCCGGCCCTCGTGGCCTGTTCGCGGTCGGCGTCGAGCTGCGCGGCGGCGATACGCAGGATCTCGACATCGAGCCGCTCTGCCGCCGGCGATCCGCGGCCGAAATGCGCCTCGCCGCGCTTGACGAGGAAATCGACGTAGGGATCGTCGGGTTCCAGCGTCAGCACGACGCAGCGGCGCAGGAAAGCGGCCGGCAGCTCGCGCTCCTCGTTGGTGGTGATCACCACCAGCGGCAGGCCGGCGCCCGGCCTGATCGGCTGGCGCGTCACCGGGTTGGGGAACTCGCGGCTGCCGAGCACTTCGAGCAGGCTGTTCGGCAGGTCGCTGTCGGCCTTGTCGATCTCGTCGATGAGGATCACGTGGCCGCGCGGTTCTTCCGTATCGCCGGCCGGCGCGGCAGCCGATGCCGGCCCGTAGCGGCGCGCGTCGCTCCAGGCGAAGGCGCGCCAGAAGGGACCGGGCAGCCAGTAGCGTTCGTCAGCCTTGACGCCGCCGCCGACCGCCGCCGCCTGCGCGTCGGCGAGCCGCTGCACGGCGTCGAAGGTGCAGAAGAGATCCTGCGCCTCGAAGCGCGGGCTGATGGTGACGCTGTGCAGGTACCAGCGCAGCGCGGCGGCGGCGGCGCGCGCCAGTTGCGTCTTGCCGGTGCCCGGCTCGCCGCGCACGAGCAGCGGCCGCTCCGACGCCAGCGCCAGGTGCAGCGCGTCGATCTCGTTCTGCGACCATTGATGAACGAGGCCGTCGAAACGCGCGACGGCGTCGGCTTCGAGGTCTTGCAGCAGTTGTCTGACGTCAGCTTGCATGTATTCTGCCTTTGAGTTCGTTGATGTCTTTATGTCTTTGGGCGGGGCGCAGTCGTCGAGGGCTTTCTACGAGCCGGGGAAGCTCGGCTCGGGACGAGGAGGCGGCGAGGCGGCACCGGGGAAACGGGGCTCACGAGACGGCTTTAGCCGCTCCCCGCTGATCCGATCGAGCAGCGTCTTCCTGGCCGGCGCCTGGTCGAGTCCGACGAGGTCGACGTGCGTGACTGCAGCCAACAGGCCATCAAGCTCGCAGTGAGCAACCCTTACCGGGATCAGACGGCGCTGTGCGCCGGCCGGATCCCGCAACAGGGCCGCAGCCCATTCGGGTTGGGTGTAGCGTGCCGCGAGGTAGTCGGGTGAAAGGACGGCAATCGTTCGCTCGGTCTGCTTCATCGCGCGGTCCATATCGAGCACGAAATTGCCGCCGGCATGGAAATCCCACGCCTGGATCAAGGTGCTGTAACCGGCATCCTCGACCTGCCAGGCGATCCATTCGGCCCACTCCTTGTCGGCCTTGTTATAGCTGATAAAGAAATCGCACTTGGAAACTGTGTTCTGCAAACGAGCTCCCGCTGAGGCCTGCGGCGCCGAGAGCTGCGCCAGGAGCGCCGGAAGATAGCTCATAAGGTCGGCCTGCAGGTTGGCCCTTTGCCAGGCGGCGCGGTCGGCGTCGGCGAGCCGGCGTCCGGCGGCGTCGCCGTAGTGGAAGGTCGCGACGTCGAAGTAGCCTGCAAGTTCCTGACGCAAGGCCGCGTCATCGAGTGGGTGAGCGCTGGCCGAGTCGAGTCCGAACATCGGGCGGCAGTCGTTCGTGCGGGCGTAGCGCCTGAGCTGGGCGAGCAGCACGTCGTCGGAAGCGACGCCGTACTGCCGGATGTCGTGCAGCGCGCGCGCCTTGCCAGTTGCCAGATCGTCGAGCGGCGTCTTTACCAGCGCCTGCAGTTCGGCCTTGACGCATTCCCTGGGCCCCTGGAAATCGAGTTCCTGCGGCGGCAGGTCGCGGACGACATTGACCGCCTCTGCCCTGCGCGTTTGGCCGTCGAAGTGAATGCGGACGCCATTCCGACAGCACGCGGCGGCAATCAGCGCGGCGGCCAGCTGCTCGCTGGCGTCGATCAGGAGTTCCTCGCTCGCTGCCGCGGCGGCGGCGATGTGCTGCGCAGCCAAGCGGTCGTGAATCCGCCGCTCGCAGACGACCAGGCAGATGTCGATCGCCACCCGGCGAACGACCTCGGGCACCGCGCCGGGTGCTGCGCCGCGTTCGCCGAGCTGCGCCGCGACGGCGAGGAGGTTCTCGATAATATCGAGCGGCTCCTGCTGCAGGCAGTCGTCGAGCAGCGCGCCGGCGTCGGCGGCCGGCTCGCCGCCGCGTTCGTCGGCCCAGGCCTGCGCGAACGTCGGCCACAGCGCCGGCTGCCGGTAGAGCGCATCCAGCCGCTGGCGGAGGGTCTGCTGCAGGTGGGTCACCGGCGCTCTCCGGCTAACGTCGCAGCAGGTTCCAGACGGTTTCGATACCGCCCACGACCAGATCGGAAATGTCTGCCTCGAGCAAGCCCTTGCGCCGGTCCCGAGGCGCCAGCGACTTGGCGCGCTCGTTGGCGAGCAGCGCGTCGGCGACGGTATGCGGGTTCACGTGCTCCTGCCGGCTCGCTTTTTCACCAAAATTGTCGAGCGCGTCCTGCACCGCGTCGGAATCAAGAATGACGATCGGCGAACGGCAATGCGTGCACACGTGATCGCGACGGATATCGACCGGTGCGCCACAACCCGAGCAGCGGATGGTCTGCACCTGCCGCGCCAGCTCGGCGACCTCGGCGCCGTTGAGTTGGCGAACGAAGCCTTTTTCGATCATGAACGCCGCGAAGGCGCTGTAGCGACCGTGGCGCTGCGGGCAGCGGCTGTAGGCGAAGCGGCCGTTGCGCGTGCTGTCGAGCCGGTGCATCAGGGGTTCGCGGCAGCGTGGGCATTGCAGCACGTCGCGCCAGGGTTGGCGCAGGTCGGCGTGGTGTTCGTGCAGCAGGCGGAAGAGTTCAAGAACGCCGGCCGGAGCGAGTTGCGCACTCTCGAACTCGTCGAACCAGATACCCTGGCAAGGAAAGCAGATGTCGAGCGACACGACACCGTTGAGCTGGCGCTTGAACTGCTGCACCGCCATCGGCGCGTGGCAGCTGGGACATGGGCCGCCGCTCGCCGAACGAGCGGGCTGAGCGGAATGATCGGAATGCGCGGCTTGCGCTGACTGCGGATCGCTGGTGTTGTTCATGGCATCGAATGCTTGAATGCTTAGATCACTGGAGGTGGGGCGTTTCTGCCACTCCCCACCTGCTGCTCCGCGCCCTGGCTGCTCACCGCAGCCAGAAGCGCACGTCGGCGAGTATAGCCGCCAGTCCTTCCACAAGCGAGCGCGGACCGGGGCGACTCGCCGTCGTCCACTTTTCTTGCCGCCTGTGCCGTGGGCACTGGTGCCCGTTCAGTAGTCATCCTGACGCGCGCGGCAGCGAATGCTCTCTACGAGCACTCACATTTCCCAACGGAGTGATTCGGCCGATAGAATCAATCAATCGATCCAGGATTGCATTCTGTCGCTTGTGACCTAGAGTACTTATATCGTCCCCATGCTCACTTAGCGGTCTTCCGCTACAGGGCCACTCGGCTGTCTTGTCCGGGCTGGCACCCCCAGCGGGCACCAGGGCCGAAAGAGGCACTTTCCGCCGCAGCCACGGGCTGCACGAAAAGCGCCAGGAATCCGAGACAGGCAAAGTGGAAGGAAAAGCCATGAGCGAGAAGCGGAAATCGGTAATCATCACCTTCAAGGCAAAGGAAAAGCGTTCGGACAAGAGCGCGGACAAGGTGGACATCGTGCGCAGCGTATTGCCCAAAGGCATGCAGACGTACTTTTTTGACGCGACGAGCCTGGCGTCAGGAGCATCAGTGCCGGCGATGGACCAGGATCTGATCGCTTACGACGTCAATCAATACGAATCGCCGATCGTCACCGCGCGGCTGACCAAGGCGGAGATCGAGGAACTGTCGAAAAATGGCAACGTCGCCGAGGTAGAGGAAGACCAGGTGTGCTACGCGATCGGCAGTCAGTTCGGCCACCTGCAATTCGAGAACCAGCCGAGCATCCTGGCCGAAACCGTGCCGGCCGGCGTTGTGCAGATCAAGGCACCGCAAGGCTGGCCGTCGTCGCAGGGCGAAGGAATACGGGTGGCGGTGGTCGACACCGGTATCGACTACAACCACTCGGACCTCAAAGCCAACTACCGCGGCGGCGTCAGCTTCGTTGCCGGCGCGAGCACACCAATGGATGATCACGGCCACGGCACGCACTGCGCGGGCACGGTTGCCGCCGCAATCAACGGTGCCGGCGTCGTTGGCGTAGCGCCCAGCGCCTACCTGTACGCGGTCAAGGTTCTGGACAGCAGCGGTAGCGGCTCGTATAGCCAGATCATTTCGGGCATTGACTGGTGCATCCAGAACGGCATGCGCGTGGTCAGCATGAGCCTCGGCGGGTCAGGCGGGTCGACGGCCCTGCAGAACATCTGCAATACCGCTTGGAGCAAGGGTCTGCTGGTCGTCGCGGCGGCCGGAAACACCGGTGCCAGCGTCGGCTACCCGGCCAAGTACAAGAACGTGATCGCCGTATCGGCGATTGATTCGGCCAACGCCCTAGCAGGCTTTTCCAGCCGTGGGCCGGAAGTCGACATCTGCGCGCCGGGAGTTAACGTCCTGTCGACGACCAGGGGTGGTGCTTATGGGACGATGAGCGGTACCAGCATGGCCTGCCCGCACGTTGCCGGTGCAGCTGCCGCGGTGTGGGGCGCCCACCGCTTCGCCAGCAACGAGCAGATCTGGAACCTTCTGGCGTACTACGTCGATAATCTCGGCGCGCCGGGCTGGGACGCCAGCTTCGGTTATGGCCGGGTCAACGTCGACCGGGCAGCGTTGGCCTTGACGCCAGCACCGGTGATCGCCAAGAAAGGCATCTAGGATCGCTGCGCGCTGCGGGCCTTGGTGGTCAGGTCAGAGAGCACGGACCCGCTTCGCCAGCGAGGTTGTTCGCGCTGCGCGCCGCCTGTTGGATACTTCGGCAGAAAGGTTGTTGCTGCCGGCGGCAGCGCCGCTTGCCGATCAACGACCGTGAGCTGTTGGCGCCAGCCTGACGGAAAGCAATGAGCCCGCCTCAGCGTGGCCCGAGTGCTGCCGCCGGCTGATCAAGTTCTATCGACGTGACGTTGCCGGCAGCAGCCAGGGTCGCAATCTGGGCGGCAGTGACTACTGCCGCGGCGGCGGCAATGCTCTGATAGACGGCTGTCGGCTCGACTCCCAAGTGGCGCAGCAATTCGACGCTGGCACTATCCTTGAACGAGACGATAACGGAGAACTTGCGCGAGTCGTCACGGTTTGCCCGCAATTCGTCGGCCAGCGACGTTTCGATCTTCATATGGCCTCCGGTGCGCCCTTTGCCGTTGGCCGCCTCGCCACCGCATGTGGGCGTTGGCGTGAAGACCAGCAAGTGCGCGAAAAGTACAATGATCGCCTTGGCACGCTCGCCTCGACAGCTGGCGTATTGCTTGTCGCTAGACATCATGGCCGACCCTCCGCTGCACTTGTGCGGCAGCCACCCGAGCCGCCGTCCGAGCGAGCAGCGCGCCGCCGTCCGCGGGTGCATCAACAGGGCTGCGAGCGTGTACAACGCACCTGTGCAGCATAGCTCATCCGGGGCCATCGCGCACGATGCGCCGCAGGCCAAGTCGCCATGCTCTCGACGGAACCCGAAGCGGACGTCAGCAGAGCCCGCACGACCAGCCCGTCAGTGCAGCACGATGGCGCGGGCGGCGCCCGCGCAGTAGGTGTCAAGCACGGCGTCGATCGATTCTTCGTCGCGCTCGTTGTCGGGAATCTCGTCGAGCGTGCGGCGCAGGGCCCTGGCCACCGAGCCCTGGACGAAAAGGCTGCGGCTGGCCGCCTTGTCGACCAGCTCGAAGCCCTCCTGCACAGGATAAGCGACGATCGAGTAGTGCGCACTGTCATAGACGAGGTTCATATCGGTCGCTCCGTTTCGGCCCCGCGGGCCATGCCTGTATCTTAGACCTTGTCGAAGCGCATGATGCCGTTTTCGCAATACGCACGGATCGTATCGCCGGCGACGAAACGCCCTTCGAGAATCGACTTGGCGAGCGAGTCCTCGAGTTGCGACTGGATCGCGCGCTTCAGCGGACGCGCGCCAAAGACCGGATCGAAGCCGGCGGCGGCGATCTCCGACAGCGCGCTGTCGTCCACCTGCAGGCGCAGTTCGAGCAGCGCCAGGCGCTTTTCGAGATAGGCGAGCTGGATAGCGGCGATCGACTTGATATGCTGCTCGTCGAGCGCGTGGAAGACGACGACTTCGTCGATGCGATTGATGAACTCGGGCCGGAAATAGGACTTCACTTCGCCCATCACCGCCAGCTTGATTACCTGGTAGTCATCCCCGGCCATCTGCTGGATCATCTGGCTGCCGAGGTTCGAAGTCATGACCACCACGGTGTTCTTGAAGTCGACCGTTCGGCCATGGCCATCGGTCATGCGGCCGTCGTCGAGGACCTGCAGCAGGACATTGAAGACGTCCGGGTGCGCTTTCTCGACTTCATCGAGCAGAATCACCGAATAGGGCTTGCGCCGTACCGCTTCGGTCAGGTAGCCGCCCTCCTCGTAGCCGACATAGCCCGGCGGCGCGCCGATCAACCGTGACACCGAGTGTTTTTCCATGAACTCGCTCATGTCGATGCGAATCAGGTGCTCGTCGGAATCGAAGAGGAAGCCGGCCAGCGCCTTGCACAGCTCCGTCTTGCCGACCCCGGTCGGGCCGAGGAAGAGGAAGGATCCATATGGACGGTTGGGATCGGCCAGGCCTGCACGCGAACGGCGGATGGCGTTGGCCACCAGGCGCACCGCCTCGTCCTGACCAACGACCCGCTTGTGCAGACGCTCTTCCATGAGGAGCAGCTTCTCGCGTTCCCCCTGCATCATTTTCGACACTGGAATGCCGGTGGCGCGGGAAACCACCTCGGCGATCTCCTCGGTGCCGACTTCGGTACGCAGGAGCTTGTTGTGCTGGGCAGCGCCATCCGTGGATTTCTCGGCAACCAGCAATTGCGCCTCGAGCTCGCGCAGGCGGCCATACTCGATCTCGGCAACCTGCTCCCACTTGCTCTCGCGCTTCAGACCCGCCAGCTCAAGTTTCAGCCTGTCGATTTCTTCCTTGATGTGCGCGCTGCCCTGCACCTGCGCTTTTTCGGCCTTCCAGACTTCATCGAGGTCGTTGTACTCGCGCTCGAGCTTGCGCAGTTCCTCCTCGATCAGCTGCATGCGCTTCTTCGATGCTTCGTCGCGTTCCTTGCGCACCGCCTCACGCTCGATCTTGAGCTGGATCATGCGCCGGTCGAGCTTGTCCATGACCTCCGGTTTGGAGTCGATTTCCATCCTGATCCGCGCAGCCGCCTCGTCGATCAGATCGATCGCCTTGTCCGGCAGGAAGCGGTCGGTGATGTAGCGATGCGACAGCTCGGCCGCAGCGACAATCGCCGGATCGGTGATATCGACGCCGTGGTGTAGCTCGTATCTGTCGCGCAGGCCACGCAGAATGGCGATGGTCGACTCGACGCTCGGCTCGTCGACCAGAACTTTCTGGAAGCGGCGCTCGAGCGCAGCGTCCTTCTCGACGTACTTGCGGTATTCGTCGAGCGTCGTCGCGCCGACGCAATGCAGTTCGCCGCGCGCCAGCGCCGGCTTCAGCATATTGCCCGCGTCGATCGCACCCTCGGCCTTGCCGGCGCCGACCATGGTGTGCAGTTCGTCGATAAAGACGATGATCTGGCCTTCTTCCTGGGCGATTTCCTTGAGCACGGCCTTCAGGCGTTCCTCGAACTCGCCGCGGTACTTGGCACCGGCCAGCAGAGCGGCCATGTCGAGGCTGAGCACCTTCTTGCCCTTGAGTGTCTCCGGAACCTCCTCATTGACGATCCGCTGCGCCAGGCCTTCGACGATCGCCGTCTTGCCGACGCCTGGCTCGCCGATCAGGACCGGGTTGTTCTTGGTGCGTCGCTGGAGAATCTGGATCGCGCGGCGAATCTCGTCGTCGCGGCCGATCACTGGATCGAGCTTGCCTTGACGGGCGCGTTCGGTGAGATCGATGCAGTACTTGGCCAGCGACTGGCGCTGCCCTTCGACGTCCTGACTATCGACACCCTGGCCGCCGCGCACCGAGGTCACTGCCTGTTCGAGGGATTTCTTGACCAGCCCGTGCTGCTTGGCCAGGCGAGCACACTCCCCCTTGTCATCGCACAGCGCGAGCAGGAGCATCTCCGAAGCAATGAACTGGTCGCCGCGTTTCTGCGCCTCCTTGTCGGCGACATTGAGCAGATTGCCGAGATCGCGACCGATCTGTACCTCACCGCCGTGCCCTTCTACTTTCGGCAGGCGACTGATCGCGTGCACGAGCGCCGCTTTCAGCGACGCCACATTGACGCCGGCGCGCGCCAGCAAGGGCGATGTCGCGCCGTCGTCCTGCTGCAACAGGGCCAGCAACAGGTGCTGTGGCTCGATCAGCTGGTTGTCGTGGCCGACCGCCAGACTCTGGGCATCGGCCAGCGCCTGCTGGAACTTGGTCGTCAGTTTGTCGAAACGCATGCCGCACTCCTTCGGAGGTTTATGTTCATGCGCTACAAGTGGGGGCATGCCGGGCTAAGTCAACGCCAAGACTGACTCGATGGCTTATTTCTTGCGCGCGTTGCACGACTGTCAGTCTTGCTGAACCGCTCGTCGGGAGTGCGGTATGCGGTATGCAGCGGAAAACAGCGAGAGGATGGAACTGGATTGCCGCGTCGGCTGCGCCTCCTCGCAATGACGGCGGGTGAGGAACGCTGCGCGCTGCTCAGTCAGGCGGTGCCTGGCTCCTGCCAGCGTTCGGCCGCCTGGTCATCGGCGTCGCGGGCGTCTACCCAGCGCGCGCCGCTCGGTGTGACTTCGCGCTTCCAGAACGGTGCGCGCGTCTTGAGATAGTCCATGATGAACTCGCAGGCGGCAAAGGCTTCGCCGCGATGCCCGCCAGCCACCGCAACCAGGACGATCTGATCGCTCGGCAAGAGGCGACCGACGCGGTGAATCACCAGCGCATCGATAATCGCCCAGCGCCGGCAGGCCTCTTCGACGATCTCGCCAAGCGCTTTCTCGGTCATCCCCGGATAGTGCTCGAGGCTCATCTCGGAAACGCCGGCCCCGTCGTTGTTAGCGCGCACCAGGCCGACAAAGGAGGCCACGGCACCGATCTGCGGATTCCCCTGGCGCAGGGCAGCCAGCTCAACGCCGACGTCGAAATCGGCTTCCTGAACGCGGACGCGCAACTCAGCCACCGGTCACCGGCGGGAAGAAAGCAACCTCATCACCCGCCTGCACGGGCGAATCGAGCCGTGCCATCTGCTGATTGACCGCATAGCGCAGGTTCCGCAGCGTCAGCAAGCTTTCCCAGGCGCCGCCGCGGGCGGCCAACAAGTCGCGCAAAGCCGCGACATCGCTCACCCCGGCCGGCAGCTCAAGTTCCTCGCTGCCCTGTCCAAGTCGCTCGCGCAGCCCGGCAAAGTAGAGAATTTTCAGCATGCTCGCCCTCTCCCCAGCCGCCTTGATTGGCTCAGCCGAGCAGTTCGGAAAACGGCAGGAAGCGCACCATCTCACCCCGTCGTATCGCCTGCTGCGGCGGGTTATCCACCAGGCCGTCGCCCCACACCGCCGAAGTCAGCACGCCCGAGCCCTGGTTGGCAAAGAGCGCCACCCCGCCATCGGCATTGATCCTGGCGCGCAGGAACTCGCGGCGCGCGTCGGGCCGTGGCCAGTCGCCGTCGGCACGCAGCCAGAAACTCAGCGGCTCCGTGCGGCGCACACCCTGCATCCGGAGCAGGAAGGGGCGCACCAGCATCAGAAAGGTAACGAAGCTGGACACCGGGTTTCCCGGCAGGCCGATGAAAGCCACCTCACGCCCAGGCGCGGCGATCTGACCGAAGGCCAGTGGCTTGCCCGGCTTGATGGCGATTTTCCACATCTCGAGCCGCCCTTCGGCTTCGACGGCGGCCTTGACGTGGTCCTCCTCACCGACGGAAACGCCGCCCGAGGTGAGAATCAGATCGCTGTCCTGCGCCGCAGCACGCAAGGCCTGGCGTGTCACGGCAAGATCGTCGGGCACTTGCCCATGGTCGCGCAGCTCGCAGCCCAGACGCTCCAGCAGAGCGCTCAACAAGAAACGATTGGCGTTGTAGATCGCCCCTGCCTGCAGCGCCTCGCCAGGCATGCGCAGTTCGTCGCCGGTAAAAAAGACGGCGACCCGCAAACGCCGCAAGACAGGCAAGGAAGCAATCCCCACCGACGCCGCCAGCGCGGTGTCCTGGGGCCGCAGGCGCTGCCCGGCGGCGAGTATCTCGCTGCCGGCGGCGATGTCGCTGCCGGCACGGCGGATGTGCTCGCCCACTTCCGGCCGATGATTGATCGTCACTTCCCCGGTCGCGTGTTCGCAAAGCTCCTGCATCACCACCGCGTCGGCGCCGGCCGGGATCGCTGCGCCGGTGAAAATCCGGGCGGCCGTTCCCGGTTGCAGCGGAGTACCGACGCTGCCGGCCGGGATACGCTGCGCCACCGGCAGACGCGCCGGAACGCTGCGAACATCGGCGACGGCAACGGCATAGCCGTCCATGGCCGAATTGTCGAGCGGCGGCGCATCGATCGGCGCCCGCTGCAGCTGCGCCAGCACGCGCCCGGCGGCGGCCAGTGTCGGCACGGAACTCGTTTCGGAAACAGCGCAGGCTGCCACCAGCAGCTGTGACAGCGCCTGATCAAAGGTCAGCATCGCGGGTTTCCCTCGGTGGAACGGAATTCAGTTGAAGGGTCATGACCGTTCCCCCTCTTCCCCAACCCTTCTCCCGCAAGGGGAGAAGGGAGGTTCGTGAGTCGCGTGCGCGACTTTTAGATTGAGGGTGTCGAAAATATAGCGGACGATGGCCGCGGTATCGTTCAAGTCCAGCGCCATCAGAGTGGCGGGAAAGTCCTTCGGCAGGGGCTCGTCGGAGGCCACGGCGACGATCTGGCGACGCTCCGGCCACAGCGGCGGCTTGCCGTTGGCCGGCCGGTAGACTTCCAGCGTCGGCACGACCTCGTCCTTGAAGCCCTCGACAAGCACCAGATCACAGGGCGAAAAACGGGCCAGATAGTCGGCCAATGACGGCTCGGGAGCGCCGCGCAACTCGTTCATCAGCACCCAGCGCGAAGCGCTTGCCAGCAGCACTTCGCCAGCCCCCGCCTGGCGGTGGCGAAAAGAGTCCTTGCCTGGACGATCGATATCGAAATTGTGGTGCGTATGCTTGATCACCGAGACCCGCAGGTCCTGCGCGATGATCGCCGGCAGCAGTTTCTCGAGCAGCGTCGTCTTGCCGGAACCGGAATAGCCGGCGACCCCGAAAACTTTCATCGACAGCCGCCTGAAGAATCCTGACAGGACACCGGCAGCACCGCCGCAAAGCCACCACCCGGCGTTCGGAAATTGGTCGTCTGACCCCGGTAGAGCCGCGCCGAGAGCAGTTGCACCTCGCCCCGGTAGACGTAGTTGCGCAGGTCCAGTTTGAAGTCCTGCCCGACGCCATCGACCAGCAGATGGCGCTCGGAGGGTACGACCAGTGCCTGGGCGACGTAGCCGCCACGCGCGATCTCGGCGAAGACGCGGCGGGTGATCTTGTCGCCACGGTAGGCCGCCTTGCTGCCAAAACCGGCTGCCGGCTTGAAGAACCACTGCTTGCGACTGTTCCAGAAGGTATCCGCCGCGGCCGGCAGCACTTCCTCGGTGCGCGGAATGTTGCTCGCCAGAAGCCGCCGATCCTGCTCGCCGACGCCAATCTGCGCCAGCCACTGCTGGTCACCGAGAGCCACCAGATTGCGCTTGTCGGCGTAGAGCGCGTGCATCTGCGGATGCGGAGTGAGTACCACCGCGTCGGCCACATAGGCGGCACGCAGGGCCGCATGCTGCGGCTCGGCGAAGGCGAAGTCGGTGAGCCGGTTGTAAACCAGGTCGACCGTCTCGCCACGACAAGTCAGGCGCTCGCCGTCGAATGCCAGCTCATCCGGGTCAGCCACCATCGCCGCAATGCCATGCGTTTCGAACAACTCGCGGAAGAGTTCAAACTCGGGCGCCAGAAACTGCTCGCCGGGCCGGCTATCGACAATCGCGATGCGCGTCAGCGGCTGCTCTTGAGTTTGTCCCTGGGCCACCCGCGCCAGCTGCGCGAGGCGCCACTCGTCGCGAAACATACGTACGAAAGCGGCCTCCAGCGCACGCGGCGCGGGCATCATTTTCGCCACCGGCGTGCAGCAAGCGCGCTGGGCGCGCAACAGGCGGGCGTTGAGCAACGCCCCGCCGGCATTCGAATTGATCTCGATCAGCTGCGGACCCTGCGGCCCGAGGTGGAAATCGTAACCCAGGAAAACGCCGGCGGCAGCAGGCGAATGGCGGGCGATTGCCGGGGCGTAGGCCAGCACCCGCTGGCGATACGCCGGCAGCACCAGCACCCGCTCGAGGGCGGCGATGGTCTGCGCCATGCGCAACAGATGCACTTCGCTGACAAAGACGACGCTGTCCGAAAAGAGGTGTGGCCGCGTCGCCAGGAGCTCGGCGTGTGAGACGCGTCCCTGGCCTTCTTCGAGTGCCTGCTTCAGCGACGGGTGATCGACGGAAACACAGGCGCAGCCGCGATTGAGCCACTCGGCTGCGGCGGCGCAGTCGGCCGGCATCAGTTCGGCAAGTGCCGGCGGCAGGGCTTCGGCCCTCTCGCCGCGAGCGGCCGTATCAATCATCGCCGTCATCCACGCCCCGGCGCGTTTGGCGCTGCGAAGAAAGCCAGCGCCTCCTCGACATCGCGACTGCGCTTCATCGGTGGCAGGCTGCGCCAGATGCGCTTGCCGTAGGGTTTGCTGATCAGCCGCGGGTCACAGATCATCAACACCCCGCGGTCACTCTCGTCACGAATCAGACGCCCGGCGCCCTGCTTGACATTGATCACCGTGCGCGGCAATTGATACTCCATGAAGGCATTGCGACCGGCGCTCCGCATGCGCTCGATACGCGCCGAGAGCACCGGATCGTCAGGGGGCGCGAAGGGCAGCTTGTCGATGACCACCAGCGACAAGGCTTCGCCGCGCACATCGACGCCTTCCCAGAAACTCTGGCTGGCGATCAGGATGGCGTTGCCAAGGCGGCGAAAACGTTCGAGCAGCTCATTCTTGCTGCGCTCACCCTGTAGCAGCAAGGGCAAATCGAGGCCTGCTCGCTCGAGCGCTTCGCCGAGCAGTTCGTGCGTGCGGCGCATCGCGCGCAGCGAGGTGCACAAAAAGAAGGCGCGGCCGTGGCTGGCCTTGAGCAAGGGAAAAGCAGCCTTCACCACCGCTTCGGTGTAGCCCTGGCTGTTCGGTTCGGGAAGTCCTTTCGGCACGTACAGCAAGGCCTGATTGGGATAGTCGAAAGGGCTCTCCCAACGCGCCGAGCTGGCGTCGACAAGCCCCATCTCGGCGCAGTAGTGGCCGAAATCCTCCTGCACGGCGAGCGTCGCCGAGGTGAAAATCCAGGCCCGTGGATGACCGCTCATCTGCTTCTGCATGATCTCGGCGATCACCAACGGCGTCGCGTTGAGCTGCAGGCTGTGGGTATGCGTCTCCCCCCAGCGCACGAAGTCGGCATTCGCACCGTTCTGCCAATTACGTAGGCGCAGGAGCAAGTCGCCGGCACGTCGCCAACAGCTGTCGAGGCCCTCCGAGCGCTGTGCCTGCGTTTCCAGCAAGCCGGCCAGCGCTTCAAGCTCGCTGAGCACGCTGCTAACGCCGCTCGCGAACCCCCCCCTTCCCTCGAGTTGCAAAAGCGCGAAACGCGCCGGCTCGACCGGTAGCGTCAGGCGCAGATCGCGCACGGCTTTTTCGAGGCTGGCACACAGCTTCGGCAGGTCTAGGCAATCGCGCGCCGACGCCAGCGCGGCGATCTGGGTATCGCGAAGCAGCTCGCCGAGCTGCGCCGTCGACACGCTCTCGCCGAAAAACAGGCTGGCGACTTCCGGTAATTGATGCGCTTCGTCGAAAATCACCGCGTTGCACGCTGGCAGCAGTTCAGCCGTCCCTTCGTCGCGCAACATCACGTCGGCAAAGAACAGGTGATGATTGACCACTACCAGATCGGCGGCCAGCGCTTCGCGGCGTGCCGCCAGAACAAAGCACTCCTTGTGCTGCGGGCAGTCCTGGCCGAGGCAGTTATCGCGCGTCGAGGTGACCATGCCCCACACCGAGGCGTTCTCCGGCACGTCGGCGCAATCGGCCTTGTCGCCAGTGCGCGTCTGCTTGGCGAAACGCGCGATATGTCGCGCGTAGGCGGCATCGTCGCGGGAAAGGAAACGACCGTCGGCCAGCGCGCGCTCGAGATGATAGTGACAGAGGTAGTTGGCGCGGCCCTTGAGCAGCGCCACCCGAACCGGCGCCTTGAGCACCTGGCGGATAGTCGGGATGTCGCGCGAGAAGAGCTGATCCTGCAGGTTCTTGGTGCCGGTCGAAACGATCACCTTACCACCCGAGAGCAGCGCCGGAACTAGATAGGCATAGGTCTTGCCCGTGCCGGTGCCCGCTTCGGCGATCAGCACGCTGTTGTCGGCCATCGCGGCGGCAATGCGCTCGGCCAGTTCGAGCTGCTGAGTGCGCAGCCGATAGCCGGGAACACCGCTGGCCAGCGGGCCATTGGCAGAGAAAACTTCGGAAAGCAGGGCGGTCATGCGCGGATCATCGAAAGCAGCGCTGCATGCTACCAGAAGCTGGCACCCGCAGAGCGAAAACTGAATACTGCTTCCTGACCACTCCCCGACTACAGATTCGCGTCGCGCATCAAGTCGCTCAGGTACTCAGAGGGAATGGCAAAGCTGATCCCGGATGGTTTGCTCAGCGTCGATTCCTTGCTCTCCTTGACGAAGACCATGTTGATGATCCCGACCACTTCGCCACGGCTCACCTCGTAGAGAGGGCCGCCGCTGTTGCCGGGATAGGCCGTAGCGTCGAGCTGGTAAATGTCGAAGCTGCCGCGCCGCAAGCGGGCAATGACTTTGGCATTGAGATTGCGGGCGTTCGAGCTGGGCAGAACGATCGGTGTGATCGACGCAATGATGCCCCGGTGGGTCACCGGCGACAGTCCGAGCACGGCACCAATCGGAAAGCCGGTAAACGCCACGGACTGCCCCTCGCGCACCCGCGCGGAGTCGTGCACCGTCAGCGCCGGCATGCTCGGGCCGTCAACCCGCAGCAGAGCGAGATCGTGAGCGTGGTCGACCGCCACCGAGGTGGCTTCGCGCCGCTGCAGTGACGAGCCCGCCGGACGCGCCATGATCACCAGGCGCTCGCCTGCCGCCTCGTTGATCTTGTCCGGCAGGACGTGCGAATTGGTCGCGACATGACGGCCGTCGCCAACGACGAAACCGGTTCCACGCATCACGAACTGCGGGCTGCGCGTCAGCTGATAGGTGCCGACAACGACGATCGAAGGTTTTACGCGATCGATCACGTCGGGCAGGTCCGCCGCCACCGGCGCGGCGACGAGCAGCAAGCCGGCCAGCGACCCGGCACGGCAGCCGCGCAACAAGGGCGCCAGCGCCTGGCCTGCACGCTGCGGACTGCCCGGCAAGCTGCCGTAGCCCTTGCTCAGGAAAGAATGAATTCGGGACCAGAAGCTCATCTTGTTCCTTTGGCGAACATCAATCGCAGGGTGACGGAGGAAGTGATTCGGCTGACGGTCACGAGCTGTCGAGCTACCCGAGATCGTGAAAGTCATGACCGCCCCCCACCACTTTCAGTGCGCAGCTTTTCGCCGCTACTTGGCGCACCGCTTTCCTAGCTGCCCTGGGTCAGGCGGATCAGCGACAACGCTGGCGAAGGTGTCGTCACTCGGGCGTCGTAAGGATGCGCCTCGCGCTGAAAAAGGCCAATGATGCGCTTCACGTAGCCGCGCGTCTCGGCGTACGGAGGTACGCCGCGGTAACGATTGACCGCCCCCTCGCCGGCATTGTAGGCCGCCGCAACGAGGCTGACGTCGCCTTCAAAATAGGCCAGCAACCAGCGCAGATAGGCGAGACCGCCACGCAGGTTCTGCTCCGGATCGAAGGGTTGCTTGACGTTGAAGCGCGCCGAGGTATCGGGAATCAGCTGCATCAGGCCCTGTGCATTTTTGTTCGAGAGCGCCTGCGAATTGAAGTTGGACTCGGTACGGATCACGGCCAGGGCCAGGCGCGGACTGACGCCATACTCGGGCGCCAGCTGCCTGACCAGACCGAAAACGACTTCCTGAGCTTCGCTGCGGGCGACCAGGACATCACGGCCGTCGTCGGCAAGAACCGTCGGAAGCATACATTCGGGCAGCTTCGGACCGGGCTCTCCGACGAAACGCAACATCTTCTGCGACTGTGCATGCCCCTGCTTTGCCGCCAGCCCAAAAAAGTACGCTGCGCGCGTATCATCGCGCTCGACCCCGCGGCCATTGGCGTACATCCAGCCGAGATTGAACTGCGCCTCGGCGTCGCCGAGCAGCGCCGCTTGACAATAGAGTCGCGCCGCTCGCAGCGGGTCTTTGGGCACCCCTTCACCGTGCTCGTAACTCAGCGCCTCGCTACGCATCGCCAGCCGCTGTGCGCTATCGGCCTTAGCTGCCTTATCTGCCGTCTCCGCCGCGGTCGCGGTCGCTGCCACGGCGAGCGCCAGCAGCGCGCAGGCGAAGGCCATGGCGCCACGGCGCAGCAGCGAAGAGAGGACAGCGAGGGCTTGCATCACGTGCCGCCTCCCGGCCGTGCGTAATGTGACACATACCACGGCATCGCCACTTGCACTCCCGCCAGCAGCGAGTGGCTAGGCGAATAGCCGAGAAAGCGCCTGGCTTTGCCGATATCGGCCTGAGAATGGCGCACGTCGCCGGCTCTAAAATCCGTGTACACCGCTTGCACCTGGCGTACGTCAGGGCGAATGTCGGCAAGCGCATCGCGGAGGATTTCGAAGAGCCGATTCAGCGTCGTGCGATCATCGACGGCGACGTTATAGACCTGATTGAGGGCCGCCGGATCGTCGCTCATCGCGGCCAGCAGATTGGCCTGCACGGCGTTGTCCACGAAACAGAAATCGCGGCTGGTCTCCCCGTCACCATTGATCGTCACCAGTTCACCAAGCAGTAGGGCACGCGCCCAGCGGGGAATGACCGCTGCGTAGGCACCCTCCGGATCCTGGCGCGCACCGAAGACGTTGAAATAGCGCAGACCGACTGACGGGATACCGTAGCAGCGCCCGAAGACCTCCGCGTAGAGCTCATTGACCAACTTGGTGACCGCATACGGCGACAGCGGCCGCCCGATCGTGTCTTCCACTTTGGGCAGCGCCTGATGATCACCATAGGTCGAACTCGAGGCGGCATAGACAAAGCGCTTGACGCCCGCGTCGCGAGCGGCAACCAGCATGTTGAGAAAGCCGTCGATGTTGGTGGCGTTGGTGGCCTGCGGATTGGCCAGCGAGCGTGGGACCGAACCCAGCGCCGCCTGATGAAGAACATAGTCAACACCGCTGCATGCCTCGCGGCAGGCGTCGGAATCACAGATGTCGGCTTCGATGAAACGATGACCTTGCCACTGCTCGGGCGTAAGCAGCGACCGCACTTCATCGATGTTGCGACGATACCCGGTCGCAAAGTTATCGAGACCAACGACCGTCTGCCCGAGCCGAAGCAATGTCTCGACCAGGTGCGAGCCAATGAAACCAGCGCTACCGGTCACCAGCCAGCGCGCCGGCTGGGCCAGCAGGCGCTGCTCAAGTGCTGCCAGGGTGGTCGGTGAAGCAGACATCACAGGCGCCACACGGTCACCCCGTGGGCAACCAGTTCCGCCGCGCTGAACATGCTCTTGACATCCGTCAGGACACCACCTTTCTGCAGCTTGCCGGCAATCTCGGCCAGTGGCCGCTGCTTGAACTCGCGGTGCGCGACGGCAGCGACAATCGCCGCTGCTTTGGGCAATTGCTCCCAGGGCGTCAACTCGACACCGTACTCGTGACGCGCTTCATCGGCATCGGCAACCGGTTCGTGCACCAGCACCTGTGCCCCGTAGGACTCGAGCTCGCGGATGACATCAATGACGTGCGAGTTTCTCAGATCCGGGCAGTCCTCCTTGAAGGTCAGGCCCAGAACAATGATCGGCGCACCCTTGACCGGCAGGCCGTTGCGAATCATGTGCTTGATCGTCTGCTCGGCAATGAACTTGCCCATGCCGTCGTTGATGCGCCGCCCGGCGTTGATCACCTGCGGGTGATAACCGAGCATCTCGGCCTTATGCGTCAGGTAATAGGGATCGACACCGATACAGTGGCCGCCGACCAGACCAGGACGGAAAGGCAGGAAGTTCCACTTGCTGCCGGCCGCTTCAAGCACTTCCAGGGTATCGATGCCGACGCGATCGAAAATGATCGCCAGCTCGTTCATCAGGGCAATATTGAGATCGCGCTGGGTATTCTCGATGACCTTGGCAGCCTCGGCCACCTTGATGCTGGAGGCCGGAAAAACGCCCGCCGTGATGATTTCCGAATAGACCGCGGTGACCCGTTCAAGGGTTTCCGGCGTGTCGCCGGAAACTACCTTGACGATTTTCGTGAGCGTCCGCTCCTTGTCGCCGGGGTTGATCCGCTCGGGCGAATAGCCAACGAAGAAGTCTTCTTTCCACTTCATTCCGGAGAACTTCTCGATGATCGGAATGCAGACTTCCTCGGTCGCGCCGGGGTAGACGGTCGACTCGAAGACGACCGTCGCACCGCGCTTCAGGTTCCTGCCGACCGCTTCGGAAGAGCCGATCAAGGGCCCGAAATCCGGCCGATGGGCATCGTCCACCGGCGTCGGCACGGCGACAATCACGAAATCCGCATCCGCCAATGCCGCCGGATCGGTTCCCACTTCCAGGTGCGAAGCGGCCTTGAGATCGGCGGTGCTGACCTCGCCGGTCGGGTCAAAGTGCTGCCGATAATGGGCAATCTTGCTGACTGAGAGGTCGAAACCGATGGTTCGCCTCTTCTTGCCGAACTCGACGGCCAGCGGCAAACCCACATAACCCAAACCAACCACAGCAACAGTAGTCATTTACTTTTTGTCCTCTCGCTATTATTCATTGGCAAACGTTTGTGCTCAGAGCCCCTTGAGCAACGCCGTGACTTCGGCCTGCGCCGCAAATTTGTCGCCCAACTTGGCAAGCTCGTCAAGTTCGCTCCGGGCTTCGGTTTTCTGTCCGGTCTTGATCAGCGCCTTGGCATAGTTGAGACGAATCATGGCCTGCTGCGGGGCCAGTGCCACCGCCTCCTTGAGCAGCGCCAGCCCACGTGCCTGGTTACCCTGGTCACCCTGATCTACCAGCAAGACACCGAGAGTATCCATTACGGCGGGCTGGTTTGGTGCCAACTTGTTGGCTTTCTCGGCATATTCGATGGCTTTCGGATCCTTCAACTGACCTGCCACCCAGGCGAAGTTGTTGAGTAGCGCGGCGTTATCCGGCTGCGCCTCAAGCAAGGGCCGATAGAGCTTGGCCGCTGCGGCAAAGTCCTTGCGCGCGGTCGCACTCTCGGCCAGGTAAAGGCTGAAGCGGGCATCCTTGGGGTGATCCTTCAGCCAGGTCTGAGCAAAGCGGTCGGCTTCGGCAACATTGCCACTCACGGACAAGGTCGCGTACAGTTTGATGGCTAACTCGGTCGCCGCAGGGACCTGTTTGAGCCCGGCACGGTAGGCGGTTACAGCATCGGACCAGGAGCGCTTGGTGGCATGGAGATCGCCCTCGAAAACGTAGCCGACCGCCTCCTTTGGACGCTGCTTCTGGACTGCCCGTGCGACGGCGACCGCTTCCGTCACGCGACCGGCATCAAGTTCGAGCATGATGATTCCGCGCTGTGCATCGAGCGAATCGGGCATGACCTTCAACGCCTTGTGCAGGCTCTGCAAAGCCGCCTCCTTGTTCTTTGCCGCGACTTCGACCTCGGCCATGCGTAGATAGGGCAAGGGGAGATCGGGCTTGAGCGTAGCCAGCTTGCCGTAGGTGGCCAGCGCCTGGTTATACTCTCCGGCTGCCTGCTGGGCACGCCCGGCAGCGTCCAGAATCGCGGCCTCGTCCGGCATGGCTGCGACCGCTTCCTGGGCCGCGGAAAGCGCGCTTTTGGTGTCGTTCTTGCCAAGATACAGGCCGATCAACGCCAGCCGCGGAGTCGGCTCGCTCGGGTTGGCGGTCACCGCCCGGTTGATCAGGACGGCCACTTCCTCGGTCGTACCGCCGTCCTTGGCGCGTAGCTGGGCGAGCGCCAGGAGAGCCTGCATGCTCTTCGGATCGTTGGCCAGCAGGGTCTCGAAACGCTGCCTGGCGTCGGCAGGCTTTTTCTCGACGATATCCAGATTGGCCAGGTTGGCCGCCGCCGGATAATAGGTCGGGCTCAAAGCCAGTGCCTTCTCGAAACTCGCCCGCGCGCCAGAGAGATCGCGCTTGCCGAGTAGCGCCGTGCCGCGCAAATTATGCACCAGCGGGTCATCGGCCTGCTTCTTCTCCAGGCTGGCGACAGCCTGCAGCGCCGCGTCGAATTCACGACGCTGCAGGTGGGCGGCAATCAGCGCCAGGTCGGCGCGGTTGCCGGGGTCGGCGGCGGCGACCTTCTCGAGGTCGCGTAAAGCCACCTCGCTTTCACCTTTCGCCAGACTGACCATCGCCAGAGAGGTTCGCTTGCCAGCGTTCTGCGGGTCAAGGGCGGCAGCCTTCGCAAAGTACTCGCCCCCTTTCTCGATATCGCCGTTCTGAATGTAGACCTGGCCGGCCAGCGCCAGCATGTTCGAATCGTTTTCGATCTTGTCGAGCACCGGCGTGAGCACACTCAGCGCTTTGCCAGGCTGCGAGCTACGCAGGTAGCTAGCAATCAGGACGCGCCGTGCAATACCAAGCTCAGACGTGTTCGGAAGCGCCTTGAGCAGGTAGCTCTCGGCCTGCGGATAGGCCTTCAGCTCATATTCGATAAGGCCCGCCAGTTGCAAGCCAAGGGGGTTGTCCGGCGTACGCTTCAACAGCTCCAGAATGAATTCCCTGGCCGCCGGAAAGTCTTTCGTCTGGTAGGCCAGCAAGGCCTCCAGATAGATCGTCTGCGGCTGACCCGGAGCGATGCCCTTCATTACCGCCAATTGTTGGGCAGCCTCATCGAGCTTGCCCTCCGCCAGGAGTTGCCGGATGACCGCCGCATGCGCCGGCAGGTAGGTCGGGCGCAATTCCATTGTCTTCCGATACGCCAGCATCGCAGCGGCTGCATCACCCTGGTTGGACAAGAGATCTCCCTTCAGCTGCCAGGCGTCGTAGAGTTCCGGCGATGTCGCGATGGCCGCATCAACCAGCGCCATCGCCGCCGGCAGATCACCGTGGCTTGCTTTCAGCCTGGCCTGGCCGAGCAATGCCGGGGGGTAGCCCGCTTGCGCGGCCACGGCAGCCGCAAAAGCGGCCTCGGCCTGCGCCGGCTTGTTCTGCATCAGGTAAGCCATCGCCAGCGAAGTCTGCAGGTCGGCCTTGGCCTGCGCCGTGGACAGTTCGGCGCTGGCCATTTCGCTAGTCACTTTGTCCGCCTGCCCCAGCGCCAGCAAGCTGCGCGCGAGTAGCGGCGTCACCTCGTCGGCAGGGTATTTGTAGCCCTGCGCCTTGCGCAGCTCAACCTCGGCGCCGGTCGCATCACCGGCCTCAAGCAGCGCCTTGCCCAGCAGAAAACGCGCTTCGGCCAGATCCGGTTTTTGCTGCAAAGCATTCTTCAGCTGGATGGTGGCCGCCTTGGGGTCGTTCTTGGCGAGGTACTGCTTGGCCGATGCGAGCATGGCTTCCGGCTTCTCGCCTCCACAGCCGACCAGAAGGAGAGCGGCCAGCAAACCGGAGACGGCCACTTTGCGCAGCCGCTGCATTGATGAGTGACGGGTATTCATAGGTATCCCCATGGAGTAGTTAAAATTGACAACAAGGCTACTTGAGTCCAAATCGATGCATCAAGTCGTAAAGTGTCGGGCGGCTGACGCCGAGCAGTTCCGCGGCTTTGACCACGTTGCCGTCGGCCCGCGCCATGGCGGCGATGATGACCCGCCTTTCGGCGTCGTCGCGTGCCTGACGCAGGTCCAGCGGCACCGCATCCGGCGACTCTACACCGGACAAGCCGATATCGTCGGCGGTGATTTGATTGCCTTCGGCCATGATCACCGCGCGCTTGATGCAATTTTCGAGTTCGCGCACGTTGCCCGGCCAGAGGTGTGCTTCGATTGCCCGCACAGCATCTTCGCGCATGGTCATCGCGCCACGATTCTGCTCCTCGGCAAAGCGCCTGACAAAGGCATGCGCCAGTAAGGCGGGGTCACCGGAACGATCGCGCAGGGGAGGAATATTTACCACGATTTCAGCAAGGCGATAGTACAAATCCTCCCGAAACCCCCCTCCGGTGATCAGGGACTTGAGATTCTGGTGCGTCGCGCAGACGATGCGCACATTGACCGGAATCTCCTGGCGCCCGCCGATCCTCTCGACCACACGCTCCTGCAGGAAACGCAGCAGCTTGGCCTGCAGCGAATGCGGCAGGTCGCCAATCTCGTCGAGCATCAGGGTGCCGTTGTTGGCCGTCTCGATCTTGCCCGGCGTCATTCGCGCCGCGCCGGTAAAAGCACCCTTCTCATAACCAAAGAGCTCGCTTTCCAGCAAGTTCTCCGGAATCGCCGCGCAATTGATGGCCACGAAGCGCTCAGCGCGCCGCGCCGAGGACTCATGTACCGCACGCGCCAGGATCTCCTTGCCGGTGCCGCTTTCGCCGAGTAGCAAGACCGTCGCATCGCTGACCGACACCCGTTCAATGGTGCGGCAAACACGCAGCAGCGCCGGGTCGCGAGTGAGCAGGCCGGACAGCACATCGGGCTGCTGCATCGATTGCAGTCGTTTGTTTTCCCGTTGTAGTTCATGCAGGCGGTAAGCGCGATCGACCGTCAAACCGAGCATCTCGATCTCGAAAGGCTTGGCGAAGAAGTCGTACGCGCCGAGGGCGATCGCCCGCAGAGCATTGCTGCGATCATTTTGACCGGTCAGAACGATAACCTTGGTGTCCGGCGCCAGGGTCAGGATTTCTTCGAGCAGTTTGAATCCCTCGGAGACGGAATCGGCGTCGGGCGGCAAGCCGAGGTCCATGGTCACCACCGGTGGCTGGAAACGGCGGATCTGTGCCAGCGCACTCTCGCGGTCGTCAGCGGTCAGGGTCTCGTACTGGTCGAAAGCCCAGCGCATCTGTTTCTGTAGCGCTCGATCGTCTTCGACGATGAGCAGATTAGGTAGCTTTTCGGAACTCATTCCGACTCCTCCGGTAAATCAGCGGAGTTCTTTGTCGAGCCCGCATCAAACAATGGCAACAACAGGGCCACCTGTGTACCGACATCGACAGCGCTATCGACCGACAGCTTGCCGCCCAATTCATGCACGTACTGGAAACTCTCGTAAGCACCAATCCCCATTCCCGTTGGCTTGGTAGTCTGAAAAGGCTTGAACAAGCGCTCGCGAACGAACTCCGGACTCATTCCGTGGCCGCTATCGCCGACCTCGACCAGGGCATTGCTCTCCTGCCGAGCCAAGCGGATCCACACCCGCCCACCGTGTTCTGTGGCCTCCAGCGCGTTCTGCACAAGATGACCAATGACGCGCTCGATGCGGTCTTCGTGGCCGCGAGCCACCAGTTTCTCCTCGATGTTCAATTCCACCTCACGTCCCAGGCCAGTCTTGGCAGTCTGGATGCGGCGCACCACGTCAGCCAGATCGATGCCGCGTGGACCGTCAAGTGGAGTTGCGCCCTCGCGTAGTTGCAACATCAACTGGCGCATGCGCTCAACCGAGTTTTCGACGGTCATCAGCATGTCTTTCTGGAACTCGGGGTTGTCGCGGTGGCGTTCAGCGTTCTTGATCATCAACGACAACTGCGCGACGATGTTCTTCAGGTCATGGACGACAAAAGCCGACATGCGGTTGAAGGAGTCGAACTTGCGCACTTCGAGCAGCGCTTCGCTGGCCTGCATCTGGCCAAGAAAGGCACCCGCCTGCCGAGCAGCGGTTTTCAGCAGGTCGTTGACCTCCCAGTTGACGTCGATCCGGGCCCGCGCGGTGGCCAGCACGACAAAGGCAATCAGCTCGTTGCCGGTGGTCAGGGGCACCACCAGCCATGCGTTCGGCACTTCGACCAGCCACGGTGGCAGGACGAGGCCATCATAACGCCGCGGCAGAGAGCGATATTCCTCGAGGTTGATCACCCAACCACTGTCGAGCAAAAAACGGCACAAGGGACTGCCATCATCCTCGGTGGCCGCCGACAGCGGCATGTTCCAGCACGCGGCTTGAGCGAAAAAGCGGCCCGACGGCTCCTTCAACCACAGCGCACCGCCGGGACTCTCGACCATGTCGGCCAGACCGCGCACGGCATGCCGTCCCATCCCCGAGAAGCCATCCTGCGAGGAAAGCGTCTGCGTGAAACGCAACCATTCCTCACGGTAGTCATAGCGGTAGCTAAAGAAGTGCTTGCCCACCTGGACCCGCAAACTCGCCCGCATGGAGCCCGAAAAGGTCAAGGCAACGAGAACCAGCAGGGCCGCAAAGAGCAGCGCCAACTGCAGAGCCCGCCCCCATTCGCCGCCGAACAAACGCACGTAGTAGCCGGCGGAAGCCATGAACAACAGATAGATACCGACAATAACCAGCGTTGCTGACTGCATGGCTGCGCGCTGCGACATCACCAGGCGGCGCTTCCAGTCGTGGCTGCGGATCGCTGACAAAGCGACCAGCGGCAAGCTTACCGCATGCGCGAAACCGCGGATGCTGAAAGCGTCGGAGTCGATCCGGTTGAACAGCAGCGCATCGGAGTAGAGGTACAGATCGAATAGGAAGGTACCGCCGAGCCCCAGACATAGCGGTTTGATACTCCAGCGAAAATCGGGCGAGACGTTGCGGAACAACTGCTCCAGCAGCACCAGACCGAAGACGCTCATCGCCAGCGATGAAAACAGGGAAAGACGCTGTGCCGGTAGCGCCAGGTCAATTCCCGTGGCCACCAGTAACTGCGAGCCGAAACCAAAGGCAAGGAGCAGCAAGGCGATGCCCCCCAACCAGCCAAAGCGCGCGCTCGCCGGCGCACCGTCAGCCGACTCCGGTTTCATCAGCAGGATCAGAAACAGATACCAGCCGCCGAAGCGCAAGGAATCGGCGACCATACTGGCGGCGAGGAAAAGCACGTTTTGGGTCAGCGCAAAAGCCATCCCCAGCAGTCCCCACAGGGCACACAGACTGACCGCCAGGAACATCGCGCGACTACGACCTCCGACCTTCCAGCCAGACGCCAGATAGAGCGCCAGAAAGGCCGCCAGCAGTCCGGTCAGCCCGTAACTCCAGCTAGAAATAATCGCCATATCATTGTCCATCATGATCGACAAAGCTCCCCAATTCGCACCCCTCCGCCCTCGGCCATGATCATCGCCAGAAAGCTCACTGAGCACCCTTGCCGGTCAACACCACGCCGACCGTCTGAAAGAGAATCACGATATCGAGGAACAGGCTGTGATTCTTGACGTAGAACAAATCGTACTGCAGCTTCTGAATTGAATCGTCGACCGTCGAACCGTAGTGATAACTGACCTGCGCCCAACCGGTCACCCCGGGCTTGACACTGTGGCGTACGGCGTAGAAGGGGATATCGCGCGTCAGCTGATCGACGAAATACGGGCGCTCGGGGCGTGGGCCGACCAGGCTCATGTCGCCGGTCAGCACACTGTACAGTTGCGGCAACTCGTCAATGCGGACCTTGCGGATGAACCTGCCGACACGGGTCACACGATCATCGTTGGCAGTCGCCCAGCGGGGTTGGCCATCGCTTTCCGCGTCCTTGCGCATACTGCGAAACTTGATGACATTGAACAAGCGGCCGTCGAGACCTACCCGCTCCTGCCGGTAAAAGACTGAAAACCCATCTTCGAGAACAATCAGCAACATGGTCAGCAGCATCACCGGTGCGGCGAGCAGCAAAAGGACCGCCGCGGCGATGATGTCGAACAGGCGCTTGACGCTGCTACGCCGCCAGCTCTGCCGAAACCCGTCGCCGAAGATCAGCCAGCTGACGCGCAACGAATCGATCCTGATCTGCCCGAGAGCACGTTCGAAGTAGCTCGCCAAGTCGAGGACCTTGACGCCGGACAGCTTGCAGTCAAGGAGTTCGCGCAGGGGAAGCGCCCCACCACGACGCTCGCGCACGGCAACAATGATCTCGTCCACCTTCAGCGCATGAGCGGTATCCGACAGCGACATGTCACGCGACAGGAGAACCTGCGCCGGGACAACGATGTCGACGTCGGTCGGACTGGGATAGAAACCAACGATTTCGATATCCGGATCCGACTTGCGCAACACGCGGCCGACATTTTCCGCCTCGTCGCCAGCGCCAAAAACCAGCACCCGGTGGCTGAGCAGCATGCCGGTCCGGCTGTGCGCCGAATGGACGCGGTGCAGCAGGGTCGCGAAAAGTGCCGCCAGGCCAGACAAGAGCATGAAGCCGCGATCGACCTCGGCCACCGACAGCAGGGAAAACACCACATAGGCCAATGGAATCGCCAGGTACAAGGACAGCACCGCACGCGCCCGCGTCTCTGCCCGAGTTCGGCTATGAACCCGCTGATAGATACCCAGCCAGGCGTTGAAGGCTATGCTCATCAACGCAAAAATCAGGGCATAGAAAGCGACCTTCTCAAGGGCGATCTCGCCGCCACGACCGACCCAAATGGCAACCAGGATCACGCAGATCACCGGGAACATCAGATCGATCGCCACCCGGGCAATGGTCGCCCGATAAAACCAATGATTGAAGACCTTGATCACGATAGCCCCCTTGCAAGCACGAATCCGACAAATTCTCGTTGATAACTGACCTGCCGAGCACCGCTCTGAGAGGCGGCAAGCTCGGCGAATCTCACGAAACAAAGGTTATCAGCGGGTCGCCGGCAAGACCGTGACGGAATCCACAAGCGGGAGGCAATACCCTGCGAAACATACCCTGCAACTCCCTGCGAATATCAAACCTGCACTTTCACAAAGCGCAGCAACCGTCTGATATGTTTAATTGTTATCCATTATTGTCGCGCAAACACAGCCAAGTAATCGACAAGCTGCGGCGTCTGTCAGGGCTCCTGAACGGGGGCAGGCGGTGCTGCACGAGGGTCGGCAACAACGGCGTGCCCGTTCAGGAACAGGGCAGAGCATAGCAGCAAGAAGAACAGGAAGGCAGCCCGCGGCATGTCCAGGAGGCTGGAAAAAACGCCGATCCCCATGAAGGCAGTCAATGCGGCCAGCAAATAGGGGGCAAAGTCATGCCTGCGCCCCGGACCGCGAAGCAGATTGACCCAGGCCAGGGCGAGCAGGGCGAGCAGCAGCAGCAGGCCGATGACCCCCTGGTCAATTAGCATTTCGAGGAACAGGTTGTCGATGTGCCAAGGCACGAAGTAGTGGCGACCGGCAAAGAACCAACGCGCCAGCCCGTCGGAAAAGTCGCCATTGTGCAGCAACTGCCGACCCGTGGCGTCAAAGAGGTGCAGCTTGTCGATGTCGATGGCGTCGCCCGACCCAGCCAGGAGGCGCAAGCTGAGAAAGCCGAAAGCCGGCGGCCATGCCCCAGCGGAGTCCGGCATGGAAGCCGTGAATTGCAGCGAGAAATGGTGCCATTGGGGATCCCCGCCTGGCACGCTGACGACGCTCGAACTGCACGCAGCGTCGTAGAGCAAATGCCGCTGGCAAACAGCGACACGTAGCCTGGCTTGCTGCGGCGCGCGCAGGTCCATCATCAGCGTATAGCTCCCGTCGTGCAGCGGCAGCACGCGTTGCAGCAGTTCGAAGGCGCTGTCCCGATGGGCGCTGTGCGGCGGAGCGGAAAGCTGCAAGTAGGCGCCAGCTTCGCGCTCATCAATGACCCGCAGGCGACCCGGAATGGCGCGCTCGGCTACCGCTCGTGAATAGTTGGCGGGGAAACGACCCAGGCCCCTGCCGAGCAGGAGCTCTGATGGCGAACGCAGCAGGCCCAAGCCGGCCGACCAGTGCTGCAGGGCGACTGCCCAGATCGCGCTCGCTGGCCGATAGCCGCCGGCTCATGAAATCACCGAGGCCGAAGACCGCGAGCGCTTCAAAGATCAGTACCGCCAGCAGCAAACGCCCTCCCCAGACACGCCAGGGCTCCGGCGGCGGCAACGGTGGAAGCGTCGGCTCGCTGGTCAGCAACAATGTTGGCCGTGCCCGCGACGGCCACGGCACCGACAGCCGCCAGACCAGCAGCAGCAGGGAAAGCCCGACACCGAGATAGACGCCACGCGAGAAGCTGGTCAGGCAAGCATAGCCAACGCCCACCGCCAACAGCGCGGCGACGCCCCAGCGCAAGCGATCTGGCGCACGCAACACGGCATAGACGGCAAACGGAGCCGCCAGCGCAAGATAGCCGTCAAGCGCCGCGCCACCGACGTGCATCTCCCAGAACAAGGCGGTGCTGCGATAGGCAGTCGAAAAGTCGAAGAGCCCGGATAAGCGCTGCGTTCGTAGATAATCGCCACAGTCACCAGGCCCAGTCCGGTCGCGACGCCCGCGGCAAGACGGGACGCCGCCAAGGCGGGTGAACGCGCCTGCAGGCGGTGCAGTGACGGCAAGAGGAGCAAGGCGAAAAACAAGCTCTTGCCGACGCGCAAGCTGTTCAAGGGCTCTTCGTAGCCTTGGAACCATCCTGCCAGGGAGGGACCGGCGTCGCCCAGACCGCGCAGCAGGGCCACTGCGCAGGAGACGGCTAGCGCGCCCAGCCCAAGTCGGGCCAGGCGAAAGCAGGCGTGCTCGGATCCGTCGCCGGGACCGTCATGAGATGTCCGGGCAGCCTTGACCACCAGCAGATGGGCGTGACAGCCGCTCACCGCTGCCAGCACCAGCAGGTCGAATTCCTCGATGCCAATCCAGCCCGTCCACGCAGAGAAACTGGCGACCGGCAACAGTGCCGGGAGCACGAACAGGAAGATCGACGGACGCCAGGCGACGGCGAGCCCCCAGGCGACGAAAACGACGCCGAGCATGTTCGGCCACAAGGGATGATGCACAGCGATAAACAGCCCGAGCACGCCAGCAATAGCCGCGATCGTTCCGTGCAGCCAGTTCACCGCCCGCCGCCCGAGCAGACACTCGCCACGCCAGCGTGACCGCCACTTCCGGTACCCATCCCTCCGCTCCTCCGCGCCCCCTCTCCCCCAGAAAAGCGCTGGCCATGGGCAAGCAGCGGTCGGTCGCTAACTGGCCGGCTTCAGCTCGTCAGCGGCAATCACCGCAGCGCGCCGCCGCTGGATGACGATGACCAGACCCATCAGCAGCAGAGCGGGAATGTAGAACCATTCCTTGGCCGGCCGTACCGTCGCCACTTCGAGTGCGGTGATGGTGAAACCCTGCTCGATACCGAGTTTCGCCGCACGGCTGCCAAACTTGACCCCCAGGATATCGACCTGATCACCCGAGGCCATCAGGCTCAGGCCGGCGCTGTTGAGACGCTGCAGCGCCGGTGCCTGCGCACCGAGCGGCAACAGGACGCCCTTGGAGATCTTCTTGCCATTGATGTCCTCGCCCTCGATCCAGACGCGCAGGCGGTCATCGGCGGGGGCTTGTTCGACGACCTCCATGATCTTGGTCGGCGGCAACTTGTCGTAAGGCGGATAGATGATGTCCATCCAGAAACCCGGGCGGAACAAGGTGAAGGTCACCAGCAGCAGGAGCACGGCTTCCCACCAGCGGTTGCGAGTCATGAACCAGCCCTGCGTCGCGGCGGCGAAAAGGAGATTGGCGATGATCGCCGTAGACACCGTCAGGAAGAGGTGTCCGATGCTATCGATGCCGATCAGCAACAACTGCGTATTGAAGATGAACATGAAGGGCAGGATCGCCGTTCGAATGCTGTAGCCGAAGGCCGTGACACCGACCTTGATCGGGTCGCAGCGCGCTATCCCGGCCGCGGCATACGACGCCAGGCCCACGGGCGGTGTCACGTCGGCCATCAGTCCGAAATAGAAGACGAACATGTGCACGGCGATCAGCGGCACCAGCAGACCGCTCTGCGCACCGAGTTCGACGACCACCGGCGCCATCAGCGTGGATACGACGATATAGTTGGCGGTCGTTGCAGACCCATGCCGAGGATCAGGCAGATCACCGCGACCAGGCAGAGCATGATCATCAGGTTGCCGCCCGAGATCAGTTCGACCAGCCTCGCTCATCACCAGTCCGATGCCGGTCAGCGTCACGGTACCGACGATGATGCCGTCGGCCGCCGTGGCGATACCGATGCCGATCATGTTGCGCGCGCCGGTAACCAGGCCGTCGGCAGATCCTGAAAGCCCTGACGAATGGCCACGCCGGGATCGCCATGCTTGCGGAAGTGCGCAATAATCGGCCTTTGCGTGATCAGGATGAACATCAGGAACACCGTCGCCCGAAGGCGGACAAGGCCGGCGAAAGTTCCTCGACCATCAGGTTCCAGATCAGCACCACCACCGGCAGCAGGAAGTGCAGGACCCGATTTCAGCGTCGGGCCGGGGTCCGGCAAGTGCTCGATAGGCGCATCCGGGTCGTCCATGTGCAATTCTGGATAACGGGTACCGAACTTCAGCAGGCCGATGTAGGCCGCCATCATCACCACGCCGACAATATAGATCGAGGCATCACCGAAGACGTCCATTGAGCCAGCCAAAGCCGTAGTAAACGATGCCGGCAAGGATGACCATTCCGGAAACGGTCATCAGGAAGGAAATCATGCGCTGGCTCAAGCTAG
>NZ_CAJQUC010000018.1:0-169670 GCF_907163155.1 Candidatus Accumulibacter sp. ACC012
ACCCCCAGCGATCCCTGTCCGCCACGCGATCATAAAGATACTGCTTCCGCAGGTTCCGACATGGGTCCCCACCACATACCGTCGTTGAGGTCCGAAGTCCTGTGCCCATCCATCAGCCACGTTTGTGAGCAGCGTTGGCTCAAACGGTGGCGTCCATTTCCTTGCAATATTCCATAGTACCTGCAGCGTAAACCTCGAAACCGCTGTCACTACTGGAACCTAGCTTGTGCGTCAGAAAAGCCCGATTTACCGGTGTTGAGCGCAAAGGAAAACCCCGGCGCGTAGAGATCGCCACCCCGAGAAATGACGGTGGCGTCGTTACCGCTTGCCCACCTCATTGTCGTAGTCGAGATGCAAGCGGCCGGTACTCAGACAGTCGTCATTGCCGGGCTTTCAGGTGGTGTAGGTGGCCGAGTTCAAACGGATCTGTCTCAGCCCTGGTTCGAAGTCGATGCGCTGCGCCGTGCCGCGTGCTCCGTTGTCGTGCACCATTGCGCCAGTCGTGATACTTGAGCGTGGTCTGCCCGGGAGCCACGCCTAGAACGGGTGCGGCAAAACCGCTGGTGAATTCTCCCGAGCTTCGGTTGACGCCGTGTCGTGAGCCCCCCGCGCGCCGCCAGATTCCGCGCCCGCCACCGGTCGGGGTGGGCGCCTTGCACGAGATAGGAAGCATCGTCGAAGAAACCAATTGATCTTCGAAGGCCGCATCCCGCGCAGCCTGGTACCCTAACTATCTTCATCACTTCGGCTGAAAGCGCGCACATGCCCGACCTGCCTCGACTTGTCGTCGCCCACGCCATAGGTCGATTCTGTGGCGTCCCATACTGTCGACTTGTCGCAATTGCATTGTCCTGCAGCAATGAGCTCCCGTCGCAATGCCCGATAGCCTCCCCCCCGCGCTCATAAGGTGCCGCTTGGCGGACCTTCGTCTTTCCGTTTCATCTGACTGCGGCCCTGACGCTTTCCGGCTCCAACGGCGCGGGCAGCTGCTTCGGCTGTGCGTGGCCGTCACGGTTCTGGCGCAGCAGGACATCGGCGTTGTGCTCATGGTGTCCGCCGGCGATCGGCGCGTGCGTCGGCTCCCGCTCCGGCCCGGACATCAGCCGCACCCGGCCTCGGGTTCTCCTCGAGCGGCTCGGCCAGGCGTTGATCGTGCTGGCTGATAACCGGCAGCGCTGTTCCGCATCCTGCACGCACGCTGGTTCCGGTGCACCTTCCGCTGCACGTTCCTCCTTGGACGGCCGTGTCAGCGTAGCGACGGTTCGACCGCTGCTGCTTGCTGACTTCGCCGCATCTGGCAGCGGCTCTGCCGTGCTTTCGGCCAGTCACGGGGTTGCGCCTCGATGAGCGGGAGTCAACTCCGCTTGCTCGCCGCTGCACGCTCTTTACCTTCGCCAGCCCGGCCTCGAGCGGCGACGGCGGGTGCCTCTGCCGGCAAGCCAGCAAGCGGATCGACTCGCAGCGCTTGTGTCGGTCTGCGCCTGTGCGAAGCCCAGGCAAGCTGCCGACAAGCGCACTTGCGGACACTGCAGCAAAAGATCATTCCTGAGGTCGGCTTGCGCCGAAAGGGAGACGTCATTCCAGATTTGTCAGTGGAGGCGGATGCGCCGAGTTTCTCGGGTGCCAGCTGGGGGTCATTGGCTTCTTGCCTGTGACGGCGCTTCAAGCCGACCCTGATGGTAAAATCGATCGCACATTTTAGCATCACGTGTCAAGGATACGACATGCCGCGTACCACCCCTGCGCAACTGGCTCGGCCAAGTCTTTCCGTCGCGCCGGCCTTTCCCCGGCTGGATGTGCCCCTCGCAGCGGCCTCGGGCCGACGCCATCTTTCGGCGTTATTGTCCGCGTTCTGCTTCCCGATCAAACGACGGCGCATCGGTCATTGAACGCGCCCCCAGAGAAAGAAACTGCCGCCCCCCCTTTGTCAGGTCGCCGCGCTGTTCGCGTAGGCCGCTGCAGCTCCCGAGGTCCTCGCCAGCAATGTCTACAAGGCTTTCTGCTGGCTCCATCTCGACCTCGGCAGCACCACGTACTGAGCGCCCTGCAGTATAGAACGTGGGCGCCACGAACTCTACGGGCCGATGCCAACGGGCCCTGCTCCGCCATCCACTCGCCAGCCGCCCCCGACGTCCTTCCTGCATACGACCGCGTGCTCCGCATCCTCGAGCTGGCTTTGGTTTTCCCGAGTGTACGCGTGCGCCCTCACACCCGTCGGAGTGGCATCGACAAGGCATCAGGCACTTTGCAACGGGTGTGCGAAGCGATCCTGTGATACCTGCAACCACCACAGGTATAACGGTCCTCGCGACTACCACTCCGCATCTGAATGCCGCGGCGAGTCGACGCCCGCTTTTCTTTCTTCGAACAACCCCGGCTATCGATTTCCAGGGCTGCGGTCTACGTGGTGCCGCTGACCCTACGATCTCGTCTCGCTTTATCGTGACGCTACATCGACTGGATGCTCCTGAAGATCAGGAAGCTCGACTATCTGTGGTCCGCTACTTTGAATGGGCGCGCCAGCCGGACTGCCGGTACAGAGACCGATTTCCCCCACGACTTTTATCGCGACTATGTACGGATGGGCGCGTCAGGCGCCACTCAAGGTGCTCGGCCTCTTTGCCGCCTCTTCCATCGCGACGCAAGAGCGATTACCTGGCGACATGCCGCGCGTGCTGAGCATCTGCGTCGTACCTGCGAGGCGCTACAGCGACTGCCGGCCGCTCGGCCTCGCCTGCTCCTCGACGTGCTCGTAGAATCGCCCGGTCATCGTCGGGCTACAGCTGCTGATGAAGGCCATGATTCTCTCCGCCGCCGGCGGTGACCGCCTGCGGCCGCCTACCGACCATCACCCACCAAACCACTGCTAAATGGCTGGCGCAAAGCGCTGATCGGTCTTGGCTCTGCAAGGCCTGGCAGAGCCGCTGGCGTGAGAGTTGTGATCAACCACGCCCAATCTCGGCGAACAAGCGCCCGCACTGGGCGACGGAGCGATTTTCGGCCTGCGTACGCTTCCACTCCCCCCCCGCCCGAACCTGTCGGACGCTGGAAACCTCCGTGGCATCGCCACGGCCTGCCACTGGCTGGCGAGGAACCTTTCTTGTGGTCAATGGTGACATCTTGGTGCTACTGGGACTTTGCGCAGGCCAGGCGCATCGCCGCGCAGTCGACCAGCGCCGCGCCCACGCTGCTGTCTGGTACATCCACTCACCATCCCGCGCGATTCGTGCTCGACGGGCTGCAGACCTGCCACGGCAGTCGAACGTGCGACGGAGCGCTCACCTACGCCTTCTTGGCGTTTTCTGGCCCGATTTCTTTTCCTCTTGGCGGCCGGCGGTGAGATAAGCTGCCGCCCCTTGGCTTGGACGCCGGTATTGCCGCAGGTAACCGTCACTGGCCAACGCCATAGGCCGCGTGGGTGGACTTTTTTTTGCACCAACGAAGCGCCTTTGCCGAACTCGACCTGGAGCTGGCGCAAAACCGAGAGCCACACAACCCCCCAAAGCGTCGCCACGCGTAACTCGACAGCCTCGGTTACGGCGTCTCTGTCCTGGCCACGACAAACCCGAGCGTCTGCGCAACCGCGACTTCTTCCCCCTTTATCCCCTAACCTTCTTCGACAGCTACTTCTGGTACCGAGCGGCTTTGCGCGATCCCGATGCTGTGATGGGTCGGGGTTTTGGCGGCGAAGCGCGAAACGATTCTCTTCTCCGCGAGAAAATGAGAACGCGAAGCCGGGACGGTTTCCGCTACGGACCTGACGGTGCCTCGCCGCGGGGCCTTCGGCTTTTGGCGAAGCGCACCCGAATCGGACTGTCTTGAGCAAATGCTGCCCCAAGCTGATCGCCAACCGCTCGGCCCTGGTGGCAACTTCGGATGGGTCACGCAGCGAATGGAAGCCGGGCTCATCACCAGCGCGCTGAATACGGTTCCCACTCTAGGGCGCAGTGGGCACGCGCTCGCCCGAGGAAATCGCGCGAACCTGGCGCGGCTTGCTCGACCAATGCGACTGATCTGATGGGCACGAAATCAGCTCATGCGCCGTGCCGCCGACATTGCTTCGGTTCTGGCCGGTCCACGCCGCGCCATGCGTGCCTTGTCACCGGGCATGGCCTGAAGTATCGGAACTCGAAAAGCCGCATTGATTTACGGAAGTTTCGCCGCCGTGCGGTGCCTACGGCCACCCTACACCCGATCGTGAGCCGGCTGCGCCAATGCCTTCATCCTTCCCTAGTCGACAACAACAACTGCTGGCCAGTCCAATCGCTGGTCCTTGATCGAGCCTGCTGCTGATTCGCTGGCTACGCCTCGGACATCACCCGTACTTTCGGTACGCGTACGCGTAGCGCCGCCCAACGCGAGGTCTAGAATTCGTCCTCGCACTCAGCGGCGGCGCTTGCCGCGGTACGCCCGGGTGCTCGTCGCCGCCTATATCACGCTGGCAAGCGCTGCGCGTTCCTGTCACAGGGCTTATCGATCCAAGCTGCTCAGCGGCAGCGTGACGGCGGCATCCCGAGAGGCGAAGCCTACAATCGTGTTCATTCGACCGCACCGTCCAACTGCGCTCTGGTCTCTGGACGTTCACACAGACCCGGCGAATACAAGACTGGCAGCCGCAGACGACTCCGACTGGTCAGGGCCGGGCGTCGCCTGGCATGACCCTGACCGTCGAAGCCGGTCCTCTACTTTGGCCCTTCAGTGCCGTCCCTGAGCATCTGCACGTCATTGGCGTGTCGGCATCGAGGGAGCGACGTCCTGGTTCCCAGCGACGTCGGCCCGCCCTACACCTACGGCCACGAACGGTCGCCTAAATCCGGAGGAAATGATGCCCATGAGTGACACGAAGGATACCTAAAGCACCACCGGCGCCAGCGATGAAGCACGTCGACGTCCGTGCCATCTCGGGCCGGTGCCGGTCGGCATGGCGCTCGCCCTGGCGCTGGGGCGCGGGCCCCGCAGCGCGTACTGCTGCTGCTCGACAGCCGCGCGCGCGTGCTGCTGGTCCGGCGGATCCGCGCGCCTTGGCGCAGCTGGGCGCTGGCATCCGCAGCTCCTCGCACACCTCAGCGCCTGGAACCACCGCTGCGGCTACGGCATCGATAGGGCATCCTCCACGTTGTCGCAGCGCGTGGCTTCGGCCGCGACGCTGACGACGCCAGGGATATGGATTGCCTGCACCGGCTACGGTGCGCTAACCGCGCGATCTCTGCGTGGCAGCACTCGATCTAGCATCGATGCGCACAGCACGCAAAACTACAGCGCCTTTACAGCAGCCGTACCGGTTCTGTGCGAGTCGACCACCGCCAGCGGGTCTGCCTGAGATTACTCTGTCCGAGCCAGGCCGCAGCGCGCCGGCAACACCGGCCGCACCACGCCTTATCCGGGCCATACCTCGTCCCGTCCATCCGAAGTCACTCCCGCCAGTGACTCCCCTGCGGTTGCGCGTTTACGTGTTTTTAAAAAATCGGCAGCACGCCATCGTCGCCGAGGTTTCGCCCGTTCCTGTCCACCAGCATCGGCATGGTAACGCTTCACTCGCCAACTGTCCGCTGGGCTGCTTAAGCCCGCTGTGCCGAGGACTACTCGCTGTTCATTTACCTTAGCCCGGAAAAAGCCGCTCTCTTGCTCGGACCTCGACCGAGGAGGGCTTTCCTCGCCGCCCTTGGAGTCAACATTGCGGATGCCGCCCTCGTTTTCTGTCGCCAGCATCCCGCGCGCCAGCTTTCCCTTTGCTCGTTTCGCGTCCGCTAGCACTGGTCGACCCACGCCAGGTATGATCGGCAACCGCCCGCACAAAGCCTGCACCCGTCATCCGGCCAAGGCTTCAATCTCGGCTTGCGCGACGCCCTGTCGCTGTCGCCGCCGCCGCTTGCCAACGGCCCGCGGCTGACGGCGGGTGTATTTGCCGCCACCCTGACAGCTTTCGCGCAGCGCGCCGCTTGACCGCAAGGGCAGTATCGCTTTCACCGACGTCATCGTGGCTCTTCTTTGGTCAATGAACCTTTCACCCGGCTACGCACGCTCGTGCCTCGGACTGCTGCGTCTCGGACGTCTTGCCACCGTCTACGGGCCACTTCGTTGCATGCAATGAATCCTGGGGCGCCCTCTCCTGGCCCTAGACCTCCCGAGGAACTAGTAGTCGCCGACTGAGCCTCGGCCCGGCCACCGTAGTCAGCAAAGAAAATTCACGTCGCTTCATTTCGCTTTGCGGTGATTCCGCTAGACTTCGTCGCTTCCCAGTCCCTGCATGCCAAAGCGCCCCCTGACGATCCCATGCCGCAAAACCAACTTACCCCACCGCTGATATAGTTCAGGGATACCCCCTGCCGGTCGTCACGGTCAGAGCCTGCGATCCCTGCAACTGGTCGAACTCGGCTTAAGCAGCCAACGCCCTTTCGGTGCGCTCGCTCCCGTTTTTATCGATGGCGATGCGGCGGTGCTCGACTTGTCCCGGATGGCGGCGGTGTCGTCGGCGAAAGGCCAGTTTTTGAAATAGCGTTTTCGTCCCGCGGGCGCGTTAATTTGATGGTGTAACGTGCGCAGCCGACAGCTTCGCCAGAGTGCCCGCACGGTGCGCCTGCCGACCTACGCGCGGCGACCGTGCGGCACGTCCACTGCCGCCGATCTGATGAAGAGCGTTCCAGGCCCTCTCCAACCGCGCGCCGCAATGGCGCAGCAGCCCGCCTCCGCGCCTCCGGCAGCGAAACCCTACCCCTGCCAGTACTTGCCCAGCACCAATTCGCGACAAACCACTGTTCCTCACCCGCCCCTTGCGTTCCGGAGCACCAGATCTATGCTCGTGGTGGCGACCTGGTCGTTCTACTCTGCCGCGTCAACTCTGGTGCCGTAGTGATCGCCGACGGCCACATCCACCTCCTTTTTTTACCGCCCCCCTTGCACGTCGCGCGCTGTCAGTCTCCAGCGGGACACCGAGGCGCGCATTTTCAGCACCCTTTCGAATGCCACTGTTCTCGATTGCGGGCCCTATCGGACTTTCGACAGTCGGCGTTTCCTGCCGACCCTGGCAGCCGACCGTAACAGGTCCAGCTCACTGAAAAATGGCGACAGCTTAGGGAAACTCCATCGTCGAGCCGATCGAGACGTATTAACACTATCAGGCACTGGCAATAGCATTGCAACGACGGCGCCAGTCACAGAACTCCCCACTTCTGCGGGTAGAAGCCCTCTTAACTGCGGTGAAGATCTGTGACACGTCTCGCGTCGTACGCCCGGGCAAGGTTGGGGTCGGCAAGACCACCACCATTCGCCATCTTCGCATCAGGCCTCGCTCTGCTTGGTTACGAAAACTGCGGTCCATTGATTTGACGTCGGCTTGCGCAACCTCGCCCTGATCATGGTGCGAGCGCCGTTGTTTTGGGTCTGGTATGCTGCCGGGGGTTTTGGTGTCAACGTCCTCAACGGCGAGGCAACGCCTCACTCAGGCGCTTGATCAAGGGACAAGCATTGCGAGAACGGCAATCCCTTCGTCTTGCCGCCTTCACAGCTCGCGACAAGGCGCGCTTCATCTAGAAGAAGGAGGGGAGAAGTTCTCAAGGAACTCGAAACACATTGCCTTCGATACGTCATCTGCGATTCACCGTCGTGCATCGAGCGCGCGCAGTTCTTTGCCCTGGCCCTTTGCGGACGAAGCGCTGGTGGTTCAGCACCCCGAGGTTCCTCGGTACCGCCTCCGATCGTATCCTTGGCATCATCCAGCCAAGTCACGCCGCGGCCCTGAGTCGGCGGCTAGCGGTCAAGGATCATCTGCTGATTACGCGCTATTCCGCCCCAAGCGCGTCCGAGGACGGGTAAATGCTCTCGTACAAGACGTGCAGGAATTCTGCCTTGCCGATCATCGGCGTACATTCCCGAGTCCGAGGTGTACTGCCTCGTCAAACGCTGAGCGCACCTGCGATCCACGTGCCGGTAGCGACGTTGCCGGGCGCTTACCTTTGACTTGTTGGGCCGTTTCCTTTTCTCGGCAAACCATCCCCTACTTACGTCGACTACGAGAACCCGCCCTGTTCAAGCGATTTCTTTCGTGGGGGAAATAAGGATTGTCCCCCTGTTCGCTGATCGTCGGCGGCAGCAAGCCCAGGAGGCGTCCCATTGCCAAGAACAGCCTGCCAACTATGATCATTGCCCACGAACGCACGGCAGCAACAACACGCCGGGACTTTCCTGCCAGCCTTGCAGCGGAATTGCTTGGCCGTGATTTCCAAGTACATCTGGTCCGCCACCCCCCGACGACATCAAGGTTTCAAATCGAGAAGTCAGGGAACATGGTAAGTTCTCGAGTGAACATCGTCATGCCGTACACCGCCAGCAAGACCTAGGTGAAGCTCAACGGCCAAGCTGGGAGCCACGGCGCCAGAATGCTAGCCGGAGGCTGCCGCCTCGCACCCCGACAACGGGCTTGGACTACCTTGCTGACGTTCCGCTTGGTGATTGGTCTGCGGGCCACGCGATTCGTGAAACCCTGAGAGTGCCGCTTGGTTGATTGGTTCTGCGGATGCCCCAGCGTAATGCGGTAAACGCCGACCTGATGAATCTCGTCGGCGGGTCCAATATCGTCTGTTTTTCGGGCGCCATCGCGGTAGATTCCGATCTTGCTTTGCGCCCGGCCACCTTCCCGCCATGTGACTGCCTCGGGTTGACGCCTTCGGCAACAACCTGTTATGTCGCGCAGTTGCCGTGTAGCCGCGCGTCGTCGCCTTCCGGCAACTTTTGCAAGAGCCTGGGCGCCGGCCGCGCGGTCTCCGCGCTGGTGACCTCGCCCGGATCGAGAACTCGCTGCTGCTACGGTGCGCGAAGACGAATCGCCGGCGCGCCAAATCATTAAGGCGAAGGTGGGCCCCGATCTCGGTCAGATCGCTTTCGCCGACCCCGCCATGTGATTGCAGCTGGATCATGCCGCCCGCTACAAGACGATCGATCTGCGGAGCACAGAGTCGGTCTCATGCAACATGGGCTCCCCATCCATAGAAAATACTTTCAACTCATGGCCCGCTCGGCCGCTCCGCTCGAGCCGCTGGTGGAAGAGTCCTCGCGGCGGTAGTCAATAATGCTGTTCCGGCGGCAGACTGTACCAAGTTACCCTGAATATCGGCGGAGCCGCGTGGGACAACCAAAAACCGGCACCGCCCTAGCTTCTGAAGACGCCGATAACGTCGTGTATCCGGGCAAAAAACTGTTCGATGCACGGAACAGGACGAACCGCGCCTGTGTCTACAGCGGACACTCCGTGAGTACGACACCATCCGCGCGTGAGGCCGCGGGCCTCCGATTCCGCTGAGTGCGCCAAACGGCTATATCGTCTCACCGTTAACGGCCATTCGTTCTCGACAGCACCGGTGCCGACGCGGTCTGATGATCGTACGCGGTGCGGCCGATAGGCCAGCCCGGGCTGGCTGTTCCGTGAGATCGAGCATTTCCTGAAACCGGCACACATCTGCTGCCGCCCCGAGTCACGGAAATTCATCGCATTCTGCTTGCCCACCTGGAAGACCTTTATCTCTTTTATGGCACAGAGACCGGCGTGCGCATCGCGCGCAAGCATATCTCATGGTACACCAAGGGTCTGGTCGGATCGGCCGCATTCCGCCACATGATGAACCAATTGCCGACCATCGCCCCTGCAGCGGCAAGCGGTCAACGACTTTTTCCTGACGCTCGCCGAGCATCACGAGCACCTGCCCTACGTCAATAGCGATCCGGCCGCGCCGGTGCTAAGCAAACGCCCATTGTGAGGATTCTCGCCGCATGAAGCGACATCACGACGAGGAAGAAGATATTGCCAGTTTCGTCCGCAAGGCACTGGAAAGCTATTTCCTGCACCTTGACGGCGAAAAGCCGGCGCCGGTTTACGAGATGGTGATCAAAAGCGTCGAACGCCCGATGCTCGAAGTCGTTCTCAAGCAGGCCGGCGGCAACCAGACTTTCGCTGCCGAGATACTCGGAATCAACCGCAACACGCTGCGCAAGAAGCTGGTCGATCACCGGCTAATCGCCTGAACGATCATCGCCTGAACGGCCTTCTTGCTCCAATCCTCCTTCCCCTGCCGCAAACCTGCCCACCATGAAAATACGTCAAGCCCTGATCAGCCTCTCCAACAAGAATCATGGCTCTCGAATTTGCCCAGGGCCTGGTCGCCCACGGTGTCAACTGCTATCGACCGGCGGCACGGCAAAAATCCTGCGTGATGCCGGGCTGGAGGTGACCGAGGTCGGTGATTACACGGGCTTTCCGGAAATGCTCGACGGCCGCGTAAAGACACTGCATCCGAAGGTGCACGGCGGCATCCTGGCCCGCCGCGATCTGCCAGAACACCTGACGACCATTGCGCAACATGGCATTCCGACCATCGATCTGGTTTGCGTCAATCTCTATCCTTTCCGGGAAACGATTGCCAAACCCGAGGTGACGCTCGCCGAGGCAATCGAGAACATCGACATCGGCGGCCCGGCAATGCTGCGTTCAGCGGCCAAGAACTACACCGGCGTAGCCGTGGTCACCGATCCTGACGACTACCCGGCGCTGCTCTCGGAAATGGCGGCCAACGAAGGCGGTCTGACGGCGGCCACGCGCTTCGCCCTGGCCAAGAAGGCCTTCGTACACACCGCGCGCTACGACGCGGCAATCGCCAATTGGCTGACTTCTCTCGACGAAAACGAGCAGGTACAAGCCTTTCCCGAGCGCCTGCAACTCGCCTTTGATCGCGGCGAAACGCTGCGTTACGGCGAGAACCCACACCAGCAGGCCGCTTTCTACCGTGATCCAGAACCAGTTTCCGGTTCGATCGCCAACTACCAGCAGCTGCAGGGCAAGGAGCTCTCGTACAACAACATCGCCGACGCCGATGCCGCCTGGGAGTGCGTCAAGAGCTTCGCGACCCCGGCCTGCGTGATTATCAAGCACGCCAATCCCTGCGGCGTCGCGGTCAGCACCGATCTGCTGTCGGCTTACGAAAAAGCTTTCCAGACCGACTCGACGTCGGCTTTTGGCGGCATCATCGCTTTCAACGGCACGGTCGACACCGACGTCATCCTGGCCATGAACTCGCGCAAGCACTTCGTCGAGGTCCTGCTCGCTCCCGCGTTCACGGCTGCGGCCCGGGAACTGCTGTCCGGAAAGCAGAACCTGCGCGTCCTGGAGTTGCCACTGGCCAGGGTCTACCACGGCTTCGAGATGAAGCGCATCGGCGGCGGCCTGCTGCTACAGACGCCCGACAAGTTCAACGTTCAGGCGTCCGACCTCAAAGTCGTCAGCACCCTGGCGCCGAGCGAGTCGCAAATTGAAGACCTGCTTTTTTCCTATCGCGTCGCCAAATTCGTCAAGTCCAATGCCATCGTCTTCTGTGGCCATGGCATGACCCTGGGCGTTGGTGCCGGCCAGATGAGCCGCGTCGACTCGACCCGAATTGCCGTAAGCAAGGCGCAGAGCGCCGGCCTCGATCTGGCCGGCTCGGTGGTCGCTTCGGACGCTTTCTTCCCGTTCCGCGACGGTATCGACGTTCTCGCGGCCGCCGGTGCCAAGGCGGTCATTCAGCCCGGGGGATCGATGCGCGACGAGGAGGTGATTGCCGCCGCCAACGAGCATGGACTGACAATGGTGTTCACCGGCGCCCGCCACTTCCGGCACTGAGCAAATTTCAACGAAGGCGGCGGCAGTGAAGGGTATGCCAGGCTCTTTTGAGCCAACCTGGATATCCGAAGCCAGATGGCAATCGTCCTGCTGCGGACCAGCAGCAGGCCGCCATGACCACTCTGAGGGGAGAGGATTTTTATGAAACTACTGGTCATCGGTTCAGGCGGTCGCGAGCATGCACTCGCCTGGTGTCTGGCGAAGACGCCTGGCCTGCAGAAGGTCTTTGTCGCGCCGGGCAACGCCGGCACGGCTGCGGACCGAGCGCTTGAAAATGTCGCCATCACCGATCTCGACGCCCTCGCCGATTTCGCCGAAGAGCAAAAGGTGTCGCTGACCATCGTCGGCCCCGAAGCGCCCCTGGCTGCCGGTATCGTCAATCTCTTTCGCGCCCGTGGCCTGAAAATCTTCGGCCCAAGCAAGGAAGCCGCGCAGCTCGAAAGCTCGAAGGACTTCGCCAAGCGCTTCATGGCCAGGCACGGCATTCCGACGGCGTGCTTCGCCACCTTTAGCGAGCGCGCTCCGGCGCACGCCTACATAGACCAACAGGGTGCGCCAATCGTCATCAAGGCCGATGGTCTAGCCGCCGGAAAAGGGGTGGTGGTGGCGATGACTCGCGACGAAGCGCACGCCGCGCTTGACCGCATGCTGCCGGCCGAAAGTACGTACGCGCCGACGGGCAGCACGCCAGCGCAGGTGGTCATCGAAGAGTTCCTGGAAGGCGAAGAAGCCAGCTTTATCGTCATGGTCGACGGCAAGGACGTACTGCCACTGGCATCGAGCCAGGACCACAAGCGTATCGGCGACGGCGACAGCGGCCCCAACACCGGCGGCATGGGTGCCTACTCGCCGGCCCTGGTGGTGACGCCAGAGGTTCACGCCAAGGCGATGCGCGAAATCATCCTGCCGACGGTCCGGGGAATGGCTGCCGAGGGCACCCCCTACACCGGTTTCCTCTACGCCGGACTGATGATCGGCAAGGACGGCTCGGTGAAAACGGTGGAGTTCAATTGTCGCCTGGGCGACCCGGAAGCCCAACCCATCCTGATGCGCCTGAAGTCCGACCTGTTCACGCTGCTCGACCACGCGGTCGCCGGCAAACTCGACCAGGTCGAAGCCAGTTGGGATCGCCGCGTGGCACTGGGCGTCGTGCTTGCCGCAGCCAACTACCCGGGTACACCGCGTACAGGGGACGTCATCAGCGGTCTGCCGAAAGTCAGCGAATACAGCGAATACAGCGAAGATAGCGAAGACAGCCACATTTTCCACGGCGGGACGAGCGAACGCGATGGTCAGACGGTCACCGCCGGTGGCCGCGTACTTTGCGTCACGGCGCTCGGCGACAACGTCAAGCGAACGCAGAAACGCGCCTACGACCTGATTGTCGGGATTCACTTCGACGGCATGCAATATCGCCACGACATCGGCCACCGCGCCGTACCGCGATGAGCAATGCAGCAAGGCAGGGCGGCTCGGCCAGCGAAAGCTTGCGATGATCGACACGGCACTCCTGAGGAGCTACTTCACCGGCCTGCAGACGCGCATTGTCGCGGCGCTCGAAGATATCGAGGGCACTCCTGGGCCAGCATTCCGTGCCGATGCCTGGCAAAAAGCGGAGGGCGAACCGCTTGCCGGCAATGGCTGCACCAGCATTATCGAGGCTGGCCGCGTATTCGAGCGCGGTGGGGTTGCCTTCTCGCAGGTCAGCGGTTCCGCGCTACCCGCTTCGGCGACCGCCAAGCGCCCCGAACTGGCCGGTCGCGCTTTTGAAGCCATGGGTGTTTCCCTGGTATTACACCCGGAAAACCCTTACTGCCCGACCGCGCACATGAACGTGCGCGCGCTGGTGGCGAGCAAGGCCGATGCGCCAGCGGTGTGGTGGTTCGGCGGCGGCATGGACCTCACCCCCTACTATCCGGTCAGTGAAGACATCCGGCATTTCCACGCCACCTGCAAGAAAGCCTTGCAGCCTTTCGGCGATGACGTCTACGGCCGGTACAAGAAGTGGTGCGACGAATACTTTTTCCTCAAGCACCGCAAAGAGCCCCGCGGGGTCGGTGGCGTATTCTTCGATGATCTGAGCGAGGGCGGCTTTGAGCGCTGCTTCGCCCTGACACAAGCCGTCGGCGAAGCGTTTACCGAAGCCTACCTGCCGATCATCGACAAGCGCCGGGACCTACCCTACGGTGAACGCGAGCGTGACTTCCAGGCCTATCGGCGCGGGCGCTATGTCGAGTTCAATCTGGTCTGGGACCGCGGCACTCTTTTCGGCTTGCAGTCGGGCGGGCGAACGGAATCCATCCTGATGTCACTGCCGCCGATTGTCAAATGGCGTTACGACTGGCAACCCACCGCCGGCAGCCCGGAGGCCGAACTCTACGAGATGCTGCAACCGCGCGACTGGGCCTAGCTAGCCTAAGGTGCAAGTCGTAGACGCGGTTCACGAACGTCCCTTCTCCCGCTGCGGGAGAAGGGACTTAGCCGGGCAATCGAGGTACTGACTGTGACTGCTGAGCTGAGCTGACCGCCAGTCGAAGCAGCGGCGTCGCAGGGCGCAGGGCGACCTGCTCGGCAGCTGCCCGGTAGTGCGGCATGGCCTCATCCCAGCGTTCGGTCTGTTCGAAGAGGCGGGCGAGTTCCAGCCTGACCGCGCGCTGATCGACCAGCGATAGCGAAGCCTCGAGGTAGATTTGCGCCTTGCCCCACAAGCGCTGCTGCAAGCACAGGCGGCCCAAAGTGAGTAGTAGTTGTGCGTCCTCGGGATGCTGCGGCAGCCATTTCTCGGCGCGCGCAATACAGGAGGTCAGGTCGCGGCCCCGCACCTGGCCATAGAGTTGTATCAGATCCGAATCCCACTGCGTGTCGAGTTGCTTCTCGATCATCCGCTGCGCCTCATCGTCAACCCCGTGTTCGAGCAAGGCTTGGCAAGAGGTTTGCGTCAGCCGCAGGCTACGTTCCTTGGCCGGAATAGCGCGCAGGTAGGCCAGCAATTGGCCCTCGTCCGCCGCCTGCTGCTGGCGGATGGTTTCCTGATGTGCCTGGGTCTTTATTTCCTGCACCAGTTCAGGCGGCAAAGCGTCGCGCTTCTCGAGTACGCGCGCCAGTTTCAGGACCTCCGGCCAGTTTCCGCAACCCTGCTGGGCACGCAGTTCAAGGCGCAGTGCTGCGATGTGCCGACCAGAGATGTTCTGCAGCGCCTGCAACACGCTTACGGCCTCACCGTATTGCTCATGGTCAATGGCCATCTCTGCTTCCAGCATCAGCCGTGCAGGGTCGAGACGCGGGTTGTTAACGCGACCGAGCCACTCCTGCTCTTTCTCGGGTTCGCGCAGACCATGCGCCGCTCGCGCTGCCAACAGCGCTGCCAAGCCCGGATCCTGCCCGGCAGCGTAGGCCTCACCGGCTTTCTTCAAGGCCTGCGTGAAACGCCCTTCTAAAAGCAGGCGAATGGCCTCGTGAAAAGACGCCGTGGCTTTCTCACGACGGCGACGCGCGCGATAGCCAGAAACCCGACTTGGCAGGGAGAGCGTCAGGCCAATGGTGCGCAGCACCAAGAACAGCAGTACGAAGGCGAGAACAAAGAGGATGATCGCCAGACTGAGGGCGACCTCAATACGATACGGTGGTACGATCAGCAGCACATAGCCGTCGTTGACCCGTGCTGTCAGCGAAACGCCGACAGCCATGGCAGCAAGTGCCAGTAGCCAAAGTAGTCCTCTCACTGGCGCTCCTGACCAAGCTTGACGGTCTTGACTGCAGACCTGCTTTCGTTAAGCGTCGGCATCTCGATGTTGATCTCGGTGGCGATGAGCTGTTCGAGATTGGCTTGCGCGGTCTGCAACGAGGCAGCGCTGGAATCGAAATAGCGATTCATCCACGCCTGAGCATGCTTGAGCTCGTTCTGGAAAGTCCATTGATCACGGGCCAGCAGAGCGAGGCGAGCATTCAGCAAACGCAACTTGAGATTTTCGCGCAGAAAGAACGCCTGACCGGGCGTCAGCAAGGCCGGCTCATCGCGGTCAAAACGCTGGATGCGGACCAGGGATTTCACTTCGCCCCAGACCTCGCGGCCCAACCGCTGCCACAGCTCGGCGCTGACCAGTTTCTGCCAGAAGTCGACACTGGTCAGCGCAGGCCATTCGGCAGGCACTGGCGCTGGGGCGGCCTGCGCGGCATCTTTCGCGTCGTCGCCATGCGCCGGGGAACGCCCATCGACGGCCAGAGGAATCGTATCGAGCGCATTGATGACGCTTTCCAGGCGCAAGCTCATGGCCGCAACATCGATCTGCGGCAAGGCGCGCAGAAGTTCGAGATCGCTGCTCAAAACCTTGCGCAGACTGACGAACTGTGGTCGGCTGCTTGCCGCCAAACGGGTTTCGGCACTTTGCAGGGCGAGGACGGCGGCCTGCACATTACCTGCCAGCTGCAACTGCTGAGCAGCCAGGGTCAGGCTTTGCTCGACCTCGGCCAGCGCCAACTCATCCCGGCTGCGAGCCACATCCTGGTATAACTTCTCGAGCATCGCCTGCTGGCTCTGCGATTCGCCAACCTTCGCCTCAAGCGCAGCGAGGCGCCCGAGGAGGCCAGCCATCTGATCGCTCGCCCCCTTGGACAGGGCGCGGACTTCCGCGCCACTCGAATCGCTATCGGCCAGGCGGCGAGCCAACTCCTGCTGCGTATCGGCCATCTTCTGCCGGGTTTCGAACCACTGCCAGGCCACCAGACCAAGGACTATCAGCACCACCAGCAACCAGGGATTGCGCCAGTCAGGCGACTGCTGACTCGCCGCGGCCGGATTAGCCGCTGGCCCGCTTGCCGCCGGCTGCTCGCTAGCAACTGACGCACCGTCAGACACCGGCTCACTAGCCACGGCTGGCGTCGCTGCAGGATCCTCGACAGCGGCGGGTGTCGCTGCGGCGGGGGTGGAGCCATCGAGCGTTGCCTGCGCGTCCGGCAAGGGCTTCTGTTGGGCCAGGGGCTCGGCTTCCGATGCCGCTTGTTCGGCCTCCGGCAAGGAGTCCTTTTCGGGCAGCGGATCCGTCTCCGGCCGCTGCTCACTCGCGGGGAAAGACTCGCTTTCCAGCGATGTCCGAGAACCCGGCGGCGGCTCGTCTGCTGGCGGCTTGCCAGCCGACTCAGCGGCAGCCTGCTCGGGGAGTGAAGACCTTGGGTCGATTTTTTCTTTCATCATGACCGCCAATTATATACGTTCAGAGCAGCAATGATCCCAGCATCTGCCGGTTCGGTCAGAATCACCCGCTGCAAACCAAGTTTCCGCGCCAGCTCGGCAATTCGTGGGTGTGGCACGAACACCGGAGTAGTGCGCAGAGACGCACGCGCGGGGGCGTCGAGCAGGTCGACCAGGTTACGCAACCCCTCGCTGGATGAAACTGTGAGCGCGTCAAGCTGCTCGCTGCGCCACAGCGCTTCAAGCACTGCCGCGCTGTCGGGCGCGGAGCGCTGATAACAACTTACATAGTCGACCTCGGCCCCGCGTTCTCGCAAGCGGTCGGCAAGTAACTCACGACCGCCGTTGCCGCGAAAGATCACTACCCGTTTCCCGGCAACGCAGGGTCGCTGCAATGCCGGAAGTTCGAGCAAGGCTTCGGAGTCGAAGCGTTCAAGAGGCGCCAGCGTATTCTCGATCCCGTACGCCGCCAGCAAGGCGACGCTCCCCTGACCAATGGCCACTGCCTGCAAGTCGGCTGGCCAGCCGCGGGAAGAAAGGATCGCCGGAACACTGTACTCGACAGCATTCGGGCTGATGAAGACAGCCAGTGCATAAGCATCAAGCTGTGCGATCGCCACGCGCAACGGTTCCAGCTCGTCAGTCGGCGCGATATCGAGCAATGGGAAAAGCAGCGGCTCTCCGCCCTCTTTGGCAATCCAGGCGGCCAGCCGGGGTGCTTGCGCACGTGGCCGCGTAACGACGATTCTCTTGCCGCACAGAGCCCCGGTCATTGGCCTGCCGAAAGCTGGTCAAGAATGGCGCCAGCGCCCTGGTCGCGCAAGCTCTGCGCCAAGCCACGGCCAACCGACTCGCTGTCCTCCGGAGCGCCACGCAGCTCACCCGCAAGCAGCTGCCTACCGTCCGGAGTAGCGACGAAGCCACGCAGCCACAGCTGACCGTTTTCAAGCATCGCATGCGCGGCCAGCGGGATCTGGCAACTGCCGCCCAGCGCGCGTGAAAAGGCACGCTCCGCGAGCACACACTGAGCCACTGCCGGATCGTTGAGCGGCGCCACCAAGGCGATCAGGTCCGCGCGCTGCGCTGGCACCTCGATACCGAGGACGCCTTGCCCCGGTGCCGGCAAGGACTGCTCCGGGGTCAACAGCGACGCAATTCTGCCAGCCAGACCAAGTCGAATCAGGCCCGCGGCGGCGAGGATTATGGCGTCGTACTCACCTGCATCAAGCTTGCGCAGGCGCGTATCAAGATTGCCGCGCAGGCTTCTGATGACCAGTTCGGGGTAGCGAGCGCGCAGGCTCGCTTCACGGCGCAGGCTCGAGGTGCCGATCACGGCCTTGGCCGGCAGGTCGTCAAGGTCGGCAAATCGATTGCAAACAAAGGCGTCGCACGGATTCTCACGCGACGAAATGGCGCCCAGAACGAAGCCATCTGGCAGGTCCATCGGCAGGTCCTTCATCGAATGCACGGCGAGATCGGCCTGACCGTTATGCATCGCCACTTCGAGCTCTTTGATGAACAAGCCCTTGCCACCGATTGCCGACAGCGGGCGATCGAGGATCTGGTCGCCGCGAGTGGTCATGCCCAGGATCTCGACTTTTCGCTGTGGGTATAATTCGGCAAGACGCCCGCGCACATGCTCCGCTTGCCACATGGCAAGCCGCGACTCGCGCGAGGCAATGACAATACGCGACTGATCTGGATTTGCAGAGTTCAAGGCAGGTTTCCGGTAAGCGCGCTGCCAACCTCGCCAGACAGCCGGTGCGCGAGGGTGGCATCACCCCAAAGGCATCTTGATCAGGGGACGATTCTAACATGCTTGGCGTGCACGCTTGCCCCGGCAGTTAAGTCGTTTTCTCGACGCTCGCACCGCCGAGGAAACCCGGCTGCGCTGACTGGCGGTGACTCCTACTGCTCGGCTACCTGCAGAGTCGTCAAATAGGCCAGGACGTCCTGGATATCGCTGGCCTTAAGGGTGTACAAGACTCCCTTCTTCGCACCTTCTTCGTCGTGCGGGCGATCCGCCGCGAGGTAGGCGGCGATCTGCTTCTGCAGATAGTTCGTATACTGACCCACCAGCATCGGGAACATGCCGCGCCCCTGCCCGGTCTTGCCATGACAGACGGCGCAGTTTTTCTGGTACACCGCCTTGCCGTTTTCGATATTACCGGCGGCACGGGGGACGATCATCACCTTCTCCATCGCCAGCAGCCGCGCCAGTGCGTCATCGCTGTCCTTGAAAACCGGCGGCCGTGTCGGCAGTTCGATCTGCGCCAGATAAGCGGCGACCAACTTCATGTCTTCATCATCGAGTTCGCGCGCCCGCGTGTACGGATACATCGGCAGGTTGATTCGCGACTGACTCTGGAAGGCCTTCAACTGCTGCTCCGCGTATTTCGCCGACTGGCCGGCAATGCGTGGGTACTCGCCTTGCTTGCCGCCAGCCCCGAAAGGGCCATGGCAGGCAGCGCACGGGCCATAAACTTCCTTCGCACGTTCCAGATCGAGCGCCGCAGCGGGTAGGACGACGGCCCCTCCGAGCAGGATACAGAAAAATTTTCTCAAGCCTTGAGCGTACTTCATGAAGACCTCGTCGGGTGGCAGCGGGGATTATAGGAAAACCGTCACCGGCCACCTTGATGAGTGTCAAGAAGCGACCGCCGATCAGGAGCTGAGCCGGCGCGCGTAGGACTTGAGCAAGGGCCACTGCCGGCGACTGACCGGCAGCCGCTCGGGAACGTCGCGCAGAATAGCCTGCCATTGCGTCTCGGCGTCGTCGCCAGTGCCACTCTTCTCGAAGCCGGCAATCGCCTCCCGCGCCGCCAGCACACCGCGATGCAGACGGATGAATTGTGCACCGAATTCCTGTTCAAGATGGGTCAGCGACTCGTCAAGCAGGAATTCGCGCTCACCGGTACGTGCCGTGACGTACTTCAGGTCAGCCCGAAAGTACACGATGTCGGCAACCGCAATCAGCAACAGCCGGCCGCGTTCATGGCAGGAAAGATGACTGCGCGCTCCCGGTGGCAGTTGCTCGAGCAAGGCCGAAGGCAGCGGGTGGCGGTGAACTTTTCGCAGCGCCTCCAGCAGACGCAGGGCGCGCACCGGCTTCACCAGATAGTCGACGGCGTTAAGCTCGAAGGCCTGTACCGCGTAGGCGTCATAGGCCGTCACAAAAATTACCGCCGGCGGGTGTTCAAGCCGAGACAGGTGAGCTGCGAGTTCAATGCCGTCCATTTTCGGCATGCGGATATCGACCAGCGCCACATCAACCCGCAGACCCTCGATGGCAGCCAGGGCACGCAGGCCGTTGTCGGCTTCGGCGACGATCACATGCGGCAGTTCCGGAGCGATATCGGCCAGCAAATCACGCAAACGCGCCAGCGCTGGCGCCTCATCGTCGCAAATAAGCAGCAACAGCGGAGAAGCGAGCGCAGGCGCATTCATCGCCGCTGCGCCCGACAAGGCAGGAGGATACGTACCCGATACTGGTGTCGGCCATCACCCAGCGCTACCGCATTGGTCTCGAGTCGCGCTTCAAGGTCATAGTACAGCGCCAGGCGCTCGCGGATATTGTCCAGCGCCATGTGGCTGCCGCGCGGTTTCTCGGCACCGGCTGCGCAGGGGTTGACGATATCGAGCTGCAAGGCATCAGCGCGGCGCACCAGGCGAATGCGAATAGTGCCTGGATCGCCCAAGGGCTCAATGCCGTGATAAACAGCGTTCTCCAGCAGCGGTTGCACCATCAATGGCGGCACTTTCAGGTCCAGTGGCAGATTCGGCGCGATGTCCCATTCGACGTGCAAGCGCTCGGCGAGACGCAATTTTTCGAGAGCCAGATACTGCCGGCACAGGGCGAGTTCGTCGGCCAGCGGCACTAACTCGCGATGATCACGCATCAGCACGCGAAAAAGATCGGCCAGTTCCTCAAGCGCCGCCTCGGCGCGTCGCGGGTCGGCGCGAATCAGCGAAAGCACCGCATTCAGGCTATTGAACAGGAAATGCGGCCGGATGCGCGCACTCAGCGCCTGTAATCGCGCCTCGACGAGCGCCGGCGATAAAGCCCCGGCGCGCAAGGCAAAGTAGGCAAGCATGAACCCGGCTGCCAGCGCAGCCAGCAGGCCCGCCCTGAGCAGAGCCTGGCCACCACCAGCATCGGCGAAGATCAGGTGACTCCACAGCGCCGACAATACGATCGCCGAAGCGGCTGCGAGCAGCAACACCAGCGTGCGCCCAATCCAGGTGGGTGCGCGCTGGAGGCTGTTGCCGAGAACTGCCAGTAACGCCAGATTGAAGAGCAGCAAGGGCTGCACCCAGGCCGCCATGTCGATGAAGTGCTGCAGGCTGTCCTGCACACCCTGGCTCTTAACCAGTGCAGCAGCCAGCGCCAGCAGGTTCACGCCGAGCAGAATTCGCAACATGACTCCGGAATTCCGGAAATCCGGTAGCGGCTGGCCGGCCAGGTTTTGCTTTATACTTGCCATCACTCGAAGTGGCGCCTGTCCAAGGTTCTACGAGAGATTCTAGCCCAGGAACCCCTCCCGCATGAACCCATCGGATTCTTCCCAATACACTTGGGCCGGCCGCTTCTCCGAGCCGATGTCCGACCTCGTCAAGCGCTATACGGCCTCGGTGAATTTCGACCGCCGCATGTGGCGCCAGGATATTCGCGCCTCGGTCGCGCACGCGACCATGCTCGCCAGACAGGAAATCATCAGTGCCGGAGACCTCGCCGATATCGAGCGCGGCATGGCACAGGTGGGCCGCGAGATCGAGAACGGCAGCTTTGTCTGGTCGCTCGACCTCGAAGACGTCCATCTGAACATCGAGAAGCGCCTGACGGCCCTCGTTGGCGACGCCGGCAAGCGCCTGCATACCGGTCGCTCGCGGAACGACCAGGTAGCGACCGACATTCGCCTGTACCTGCGTGACGCGATCGATGAGTTATTGCCACTGCTGCGTCAGTTCCAGACCAGCCTGCTAAACTTGGCTGAGAAGGAAGCGGCCACGCCGCTTCCCGGCTTCACTCATCTCCAGGTCGCCCAGCCGGTCACTTTCGGCCATCACCTGCTCGCCTATTTCGAGATGATGCAGCGTGATGCCGAACGCTTCAGCGACTGCCGTCGCCGTACCAACCGTCTGCCCCTGGGTGCAGCGGCGCTGGCCGGCACCACCTATCCGATCGACCGCCATTTCGTCGCCGAACTGCTGGGCTTCGACGGTGTTTGCGAAAACTCGCTCGATGCGGTTTCCGACCGCGACTTTGCGATCGAATTCTGCGCCGCCTGCGCGATGTTGATGATGCACCTGTCGCGCCTGTCCGAAGAACTGGTGCTGTGGATGAACCCGCGCTTCGGCTTCATCAGGATCGCAGATCGCTTCTGTACCGGCAGTTCGATCATGCCGCAGAAGAAGAATCCCGACGTTCCGGAATTGGCGCGTGGCAAGACCGGCCGCGTGTACGGTCACCTGACGGCCTTGCTGACCCTGATGAAGGGCCAGCCTCTGGCCTACAACAAGGACAACCAGGAAGATAAGGAACCGCTGTTCGACGCCATCGACACGGTCAGCGACACCTTATGCATTTTTGCCGAGATGATTGCCGGCATCACCGTCAATCCTGAAAAAATGCGCGACGCCCTGGCCGAAGGTTTCGCTACCGCCACCGACCTCGCCGACTTCCTGACCCGCAAGGGCCTGCCTTTCCGCGACGCCCACGCAACCGTCGGCCTGGCAGTACGTCGCGCGGAGGAACTGGGTGTCGACTTGGCCCAACTCCCGCTCGCCGAGTTGCAAAGCTTCTCACCGCTGCTTGACGAGGAAGTCTTTGCGGTGCTGACCATCGACGGTTCGCTGGCCGCGCGCGCGCATATCGGCGGCACAGCGCCGGAGCAGGTGCTGGCAGCCATTTCCCGCGCCCGTCGCGGCTAGGTCCGCCGTAGCCTCCGGCAATGGAAAAGATCGGCAAATACGAGCTGATCCGCGAAGTCGGCCACGGGGCCACGTCTACCGTTTATCTGGGCAGCGACGCGTTTACCCAGCGCGAAGTGGCGGTCAAGGTCGCCTTTCCCGGCATCCTGAAAGACCCCAAGCGGGGCAGACTCTACACCCATTTGTTCCTCAACGAAGCGGCACTGATCGGCAAGCTGTCGCACCCACACATCGTCCAGACCTATGACGCCGTCGTGGACGACCACCTCTGCTACATTGTCATGGAATTCGTCGCCGGCGGCACCCTGGAAACGGTCTGCGCGCCCGGCCAGCTGCTGTCGGTCGAACGCATCGTCGAGATCATTTTCAAGTGCACCCGGGCACTCGACTTCGCCTTCCAGGCAGGCATCATCCACCGCGACATCAAGCCGGCGAATATCCTGTTCACCTGCACCGACCCCAACGAAGGCGACATCAAGATCTCGGATTTCGGCGCCGCGATCATCGGCTCACCCGATCGCACGCTGGTGCAGGGAATAGGCTCACCCGCCTACATGTCGCCGCAACAGGTAAAAGAGCAGGCGCTCGATCAGCGGACCGACATCTACTCGCTGGGTGTCGTCATGTATCAGCTGCTGACCGGTCAATTGCCTTTTCAGGCGCGCAACAGTTACGACATGATCTACCAGATCATCAACGCTGAACCACGCCGGCCTTCGACGCTGCGCCGAGAGGTCCCGCCGGCGCTCGACGCTATCGTTGCCCGCGCGATGAGCAAGCGACTCGATACTCGCTACGCTAGCTGGCAAGAATTTGCGCAGGATTTGGCACAGGCCTTTCGCGCACGGCAAGCGAAAGTGCCCGCCGACGAGATCGCCGATCTCGAGAAGTTCGATACCCTGCGTGGCTTCCCATTCTTTGCCGATTTTTCTGACGTCGAGATGTGGGAGATAGTGCGCTTCTCGCAGTGGAGCCGCGCTTCGCCCGGCACACTGGTCATGCGCGACGGCGACCTCGGAGACTTCTTCTGCTTCCTGGCCGAAGGCGAGTTGAAAGTGCTCAAGAGTGGCTTGATCCTGGATATGCTGACGGCCGGCGACTGCTTCGGCGAAATGGCCGTCATTGGCAAATCAAACTGCACACGCGTCGCCGATGTCGTCGCCCTGACAGAAGCCAAGCTGGTGCGGATTACTGCCCGCTCATTGCGGTCGTCTTCGGAAGCCTGCCGAGTACACTTCTATCAGTCTTTTCTGGCGGTCCTCAGCGAGCGCCTGACGTCCGCGAACACGCGCCTGGTAAGCTTCTGAAGGGGCCTCGCCCGAGGCGAGGTAGAGCCCCAAGAGCCAGGACCCAGGGCAGCAAGGAGCAGCCCCGCGTGGTGGCACGGCAGTGGTCTATCACTCATTGGCGTCGCCGCTGTTGCGCTGCTCCGATCCCGTACCGAGCGAAGCACCGGAAACTGGTTGCCAAAGAAAGCTCCGTCACGGTATGTTAGCGTTTTCTGATAAACGGAGAGAAACGCTGATGAGCAAATCTTTCGGCACCATTACCAACGATGTTTCCAACGCCATCGGAAGCCTGCGTCGGGACATCCCGGAGACCATCCAGGGCTTCAATGCGCTGGCCAAGGCGTCCCTTTCGCCAGGCGTGCTTTCGGCGCTGGATAAAGAACTCATCGCCTTGGCGATCGGGGTCTCCAGCCGCTGCGATGCCTGCATCGGCTTTCATGTCAAGGCGCTGATTCGCCTGGGTGTCAGTCGTGAGCAACTCATGGAAACGCTTGCCGTCTGCACCTACATGGGCGGTGGCCCGGCACTGATGTACGCCGCCGAAGCCGTAAGGGCCTACGAAGAATTGAGCGTCCGCAAGTCGGCAACGGCCAGCGCTTGAGAAAGGCCACCGCAGCGACGCGCTACGGTGGCCTGGCGTGCGCAGCACCTTGGCGGCGCGCGCCGCCCGAGCGACTAGAAGCCTTGGTGATCAGGCCGGATCAACCAGACCTTCAAGAAGCTTCTGTAACTCACCGTCTTCGTACATCTCACGCATGATGTCGCTGCCGCCGACAAACTCGCCGCGCACGTAGAGCTGCGGAATCGTTGGCCAGTTGGCGTAGGACTTGATACCGCTACGGATTTCCGGGTTCTCGAGTACGTTCACGCTGAGGTAGCTGGACACTCCGCAGGCCTTGAGGATTTGCACCGTTACCGACGAGAAGCCACATTGCGGCGCCTGCGGCGTCCCCTTCATGTAGAGGACCACGGGGTTGCTGGTTACCTGTTCTTTGATCAATTGCTGCGCATCCATCGTAAAACCTCTTAGTGACTAGTCGTTATGAAAAACAATCAACAGAGCAGTGTACCGGCTGGCGGCACCCAGCGTCAATCGAGTTGGCCACCACTAACGCGCTCAATCCCCGCCAGATCACGCCACGAATCGAGCTTGACCAGCCTTTGCTCAGCCAACAGCTGCCGTACCGCAGCGGCCTGGTCGTAGCCGTGCTCAACCAGCACGCAACCACCTGGCCGCAGATGCGCTGCCGCGCCGCCGATAATCGCACGCAGGCAAGCCAGGCCGTCACCACCGACCACCCCGTCCGTAAGCGCCATGCGTGGTTCGAAAGGCAAACCACTGTGCTGCAGGTGCGGATCCGCGTACGCGACATAGGGCGGGTTGGCGACGATCAGATCGAAACGACTTTCTCCGAGCGGCGCATACCAATCACCCAGTAGAAAACTGACCTCCACCGCGTGCCGTGCAGCATTGCCGCGGGCAACGGCAAGTGCTGCCGATGAAAAATCGACCGCCGTAACCGACGCCCCCCGGCATAGCCGAGCCAGAGTCACCGCAAGAACTCCGGAGCCGGTGCCGAGATCAAGTATCTGCGCGCGGGGCCAGGACTGCAGAAATTCGATTGCCACATCGATCAGGAGTTCCGTCTCCGGACGCGGAATCAGCACCGCTGGGGTGACGACAAACTCCAGGCCGTAGAAACCCGCGCTGCCAAGAAGATAGGCCAGTGGCTCACCTTCAGCACGGCGACTGAGCAAGGCATCAAGCCTCGCCAGCTGCTCTGCGGAGAGCATCCGCCTCGGGTGGGCGATCAGATCGGCGTGTGTACAGGCCGTTACGTGCTCAAGCAGCAGGCGCGCATCGAGGCGAGCAATGCGCTGGCAAGCCAAGCGCCACGCAGCGTCAAGCGTCATCGCGATCGGGGGTCGAGCCATAGCGACGAAGTGGTGAGCAACCGCCGCCCGCGCATTTTCCACTCTTCGCTGCGGCCAAGCGTCTCACTCGCTCTCGGCGAGCATCGCCAGCTGATCTGCCTGATACTCTGCCGCAAGCGCAGCCAGCAATTCGTCCAGGTCGCCGTCCATGATCGCTTCGATCTTGTACAGGGTCAGGTTGATGCGGTGGTCGGTGACTCGACCCTGCGGGAAATTGTAGGTGCGAATTCGCTCCGAGCGGTCACCGCTGCCGATCAGATCCCGGCGCGTCGACGCCATGTTCGCGTGCTGCTCACGCTCCTGCACGTCCCTGATGCGTGCCGCCAGGACCGATAAGGCCTGGGCCTTGTTCTTGTGTTGCGAACGATCATCCTGGCATTCGACGACGATCCCGGTCGGCAGGTGAGTAATCCGGACCGCCGAATCCGTCTTGTTGATGTGCTGTCCGCCGGCACCCGACGCGCGGTAGGTGTCGACGCGAATATCAGCCGGGTTGATCTGTACTTCCTCCAGAGCATCGGCCTCGGGCATCACCGCCACGGTACAGGCGGAAGTGTGAATGCGCCCCTGCGTTTCGGTGTCCGGGACGCGCTGCACGCGATGCGCACCGGACTCAAACTTGAAGCGCGAGTAAACGCCGTTACCGATGATTCGCGCGATCACCTCGCGGTAGCCACCGAGGTCCGAAACGCTGGCCGAAATGACTTCGACCTGCCAGCGCTGGCGTTCGGCGTAGCGCGCGTACATGCGGAAGAGGTTGCCGGCAAAGAGTGCGGATTCTTCGCCACCGGTGCCCGCGCGCAGCTCGAGAAAGACGTTGCGATCGTCCTTGGCGTCCTTGGGCAGCAGCAGTTTCTGCAGGTCTTCTTCGATCTGCGGCAGGCGCGCCCTAACCGTGGCCACTTCTGCTTCGGCCAATTCCTTCATTTCCGGATCGGCGAGCATCTCGATCGCCGACGACAGTTCGCCCTCGGCTTGTCGCCAGGTCTGGTAAAGAGCGACCACCGGGCCAATTTCGGCGTACTCGCACGACAGCTTGCGGAAGTCGTCCATGTCTTGGGTTGCTTCGCTGCTGGCCAACATGCGGCCAAGTTCGTCGAGGCGACCAGTCAGCTGTTCAAGTTTGTCGCGAATGCTCTGGTTCATGAGAAGGTCGCTTAAAGCGCGCCACGCTACGAAAAGGATTCCAGGGAATCCAGCGGTCTGGCGTTGGTTGCCGAAGTCGGCTACTCGCCGAAGCGGGAATCCGGATGGAGATGGAACAAGCGTCCGACCAGCGTCTGCAACTCGCCCTGGTCAGCGCTGGCCTGGTTCAAGGCCTGCGTTGGCGCATGCAGAAACTTGTTGGTCAGACGATGCGAGAAACGCTCGAGGACGCGGGCCGGGTCTTCGCCTTTGTCCAGCAGTTTCAGCGCGTGCTCCATCTCGTGGCGACGCGCACGGTCGGCAGCATCCCGCAGCGAACGAATGAGCGGCACTGTAGCACGCGTGGTCAGCCAGCGCAGGAAGCCCTCAACGCGTTCGCCAATGATCGACTCCGCGTCCACCACCGCTGCCTGGCGCGACTCGATACCCGATTCAACGACCTGCGCCAGATCATCGACCGTATACAAGAAAACGTCGTCCATTTCACCAACCTCGACCTCGATATCGCGCGGAACAGCCAGGTCGACCATGAACATCGGGCGATGACGGCGAATTTTGATCGCCCGCTCGACCATGCCCAAGCCGAGGATCGGCAGCGGACTAGCGGTGCACGAAACGACAATGTCGAACTGCGACAAGCGCTCAGCGATGTCCTCCAGCCTGATCGCCGTCCCGCCCAGACGACTGGCCAGCACCAGGCCGCGCTCGACCGTCCGGTTGGCGATGACCACCTGCTTCGGGCGCTGTGCCGAGAAATGCGTGGCGCACAGTTCGATCATCTCACCGGCGCCGATGAAGAGGATCTTCTGATCGGCGATACGTTCGAAGATCCGCTCACCCAAGCGCACGGCGGCAGCGGCCATAGAGACCACATTCGTCCCGATCGCCGTCGTCGACCGCACTTCCTTGGCCACCGCGAAGGAGTGCTGAAAGAGTTTGTGCAGCGTCGTACCAAGAGTGCCGGCCTCCTCGGCAACGCGTACCGCTTCCTTCATCTGGCCGAGAATCTGCGGCTCGCCGAGAACCATCGAATCCAGCCCACTGGCGACTCGAAAGACATGCCGTACGGCGTCGCGCTCGGGATAGGTGTAGAGGTAAGGCGCGATCTCATGGCGCGCCAAACGATGGTAGTCGGCGAGCCACTGCGTCGCCGCGTCAGAGACATCGCTCGCAACGTACAACTCGGTACGATTGCAGGTCGACAAGATCGCCGCCTCGTGGACCGCTTTGCAGTGCGCCAGGTCAGCCAGGGCCCGGGGCAGGCTTTCGGCATGAAACGCCATCTGCTCGCGAACCGAGAGTGGTGCTGTGTGGTGGTTGATACCAAGGGTGAACAGCGCCATGCTTGGGGGACGGTAGGCAATAGGAGTGGCAAGTCAGCAGGCGATTATAGCACCGCCGCCGAACGCCTCCCCGAGCGTGGGATTGTGCCGAAGCGTGCCGAACCCTGTGCAAGCTCGCTGCTCAGGTAATCTCCGGACCAGGCTTGCCGATGAAGTAGCCTTGCGCGTAGTCCACCCCGAAGGTGCGCAACATGTTCAGTGCGCGCTCGTCTTCCACGAACTCGGCCACCGTCTTCTTGCCAAAGCCGCGCGCGACCTCGGCGAGCGCCCGTACGAAGACCTGATCATCGGGGCTATCGACCAGGGTGCGGACAAAGGAGCCATCGATCTTGACGTAGTCCACAGGCAACTGCTTGACGTAGTTGAACGAAGAAAAGCCGACGCCAAAGTCGTCGAGCGAAAACGCGCAGCCGAGTTCTCGTACGGCGTTCATGAAGGCGCGTGCTTTGGAGAAGTCTGATACCGCCGCGGTTTCGGTGATTTCAAAGACTACATGGCTGGGCAGCAAGGCGCTACGCGAGAGCTCATCGCTAATGAACGACAGCAAGCGCGGATCATTGATGCTGATGCCCGACAGGTTGATCGAGAATTTGTAGTATTTTCCGACCGCAAACAGGCTCAACATCTTGCCGAAAACATCATGGATCACATAGCGATCGATTTCGCGTATCAGCCCGCTGTTCTCGGCGACTTCCATGAACATCCCAGGCGGAATCGGCGAGCCATCTTCTGCCCGCATGCGTACCAGAGCCTCGTAGTGGCTGACCTGGCGAGCGCGAATATCCAGGATCGGCTGGTAATGCACGATGAATCCGCGATCGCCCAGTGAGCGATTGATCATCTCCTCCCAGTGCAGACGGCTCTGCATCTTCTCCTGTACGCCCTCCCCGTCTGAATAGAGGTGCCAGCCAGCGCCGCCCTTGGACTTGGCCTGATACATCGCGATATCGGCATTGGCGAGAAGTTGCTTGACGTCCATCGTAGCCTCGGAAAAAACGACGATGCCGATGCTGGCCGAGACACGATGGCTCGCTCCCAGGCCGGGAAACTTGATCTCGGCGAGTCGCTTGTTGATCTTCTCGGCCACCTGGATGGCGCCGTCATGATCGCATACGTGCAGCAGGATGCCCAGTTCATCACCGCCCAGGCGGCCGAGCAGATCACCTCCGCGCGCCACCACATGGCCGACTTCGTCGGCAACCTTCCGCAAGAGCTCATCACCTGCCTGGTGTCCGTTCAGATCGTTCACGTACTTGAAGCCGTCGAGATCGAGATAGAGCAGCGCCCCGTCGCGCGCCGAATGGCGGGCGCTGGCCAGCGCCTGCTCGAGTTGATCCTGGAAATGCTGGCGATTCACCAGGCCGGTCAAGGGATCGCGCTCGCGCAAATCCTTGACACGCGACTCGGCGAGCTTGCGTTGGGACTCGGCGATCTTGCGCTTCGTGTGGTCGATTCCGACCGAGAGGATCATCACCACACCGCTTGCCCCGACAAGGCGTGAGTGGTTCCAGGTAATCTCGTAGGATTGGCCGTTCGAACTAGCCAGAATCGATTCCAGCTGCACGTGCTGACGTTCGCCGGCGGCAATTTCCTGGACGGCCTGCGCGATCGCCAGTTCCGAGGAACCATCCGGGCGCACCAGTTCGGAAAAGCGCTTGCCTGGCAGATCCTCCTCCCGCCACCCGGACATTTTTTGTCCGTGGGGGTTCAGCGTAAGAATCTCGCCATCGGTGGACTGCGTCAGGATAATCACGTGCGCGGTATCGAGCAGAAGCTTGCTGAAATCCCGCTCGATCGAGATATCCTGCAAATGGGCCGCGACGTCTTTCTCTAGGTTTTCCAGCCGATGCGACAGGTCAATCGCTGCCTTGTCGAGGCTGTCGATCTCGTCATCGACCAAACGCCGAGCGCGCGGCGCAATCCTCTCCCGCACCTCGGGAAAAGCGCTAAGCCCGAGCAATGGAATCGCACGCACCGCCCGGGTCATGCGTTGCAGGGGCGCGTGTACCAGCAGCGCCAACAACAACAGCGAGAAGAACGAAGCCGCCAACTCGCCCAGCAAGCGGTCCAGGACCGACTTGTCAATATCGGCACGCGCCTGGGTGAGATCGTCGACCACCACCAGCAGCGCTGACGACTGCGCGTCATCGCGGGCGTCAAGTGCCAGAAACGACAATTCGAACTCTCGGCCACCGTACAACAGCTTGCGCCATGCGCTCTCACCACGCAGCAGCGGCAGCGCCGTCAGCTGCTGCAACAAGGGCAGGTTGCGCTCGGCATTGCTCAAACCGATCACCTGCATGCCCAGAGCAGACAGGGCATTGTTGCCTGCCGGCATGGCGACCGGAACAAGAACGCCAAGATCAGCGCCGGACAAGCGGTGGAAAGAGACCACCACGTCGGCCAGAGAAGTACCCAAGAGCACCGCTCCGGCAACGCGACCGGCCACGAGGATCGGTGCCGCAGCAAACTGCGTGCACAGTTGCTCACAGCGCGTCCAGTGCATCGCCCGCTCCTGCACGATGACGTCGCGAACCTGGGCGTCCTGCTTCACCTCGACAAGTGCATTGGTGCGCCAGCTCGCCACGGGGGGACCACTTGGCCCGTAAACCTGCAGCGAGTCCAGCCCAAGATCGAGTTGCAGCACTGACCAGTAGCTGTCGAAGTGCTGTCGCAGTAGGGCATTGCCTGCTGGCGTCTGAAAAAGACCGACGCCGACCGAGTCCAGAGCGGCCAGCATGCCGGCCAGCGCCTGCAAGCGAAGTCCGAAGTCGGTACGCAATGCAAAGGCCTGTTCGACCAGGCGTTCTCTGGTCGCCGTCCGCTGCACTTCGAAGCGCGTCGTCAGGTCATGGAAGTGAAGCCACGACAGCGCACCGTTGACCGACAGCATCACCCCTCCCAGGATCAACAAGATCTTCCACCTCAGACTGAGGAAGCCGAAGGTGCTGCGCACTTTCGTCGGCGGTGGACGGGCTGGCATCTGCAGAGGCTAGAAACGGAACGAGCCGAGGAGCATGAAGCTGTCCCAGTAACGACGGAGAGCCTGCGCATTGGGATTGTCCTGCACCGCCAGAAAGCCGGTGCCGTCAACCTGATGCGCTTCCGCACGGAGCATGAACTGCGGCGTGACGTCGAAGCGGACGCCAAGGGTCCAGTCTTTGGCATAGCGCGTAAAACCCGGCATACCGGTAGCAGCCGCAAAGTCCTGGCCATTGCGATCGCCCTTGTCGGCATAGTACACATCGTAGCGCAGGAGTGCTTCCCACTTCGGCGCCAATCGGTAGGTAGCCTGCAGATAGTAACTCTCGCCAAGCGCATCCCCGTTGTAGAAGAACGGGCCAAAATCCTTGACCGAGATTCGACGACTCGCGTACTCACTCGTCAGGCTCCAGTTCTCGGCGTTGTACTGCGCTGAAAAGATCAGTGGCGTCAGCTTGAAACGGCCTGCGCCGAGGCGGTCAGCGTAGCCCGGCTTGTAGCGCAGATCGAGATGCAGGGCGGTGAACCCCAGGCGATACCTGCCGCCGGAACCCTCATACATGACCTGGAAATCGGGTGCCAACTTCGCATCGAGGTGACCAGGCGGGTTCAGGCCGACGAGGGCGACTGTGGCAGCATCGGTGTCGGTCTGCGGTTGCCCGAGAGCGAGGCTGCCCGAAAGCGAACCGGCTTCATAGTAGCGCTCGAGGTAGACCTCCCCACCGTCGGCTGAAACCGTCAAGTTGCGTGTTCGATCGAAGTAGATCGATTGTGGCAGGATGATGCTCGGCCGGGTAAAAGGAACGTCGCGCGTCTTGTTGTACAAACCGTAGGCCGTCTTGATCCTCCCCACGCGCACGCCGCTCCGCCCCTCCTCACTGGAGGCCATGGTCCAGTCGAGCAGACCATAATCGAGGCGCACGCCACCATCATCAGTGCCGCCGGCCCGGTGCGAAAGCAACTGGGCAGACAGTTGAACGTCGGGCGTCAGCCGCCACGAAGCATTCGCCCCGACCTCACTATACTCACTGCTGATCTGGTCGTCGCTTTGCCCGAAGAAGTTGTTGTCCGAGGTGTTCACCAAGGTCAGCGAAAAGAAGCCATGCAACTGCAGATCGCCGTCCAGAAAATCGATGGCCCGTGCGCCCCCTGGCGATAGCGAAAGCACCGCGACCATGGCCATGCCAGAGGCGGCCCTAGCGAACTTGGAGTACACGGACATTGTGATCAACCTCGCTCGCCTTGACGTAACCCATTGCGCCTGGGGTGGACGCCACCCGAGACAGAATCTCCTGGGTCGACGCAAGCTGTTCGGGGTATTGTCCCTGACCCGAAAAAACCTGTCGGTCCCATGCCAATCGCAACTGGTGGGGAAACACCTGCAGCACACTCTTGCTGAAAGTGGCATGCTCGGGCGCGTCATCCCGCAAAACAAAGACCCTAACCGCGGTGTTGTTCGGCCATTTCTGCAGCAGCATGCCAAAGATTGCGCGCAAGGTCGCTCGCGGAATCGCTTGTTCGCTGGTCGCTGGATGGGTGATGGCAACCATCTCCGGCTCGGCTGGCTGGGCCTGCGCTTTCCCGGCAGGCAGAGCGGCCGCCAGCAGGCAGAGCAATAGTGCCCGGCCAATCCAAGTCACGAATTTAATGGTAAGAAGCTTTTCCATCACGGCGCATCCTACCAGACAAGCAACGCAAGTTTTCGCGCATCAGCGAATGCCGGAGGGTCGTTTTCGCAAGCGGCAGCCAAGGCACCGCTGCGACCACAGCCCCGGACTCCCAACGCAGCGCCTGACAGCAGCCCTGAAGCGCGCCCCCTGCACGAAACCCTCACCCCTCCGGCACGGGTCGGGAATGATCGCAGAAACAACGCCTGATCGGTGCCCCATCGACAAAAAAAAAGCCACGGCGCACCGTGGCTGTCGACCGCTGTTGCAAGTCACGCGGGCGTTGCTTTGCCCGCTGCCGACGCGCTCTCCATCCAGCGCTTGATACGATTCGCATCACCGATACGAGTCTGCTTGCCAGACGAATCAAGCAGTACGATCACCACCGGTCGATCGGCGACGCGCGCCTGCATGACCAGGCACTTGCCCGCTTCCTGAATGTAGCCGGTCTTCGACAGGCCGATTTCCCAAGTCGGGCTCTTGACCAGCTGATTGGTATTGCGATATTCGAGGTCACGCCCTTTTACTTCGGCGGTGACACCGGAGGTCGTCGAAAACTCGCGAATCAAGGGGTAGCGATACGCGGCGGCAACCATTCGTGCCAAATCGTGTGCAGTCGACACGTTATTGCTGGTCAGGCCGGTGGGATCCGCGAAATGCGATCTGCTCATTCCCAGCGACGCTGCCTTGCGATTCATCGCCACAACGAAGGCCCCCAAGCCGCCCGGATAGTGACGTCCAAGGGCGTTTGCGGCGCGATTTTCGGAAGACATCAGCGCCAGCAAAAGCGCCATTTCACGGGTGAGGACAGAGCCCACCTGCAAGCGTGATCGACTCCCTTTCACGTAGTCGACATCGTCGTCGGTAATGGTAATCGGTGCCTGCAGGTTAGGCATCGAGTCAAGTACGACCATCGCCGTCATGAGTTTCGTGATCGAAGCGATCGGCACGACGACCCTGGCGTTCTTCTCGTACAGGGCCTCACCGCCGTCCTGAGCGATTACCAGCGCCGAGCCTGACTGGACCGCGAGGTGCTCCTGCCCATGCCACGCCATCGACGGCGCTCCGTTTTCCGGTCTCTGCTCTGCGCGCGAAGACTTGCTGTTTCCCGCCCGGGCAGCCGACGTACTCGCCTTGGCCACGCCTGTCGATTTGGCCTTGGCCACGCCTGTCGATTTGGCCTTGGCCACACGGGTGGATTTGGCCTTCGACACCGGCGGTACTGCCTTGCCTTGCTGCGCGACACTCTTGCTCGAACTCTGCTTGCTTACCGGTCGCGCCTTGGCCTTTTGCGTCGTCGGGGCTTTGCTTTTCTGCACTTCGCTCTTGCTGCCAGCCTTATCTGCCGCGTGCACCACCTCCATTGAGGCCAATCCGGCACCCACCACCAGCACGCCCCACAGCACTACTGCTCTCAGCATCGTCCGCATCGCAAGCCTCCTGCATGATCCGATAATTGGCAACAATTCCCGCACAGCCCATCACCCACGAAGCAACAGCTGAGAAAATAAGGGGATAGACAGACTAAGTAATGTAGCACATCAAGTCTTCGGAGTTCAAGGCAGACGTTTACGCCTTCTCCACTCACCCTGCCGCCGCGTCAAGCGAGATCGCTCGGCGCGGCGGCATCGGATTTCTTGAACAGCAGGCCGCGGGTCGAAGTACGACCGCGCCCGACGCTCAGCGCTCGCTCATCAGCCGGTCGACAACCGCCAGAGCAGTCATGTTGACCAAGCGGCGTACCGTTGCCGTCGGCGTCAGGATATGCGCCGGCTGCGCAGTTCCGAGCAGGATCGGCCCGATGGTGACGTTGTCACCAGAGGCGACCTTGAGAAGGTTGAACGAGATGTTGGCCGCATCGAGGGTCGGCATTATCAACAGATTGGCCTGCCCTTTCAAGCGCGCGTCACTCGGAAACACGCGCTGGCGGATTTCATCATCGATGGCGGCGTCACCGTGCATCTCGCCCTCGGCCTCCAGACGTGGCGCGCGCTCCTTCAGCAGGCGCAGCGTGTCACGCATCTTCAAGGCCGTCGGCGTATTCTCCGAACCAAAAGACGAATGCGAAAGGAGCGCCACGCGCGGGGTCACACCGAAACGGCGAACCGTGTCGGCAGCGAGCAGCGTCATATCCACCAGTTGTTCCGCCGTTGGCTCGTAGTTGATATAGGTATCGGCGATGAACAGGGTGCGATCAGGCAGCAGCAGCACGCTCATCGCGTACAGACTCTTCACCCCCGGCGCCAGACCAATAACGTTCTCGACGTGCTCGCGGTGATTGCGGTGACGACCAGAGGTGCCGCAGATCAGGCCGTCGGCGTCGCCCATGCGGACCATCAGCGCGCCGAAAAGCGATGGCCGACGGCGCACCTCACGCTTGGCGAAATCTACCGAAACCCCCTTGCGCTCCATCAGCCGTCGATACTCTCGCCAGTAAGTTTCGAAATGATCGTCAAAGAAATTGTTATGGCCGGCACAAATGACCTCGAAGTCGATTCCCGGACGAACGCGCAGGTTCGCGGCCTCAAGCTTGCCGGCGATATCACCCGGATGGCCGATGAGAATCGGTCTGGCGATGCCTTCGTCGACGATCACCTGCACCGCGCGCAGCACGCGGTCGTCACTGCCTTCAGCAAAGACGATACGTCGCGGCGCCTGCCTGGCCTGCGAAAATACCGGCTTCATGATCAGGCCGGAGTGATAGACAAACTCGTCAAGGCTGTCCTGGTACACCTCCAGGTCCCTGATCGGTCTCGTAGCCACCCCTGATGCCATGGCCGCCTCGGCAACTGCCGGTGCAATCTTGCTGATCAGGCGCGGATCGAAGGGATTCGGAATCAGGTACTCGGGGCCGAAGTTGGTGACCTTCTCGCCGTACGCCTTGAGCGCCACCTCGGACTGCTCGGCACGCGCCAGTTCGGCGATGGCCCTGACCGCTGCCAGCTTCATCGCTTCGGTGATGGTTGTCGCTCCGACGTCAAGGGCGCCCCGGAAAATGAACGGGAAGCAGAGGACGTTATTCACCTGGTTGGGATAGTCCGAGCGCCCGGTGGCCATGATCGCATCGCTGCGCACGGACTTGACATCCTCCGGGAGAATCTCCGGATTGGGGTTGGCCAGCGCCATGATCAACGGCGAAGGCGCCATCTTGGCCACCATCTCCTTCTTCAGGACGCCACCGGCCGACAAACCCAGGAAGACATCGGCGTCGGCGATGACCTCGCCGAGCGTGCGCGCGTCGGTCTGCTTGGCGTAGCGCGCCTTGATCTCGTCCATGTCCTCGACCCGCCCCTCGTACACCAGCCCCTTGATGTCGGTCACCCAGATGTTCTCGACCGGAATACCGAGCATCACCAGCAGATCGAGGCAGGCCAGGGCCGCAGCGCCAGCGCCGGAGGTAACCAGCTTGACCTTGTCGAGATCCTTGCCGAGCAGGTGCAGCCCATTGAGAATGGCCGCCCCAACGACGATCGCCGTACCATGCTGATCGTCATGGAAGACCGGAATCTTCATCCGTTCGCGTAGTTTCTGCTCGACGTAAAAACACTCCGGCGCCTTGATGTCCTCAAGATTGATGCCGCCAAAGGTCGGCTCCAGCGAAGCAATGATCTCGACCAGCTTATCGGGATCGCGCTCTTCGATCTCGAGGTCGAAAACATCGATGTTGGCGAACTTCTTGAACAGCACCGCCTTGCCTTCCATGACCGGCTTGGCCGCCAGCGGGCCAATCGCGCCGAGTCCGAGAACGGCCGTCCCATTGGTGATCACACCCACCAGATTGGCGCGCGACGTCAGCGTGCTCACCTCGGCGGGAAACGCGACAATCTCTTCGCAGGCGGCAGCCACCCCCGGTGAATAAGCCAGCGACAGGTCATAATTATTGGTCAGTTGCTTGGTTGGCAGTATCGCCACCTTGCCCGGTTTCGGATTACGGTGATAAAAGAGAGCGGCGGCACGCAGCTGGTCCTTTTCTTTGCTCATGACTTTTTCTCCTGGCACAGCGTATGACAAGCCACAGCGGATGCTGATGGCGCCCCAACAGTCGACTAACGATCAGCCCCGAAGTGCTCCAGGCAGCCTTGCCGGCAGCGCGGCAGGTGTCAAAGGATCGTCAGTGCGAGTCGGACCTGTGGCATAATTACACAAACACAGACAACCTTGCAGTACCAACACCTAGCATGTCGAGTACCCCCGCTTGCACTGCGCTTTTTGTTTTCCAGCCGCGACCGACGCGTCGCCCCCGACCGAGCTGGACGGGCCATCGCCGGTCCGGGCTCCGTTGGTCCGCTTCTGCGCGCGCCACGCCACGGTAAATTCCGCTCCTCCACCTACTTTAGAGAGTGATTACCATGAATCAGAGTGTTTCCATCAACGCCCCGGACTACGTCAAGCATGAAGGCCTGAAAAAATGGGTGGCCGAAATTGCGGCCCTCACCGAGCCCGCCCAAGTCGTCTGGGCCGACGGCTCACAGGCAGAGTACGACCGTCTCTGTGCCGAACTGGTAGAAGCCGGCACCTTCACCAAGCTCAAGAAGCGCAAGAACTCCTTCCTCGCCTTTTCCGACCCGTCAGACGTGGCCCGCGTCGAAGACCGCACCTACATCTGCTCCGAGAAAAAGGAAGACGCCGGCCCAACCAATAACTGGGAAGACCCGGCCAAGATGCGCGAGATGCTCAAGGGCGTCTTCAAAGGCTGCATGAAGGGTCGCACGATGTACGTGATTCCCTTCTCGATGGGCCCGGTTGGCTCACCAATCGCCCAGATCGGCGTCGAGATCAGCGACAGCGCCTACGTCGTGGTCAACATGAAGATCATGACCCGTATGGGCAAGGCGGTGTTCCCGGTCCTCGGCACCGACGGCAGCTTCATTCCCTGTGTGCATTCGATCGGCGCACCCAAGGAAGTCGGCCAGAAAGATCCGCGTTGGCCATGCAACCCGACCACCAAGTACATCGTCCATTATCCCGAAACGCGCGAAATCTGGTCCTACGGTTCCGGCTACGGTGGCAACGCGCTGCTCGGCAAGAAGTGTCTGGCCCTGCGTATTGCCTCAAACATGGCGCGCGATGACGGCTGGATGGCCGAGCACATGCTGATCCTGGGCGTCGAATCGCCCGAGGGCAAGAAGCATTACGTCGCTGCCGCCTTCCCGTCGGCCTGTGGCAAGACCAACTTCGCCATGCTCGTCCCGCCAGCCACCCTGAGCGGCTGGAAAGTGACCACCATCGGCGACGACATCGCCTGGATCAAGCCGCGTAAGGATGCCAACGGCGTCACCCGTCTCTACGCCATCAACCCGGAAGCGGGCTTCTTCGGCGTGGCCCCAGGCACCAATGACAAGACCAACTTCAACGCCATGGCCTCCCTGGCCGAGAACACCATCTTCACCAATGTCGCGCTGACCGACGATGGTGATGTGTGGTGGGAAGGCATGGGCCCGGCACCCGAGCACGCCATCGACTGGCAGGGCAACGACTGGACGCCAGCCATCGCCAAGGAGAAGGGCACCAAGGCCGCGCATCCAAACTCCCGCTTCACCGCTCCCGCCTCGCAGTGCCCGTGCATCGATGAGCAGTGGGAGAGCACGGAAGGGGTGCCAATCTCGGCCTTCCTGTTCGGTGGCCGTCGCGCCTCGACGGTGCCACTGGTCTGTGAGACAGTTGACTGGGATCACGGCGTCTATGCTGCCGCGACGCTCGGTTCGGAAACGACGGCCGCCGCTTTCGGCGCGCAAGGTGTCGTTCGCCGCGACCCGTTCGCCATGCTGCCGTTCTGCGGCTACAACATGGCCGACTATTACAGCCACTGGCTGAAAATGGGCAGTGCCGCCGACACGCCGGTACCGATCTTCATGGTCAACTGGTTCCGGATGAACGAAAAAGGCGAGTTCGCGTGGCCGGGCTTCGGCGATAACGCGCGCGTCCTCAAGTGGATCATCGATCGTTGCGAAGGCAAGGTTTCAGCGAACAAGACTACCCTCGGCTGGATGCCCAACTACGAAGACATCGACTGGTCCGGAAGCGATTTCTCCAAGGAGGAATTCGCCAAGGTCACCAGCCTCGACAAACAGGCATGGAAGAGCGAGCTCGATGGCGTCAAGGAATGGTTCGAGAAGATGGGCAACAAGTTGCCTCCCAAGCTGGCAAGCATCCGCGACGAACTCGAGAAGGGCTTTGCTGCCTGATCATCGATCCCGACCCAAGCTGGGTCGTGGAAAGCCGCCTTCGGGCGGCTTTTTTTTTGGCCTCGATCGCACGTCCTGTGGCTAGACTGTTCTCTTCGCTCAAGCGACCAGTTTCCGCTGCCTTTTGTACAAGGTCCTGCGCCAGCGCTTACCCCGCCGGGCGACCAGCCGCCCGGCGACCCTGCAGCCTGCATTAGGCACTGGACACGTTCGGCGACCGACCGAACTTCCATTTTGTCCATGACGCGTGCACGATGCACCTCGACCGCTTTTTATGCTGATACCGAGGTCATCGGCAATCTGCTTGTTCAGATTGCCGACGTCGATCGACTCCATCACTTCCCGCTCGCGCCGCGCCAGGGCGCCGCCACTGCCGGAATGTGGGAAGGGACGAAGAAAATCGTAACGCCGGCCCTGGTTGCCGAAGCCACTCATTTCCGCGCCGAGTATGAAGCTGGCAAGTGCAAGGATGAACAGCAGAAGTACGTCGAGAGCTTCAAGAAGATCACCGTAGCGCTTGATGGGGTAATGAGCAACTTCAAATAAGCAAGTGTATTACCCAAGGCCGGACTTGGCGCCGAACCTTGGTGATGGTGACTGGCCGCGAGTCGGCGTCCGTTCCTTCGGTGGCGCTGGCGTCTCGCCGGCGCTTGCTGGAATCGATGCCGAACCTTAGACTCACCCGACGGCAGCGCGGGACCTCTTGGCTCATGAGAGGTGGCATTGCTTTGTCGCTGATCGAACGAGCCACCCCCACGTAGTGGCAGCCCGCTGAAGCCAGCGCCAAGACGCCTGTATGGAACTGCTCAAGGAGAGAATCATGAGTCCGTTGATTGAAGCGCTTTTCCGCATCCTGCCGCGACGCCAGGTCATCACCGACAACCTGCGACGCCTGGCCTACGGTACTGACGCCAGCTTTTACCGCCTGATCCCCGAGGTCGTCGCCGTGGTCGAATCCGAGGAAGAGGTCCAGGCCGTGCTGCACGCTGCGCGCGCCCACCGGCGCCCGATAACCTTCCGCGCCGCCGGTACCAGCCTCTCGGGCCAGGCCGTTACCGACGGGGTTCTTGCACTGATAGGCGAAGGCTTCGCCAGCTGCGAAATTGCCGCCGATGCAACAAGCGTGCGTCTGGGACCGGGGATCATCGGCGGCGAGGTCAACTACCGCCTCGCACGGCACGGGCGCAAGATCGGCCCGGATCCGGCCTCAATCAACGCCTGCAAGATCGGCGGCATCGCTGCCAACAACGCTTCCGGCATGTGCTGCGGCACGGCGCAGAACAGCTACCACACGCTGGCCGGGCTACGGGTGATCCTTGCCGATGGGGCGATGCTGGATACCGAAGACGAGTTCAGCATCACCAGTTTCAGGCAGAGCCACGCCGCGCTGCTGAGCGAGCTGGAGCAGCTCGGCGCAGCAACGCGCGCCGATGAGGTACTGGCCGCGCGCATTCGCCACAAGTTCCGAATCAAGAACACGACGGGCTACAGCCTCAACGCGCTGGTTGACTTTGAAGACCCGCTCGACATCCTGGCCCATCTGATGATCGGTTCGGAAGGCACACTCGGTTTCATCTCGCGCATCACCTACCGCACCGTGGTCGAAGACCCCTGCAAGGCCAGCGCCCTGGTGTTCTTTGCGACCATCGAAGCCGCTTGCCAGGCCGTCATCCGCCTCAAGCCGGGGCCGGTATCCGCTGTCGAACTACTCGATCGCCCGGCCTTGCGCTCGGTCGAAGGTAAGCCCGGGCTGCCGCCCCTTATTCACACGCTGAGCGACGATGCCGCCGCTCTACTGATCGAGGTACGCGCTGAAACGACAACGCTCCTGCAGCAGCGGGTTGACACCGCGCTCGGGGCACTCGCGGGTATCCCCACCATCGAAACGCCGGTGTTCTCGACTGACCCCGAGACTTGCGCGATGTACTGGAAGGTGCGCAAGGGCACCTTCCCCTCGGTCGGCGCGATGCGCCGCACCGGTACCACGGTAATCATCGAGGACGTCGCCTTCCCGATCGAGTCTCTGGCCGTGGCTACTCTCGATCTGCAGGCGCTGTTGCGCAAGCACGGTTACACGGAGGGGATCATCTTTGGTCACGCGCTCGAGGGTAACCTGCACTTCGTGTTCACCCAGGATTTCAGCAATGCCGAGGAAGTGCAGCGCTACGCCCGCTTCATGGAGGACATCTGCACCCTGGTGGTTGACAAGTACGACGGCTCGCTCAAGGCCGAGCATGGCACCGGGCGGAACATGGCGCCCTTCGTCGAAAGGGAATGGGGGCAACAGGCCACCAACCTGATGCGCCGGATCAAGACTCTCTTCGACCCCGACAACCTGCTCAATCCGGGCGTCATCCTCAGCGACGATCCGCAGGCCCACCTCAAGCACCTGAAGCCGATGCCAGCCGCCGAGGACATCGTTGATCGCTGCATCGAATGCGGTTTCTGCGAGCCGCTGTGCCCGTCGCACCGACTGACGCTCTCGCCGCGCCAGCGCATCGCAAGCTGGCGCGAGCTCTCACGCCGCGCCGCGGCCGGCGAGGAAGCCGCCGACGTCGGTCGCGACTTCGCTTACTACGGGCTCGACACCTGCGCCGGCTGCGGCCTGTGCTCGACCGCCTGCCCGGTCGGCATCGACACCGGAGAGCTGACCCGCCGCCTGCGCGGTCGCGGCCTGGGCAGTGCCTCGCAGAAAGTCGGCAGCTGGACGGTGGACAATTTCGGCAAGGTCGCCAGCGCATCGCGCGTAGGTCTGGCCATCGGTCATGTCGTGTCGAGCGTGGTCGGTGACCGCGTCGTCGGACGCGTCTCGAGAGGCGCCTGGAAGCGCGGCATGCCGCAGGCCGGCAAACGGCCGACGCAAGGCATCGGCAGCGGCGATCCGGTGGTGTATTTCCCGGCCTGCGGCGGCCGCATCTTCGGCGCCAATAGCCCCGAGGAGGCGACGCTGCCCGAAGTGATCATGGAATTGCTGACGCGCGCCGGGTATGCGCCGCGCCTGCCGGAAGGCTTCGACAAGCTTTGCTGCGGCCAGATGCTCGCCAGCAAGGGGATGGCCAATGAAGCGGAAGAAATGGCCAATGCGGTTACCGAGGCAGTGATGAAGGCAGCGGACGACGGTCATGGGGGCTTTTTTCCGATCATCATGGACGCCAGCACCTGTTCGGTGCGCATGCAAAAACACCTCGAGGGTCGGCTGCCGCTACTCGATTTCCACGAATTCGCTCACGACGCGCTACTGCCCCGTCTGCTGCTCGTCCGCAAGCCAGGGCCCGTTGCCCTGCACATCAATTGCAGCGTGCGCCGCAGCGGCTCCGACGACAAGCTGCGCACGCTGCTTGCCGCCTGCGTCGCTGACGTGGTCGAACCCGCTGGCGTCACCTGCTGCGGCTTTGCCGGCGATCGTGGTTTCGTCGTTCCGGAACTCAACGCGCACGCCCTGCGCAAGGTCCATGAAGCCCTGCCGGCAAAATGCTGCGAGGGAGTCTCCACCAGCCGCACCTGCGAGATCGGCCTTACCGCGGAAACCGGCCGCCCCTATCGCTCCATCGCCTACCTGCTCGAGGAATGCAGCCGTGGCGAGGAAACAGCGTGTTGAGGATCGATCCTGCCCTGGGCCGCCATGGTCGGCACTGGCGTCCGCTTGAACCTCACGATAGAGCAGTAAAAATTCCTTGCCCACAGCCAGCAGCAACCCATTCCACCACCGTTATCGACGGTAATCCAGTGACCCGGCCCATCAAGAAAATCCTTGTCGCCAATCGTGGCGAAATCGCCATCCGCATCCTGCGGGCAGCCTCTGAGCTCAAGCTGTGTACCGTTGCCGTCTATTACCGTGAAGAGCGTTTTTCACCCCACCGCTACAAGGCTGACGAGGCCCACCAGATTGGCAAGGATGACGAGCCGCTGAAACCCTACCTCGACATCGAAAGCATCATCAAGGTGGCGGCCAAGGAAAATGCCATCGCTGCCTGCCTGCCGGTTATCGAAGACAGCCGCGAACCGCTGAATACGCTGGAAATCGCCCGGCGCGAAGCCGAGGGCATTGGCTAAGGACTTGCCATGGCCTGGGCGAAGCTGCGGGTGCGGATGCGGCGGAACAAATCGGCGGTATCCGCGGCAACCTTCAATACCCATGAGCCGGCATGGCGCACCACCTTGCCCGGCCGATGAAACAGACGCCAGCGGATGGTGGCGACCTTGTGGCGCTGCCAGTCGGTGTTCAGAGCGGAGTGCTTGAACAGCACGAACAGGTTGTGGGCGATGATGCCGATGCGGAAAAAACGCCGCGTTGGCGGCAAACTGCCCGCAGGGCATGCGCTCCATACCGAAGCCAATCTTCAGTTCCTTGATGCCGTTCTCGGAAGTTTCGCCGCGTTGGCGATAGCAGATCAAGGTGTCGGCGGTTGATGCGACCCGGTTGCTGACGATGACGTGGTATTTCGGTGCGTCGGCGAACAGTTCGGCCTGCCGTCGGTACTTGACGACGATCAGGCGGAACGCTTTCCGGGTCTCGTTCATGCTGTGCAGCGTCTCGGCAACGGCGCAATCGGCGTAGGTCTTCCAGGCGGTTGCGGGGATTCCGGCAATGGCCTGTTGTGTGGGTGCATCCAGCCGCCCGCCGATGGCGAAGGTCTTGCCGGTGTCTTCGCAGTCATTGACGATGTCGGCCTGATAGCCGTGCCGACTGTGCCGGGCTTGGGCATCTCGGTACTCAGCCAGCGATTCAGCCCCAAGCCACCCACAAACTCCCCGAACGGCACCAGCCCGGCGTTCGCCGTCAGCAGTTCTTCCGTCGCTTGAACCTTGAACGGAAGCACCGTTTGTGCCAAAGTCCCCATCGCCCCGCCTCCTTCCTTCTGCAAATAGGTGACCGTCTCAATAACATCACTCTATCCAAGATCAAGGCCTGGCGGGACCTTCTCGCCCTCTATTCCGATTGCATCGCGGAACCTGGGCTGTTCCCTTTGCCAAGAAGCGCTACCGACGAACCATGCCGACCTTTCCCGCCAGTCGCCTTGCTCACATCGCCCCCTTCTACGTCATGGAACTGATGGCCCGCGCCCGAGCGCTGGAAGCCGCAGGGCGCGACATTATCCATATGGAAGTCGGCGAACCTGATTTCCCGACACCCGAGCCGATTGTCGCCGCCGCGCAGGCGCAGATTGCCAGCGGCCGTGTGTTCTACACGCCAGCTCTCGGACTTCCCGAATTGCGTGCAGCCATCGCTGCTTTCTATACCACACGCTACGGCATCGACGTCCCGGCGTCGCGAATAGTGGTCACTGCTGGCGCTTCCGGCGCCTTGCTGCTGAGCATGGCCTGCCTCGCGGAAGCAGGCAGCGAATGGTTGCTCTCCGATCCGGGTTATCCCTGCAACCGCAATTTCGTGCGCAGCTTCGACGGGCGACCGGTCAGCATCCCGGTTCGTGCCAGGAACAACTTCCAGCCAACGCTCGCCGAAGTGGAAACGCATTGGACGGAGCGTACGGCAGGTGTTTTGTTGGCTTCGCCGGCCAACCCCACGGGCACCCTGCTTGATGACGACGTACTGGCCGATATCGCCGACTTTGTCCGCCAGAAAGGTGGACAACTGGTGGTCGACGAGATCTACCACGGCCTGACCTACGAGCGTGACCCAGCAACGGCTTTGCAGTTCGGTGATGACATCTTTGTCGTGCAGAGCTTTTCCAAGTACTTCAACATGACTGGCTGGCGACTGGGCTGGCTGGTCGTTCCCGAGCGTTTCACACGCGAAATCGAGAAGCTGGCGCAAAATCTGTTCATTTCGCCATCAACACCGGCCCAGCATGCGGCGCTGGCCGCATTCTCGCCAGCCACCCTCAGCATCCTCGAGGAACGGCGCCGGGAATTCAAGCGCCGCCGCGACTTCCTGGCGCCAGCGCTGGACGACCTCGGTTTCCGTCAAGCGGCCAAGCCGGAGGGCGCTTTCTACGTCTACGCCAATTGCAGCGAGCTGACCGACAACAGTGATCGCTTTGCTCGCGACTTGCTCGATGCAGCGGGAGTGGCCATCACGCCCGGCCTCGACTTCGGTAGCAACCAGCCCGAAAAATACTTGCGCTTTGCCTACACGGCCAGCGTCGAACGTTTGGCTGAAGCCGTCGACAGAATTCGCCGCTTTCTGGGCTGAGTGCTCTCGAAAACGGCGCCCCCTCGATGCGCCAGGCCGTCAGCGGCAAGCCCCCGGGAAATCACCGATCGACGCCAGCTGACGCCAGTCGAAACAAGGGCCCGGGTCGGTCTTGCGCCCGGGCGCGATATCACTGTGGCCAACAACGGCTTCAATCGGGTAGGCCACGCACAAGGTGCGGATCAGCTCCCGAAGAGCGCCGTACTGGGCCGTTTCGAAAGGCATCTCGTCGCAGCCCTCGAGTTCGATTCCCAGAGAAAAATCGTTGCAACGCTGGCGCCCGTTCCAGCTCGACAGCCCGGCATGCCAGGCACGTTGCGCGCAGGAGACGAACTGAATCAGCTCGCCGTCACGACGAAGCAGAAAATGCGCCGAGACCCGCAAGCTACTGATCTGCGCGAAGTAGGGATGAGCGGACGCATCCAGGCAATTGCTGAATAGACCAACAATCCCCTCACCACCGAACTCTCCCGGCGGCAGGCTGATCGCATGCACGACGATCAATGACACGACTTCTCCGTCCGGGCGAGCGTCATGATTGGCGGATTCGACTCGTAGTGCGCCGGGCAACCAACCATCAGCCCCCGGCTCGCCAACGGCAGCATCGCGCCGCAGCATCACTCCTCGATGCCCAGGCGCTCGATGCGATAGCGCAATGAACGGAAGCTCACACCGAGCAGCCTGGCGGCCGCCGTACGATTGAAAGCGGTCTTGCTCAAGGCCTCCAGAATCGCCTGCTTCTCGATACGGTTGATAGTGTCGTCGAGTGTTTCCCCGTCCCGGCCGACGCTGTCACCAGGTACGGCGGTGGGCGCCAACTGCAGATCGTCAACGACCACCGCATGGCCAGCGCACAAGGCGGTGGCACGTTCGAGAATATTTTCAAGCTCGCGTACATTGCCTGGAAAACTATAGTTCTCCAGCGCGCGCAGGGCTTGTGGCTCCAGACGCGGCGGCTTCTCGCCACAGATGCGCGCCAGCAGAGCCACGACCAGCGGCACTACATCTTCGTGACGTTCGCGTAGCGGCGGCATGCGCAGCTCGATAACGTTCAGCCGATAGTAAAGGTCCTGGCGAAAGAGCCCCTCATCGACGCAGGCCTTGAGCGTTTGATGGGTCGCCGAAATGATGCGTACGTCGACGATTTCTTCGGCGGCACTACCCACCTTGCGGACTTTCTTTTCCTGCACTGCGCGCAACAGCTTTACCTGCATCGCCAATGGCAAATCCGCGACCTCGTCGAGAAAGAGCGTCCCTCCTTTGGCAGCCTGGAAGAAGCCATCACGATCACTGTCGGCCCCCGTAAAAGCGCCCTTGCGATAGCCGAAGAACTCGCTCTCCATGAGATTTTCGGGAATCGCACCGCAATTCACGGGGACAAAGGGCGCCGCACGTCGTGAGCTCTGATCGTGAATCAGGCGCGCAGCGAGTTCCTTTCCGGTTCCCGACTCGCCCGAGATATAGACCGGCGCCTGACTTCGCGCCAGCTTGTCGATCAGCTGGCGAACATTCTCAATCGCCGCCGACGCGCCGATCAATTGCCCGGCCGCGGCGGCGGCCTGCCGGTCGCCGTCGTCGCCGTTCTGGCGCGGCAAGCGCAGCGCCGATTTGATCAGGCTGCGCAACTGCTCCAGGGCGACCGGCTTGGCCAGGTAGTCAAAGGCACCCGCCTTGAGCGCAGCGACGGCGTTCTGAGCGCTGCCGAAGGCCGTGATCACCGCCACCGGCGTCTCCCCGTAATGTTCACCGATCAGCTTGACGATTTCAAGACCGTCACCATCGGGTAGGCGCATGTCCGTGATACACAACTGATAGTGCTGCCCTTCGAGAAATCCCCGCGCCTCGGCAACGCTTGCCGCACAGTCTGCGGACAAGCCCATACGCGCCACCGTCAGGTCGAGCAGTTCACGAATGTCTGCCTCGTCATCAACCACCAGCACTCTCGCCAACTCGCCGCGCGGGCGACGCTCCGTCTTGACTAGTGACACCCTGAAGACCTCCCCAACAAACGAAAATCGGCACCCGGCCGGGAAGCGTGCAATTCGAGCAGGGTAGCGTTTGCATCGCACAACTCGCGCGCGATGTAGAGACCCAAACCGGTACCGCGATGATGCGTGGTGAAGAACGGCTCGAAGATGTGTTCGCGCTGCCCCTCGCCAACCCCCTCACCGTCGTCAATCACGTGCAATTCAACCTGCGCGTCCGCCTTGCCGTCACAAGCCACTAGACGCACGCTGCCAGCCATGCGCTGCGAATGCCGTAAGGCATTGCCGAGAAGATTTCCCAACACCTGATGGAAGTGCGAGCGATCAAAACAAAGGGCCGCCACACCCGACAACTCCAGGCGCACCACATCGGCCGACAGCGCCTCCTTGGCCAGATACTCCTCGACCAACAACGGCAAGGTCGCACGCAAGTCAATCAGTTCCCGATAGGTGCGATCTCGACGCCCAAGTTCCAGCACATCGCTGACGATACGCTCGAGCCTGCGGGTATTATCCAGCATGATGCGCAGCAAGCGCTCGTACGTCTCGCCACGTCGTTCCTCACGCAGCAGTTCGCCGGCATGACTGATCGCCGATAGTGGATTGCGGATTTCGTGCGCGATATTGGCCGTCAGGCGCCCGAGGGCGGCCAGCTTCAGCTGCTGAGCCTGTTCCTGCAGGCGACCCAGATCCTCAAGAAAAACAAGCACATCGCTTTCCGAACTCTCAGTCGGCGCAAACCTCGCTCGCAACTGCATACCACTGGCTGGAACGTGCACCAGCACCACGTCGTCACTGCCGCTCCGACACCACTCGACGAAACCGAGCGCCAGTTCAGGCGAATATTCGGCCAACAGATCTTCGCGGCTGCTGTCGAGGCCCAGCACTTGCCTGGCGCGCGGGTTGCACTGCTTGACCCGACCATCACGGCGAAGGACCACCACGCCGTCCTGCATTTCCTCGATGACCCGCTGACTGATCAGCGTCTGGTTGTTCAGATCGACGCCACGCTGAAGCGCCAGGGCCTCGTTGGCGATGACCCGGCGGGCCAGCAAGCGAGCCGAAACCGCCACCGCAAAGAAGCCGGCACTGAACAAGCCGGCGTGAAAGAATCCGGCCACATCGATATCGTGCTGTAGAGCCCGGTAGGAGTGCTCGAACAATAGCGCCAGAGTGGCCATCGCCGCATAGAACAACACCAGGCGCCCCTCCCCGACCAGACCGGCACCGGCCAGTGTCACCAGCAACATCGCGCCAAGGCCGCTGTCCAGACCGCCGCCAATATGGATCAAGAGCGTCATCACCAGCACATCGACGAACACACTGGCCGTCAACTGCATTCTGGCATGCCAGCGATGACGAAACGCCAGGAGCACTGCCAGCGTCGTGCTCAACAGGTACACGCTGGCCAAGGCCAGGTGCTGCAGACTCTGGTTCGGACTAAGAATGGGAAAAGCCGAGGGATAGAGCAACGCCGACGTGAACAGCAGCGTGGCGACAACGAAGCGGTAGAGGTTGAAGTAGCGCAGAGACTTCCAGTGCGTCGCGGAGAAATGCTCAACGCCGAGCGTCGCGGAGATCAAGATGGCCGCTCAGGCGTCGTCGGACGCGCTATCGTCAAGATGGGCTGCGCTGCAGTAATAGCGACCCTTGACGAGAATACTCTCGCTCACCGGCTGATTGACGCCGCAGCGCGTGCACTGCACCATGCGTTCAGCATCGCGCTGGACAGTGGTGTGGCTGGCAGCGCTGCCGCGTGACGACATCCGCGACTTGCGCCAGAACCACCACACGGCCCAGACCAGCCCGATTAGCAGTAGATATTTCGTCATTGAAAGACCAGCCGAAAGCAGCGTTCAAGCATAGCCTAGGCTCCCCCGGACGGAGAGGCCGCACAGCACAGGATCACAGAAACAAGCCTCGCCAGCGAAGACCCGCAGCGGCGACAAACTCGCTCGCATCATGGCGCAGGCCGCAGGAATCGCGATTACCGCGAGGAGGATTGCGGCTCGCCACATCGCGGAGCAAGCGCAATCACAACGGTCACGCCATGCAGCAACGGCCAGAAAAGGCCGTGGTGAAACGGTTGGTCGGGGCGAGAGGATTCGAACCTCCGACTCCTGCGTCCCGAACGCAGTACTCTACCGGGCTGAGCTACGCCCCGACCGAGGCGACAACTGCGCTAATGATTTCTAGCAACAGCGAAGAGGCATAATTCTAGCAAGGAATCCTTGTATTGAGAAGCAGGAAGAACATCGAGAGCGGCGGCGGCAAGTTCAGCCTCGGCCTTGGCCTTCTGCTTTGCGTATTGCAGCGCGCCGCTTGCACGAATGGCGGCCAGGACCAGCGGGAAATCGTTGCGGCCGCCGTTCTCGATGGCGCGCCGTACGCAGGCAGCCTGTTCCGGGTTGCCATTGCGTAGAACAAAAATCAGCGGCAGAGTCGGCTTGCCTTCAGCCAGATCATCGCCCAGATGCTTGCCGGTCTCCACTTCGGACCCCGAGTAATCGAGTACATCATCAATCAACTGAAACGCGGTACCCAAGTGGAGGCCGTAAATGGCCATCGCCTTTTCGACCGCTGCGTCACCACCACCAATGATCGCACCCAGTTGCGCAGCCGCCTCGAACAACTTGGCTGTCTTGTAGCGGATGACCTGCAGATAGCCTTGCTCATCGATCCCCGCGTCATGGCAGTTCATCAACTGCAGCACTTCGCCCTCGGCAATGACGTTCGTCGCATCCGACAACACCTGCATGATGCGCATGTCGTCGACCACCACCATCATCTGGAACGCCCGCGAATACAGGAAATCGCCAACCAGCACGCTGGCCGAATTGCCGAACAGGGCATTTGCCGTTTCACGGCCGCGCCGCAAATCTGAGCCATCGACCACATCGTCATGCAACAAGGTCGCCGTATGGATGAATTCAATTACGGCCGCCAACTCGTGATGATGGCGGCCTCGGTAGCCCAATGCCCCGGCCGACAGCAACACCAGCGCCGGGCGCAGCCGCTTGCCACCACTCTGAACGATGTACTCGGCGACCTGACAGACCAAAGCCACCTCTGAATGGAGGCGCTGGCGGATCACCGCGTCAACGGCCTTCATGTCCGCCCCGATCAGGCTATACAACTGCTCCATTCTCACGAGAAGGCACCTTGGCACAAAACCCGCGAATCTTAGGCGCCGGCCGGTCTTGCGTCAAGCGACAGATGGCCGTGGCGATCGCAAACTCTTTGACGGAGCGGGAAGATTACGTATAATGCGCGGTTCTTCGTCTCACTTCGTTCAGTTCTTTGGAGTCCAACATGTACGCGGTCATAAAAACCGGTGGCAAGCAATATCGCGTTGTCAACGGCGAAAAATTGAAAATAGAACAGATACCGGCAGACGTTGGCGCAGAAATCACCTTTGACCAGGTTCTCATGCTTGGCGAAGGCGAATCGGTGGTCATTGGCACACCGCTTATCGCCAGCGCCTCGGTCAAGGCCACTGTGCTTTCGCAAGGTCGTCACGACAAGATCCGGATCTTCAAGTTTCGTCGTCGCAAGCATTCCCAGAAGCATCAGGGGCATCGTCAGAATTACACCGAAATTCGGGTTGACGCGATTGCCAATGGCGCGACGCTCGACCCTTCAGCCTGATTTGAGAGGAGTCTGACTCATGGCACACAAGAAAGCTGGCGGCAGCGTACGTAACGGCCGCGATTCCGAAGCAAAACGCCTGGGCGTAAAGCGCTACGGCGGTCAACTCGTCCGCGCCGGGAATATCATCGTCCGCCAACGTGGAACGGCCTTTCACCCAGGCGAGAACATGGGCCTCGGCAAGGATCACACGCTGTTCGCGCTGGTCGACGGGCACGTGCAATTTGCCATCAAGGGCGCGCAGCGCCGACGCACCGTGAGTATTGTTCCTAGCGCGGGGTGAAGCAGAACCCTGGTTGGCGCAGCAAGCCAGCCCGGCGGCACCACCAAGCCCTATCCCTGGCGATAGGGCTTTTTTCTTTCACCACTGGCAATACGGACAGAGCGGACAGACGCAGTCATGAAATTTATCGATGAGGCGAGAATTCTTGTTGGCGCGGGCGACGGCGGCAACGGCATCGCCTCGTTCCGGCGCGACAAGTACGAGCCCGAAGGCGGCCCGGACGGCGGCGATGGCGGCAACGGCGGCAGCGTTCATTTCATCGCCGACCGCAACATCAACACCCTGATCGAATACCGCTACGCGCGCCGGCACCGCGCCCAGCGGGGCCAGAATGGCGGGTCTAGCGACTGCTACGGCAAACGCGGCAAAGACCTGACACTGCGCGTCCCTGTTGGCACCACCATCGCCGATGTAAACAGCAAGGAAATCCTTGCCGACCTTGACGTCGACGGTAAGAAAGTACTGCTCGCCAAAGGTGGACGCGGCGGCCTCGGCAACATCCATTTCAAGTCCAGCGTCAACCGTACGCCCCGCCAATGCACACGTGGTGAGGAAGGCGAGCAGCGCGAATTGCGCCTCGAGCTGCGTCTGCTGGCCGATATCGGTTTGCTCGGCCTGCCCAACGCCGGCAAGAGCACCTTCCTGCGCGCCGTCTCGGCAGCACGGCCCAAGGTTGCCGACTACCCGTTCACCACTCTGCAACCGCATCTCGGAGTGGTGCGCGTAGACCACGACCAGAGCTTCGTCATCGCTGACATTCCCGGACTGATCGACGGCGCCGCCGAGGGTGCTGGCCTCGGCATACGCTTTCTCAAACACCTCGCACGAACCCGCTTGCTGCTGCACATCGTCGACCTGGCGCCGGTCGACCCCGACGCAGATCCCGTGCGCGATGTCGAAACGATTATTCGTGAACTCGATAAGTACGATTCCGAGCTCGCCACCCGGCCGCGCTGGCTGTTGCTCAACAAGCTTGACCTGATCCCCGAGGACGAACGCGAGCAACGTATTGCCGACTTCCTGCACGGCTGCCAAGCAAGCGCGACGGGCATTCCGCATTTCCGCATCAGCGCCATCAGCGGTGCCGGTTGTCGCGAACTCACGCACAAGCTACATGAAGCGCTGCAGAATTTGGCCGCCGCCACCCCCGCGCTAGAAGCGACGAGCGCAGGCGCTGCCACAAGCGTTTTCCCGGACGACCTTTTCGCCGACCACCACGACAAGGCAGAAGATGACTAGCAGCCGCATCGCCACCGCCCGCAGACTGGTCATCAAGGCGGGATCTGCGCTGGTTACCAACAACGGTGAAGGTCTCGATCTTGCGGCCATCGACGAATGGGCAAGACAGATTGCCGGGTTGCGCCAGGCCGGCAAGCAGGTCATTCTGGTCTCGTCGGGAGCCATCGCCTGCGGCATGCAGCGTCTTGGCTGGCGCAAGCGCCCACGCGCCGTGCACGAGTTGCAGGCAGCGGCGGCCGTCGGCCAGATGGGGCTGGCACAGGTCTACGAGCGCGCCTTTGCCAGGTACTCGCTGCACACCGCGCAAGTGCTGCTCACCCATGACGACCTCGCCGACCGCAAGCGCTACCTCAACGCGCGCTCGACCCTGAACACACTGTTACGCCTCGGCGTCGTGCCGATCGTCAACGAAAACGATACGGTGGTCACCGACGAGATCAAGTTTGGCGACAATGACACGCTCGGGGCCTTGGTCGCCAACCTCGTCGAAGCCGACTGCCTGATCATTCTCACCGATCAGCAAGGCCTGTTCACCGCTGACCCGCGCAAGGATCAGGCGGCCAGCCTGATCCGTGAAGCACGCGCCGGGATTGCGGCGCTCGAGGCCATGGCTGGCGGAGCCGGTACCCAGTTCGGCACCGGCGGCATGCTGACCAAGGTCATCGCCGCCAAGCGCGCAGCACGCAGCGGCGCGCATACAGTCATCGCCAGTGGCCGCGAACAGGACGTCATCCTGCGTCTGGCTCGGGGCGAGCCCCTGGGCACCTTGCTGGTGGCCGAAACGCAGCCGTTGACGGCACGCAAGCAATGGCTTGCCGATCACCTGCAACTAAACGGACAACTGCTGCTCGACAACGGCGCGATCAGTGCCCTGCGCGAAGGAAAAAGTCTCCTGCCAATTGGCGTCGCCGCCGTCCGCGGCGATTTCGAACGTGGCGCCGCGGTGGCCTGCGTCTCCAACGAAGGTCACGAGATCGCGCGTGGCCTGATCAACTACGGCAGCAGCGACGCGCGCCGCATTGCACGCCGCGCCAGCGGGGAAATCGAAAGCCTCCTCGGCTACATCGAGGAGCCCGAGATCATCCACCGCGACAACCTTATCCTCAGCTAGAAAGACTCAGCCACCGGCAGCACTGATGCGGCATCGGCCAAGCTGTCGAGCCGCTTCCGGGGACCGAGCATACGCGCTTGCAGCACTGGCCGGCGCGCTCGCGCCAAGCGGCCTACCGACAACGCTGCGACGCGCTGCAGCGCTGAAGTACTGCATGCCCGTCGCCGAGCGGCAAGCCGGTTTTCCTGATCAAACGGCCGGTCTGGGTAGCGCCGCTTCCCGGATCGGCAGGTTCAGCAGCGCCGCCACAGCCGCCAACGCAATGTCGGCGTACCACATCCATTCGTAGTCGCCGAACTGCGTCAGTGCCAGGCCGCCAAGATAGGCGCCAAAGAAGCCGCCGATCTGGTGCGAGAGCAGAGTCATGCCGAACAGCGTCCCCAGATAGCGCACGCCAAAGAGCTTGCCGACGATCGCCGCCGTTGGTGGCACCGTCGCCAGCCAGGTGAAACCCAGCCCCGCGGCGAAGAGGTAGAAAGTCAGATCAGTCTTCGGTGCCGCCAGGTAGACGGCGATCAGCGCCGCGCGCGAGGCGTACATCCAGAACAGAACGTATTTGCTCCGATAGCGACCAACCCAGGCACCCGCGTAGAGGCTGCCGAAGATATTCGTCAGTCCGATGATCGCCAGCGACCAACTGGCGACTGCCGACGGCAAGCCGCATAGGGCGACCTCGCCTGGCAAATGGGTCACCAGAAAAGCAATGTGGAAGCCGCAGCTGAAAAACCCGAGATTGAGCAGCTGGTAGCTGCCATCGCCGACGGCAGCACGCACGCTCTGCCACAGGCCCGCTTCACCGGCAGCGGGCGCTGGCCGCTCTTCAATTGGCCGCGACAGCACGCGCACCAGCGGCGTTGCCGCCAGAGTCATCAGCGCCAGCGACCACATCGCCCCCATCCAGCCAAGCGTCTGGATCAGGGCCTGCAGGATGGGCGCGAAGACAAACTGCCCGAACGATCCGCCAGCATTGATCACCCCGGAAGCAGCCGCACGCGCTGCGGGCGGCAGGCGCTGACTCGAGGCAGCGATGAGCACCGAGAAGCTGCCGGCACCGGAGCCAATCGCCGAGAACAGGCCGAGCGAAACGATCAAACCGGTGGTGCTGCTCATGAACGGCGTCATCGCACTGCCGGACGCAAGCAGCAGCAGTCCGCCAAGCAGCACCCGCCCCGGCCCGTAGCGGTCAGCAACCGCGCCGGCGATTGGCTGAATGGCGCCCCAGGTGAATTGCCCGACGGCCATCGCCAGGCTGATCGATACGACGCCAAGTCCGGTCGTGGAATTCAGCGGCGAGAGAAAAAGCCCGAGCGATTGCCGGGCGCCCATGCTCACCATCAGGATACCGGCAGCCGACAGCGTGATTGCCCACAAGGCGGGTTGATTGAGAGTGCGGAACATCGGTCGGCTTTCGGGCGGGCGGACAAGCGTCCGGAAGCAAGGGGAAAGCAAGCGATCCGGGGGCGGCCCGGCAGAACATACTCGCTAGTCGCCGCCTAGAGATTACAGAAGAGCATGTCGAATTCGACTTCACTATCCGACTGACGCGGTCGATGATCGCTGTCTGGATGAGTGAAGCGGATATTCAGGGCATACTTGTTGGCGCTGATCTCGGGGATATAAGGATCATCGAGTTTCAGAGAAATGCGTACCATCTGCGAACTGCTGCCGCCAAGCATCATCTGGAACGCACCATTGGCCGCCACGTGATGTTCGGCATGACCGCTCGCACGCAATAAGCGCAGGACGATGGCCAGGGCATCACGCAAGGGCAACATCGGTTGCAGCCAGCCCAGCAGTGCTTCACGCCGTGCGCCTGGCGCCTGATGCCGCCAGTAGTGGTATGACGGCAGGTCGAACTGGCAGACGCCCCCGGGAATACTGGCGCGACTCTTGATGCTCATCAGCCAGTCGTTGTCGCGCAAATGCTGGCCGATCTTGCCGGTCATGGCGAGCAGGGCTGCCGACGCCTGCTCGATCTCCTGAAGGGCAAGGTTAAGCGCTTCTTCAGAGATCTCGGGGTTGTTGCGATAAGCGAGCAGGCTCTGGCGCTGTCGTTCCAGTTCCTGAATCAAGTCCATTTTCAGATCGGCCCGCCCGGAGACATCGAGAATCTCGAACAGGGTCAGCAGCGCGACGTGGTGCTCGTGCGCCCCGTCACGCTGCATGAAGCGGCCGACCTTCTGGAATAAGTCCTCCAGACGCAACAGGGTGCGTATGCGTTCATTGAAAGGATATTCGTAGGTAATCACACTTCCGCCAGCGTCAGAAACGGGAATTTTCAATAATTCTGAAGCATTTGCAACAAAACCTCAACGTCCAGCATGAAGTTTGGCACTAGCCAGCGCCAGATAGCGCCGGTGCAGGCTGTCAATCTCTGGCAGCAAGGCGTCCAGTCCCCCCTCGTTGAGCAGCACATCGTCGGCCACCTCTCGCCGCTGCGCACGGGTCGCCTGCGTCGCCATGATCGCCTGCACTGCCGCGGCGCTAAGGCCGCTTCGCGCCGTCACCCGGGCAATCTGCAGAGCCTCGTCGCAATCGATGACCAGCACTCGATCGGCGCGCTGACGATAGCTCGCGGTTTCCACCAGCAAGGGCACGACCAACAGGACGTACGGTGCGTGCTCGGCAGCGGTGCAACAGGCGTCGCTGCGTAGCCGAATCAGCGGATGCAGGATCTCTTCGAGCTTCGTCCTGGCCAGTGGATCAGCGAAGGCCAGGCGACGCATCGCGGCCCGATCGAGACCGCCGTCGGGACGCAAAACGGTGTCGCCGAAAGCGGCGCGAATGGCGGCCATGGCCGCACCCTGCGGGCCGCTCAGTTCATGGGCAATGGCGTCAGTATCGACGAGTACCGCGCCACGCGCGGCGAAAAGCTCAGCGACCGTACTCTTGCCACTGCCGATGCCGCCGGTCAGACCTACCACAAAGCTCATGGCATCACCTCAACCGACGCCGAACAAGGGGCCGCCACGGCCTTCGGCAGCAGCGCCACAATCGCCTCACGCAGCGCGCCCATATCCGCCTCCGGGCCAAGGATTTCGAGCGTACTGAATGTCGGCTCGCTCCTGCGCTCGCCAATTTTAGCCGAGCGTACCCCCTTGGCGCGTAGCGCTTCGAGCCGCACCCTGGCGGCCTCCTCGCCGCGATAGGTTCCCAGGGAAATAGCCAGCGGGCGGGAGCCACTGCTCGGCACAATGAAATAATCCTTTACGCCGAGCTCTTGCAACTCGGCCACTTTCCTAACCGCTTCCTCCCTGTTGACAAGCGGTGGGATGAAGACCCAATAGCCAGTGATCTCGCCAACGCTACGACGTTTCCCCTTGAACGCTGAAAATCGTTCCGACAGCAGGTGCTCGACCTGATCGGCATCGCTAGCGGCCAGCTTGCTCCATAGCTGGCAGCTCTCAACGGGCGGCTTCTTGTCGCTCTCGCTGTCGACCACTTTTTCGACCACTCTTTCGACCACTTTCTCAGCTTCCGTTTTCTTCTTCGCGGTCGGAGGTGGCTCGCCACGCGAAACGATACGCACACGCTCTGGCAGCAGTTGCTGTGCAAGGCGCCTCGCATCAGGGTTGACCGACGCACCCAGGTAACCCTGCGTCCATACGAACAACAGCAGGTTGACGAGCAGCAGCAGGAAAACGGTGATTCGCATCGAGGCGCTTATCCGACCTTGGGCAAGTGTTCGAGTGAAGCCCGGATGGCTTCAGCGGGGTAATCGAAATCATCGAGCTCAGCGGCGAAATAGCGGTCGTAAGCAGCCATGTCGAAGTGCCCGTGGCCGGTGAGATTGACAAAGATCGTTGTCGCTTCGCCGGTCAGTTTACAGCGCAAAGCCTCGTCGATCGCCGCTCGCAGCGCGTGATTCGACTCCGGGGCGGGAATGATCCCCTCGGCGCGAGCAAACATCACGCCGGCTTCAAAGGTGGCGAGCTGCGAGACCGCAACTGCCTCGATCAAGCCTTCGTGATAGAGCTGCGAAACCAGCGGCGAATCACCATGGTAACGCAATCCGCCGGCATGGATTCCTGGGGGCATGAAGTCATGCCCGAGGGTGTACATTTTCATCAACGGCGTGAAGCCGGAGGCATCGCCAAAGTCGTAGGCGTAGGCACCGCGCGTCAAGCTCGGGCAGGAAGTCGGCTCGACGGCCACCAGCCGTGTCGGGCGACCGTTTCGGCCACCGGCGGCGTTGTCGGCGATGAACGGAAAGGCGACGCCGGCAAACGATGATCCGCCCCCACAAGGCGCAAAAATGACGTCCGGCCAATCACCGACCTTAGCGAACTGCTTCTTGGCTTCCTGACCGATGATCGTCTGATGAAGCGCCACGTGATTGAGGACCGAGCCGAGCGCATAACTGGTATCCGCGCGCCCAGCCGCCTCTTCGACGGCCTCGGAAATGGCAATTCCGAGCGAACCCTGGCTGTCGGGATCTCTGGCCAGCAGATCGCGCCCGCTCTGCGTCATCGGCGAAGGGCTGGCAAACACCTCGGCGCCCCAGGTCTGCATCATCGAACGCCGGAAGGGTTTTTGCTGGTAGCTGATCTTGACCATGTAGACCCGCACGTCAAGGCCAAACATCTGGCCGGCGAAGGCCATCGAGCAACCCCATTGGCCGGCACCGGTCTCGGTGGTGATCCGTTTGATGCCTGCCTGCTGGTTGTAGAAGGCCTGCGGTACGGCGGTATTGGGCTTGTGCGAACCGGCCGGGGAAACCCCCTCGTACTTGTAGTAAATCCGGGCCGGTGTGCCGAGTACTTCTTCGAGTCGACGAGCGCGAATCAAGGGCGACGGACGCCACAGGCGGTAAATTTCGCGGACCGGCTCGGGAATCGGAATCCAGCGCTCGCTCGACATTTCCTGCTCGATGATCGCCGCCGGAAAGATCGCCCCCATCTGCTCCGGTGAAACCGGCTGGCCGTCCGCGGCAAGCGGCGGCAGCGGCGGTGTCGGCAGGTCGGCGACCACGTTATACCAGTGCGTCGGAATTTCGGACTGATCGAGAGTAATGTGCAGCGCGTCCACGAAACTTCCCCTTATTTTTCTTGTTCAGCGAATCCGCGAAGTATACCCCGGGATACCCTGGCCATCCGCTTCAGCGACGGGCGTGGACACAAGCGCGGCGTCAAGGGCCGGGCGTGAAGTTGGTACTGGTCCTGGTAACCACTCCATCATTGTTGAAATGGACGTTGAAATACCAGGTCATTCCCCCTTCGACCTTGGTTTTCCAGTCCCATACTTTTTCTTGTTTGAGTGAAAAATAGAGCTCGTGCGCCGGTCGGCCGAGCAGGTAACGCACCTCGTCGCTGCTCATGCCCGGCCGGACCTTGGCGAAGTTCTCCTCGGTCAGCACCTGCCGCACTTCGCGCAAGACCTTGTCCGGACCGATGACCAGCATGTAGTTGACGATGCCCTGGGGCGTACGCGGATACTCCCAGACCCGCGCACCGTCGGTTTCCACCCACTCCAGGCTTGGCTCGCCCATCAGTTGGCGCACTTCATCGGCGCTGGTGATGCCGGGCTTGAGCTTGCTCAGCTTGTCGGCGTCGCATGCCGAGAACGCAAGAGCGACCAGTCCGGAAAGAAAAACACCTAGCAAGCGTCTGATCGACATGTTTTACCGCGCTCCACTCACTGCGGCTAGAATCGGTGCCACGAAGCCACGAGTATAGACGACACCAGTGCATGGAAGACTGTTGAGCCCGAGCGAAGCCGCGAGTAAGCAAGCCACTGCACCGCAGCCGCCCCCGCCGGGCTGGCCCTGGGCCCGGCTGGGAAGCGGGCGGCAGCCTCGCTCGGCCTGCGCCGGCGCCCGCGCCGTGAGCCGTCGCCAGGAGCGACCTTGAACACCGCCCCGCGTGGCTACCCACCCGCCTCCCTCGCCTGGAGTGTCTGGGGGCTGGGCGCTCTGCTCTATCTGATCGGTTTCTACCAGCGCGTCGCGCCGGCGGTAATGACCGACCAGCTGATGATCGACTTCTCGATCGGGGCCACCGAACTTGGCAATCTCTCGGCCTTCTATTTCTACTCCTATGTGGTGATGCAGATCCCGACCGGGATCATCGCTGATCGTTGGGGACCGCGCCGTCTGCTGACCGCGGGCGCGCTGGTCGCGGCCATCGGCAGCGCGCTGTTCGCCAGCGCCCCTGATCTGTGGTGGGCAAATAGTGGACGTCTGCTGATCGGCGCCTCGGTCGCCGTCGCCTTCGTCTCGATGCTCAAGCTCGCCAGCCACTGGTTTGCACCGCAGCAATTTGCCCTTGCCTCCGGACTGGCTCTGGTTTTTGGCGTCGTCGGCGGGGTGATCGCCGGCGTCCCTCTGCGCATGCTGATCGAAGCCTGGGGCTGGCGCTCGGTGATGGGTGTCACGGCAGCGCTGACCGCGCTGCTGGCAGTCGCCATCTGGCTGCGCGTGCGCGACGACCCCGTCGACTGCGCTTTTGACAGCCATGCGCATTCCGCGCACGGCAGCGGGCACCGCGGCTCGATCCTGCGCGGCATGGCCGAAGTCCTCTCCTACCGCAACACCTGGATTCTGCTGGTCACCCCGATCGGCATTGCCGGATCGGTACTTACCTTTGCCGGCCTGTGGGGTGTGCCCTATCTGCGCCAGGTGCACGGCCTCGACACCCACAGCGCCGCAGCGATCACCTCGCTCCTGTTGATCGCCTGGGCGGTCGGCGGACCCGTCCTCGGTACCCTCTCCCAACGCATGGGCCGCCGGCGACCGCTCTATGTCTGGACCACCGCCGCGGCGCTCACCGGCTGGCTGGTGGTCATTTTCGCGCCGCTACCAATCTGGTTGCTGATCGTCACCTTGCTGTTCACCGGCCTGGTCTCTGGCAACCTGATCATCGGCTTCGCTTTCGCCAAGGAATCGGTGCCGGCCCGCCTGATGGGCACCGCTTCGGGAATCTGCAACATGGGACCACTACTCGGCGGCATGTTGCTGCAACCGGCCGTCGGCTGGGTACTCGACGACAACTGGCTGGGTGCCACGGCAGCTGGCGTCCGCCTTTACGACGCCACCGCTTATCAGGCCGGATTCAGCCTGATGGCCGGCTGCCTGGTCATTTCACTCTGCCTGATCCCGTTTGCCAAGGAAACCGCTTGCCAACAGAGCAAATAAGGCGATTGCCGGAAAAGAACGTACCCGATTGCGCCGGATTTTCGGTCGTCTTCAAGGCGCGACAACAGGCGCATAGTCGAACTATGTAACTGTTGTCGCAACACCGAAGACGGGCGAAAAGACAAGCAAGATGGTAGGTTGTTTTATAGAAATCGCCTAAGGCCTCGCCGATGCTTGGCCAATAATGGGTGGCAGTGGCCGCAGCGCCGAGCAAGCTCAGGCCCGCCATGCCGAGCGCCAGGCTCAGCGTCGATTCGCACAGCACAGGCACAATCAGCGCGGCAGCGAGCACATTGACCGCGGCCTGCACGAATGCCTGGCAGGAGGCGGCAAGGCCGCGCTGGTCCGGAAACATGTCCAAGGCGAGCAGGGTCAGGCTGGGGATTTGCAATGACATGCCAAGGGTGAAAATGAACAGCGGCAAAACACTCCACGGCAGCGCCACTACGCTGCCCAGATTCAAGCCCAGGTTAAGGGTCGCCGCAACCCCCATTATCAGGTAGCCGGCGATAATCGTCCGGGCGCGAGAACAGCGCTTGGCGAGCGCGCGGGACAAGCACGCGCCAAGCACCAGACCGCCCATCGCCGGCCCGAAAAGCCACAGGAAACCGGTCTCCGAAACCCCCAGGTGGCGGACCAGGAAAACCGGTGCCGACAACACGTAGATGAAGAAAGCGGCGAAGTTGAAGGCCAGCGCGCCGCAGATCAGCAGAAAGGATGGTGAGCCGAGCACGCCACAGTAGGCCTTTGCCAGATAGTCGACGTGCAGCGACTGGCGCCGGTGCACGGGCAGCGTTTCCGGGAGGAACTTCCAGCAGGCCAGCCATAGGGCAACGCTAAGCAAGACCAGCAGCGCAAACACCGCACGCCAGCCAAACCAGGTTTGTAGCCAACCGCCGAGCACCGGTGCGATCACCGACGCCGCCGCAAACATGATCATGATCTGCGCAATCAGTCGCTGCGCGCGCGCGCCGTGGTAGAGATCCCCCACGATCGCCCGACTGACGACCATGCCGACACCAGCGGTCATCCCCTGCACGACGCGCAGCAGCCACAGCTGTTCAATGCGTGTGGCGAAAATGCAGCCCAGCGAGGCCAGCGCAAAAAGTGCCACAGCCACAAGAATTACCCGGCGACGGCCGTGCGCATCAGAGATCGGGCCATGCCACAGGGTCATTAGTGCAAAGGGCAGCAAGAAAGCCACCAGGGTCTGCTGGACTTCCTGCGGCGTCGCCAGCAGCGACCGGGAAATGTCCCCGAACGACGGCAGGTAGGTGTCGATCGAGAAGGGACCAAGCGTGGCCAGAGCGGCCAGGACCGATCCGATGCCGCGTTGAGCGGGCAAAGTTTCAGAATCAAGCACGTCAATCTTTCGCTATCCGGCGGTACTGCACGGCCTCAGCAACATGCTGCGCCTCGATCGTACCAACAGCTGTTATATCGGCAATTGTGCGGGCCAGCTTTAGTACACGATGGTAAGCGCGAGCAGAAAGGTCAAAGTGCCTGATGGCGTGTTCCAGCAGGCCGGCAGCGGCCGCTTCGAGCGGGCAAAACTGGTCGATTTCCCGGGTCGTCAAATGTGCGTTGGCTTTCCCCTGGCGCTTTATCTGCACCTCCCGCGCCAGCGCGACGCGGCCACGAACGACCGCCGACGCTTCGCCATCCGCCGGTTTTTGCAGCGCTTCGGCCGGCAAGGCGGGAACTTCGATCTGCAGATCGATGCGGTCGAGCAGCGGACCAGAGAGCCGACTCCGATAACGCCGCACTTGCTCGGCGGTGCAGCGGCAGCGGCCAGTTGAGTCGCCATGATAGCCGCAGGGGCAGGGATTCATCGCCGCGACCAACTGAAACTGGGCCGGAAACTCGGCCTGGCGGGCGGCGCGCGAAATATGGATGCGACCGCTGTCGAGGGGCTCGCGCAGCGCCTCGAGCACTCGCCGATCGAACTCGGGAATCTCGTCGAGGAACAGGACCCCGTGATGCGCCAGCGAGATTTCACCGGGACGAGGCACGCTGCCGCCACCGACCAGCGCTGCCGACGACGCCGTGTGGTGCGGCGCCCGGTAGGGGTAGCGGCGGAAAAACTCGGGGCGAAACTGCCCGGCCAAGGACAGCACTGCCGCTGACTCGAGCGCGGCGGCCAGGGTCATTGGTGGCAGCAAGCCCGGCAAACGGCTGGCGAGCATCGATTTGCCAGTACCCGGCGGGCCGGCAAGCAAAATCGAATGCGCACCAGCGGCAGCAATTTCGAGCGCGCGTTTAGCCTGTGCCTGCCCGCGCACGTCAGCCAGATCGGGATAGTCGCTGCCGACAGCGATGCTTTCGTCTGCCGGCAGACATTCGGCCAGGACCCCCTGCCCCGTCAGGTGGGCACAAACCTCAAGCAAGGTATTGGCGGCGAGCACCCGCACCTGGCCGGCCAGCGCAGCCTCACGCGCACTGCTCGTTGGCAGGACAAAGCTTCGCCCCTGACCACCGGCGGCGAGGACCATCGCCAAAGCGCCACGGATCGGCCGCAGTTCGCCCGAGAGCGACAGTTCGCCCGCGAATTCATGGTCGGCCAGCGCGGCGTCGGGAATCTGGCCTGAAGCCGCCAGGATACCGAGCGCAATCGGCAAGTCGAAACGGCCCGACTCCTTGGGCAGATCGGCCGGCGCGAGGTTGACCGTGATCCGTTTGCTGGGAAAAGCAAAGCCCGAGTTCTGCAGCGCAGCCCTGACCCGATCGCGCGCTTCCTTGACCTCGGTATCCGGCAAGCCAACCAGCGTGACGCTCGGCAGACCACCCGCGAGATGCACCTCGACGGCGACCTCCGGGGCAGAAAGTCCGTCCAGTCCGCGGCTATGAACAATGGCAAGCGACATCGGGGTTGATGGTCAATGCACAGGCCAGGGGCTGGAAGGGGGCGGCCAGCAAGCGGGAAAAGCGTTCTGGCCTCGGCGCCGAAGCCCCCTGCTCAGGCCGACGGGTCGGGTGGGCTTTCCAGCTGCTCCAGGCGCAGTTCGAGGGCCTTCAATTTTTCCCGGGTGCGTTGTAGAACCTGGGTCTGGATATCGAACTCCTCGCGGCTGACCAGATCGAGTTTGCTGAAGAAACTGGCGAGCAGCGCACGTGCGTTCTTGTCGATATCCGCAGCAGGGCTGGCAGCGATGAGGCCGCCCAGTCGAGCGCCAAGTTCTTCGAGAATTCTGGGGTCGAGCATGTGAATCACCGACGGGTTCTGGTTTCTGAGTGCGTCGAGTTTAGCACAGGCACGGCGCGCAAGCAGGCGCGCACCAGACTGGTGCATGCGCCTATAGGCGCTGCTCTATGGCAGTGCAACAAGCAGCCGTCTGCGCCGCACAGATTGCGCAGAGCACTGATTACTCAAGCAAAACAAACCTGGCACGAAACCTGCTAATAACTGGGTAGCAATTCTTTTCTTTCGTCGTTCGCTTTGTTGGAGGGCTCACGCATGAAAAATAGTGCTCTTGCCGCGCCGTTCACCGCCGCACTGTGGCCGCCACGCAGACCACAGGCCCTTCCTCAACGGAAGACGCCGCACAGCCTTTGAAGCGTAGCGTCTGGACAATTTTTTGGTTCAATCGGAGAGGCTTCGCCCTCACCTGACATGGAGTGCAACATGAAACTGGTTACTGCCATCATCAAGCCGTTCAAGCTTGACGAAGTACGAGAAGCGCTGTCGGCGATCGGCGTGCAAGGGATCACGGTCACCGAAGTCAAAGGCTTCGGACGTCAGAAAGGGCACACCGAGTTGTACCGCGGTGCCGAGTACGTCGTCGATTTTCTCCCGAAAGTAAAAATCGAAGCGGCGATCCGCGACGACATCCTCGAGCAGGTGATCGAGGCCATCGAAAAGTCGGCGAGCACCGGCAAGATCGGCGACGGCAAGATCTTCGTCACCACCGTTGAAGAAGTCATTCGCATCCGCACCGGTGAAACCGGTGAGGAAGCCCTCTGAGGAGCCTGCCATGAAGCACCTTTTTACCATTCTCGCCCTGGTCGGAGCCGTCGCTATCGGCGCCCCGGCATGGGCTGACGAGACGCCGGCCGGGGTCAGCGCGGTGAGCCACGCGATGACCTTGGCGCAGGCTCCGGCAGCGGCTGCAGAAGTCGCAGCCACCGCCAGCGCCGTCGCTGCAGTCGAAGCAGCGCCGCAGCTCAGCAAGGCCGACAACGGCTGGATCATGGTCTGCGCCGCGCTGGTCATCCTGATGTCGCTGCCCGGGCTGGCCCTCTTCTATGGGGGGCTGGTGCGCACCAAGAACATGCTCTCGGTGCTGATGCAGGTCTTTGTGACCTTCTCGCTGATCAGCGTGCTGTGGGTGGTCTATGGTTACTCGCTGGCGTTCACTGAAGGTGGCAGTTTCTTCGGGGTGCTCGATAAGGCCTTCCTGAAAGGAATTACCGCCGACTCGCTTGGCGCCACCTTCTCCAAGGGCGTGTTCATCTCCGAGCTGACCTTTGTCATCTTCCAGGGCGCTTTCGCAGCGATCACCTGCTGCCTGATCGTCGGCGCTTTCGCCGAACGCGCAAAGTTTGCCGCAATCCTGGTGTTCATGATCATCTGGTTCACGCTCTCCTACGCCCCCATGGCGCACATGGTGTGGTACTGGGCGGGTCCGGATGCCTATATCGACGCCGCTGCCGGCGAAGCCGCCGGCAAGACCGCCGGCTTCCTGTTCCAGAAAGGCGCTCTCGACTTTGCCGGCGGCACCGTGGTGCACATCAACGCCGCTATCGCCGGACTGGTCGGCGCCTTCATGATCGGCAAGCGGATTGGTTACGGCCGCGAATCGATGGCGCCGCACAGCCTGACCTTCACCATGATCGGTGCCTCGCTGCTGTGGTTTGGCTGGTTCGGATTCAACGCCGGCTCGGCACTGGAGGCCAGCGGTGGCTCGGCTCTGGCGATGGTCAATACCTGGTTGGCAACGGCTTGTGCAACACTCTCCTGGATGCTCGCCGAATGGATGATCAAGGGAAAACCTTCGATGCTTGGCGCCGCTTCCGGAGCAGTTGCCGGGCTGGTGGCCATCACCCCGGCAGCAGGTTTCGTCGGAGTAATGGGCGCCATCGCCATTGGCCTGCTGGCCGGCGTGGTCTGCCTGTGGGGCGTCAATGGTTTGAAGCATATTCTCGGCGCCGATGATTCCCTCGACGTTTTCGGCGTCCATGGTGTCGGCGGCATCCTCGGTGCCATCCTGACCGGCGTCTTCGCCTCGCCCTCGCTTGGCGGCACCGGCGTCTATGACTATGTCGCCAACGCCGTCGGCGAGTACGACATGACCGCGCAGGTGATCAGCCAGTTGTGGGGCGTGGGCACGGTAATCGTCTGGTCGGGCATCGTGTCGGTCGTGGCCTTCAAAGTGGTCGACCTGGTGATCGGTTTGCGCGTACCGGAAGACGAGGAACGCGAAGGCCTTGACATCACCGCACACGGCGAGTCGGCCTACCACTACTGAACCCTTCGGCCTTAATGAACTCTCCCCTTCGGGCGCCCACGTGGCGCCCGCTTTTTTTTGGGGGGGGTGGATAGAGGACAATCAGCTGGCGACCGGGAACGAGTCGCCAGTGTGTCCCAGCAGGAGACCCTCGATTCCTGACGCAGGATCACGTACTCTAAGCAGTCGTGCAGCACCTTCACGCACTGCCCCCGGCCGAGCCCGGGATCACTTGAGCGGGAGAAACAATGGCTTTTCTGAGCTGGCGAGACCAGTATCGCGTCGGGGTTGAGCACATCGACCAGGAGCATCGCTTTCTTTTCGATCTCATCAACGAGTTCCATAACGAGTACCGTGGCGGCGCCGATCGCAGGGCGATGGAACAGGTCTTCAACCGTCTGGTTCAATACTCGGAAGAACATTTTCGCCACGAGGAGGAGACCATGCTGGAAAGCGAGTATCCGCTTCATGCCGAACATTGCGCGCTGCACGAGGCACTCTATATGACGCTTTTTCGTCTCTCCGAAGAACTGGCCGCCGGCTCGTTGCGGATCGACATGGACACGCATCGCTTCCTTCGCGCGTGGTTGGTCGAACATATCCTCAAGCATGACCTGGCGTTTAGCGACTACTTGGCGCAAAGGACGAAAGCGATGCTGGCCAGCAAACAGGACAGTCCTCCGGCGTAGAGCCCGGCGACGAGCGCAGCAGACTGAGCCGGCCCTTCACCGCTACGCTGGCGCACGACCAGCGCCAGCGCAACCGCCTGCTTCTACCGTAGCCAGGCATTTCTCGGCGCGGTTTACTCCTTGAACCGGAGCGCCGTCTGTGCGACATTCGCGGTCTAGTGCACGTCTATTCGATCCGCTGACATACCGTCTGAACCGCGTCGAAACAAGCACGATCAAGCACAGCAGGAACAGGGAGAGACCATGAAATACGTGATTTGGGTGTTCTGGCCGGCGTTTATCGCCGCCGGAATCGCCGAAACGATCTTCTTTACGATGATCGATCCAGAGCAGTTATACCTTTTCGGACAGCGTGTCGAATGGTCGTTAACCGCGACCTACTCGACGGGTTTTCTGCTCTTCTGGCTGGTGTGCATTGGCTCGAGTCTGATGACCTATCTGATGATGCCCAGAGACGCCAAGGAAGCGCTGATGAAGGCCGCCGGTGAGCGTGAGGATCTCGCCCGACCGAAGCGCCGGGAACCTGGCAGCGTCGGCCGCTAGATCGACGCCAAACCGCTTTCGAGGTCGTTCTGCAGGTCGACGACGGCTTCGAGACCGACGGCAATGCGCAGCAGATCCTCGCTGACGCCCGCCGCAGCACGCTGCTCCGGTGTGAGACGACCGTGTGTCGTTGAGGCGGGATGAGTGAGCGTCGTTTTGGTATCGCCGAGATTGGCGGTAATCGACAGCAAACGACAGCTATCGACCACCTTCCAGGCTTCCTGACGCGCCCCCTTGACGGTGAAGGAAACGATCGCCCCACCGCTTTTCTGCTGCCGACAAGCCAGGTCGAACTGCGGATGCGAAGGCAGGCCAGGATAGTAGACACGCGCCACCCGGGGGTGCTGCTCTAGCCACTGCGCGAGTTGCAGCGCCTTCGCCGACTGTGCGTGCATGCGAATCTGTAGCGTCTCCATGCCTTTCAGAAGTACCCAGGCGTTGAACGCGGAGAGCGTCGGGCCAGCGGTGCGCAGAAACCTGAACACCTCGTCGGTCAGTCTTTTCGGCCCGGCGACGGCGCCACCGAGTACCCGGCCCTGGCCGTCGAGGTATTTGGTCGCCGAATGCAGCACCAGATCGGCACCGAGATCGAGCGGCCGCTGCAGAATCGGTGTGCAGAAGCAATTATCGACGACCACCAGAATGCCGCGCGCGTGCGCGATGGCGACCAGCGCGGCGATATCGGCGATGGCGGTCAGCGGATTCGACGGCGTTTCGAGAAACAGGAGCCTGGTTTCTGGCCGCAGCGCTGCTTCCCAGGCCGCGATATCGGTCTGCGAGACAAAGCTGGTCTGAATCCCGAAGCGTGGCATGAGAGTGCCGAGCATCTGTTGCGTCGCGCCAAACAAGCCCGTCGAAGCGACGATATGGTCGCCGCTGCTGCACAGCGCCATCACCAGCGAGAGAATTGCCGACATTCCCGATGCCGTGGCCACACAAGCCTCGGCGCCTTCGAGCGCCGCGAGACGGTCCTGAAATGCCGTCACCGTCGGATTCGTAAAACGCGAGTAGACGTTCCCTTCTTCCTCACCCGAAAAGCGAGCGGCTGCCTGAGCGGCGCTGTCGAAGACAAAACTCGAGGTCAGATACAGCGCCTCGCTATGCTCGTTGAACTGGCTGCGTTCCTGACCGGCGCGCACCGCCAGCGTCTCCAGGGAATAGCTGCGAGGGGCGTCGATTGTTTCCATTGCTTGCATTGCCTTTATCTTCAATCTACTGACATCAGGTTCAACTGCAATTGATTCGACGACCAGCGCTCGTCCCGCGCTGGCGCGCCGTCACCTTCGCGCGCCAGTTCGATGGCATTCAGATACGCCGGGCTGACGTCGCCGGTAATATAGACGCCATCAAAGCACGAGGTGTCAAAGTTGCACAGCGAAGGCTTCAATTCTCGAATCGACGCCTTCAGCGCGTCGAGATCCTGGTACACCAGCGCGTCGGCACCAATTTCACGGGCGATTTCCTCGCCGCTGCGACCGGTGGCGATCAACTCGCTGCGCGTCGGCATGTCGATTCCATAAACGTTCGGATAGCGCACCGGCGGCGAAGCAGAGGCAAAGTAGACCTTCAGTGCACCCGCGGCGCGCGCCATTTCGACGATCTCGCGGCTGGTTGTGCCGCGCACGATCGAATCGTCGACCAGGAGCACGCGCTTGCCCTTGAACTCCTGGGCAACGGTATTGAGTTTCTGGCGAACCGAGCGTTTGCGTGTTGCCTGACCCGGCATGATAAAGGTGCGACCAATGTAGCGGTTCTTGACGAAACCCTCGCGATAGGGGACGTCGATGCGCTGCGCAAGCTGCATCGCCGACGGGCGACTGGAGTCGGGAATCGGGATGACCACGTCGATTTCTTCGACCGGAATATGCTTCACCAGCTTGTCGGCCAGATGCTCGCCCATATGCAGCCGCGCTTCATAGACCGAGACGCCGTCAATCACCGAGTCCGGGCGTGCCAGATAGACGAACTCGAAAATACACGGCGCAAGCACTGAATTGGGCGCGCATTGACGCTGGTGGATGCGGTGTTCGAGGTCGATGAAAATGGCCTCGCCCGGCTCGACGTCGCGTAGCACTTTGAATCCCAGGGTGTCGAGCGCCACCGACTCGGAAGCAAACAGATACTCGGTGCCCGCGGGCGTCTCGTTGCTGCCGAAGATCAGTGGACGAATGCCAAAGGGGTCACGGAAAGCGAGCATGCCATAACCGGCGATCATCGCCACCACGGCATAGGCTCCTCGGCAGCGACGATGAACCGCCGACACCGCTCCAAAAATGGTATCGAGATCCAGACGATAGCCCTTGGCAGTGGCCTGGAGTTCGTGCGCCAGTGCGTTGAGCAGCACTTCCGAATCGGAATGGGTATTGATGTGCCGCAGGTCCTGGCGGAACATCTCCTTCTTGAGTTCTTCGGTGTTGGTCAGGTTGCCGTTGTGCCCGAGAACAATCCCGAATGGCGAGTTAACGTAAAAAGGCTGTGACAGCGAGGAATCGAACGCCGAACCTGCGGTCGGGTAGCGGCAGTGAGCGATTCCCATGTTGCCCGGTAGCGCGCGCATGTTGCGCGTGCGAAAGACGTCGCGCACCAGCCCGGAGCCCTTGTGCATGTGGAAGGCATCATCCTCGACTGTCGCCATGCCGGCCGCGTCCTGGCCGCGATGCTGCAGGACCATCAAACCATCATAAAGCAACTGGTTTACCGGTGTGGTGGCGACAACTCCGAGAATCCCGCACATAGTGTTTTTCCTAGCCGAACCTGATTCGTTTAGTCACTTCTGATGGCAACCATGGCTTGCTGGCCAGGACTGCCGTTTCGAGCGGCGCCGAAAAATACGCCTCACTCCACCACTTCTCGCTGGGTAGCGACGTCATGCCGCCAACGGCCACCAGGACCAGGACGATCACCAGACCCCGGGCAGCACCGAAAATGATTCCCAGCAGGCGATCGGTCAAGGTCATCCCCAGCGCCTTGAGCAGGCTACGCACGGCCAGGCGCAGCAGTGCCATTACCACCAGCACGGCGACGAAGATGGTCACCCAGCCGGCGACCAGTCGCAGCGCCGGATCGGCAATCGACGTAAAGCCCGCGGCGACCAGAGAGCCCCACCAGCGCGCGGCAAAAAAGGCGAGCACCCACGCCACCAGGGCGATGATCTCGCCAACGACGCCACGCCACATACCGATTACCAGGGAAACAGCAACGACAAACAGCACGACATAGTCGAAAACGGTCATGAGCGGCCGGCGACGACTCCGCCAACACCGATCGTTTTCAACTTCTCGAGGGCTTTCTCAGCGGCCTCGCGGTTGGGAAAGGGGCCGGCACGCACACGCGTTCTTTTCCCGGCCGGCGAATTGAGGATTTCAGTATAGTTGGCGACGCCAATGCGGTTGATGCTGGCAACCAGCTTCTTGACGTTCTCAGGATCGGCGAATGCGCCGACCATAATGACGAACTGCCCATCTGACGCCACCGGTGCGGGTGGTGGCGGCGGCGGCAAGGGTTGCGGCTTCTTGACGATGGGAGGAGCAGGCGGCGCTACCGGGATCTCGGTTTTTTTCGGCGGCGACTTCTCGACAGGCTTGGCCGCTTTCGCTTTGGCGCTCTCTTCTACCGCCTTCGCGATCGGCTCTTCTGCCGCTGCCGCCTCATCTGGCAGCGCGGCGTCGTGCTCTGCGCCAGCTGCGGCCACGGCAGCCGACGGCGACGCGCGGGCGGCCAGTTCGGCTGGATCGAACAGCTTTTGGTCCTGACCCGGGATGCGGATCTGGATGTCCTGCACCACTTGCTTCGGCTCTTCGTCCATGACCATCGGCAGGACCACCGCGGCCAGTCCGGCAATCGCCACCGCGCCAACCAGGCGGCGACGTGCCTTCTTCTTGAGGTGTAACTGTGGGTCGGTTGATTCAGTCATCTGCATCGTGGAATCCACTGCCGTCGCTTCAATCAGTGACCGTTCTGCAGGCTACGCATGACGGCCGCGACTGTGTAGAACGATCCAAAGACGGCGATTCTATCATTTTCACCGGCCAGCTTGGCAGAACGCGCGAAGGCTTGCGCCGGTGAGGGCAGACATTCGATCTCACCACCGAGGCCAGACGCCGTCACCACCGCCGCCAGAGCGGCCGCCGAGGCACCGCGTGGCACGTCGAGATTGGCCAGCAGCCAATGATCGACCTTGCCAGCCAGCGGGGCCAGCGAGCCGGCGAGATCCTTGTCGGCAAGCATGCCGACCACGGCGAGAGTCCTGGCGAAGAAGCCCATGCCGGCAAGGTTGTCGGCCAGTTCGCCCACGGCCTGCGGATTGTGGGCAACGTCGAGGACGATGGCCGGACGGCCAGGAAGAACCTGAAAGCGCCCGGGCAAATCCAGCTCGATGAGCCCGCGCCGTACTGCGCTCATTGACAGCGGCAGCCGCAGCTTTAGGCTTTCGACGGCGGCGAGCGCGGCGCAGGCGTTGCGCAACTGGCAACGGCCACGCAAACCGGGATTGGCCAGGCCGCCTCGCCGCAAACCGCCACGCCCCCAGAAGGTCCACTGGGTTTGGTCCCCGAAATAACCGAAGTCGCGGCCCAGCAGCTGCAGATCGGCGCCGACGGCGAGCGCTTGTGCGATCAGCGAGGCGGGGGGATCGGGATCGGCGCAGAGCGCCGGCTTGCCGGCACGAAAGATGCCGGCCTTTTCGAAGCCGATCGCTTCGCGCGTCGAGCCCAGCCATTCGGTGTGATCAAGGGCAATACTGGTCACCACCGCGCAATCGGGAGGATAGACATTGACCGCATCCAGCCGCCCGCCGAGGCCGACTTCAAGAATCAGCACCTCGACCTCCTGCGCAGCAAACACTTCCAGTGCCGCCAGGGTGCCGAACTCGAAGTGGGTGAGCGCGACCTCAGCGCAAGCCTTTCTCGCCGCCTCGACTTTGCTGAAGGCCGCGCACAACAGCGCGTCGCTTACGGGTCGCCCATCGATGCGCACCCGCTCGTTGTAGCTGAGCAGATGCGGCGACGAATAGCAGCCAACGCGATAGCCGGCAAAAGTATAGATGGCTTCCAGGTAGGCGCAGGTCGAGCCCTTGCCGTTGGTCCCGGCAACCGTGATCAGCGGGCAGTGCAACTGCTGGCCGAGAGCCTCCTTGACCAGCAAGACACGTTCCAGCCCGAGCTCGATTCCCGCCACTCCCTTGGGGTGCAGGCTTTCGAGATGGGCCAGCCATGCCGCCAGAGAGGCGGGCGCGACGGCAGCAGAAACTGTCGACGCGGTGCTGTCCTGCCGCCCGCTCATGCCGCTATCCTCACTGCAGAGCCGGCAGCCTCAGCAACAGGGCCAGCACAGCCGCGACTCGATCCTTCATCTCGCGGCGGTCGACGATCATGTCGATGGCCCCCTTCTCGAGCAGGAATTCGGAGCGCTGAAAACCCTCCGGCAAAGTTTCGCGAACCGTCTGCTCGATCACCCGCGGGCCGGCAAAGCCGATCAGAGCTCCGGGCTCGGCAATCACCACATCGCCGATAAAGGCGAAGGATGCCGACACCCCGCCCATTGTCGGGTCGCTGAGAATCGAGATGAACGGCAGCTTGGCTTGCGAAAGCAGCGTCAAGATGGCCGTCACCTTGGCCATCTGCATCAGCGAGAAAAGACCTTCCTGCATGCGTGCGCCGCCCGACGAGGCGACACAGATGAAGGGCAGGCGCTGCTCGACAGCGGTTTGCACGCCACGCACGAAGCGCTCGCCCAGTACCGAGCCCATCGAACCGCCCATGAAGTTGAACTCGAAGACGGCAATGACTACCGGCAGAGTCTTCAACGTCCCATGCATGACCAGCAGCGCCTCGGTCTCGCCGGTGTCGGTAGTCGCCGCCTGCAAGCGCTCCGGATAACGCCGGCTATCCTTGAAGTTCAGCGAATCGACCGGCAAGACATCGCCGCCGATCTCGACACGCCCCTCGCCATCGAGCAGCATTTCGATTCGCGCGCGCGCGTTTACGCGCATGTGGTGAGCGCACTTTGGGCAGACGTGACAGTTGCTGGCCAGGTCCGTGGCGTAGAGCACGGCCTCACAGCTCGGGCATTTGCTCCACAGTCCCTCCGGTAGCGCCGACTTGCGCGCCGAACCTGCGCCGTTCCTCTTGATCTTCGGTGGTAGCAGCTTGCTCAACCAGTTCATGGCATTCCTCGCGACGCATTCGTTGCGGTATCGATCCCCTGGCGAAGTTCTGCGACCAGGGCACGCACTTTCTCACAGGCCTCTGCGGGTGACGAGCGCTCGAGTTCTTCGATGATTCGGCTACCGACCACCACGGCATCGGCATGTTCGGCCACCGCCGCGGCGGTCGCCGCATCGCGAATCCCGAAACCGACGCCTACCGGCACTCCGGTGCGTGCCCGAATCTCCGGGATGCGGGCAGCGACCGCGGCGACATCGAGCGCTGCCGAGCCAGTGACACCTTTCAGCGATACGTAGTAGATGTAGCCACTGGCCAGCGCACCAACCTGCGCCATGCGCGCCTCGCTGGAAGTCGGCGCCAACAGAAAAATCGGGTCGAGCGCGTGGCGGTGCAAAGTCTGCGCAAAGGCGCTCGCCTCCTCTGGTGGGTAGTCGACCACCAGGACGCCGTCCACCCCGGCGTCGAAGGACGCAGCGGCAAAAGCCTCGATTCCCATCGCCTCGATCGGATTGGCATAGCCCATCAGAACAATCGGCGTGTCGTTGTTGTCGGCACGGAAATTGGCCACCATCCCGAGCACTTTCCGTAAGCTTACGCCCTTGGCCAGCGCCCGTTCGGAGGCCCTCTGGATGGTTGGCCCGTCAGCCATCGGATCGGAGAAGGGCACGCCAAGTTCGATGATGTCGGCGCCGGCCAACACCAGCGAATGCAGCAAGGGAACGGTCAGCGCCGGATCCGGGTCGCCGGCGGTGATGAACGGGATCAGCGCCTTGCGCCCCTGCGCTCGCAAGCGCTCGAATACAGCCTCTATTTTCGACATGGTCAGAATTTGATGCCCGATTTATCGGCAACGGTGTGCATATCCTTGTCACCACGACCGGAAAGGTTGACCAGCAGGATCTTGTCTTTGGGCAGAGTCGGCGCCAGCTTGCTGGCGTAGGCCAGGGCATGGCTCGATTCGAGCGCCGGGATAATGCCTTCGAGACGGCAGAGGTCGTGAAAAGCCTGCAGCGCCTCGGCGTCGTCGATGCTGACGTACTCGGCGCGGCCGCAATCCTTGAGCCAGGCATGCTCCGGGCCAACCCCAGGATAATCGAGACCCGCCGAAATCGAATGCGTCTCGATGATCTGGCCGTTTTCATCCTGCAGGAGATAGGTCCGGTTGCCGTGCAGCACGCCGGGGCGACCAGCGGTGAGCGAAGCGGCATGCTTCCCGGTCGCGATCCCGTCGCCCGCCGCTTCGACACCGATCAGACGCACCCCGGCCACCGGGATATAGGGATGGAAAATGCCCATCGCGTTGGAGCCGCCACCGACACAGGCAATCACCGCATCCGGCTGGCGACCGCAGTGCTCCAGCATCTGCGCAATCGATTCACGACCGATAATCGACTGAAAGTCGCGCACCATCATCGGATATGGGTGCGGACCGGCCACTGTGCCGATAATGTAGAAAGTGTCGGAAACCTGTGCCACCCAGTCGCGCATTGCTTCGTTGAGCGCGTCCTTGAGCGTTCGCGAGCCGCTAGTGACCGGCACCACCGTCGCCCCGAGCAGCTTCATGCGGTAGACATTGGCCATCTGCCGCTGAATGTCGTCGGCACCCATATAGACCACGCACTCCATGCCATAGCGCGCAGCCACGGTAGCTGTCGCCACGCCGTGCTGACCGGCGCCGGTTTCGGCGATGACGCGCGGCTTTTGCATGCGCCGGGCGAGCAGCGCCTGGCCAATGCAGTTGTTGATCTTGTGCGCCCCGGTGTGGTTCAGGTCTTCACGCTTGAGATAGATCTGCGCGCCGCCAAGCAGTTCTGACCAACGCCGGGCGTGGTAGACGGGACTCGGCCGGCCGACATAGTGCCGCAGCTCGTAGTCGAATTCGGCGAGGAATTGCGGATCGCGCTGCGCGCTGGCGTAGGCTTCCTTCAGTTCGTCGAGTGCGCCGATCAGGGTTTCAGCGACGAAGACACCCCCGTACTGGCCGAAATGGCCCGCAGTGTCCGGCAAATCATAAACATCAACGGCCATCAACAATCTCCTTGCGGCGGCTTGCACCACCTGCACAGCATCAAACGGCCCTTCCCGTCGCCCGCAGCGCGGCTGCGAAGGCACGAATCTTGGCGCCATCCTTGATTCCCTTGCTCGCCTCGACGCCCGACGAGACATCCACCGCTGCCGGGCGTAGCCGGCGTACCGCCGCAGCGACATTGTCCGCATCCAGCCCGCCCGAGAGAATCAGTGGCTTGCCCAGGGAGTCCGGCACCAGCGCCCAGTCAAAAACCTTGCCGCCGCCGCCGTAACCGTCGACGAAAGCATCGAGGAGGATGGCCTGCGCCGACGGGAAGCCAGCCGCGTATTGTATCAAATCCATCCCCGGCCTGACGCGCGCCGCCTTGATGTACGGCCGCTCGAACTGCCGGCAATAGGCTTCGTCCTCGTCGCCATGAAATTGCAGAAGATGAATCGGCAACGCGGCCAACGTCGCGCGCACCTGCAGCGGTTCGGCATTGACGAAGAGTCCGACGATGCTGATGAAGGGCGGCACGGCGCCAGCCAGCGCGGCCGCCGTCGGCAGATCGACGAAGCGCGGACTCGGCGGGTAGAAAACCAGGCCCAGCGCATCGGCGCCGGCGTCGACGGCGCACAGCAGGTCCTCGCGGCGAGTCAGTCCACAAATCTTGAGGCGCGGAATCGTGGCCATGGCCGGCACGCCACTCACGATCCGGGCCCGACGGGTAGCAGCCAGCTCTCTTCAGCAACTGGCAAGCCAAACTGTGAAGGGTAGCTGACGGCGGCCAGATAGAGCCCGGCGGCGGCGAATGTCGGCGCCGCCAGGCGGCGATCGCCGGCCGTCAACAGCTCGCCAATCCACGCCGGCGGGTGCTTGCCCTGACCGACATAAATCAAACTTCCGACCAGATTGCGCACCATGTGGTGCAGGAAGGCAGAGGCCTCGAAATCGAAGACGAGGAGTTCGCCGACACGTGTGATGTCCGCTTTGCGCATGAATTTTATCGGTGAGTTAGCCTGACACTCGGCGGCCCGAAAAGCCGAGAAATCGCGTTCGCCGAGCAGCAGTTGGGCGCCCGCCTGCATCGCCTTCAGCTCGAGCGGATAGTGATACCAGCCCACCCGGCCTGGCCAGAGCCCCGTGCGATGCGCCCGGTTGAGCAGCAGATAGCGATAGTGCCGGGCATAAGCCGAAGCCCGCGCATGGAAATCGTTGGCCACCGGCTGCGCCCAGCGCACGGCGACCGCCGACGGCAGAAAGGTGTTGATCCCGCGCACCCAGGAATGCATCGGCCGATCGAGCGGGGTATCGAAGTGCACCACCTGCCCCAGCGCATGCACGCCGGCATCGGTACGCCCGGCGCAGATCACCCGCACGGCCATCCCGGCAAATTGCTGCAAGGCTTCCTGCAAGGCATCCTGAACGGTGCCGCCAGCGGGCTGTTTCTGCCAGCCGCGAAAACCGCTGCCATCGTACTCGACGGCCAAGGCGATGCGCACGCCCTACACCTGCCGCAAACAAAAGGCAGCGACCAGGCCAGCAACGAGCAGCATGAGCAAGGGGTCGAACCACGAAAAACGCCGCTCGGCAAGTTCAAGCACTTCATCGCCGTCATTCGCCGGCGCCTGGAGGAGAATCCGCCAGTCGCGCGGACGTGGCAAGGTCTCGATGTGGCGCATGACCAGCAGTAGTCGCACGACGCCGCGGTCGGGATCGATGCCGCAGTGTCGCAGCGGCTGCAGCAAGCGATGGGTGGCCAGCAGCAGTTCAGGCACAGGCATCCATTCGAGAAGGATCGCCACCGCCCACAAGGCCAGCAGCAAACGCCCGCTTTGCGTGCAAGCGGCAAGCAAACCCTCGCCAGCAGGAGCGGAAGCGCCGGCCCACGCAGGTTCGCCAGCCTCTCCCCAAGCCACAATGACGAATAGCGACAGGAAAAGCCAGCGCGTCCGCCAGGCGAGGCGCGCCGCCCGTCGCAGTGCGGCCAGGCCAAAAAACGGCAGGACGAGAAATGCCACGAGCAGTTGTTCGCCACGCAGGCACTGGCTCGCCGGCAGCAGCAGCAGCCAGACGACAAGGCGGGTGGTTGGATGCACAGCAGCCCCCCACTTAATGTGAAAGTCGCGCATGCGACTCACGAAACTCCCTTCTCCCCTCGCGGGAGAAGGGCCGGGGGTGAGACGGGGAATTCTGGGCGCATGCGCCCAGCCCGTCGAACGATTCCGGCGTGCAAGCCGGAATGCGCACTGCAAGTGAGAGGGGGACGGTCATGACTTTCATCATCCGGGGTATCTCGACTGTCATGACCGTTAATGTGAAAGTCGCGTCGGCGACGGTAATGAGCTGTCGAAACGCCCTTGACCGTGCAAGTCATGGCGTTGCCGCGGCCGGCATGGTCAGACGCTTGAGCGGTCGATATTTACTCGCGCAGCTCGCCGAGGATTGCCAGCGCCGCTTCGCGCTGCGCAGCGTCGCCATCCTTGATGACTTCCTGCAGGAGTTCACGCGCGCCTTCGAGATCGCCCATTTCCTGATACGCCTTGGCGAGGTCGATTTTGGTGGCCACCTCTTCACTGGAGCTGATTTCGACTTCGCTGCTCAGGTCCATGTCCGAGGCAAAGGCGGAATCGAGCGTGCTATCGGCCCGCGTCGTCGAGAAATCCGGGTTGACCAGGGTGTCCTCCTGGTCGGCTTCGAAAAGCGAGTCCGCGGTGTCGGTCGAATCTGGCAGATCACCGGCTTCGGCCGCGGCCGCGCCAGCGCGACCATTCCCGTCATTGTCGTCCAAATCCAGGTCCAGGCTGATTGACGCCATGTCGAACGAGGGATGTTGCATCCCCTCGCCAAGGACGGTCGACTCGGTCAGCATGACATCGAACTCCAGCGAGTCGGCACCCGCCGTCCCGATATCGAGCAACTCCTCACGCTCATCCAGCGGCAACTCTTTTCTCTCGGCGCGCTGGTCGACCGCCTCCTCGGGACCCAGATCGAACTCGAAGTCGAAGCCCCCGCTGGGCTGCGAAGACGTCTCCCGAAAACCGGTTCCCACCAGCATGGTCTCCTCGGGCATGCCAACTTCATCCACCGGCGTTGGCGGAGCATCAGGTTCGGCGTCGTCAAACTCGGCATCCGGCAATCTCGGCGCTTTCGGCAAGGAGGTGGCCAGGTCAAAATCAAGCGCATCCCCTGCTGCTGGGTTCGGGAAAGAGAGCGTCGTCTCGAGAAAATCGTCGTCGGCAAGTGCTGGCGTCTGTGGCTTCCCGTCGCCTTTGCCAAGATCAAAATCGAGGTCCGCCAGATCGGTCATCGCTGTCAAGCTTGCTGCCGTCGCCTCGACGTCAACTGCGGCTGCTTTTGGCGATTGCGCCAGCAACGGCTCCGGCTTGGGCTCGGCCGGCTTGACAAGCGTATCGTCCGAGGGGAACGCTGCAGCGTGTGCAGCAGGCGCATCGCGCCCGACGACCATCGTCTTTTCGTACGGCGACTCGAAGGCCATAGCTTCTTCAAGGGGCCGCTCTATGGCGATAGTTTTGTCGCCGGGATCAAGGCCATCGTCGTCCGCCGGCCGGGAGTCGATTGTCGCCAGCGCGGGCTCCGCCTGCGCAGCCGAACCAAACAAGGCGTTTCTAGAATCGAGCTGGAGGCCCATCTCGGCCGCTTTCCCCCACTCGCTGCCGATGCCGCCGGTAGCGTTGAACAGCTCCGTCGCCAGGGCGTCGAACGGCTTGACATCCCTGCGGCCAAAGTAAATCTCGAGCAGTTTCAGGTGAATCGTAAGCCGCCCTGGATCCTTCTGACGAGCCTCCAGGAGAATCTCTTCGGCCTGCGCGTCGCGTCCATACGCCATATAGACATCAGCCTCGGCAACCGGATCAACTTCGTCAGTGTCGATACTGCCGGGACCCACCTGGCTGAAATCAGTCTGCGCCATGGAGTGCGAGGTATCCACACTCTGCCCGCCGGTACTGCGGAATACCGAGTTGGCGATCAGGCTGTCGCCCTTCGCTCCAAGCGTGCTGGTCTGTGAATCGAGAGGTCTCTCAGCCGCGCTCTGGCGGCGACGTCTGGCAAGCCAGTAAGCGGCGAGCAGCGCGAGGATGCCACCACCGCCTGCCATGACTGGCGTACTGGTCAGCAAGCCTTCGACGAAGCTTGGCTCTTCGGGCGGCGGCAAGACAATCTTGGCTTTCGGCGCGCTTGTCTGTTTTGGCGGCTCGACCGGGCTGGGCGCTGCCGCTTTGCTCTCAGCTCGAGCTTCTTCGGCCTTCTGCTCGGCCGGCGCGGGCACTTCGCTCGGCCGGCTCACGGCAGGCGGAGCGGGTGGCTCTGCGGGCTTTTCCATCGCCACCGCAGGGGCAGCAGCAGGAACTGCGGCGGCAACTGGTGCTGCCAGCGCGGGCTGGCCAGCTGACTGCTTCTCCAGCTCAGCCAGGCTCTGGTTTTTCAACTCGACCAGCCGCTGCAACTCGGCCACGTTCCGCTCAAGAGCTGCCAAACGCTCGTTGGCTTCCTTGAGCGCCTGTTCCTTGGCGATCAGATCCTCGTCGCTGCGCTTGGCGGTCGTCGCCGGCTTGCCGCCAGCGAGTTCGCTCTTCGAGACTTTCAGCTGATCCATGGGCTCAGCAGGTGGCGCCGCAGTGTCGTCGACTTTGGTCGTGATCTTACCGGACGCTTGCTGCCGTGCCTCTTCTTCAGCGGCGGGAGCAGCGGCTGCCGCCGAGGCAAGTTTACGGCGATAGGAACTCCAGTCCGACGACTGTGCAATCACCAAGCGCTTGGCTTCTCCCTGCGGGATCGATTCTAGAGTGCTCTTCTCTGGTATCGAGAGAATCTTGCCGGCCCGCAGGCGATTCATGTTGCCGCGATCGAAGGCATCCTCGTTGGCACGGAACAGACCGACCAGCATCTGATCGAGTGACACTCCCTCAGGACGGGTTTCACGGGCAATTTTGCTCAGCGTTTCACCGCGTTCGACGCGATGCGTGCCGCCGCCGCTTGGCCCTTGCGCAGGCGGTGCCAGGGGCTGGGCCTGCAGCACGGGCGGTGGCGACACCGGTCGCGCCACTCTGCCCTCGGGCAAACGTGCTTCGCTTGTCGATCTCTCTGGCGCCAGCGGCCTGGAAACCAGGGCGGGGACTGCAGAGGCCTTTCCTTTGGCGGCAAACTCGGGAGGATCGAGCAGAAACGTGTAGTCGCGAACCAAGCGCCCCGTGGCCCAGTTGAGTTCCAGGAGCAAGTCGACGAAGGGGTCGTTGATCGGGCGAGCGGAGCGCAGCTTGATGACCGAGCGGCCGCGGGGGTTTTTGGTGATCGCAAAACTGATGCCGAGCAGGGTCGACGAGTAGTCGACGCCGGCCCGCTTGAACTCATCCGGAGAAGCGAGCTTGGCCTGCATTTCCGCAAGTTCGTCGGGAGTCGCAAAGATTTCCACCTCGGCGCGTAAAGGCTGACCGAGCGCTGAAAAGACGGTCATCTGGCCCAGGCCGGCGGCTTCGCTGGCCAATGGGAGAGTGGCCAGCGCCAGCGATGACGCGACCGCCCATACCGATGTCCGCAATCTGAGATTCCTTGCTGTTTGACTTATTTTTCTGGCCACGGCGCCACCTGAGCGTCGAAATCGGGATTATTAAAATAACATCATGGAGTTAGCCATGCAAGCTAAACTTGCTTCTGAATCGAGGCCCTGCGAAAGGCGAAAACCGGTTTTCGGGAGCCGGTTTTTCCGTGCCGCTTCAATCAGTTGTCAAGCAGAATGCGAAGCATGCGCCGAAGTGGCTCGGCTGCCCCCCAGAGCAGTTGGTCGCCGACCGTAAAAGCGCCAAGGTAGTCCGCCCCCATTGCCAGCTTGTGCAAGCGACCGACCGGGACCGTCAAGCTGCCGGTAACCGCCGCCGGAGTCAGCTTGCACTCGCTGATTTCGCGTTCGTTCGGAACGACCTGCACCCACGGATTCGCCTGCGCAATGATCGCATTGACCTCGTCGAGCGGCACATCGCGCTTGAGCTTGATGGTCAGGGCCTGCGCATGGCAACGCATTGCGCCGACACGTACGCAGAGCCCGTCGACCGGAATACTGCCTGGCGAACGGAACGGCGGGCGGCCAAGGATCTTGTTGGCCTCGGCGCCACCTTTCCACTCTTCCTTCGACTGCCCGCCTTCGACCGCCGCATCGATCCACGGGATAACGCTGCCGGCGAGCGCCGTATTACGGAAGTTGCGGGTCGGAAAGTCCGGCGAGCGCATCGTTTCAGCCACCTTGCGGTCAATGTCGAGAATCGCCGACGCCGGATCAGCCAACTCGCCCTTCACCGCATCGTACAGGGCACCCATCTGCAACAGGAGCTCGCGCATATTCTGCGCGCCGGCACCCGATGCCGCCTGGTAAGTCATCGCGCTGACCCACTCGACGAGATCATGCCGGAACAGTCCGCCAAGGCCCATCAGCATCAGCGAGACGGTGCAGTTGCCGCCGATCCAGTTCCTGCCGCCCTTGGCCAAAGCGCCATCGATGACCTCGCGATTCACCGGATCGAGGATGATCACCGCATCATCCTGCATACGCAGGGTCGACGCGGCGTCGATCCAGTGACCGTTCCAGCCCGCCGCGCGCAGCCGGGGAAAGACTTCCCTGGTGTAATCGCCGCCCTGACAGGTGATGACAATGTCCATCTGCTTGAGGGCTTCGATCGACATCGCGTCCTGCAGGCTGCCCGCGTCCTTGCCCGCCAGCAGCGGCGCCTTGCCACCCACCGCAGAGGTCGAGAAATAGAGCGGCTCGATGTGTTCGAAATCGCCTTCTTCCAGCATTCGTTGCATCAGCACCGAGCCGACCATGCCGCGCCAACCTACCAAACCTACCTTGTTCATTTGCCTACCTCTAAGAAAATTTCCACGCCATCACTTCCCTCACCCGACCTGCAGCGCGGCCAGGACCGCATCGCCCATTGCCCGGGTACCGACCTGCCGCATTCCCGGCTCATGAATGTCAGCCGTCCTGTAGCCTTGGGCAAGTACTTTCTTGACCGCGTTCTCGATGCGCTGGGCGGCGTCATGGCGCGTAAAAGTGTAGCGCAACATCATTGCCGCCGAGAGGATCGTGGCCAGCGGATTGGCCACGCCTTTGCCGGCGATGTCAGGCGCCGATCCGTGACAGGGCTCATACAGCCCCTTGTCATTGGCGTCCAGAGACGCCGAAGGCAGCATGCCGATGGAGCCGGTGAGCATCGCCGCCTCGTCGGAAAGAATGTCGCCGAACATGTTGCCGGTAACGATGACGTCGAACTGTTTCGGATTGCGTACCAGCTGCATCGCCGCATTGTCCACCAGCATGTGACTGAGCTCGACATCGGGATAGTCGGCCGCCGTCTCGATGGCCACATCGCGCCATAGCTGCGTCGTTTCCAGGACATTCATCTTGTCCACCGAGCACAGTCGGCCGCTGCGCTTGCGCGCCGCCGCGAAAGCCACCCTCAGAATGCGGCGAATCTCGCTCTCGCTGTAGTGCATGGTGTTGAAACCGAAACGCTCCTGACGACCATCGACGTCGCGCATTTCGATGCCGCGCGGCTGCCCGAAATAGATGTCGCCGGTCAACTCGCGGACGATCAGGATGTCGAGGCCGGCGACGACTTCGTTCTTCAGCGTCGAGGCATTGGCCAGTTCCGGATAGAGGATCGCCGGGCGCAGGTTGGCGAACAGGCCAAGCTGCTTGCGGATGGCCAGCAGACCGCGTTCCGGACGCTGCGCACGCGGCAGAGTGTCCCATTGCGGGCCACCGACGGCACCGAGCAGCACCGCGTCGGCGGCCTGCGCCAGGCGCTGCGTGGCTTCCGGATAGGGATCACCGGTGGCATCGACCGCGCCACCACCGAGCAGCGCTTCTTCCATCTCGCAATCGAGATCGAGGGCCTGCAGGACGCGCACCGCTTCGGCCATGATTTCCGGGCCAATCCCGTCGCCGGGGAGAATACAAATCTTCATGTTCATTTCCTTAGGCGAACAGCCAGGGCTGCTCGATTCGGCGCCGCTCTTCAAAGGCCCGGATCAGCTCGGCGTGCCGCAAGGTCAAGCCGATGTCGTCCCAGCCGTTGAGCAGGCACTCCTTGCGGAAGCCATCGACGGCAAACGACAAAGTGCGGCCGTCCGGGCAGAGCACCTGCTGTTGCTCGAGATCGATCAGCAGCCGGCAGCCGGGCGTCGACTCGACGAGCGCAAACAGGGCGTCGACCTCGGCCGCCGGCAAGACGATCGGCAGAATGCCGTTCTTGAAGCAGTTATTGTAAAAAATATCGGCAAAACTCTCCGCAATCAGCGCCCGGAAGCCGAAGTCAAGCAGCGCCCATGGCGCGTGCTCGCGCGAACTTCCACAACCGAAGTTCTTGCGCGTCAGCAGAATCCGTGCACCCTGATAGCGCGGCTGATTGAGAACGAAATCGGGCTTCAGCGGACGCTGCGAGTTGTCCCTGCCAGGCTCACCAACGTCCAGGTAGCGCCATTCGTCGAACAGGTTCGGACCGAAGCCCGAACGCTTGATCGACTTCAGGAACTGCTTGGGAATGATTGCGTCGGTATCGACGTTGGCCCGGTCAAGCGGCGCGACCAGGCCTTCAAGACGAACGAACTTGTCCATGCTCTTCCTTGTATGGCGGCCCTATTTGGCGGCCTTTTCAATCGCCTGCCCACCCTTGGAGATATCCTTGCCAACGCCCTGCATGGTGTTGCAGGCGGTCAGAAAAACAGTCGCGACCAGTGCCCCCAGTAGCAGCATCAAGCGTTTCATGCTTTCTCCTTAATGTGAAAGTCGCGTACGCGACTCACGAACCTCCCTTCTCCCCTTGCGGGAGAAGGGCCGGGGGTGAAGCGGGGAGTTCAGGGAGCATGCTCCCTGCCCGGCGAACGATTCCGGCGTGCAAGCCGGAATGCGCACTGCAAGTGGAGGGAAACGGTCATGACTTTGATGATTTTGGGTGTCTCCACCTGTCATGACCGTCAGAGCCACTCACGTACATCACAGAAATGCCCGGCAATCGCCGCCGCCGCGGCCATCTCCGGGCTGACCAGATGCGTACGACCACCGGCCCCCTGGCGCCCCTCGAAGTTACGATTCGAGGTCGACGCACAGCGTTCGCCGGGTTCGAGGCGATCGGCGTTCATCGCCAGGCACATCGAGCAACCGGGCTCACGCCACTCGAAGCCGGCGGCGCGGAAAATCTCGTCGAGCCCTTCTTCCTCGGCCTGCCGCTTGACCAGCCCCGAACCGGGGACGACCAGCGCCAGACGGATGTTGCCGGCCACTTTCTTGCCGCGGACAACGCCCGCAGCGGCACGCAAATCCTCGATCCGTGAATTGGTACACGAGCCAATGAAGATCTTGTCCAGCGGGATCTCCCGGATCGGCACATTCGCGGCCAGCCCCATGTATACCAGCGCACGCTGCATCCCTTCGCGCTTGACGGGATCGGGCTCCTGCGCCGGATCGGGCACGCTGCCATCGATCGCCACCACCATCTCGGGCGACGTGCCCCAGCTCACCTGTGGCTGGATGTCCTCGGCAGAGAACTCGATCACGCTGTCGAACTCGGCGCCGTCGTCGCTGCGCAGCGATCGCCAGTGGGTGACAGCACGCTCCCACAACTCCGCTTTTGGAGCAAAGGGGCGACCGCGCAGATAGTCGATGGTCACCTCGTCGACGGCCACCATGCCCAGCCGCGCACCGGCTTCTATGGCCATATTGCAAAGCGTCATCCGCCCTTCCATCGACAGGCCGCGAATTGCGCTGCCGGCAAACTCGAGAGCATAGCCGGTCCCGCCAGCGGTACCGATACGGGCAATGATCGCCAGCGCGACATCCTTGGCCGTGACGCCCTTGCCGAGAACCCCGTCGACACGCAGCAGCAGGGTTTTTGACTTCTTCTGCAGCAGGCACTGCGTCGCCAGGACGTGCTCGACCTCGGAAGTACCGATGCCGTGCGCCATGCACGCGAAAGCGCCGTGCGTACTGGTATGCGAATCGCCGCAGACGACGGTCATGCCGGGCAGGGTCGCGCCGCTTTCTGGACCGACCACGTGCACGATCCCCTGCCGCGGATCCTTGAACGGGAAGAAAGCCAGAGCCCCGACTTCGCGGATATTGGCATCCAGGGTCTCGACCTGCAGGCGTGCGACGGGATCCTCGATGCCGCGATCCCAATGCTCGGTGGGCGTATTATGGTCCGCCGTAGCGACAATCGAAGATACGCGCCACGGCTTGCGGCCGGCCAGCTTGAGGCCCTCGAAGGCCTGCGGACTGGTCACCTCGTGCACCAGGTGGCGGTCGATATAGATCAGCGCCGTTCCGTCCGCTTGCTGGTTGACGACGTGGTCCTGCCAAAGTTTTTCGTACAAGGTCTGCGGCATAGGTCGACGATCCGACGAAGTTCGGCCTCGGTGGGTCCATGGAGGGCAGAATTATGTCACACCGCGCGGGTCGCTGTCAGTGCTGGCTTGCACGCCCGGCAAGTGCTAGGCTAACGCCGCTGCTCGCTACGCTCAGCGCGACTTGCGCGCCGCCAGGTACAACGGTTGCACGCGCTGCACATAAACACGCAAATCGGCGATGCGTGTGTCGTGCGAGGGGTGGGTCGACAGCCACTGTGGTGGCTGCCCTTCCGAGACGCGCCCCATTTTCTCCCACAGCGAGATCGCTGCACTCGGATCGTAAGCGGCGCGCGCCGCGAGTTCGACGCCGATGCGGTCAGCTTCCTGCTCAAATGCGCGCGAGTTGGGGCGCATGAAAGCCAGATCGCCGACACCGCCGATGACGCTTTTGCCAAGGCCGGCATCGACGCCGAAGTAGGCACCGATCAAGGCCCCGCCAAGTGCTGCCGCGACATCCAGGCCGGCCGACTGGCCAGCTTTCTCACGCCCATGCTCACGCAGCGCGTGCGCAATCTCATGCCCCATCACCGCGGCCAGTTCGTCGTCGCCAAGCTGCAACTGCTCGATCAAGCCGGTGTACACCGCAATCTTGCCGCCCGGCATGCACCAGGCGTTGAGTTCTTTGGAGCTGACGACATTGACTTCCCATTGCCAGCCCGGCGCATCGGCGCGAAAAACCGCGGTCACCGGGATCAAGCGCTTGGCGATCGCCCGCACCCGCTCGCTCTGCTGCGCATCGCTATTGAGCAGCTTCTTGCTCTGCGCCGCCTGCATCGCCTCCTGGTAAGCCTTGGCGGCGGAGCGATCGACTTCGTCCGACGAAACCAGCATCACCTGCTCACGATCGACGCCAACCCGGCCAGCGCTGGTCGTGCGGGTCGTTGCGCAAGCGGCGACGACGAACACTGCGAGCACGAGAAGCCAGTAACGACAGCCAGAACGGATACTCATCATTTACCTCCAGAAGTTTGTGCCAACGCGGCAAATGACGCCGCTTGGCCGCCGCCAGGATCGTCGAGATCGTTTCTCTTGACTCCGACGGCGACGAAGATCAGACCGAGCAGCGCAAATGCCGCGCTCATGGTGAAAGTGGAAGCCGCCCCCCAAACGTCCCAGCCCCAACCGCTGAGCAGAGTGCCAAGCAAGCCTCCAGCGCCAAACGACAGGCTCGAATACAAGGCCTGGCCACGCGCCTGAGAGCGACCCGGAAACCAGCGATTGACAGCGGCAATCGCCGCCGCATGGTAGGCGCCGAAAGTGAAGCCATGCAGCAACTGCGCGATGACGATCAGCGCCACGCTGTCGACAGCCCAGCCAATCATCAGGAAGCGTACGATAGCGGCCGCAAAGCTGAGCAGCAAAATGGTCCGTAAGCCAAAGCGACGCAGCAAGCCGACCATGAAGAAAAAGACCACGATCTCGGCAAGAACGCCGAGCGACCACAGGCAACCGACCAGGAACTTGCTGTAGTGATGCTCGGCGAGGTGAATCGAGTAGAACACGTAAAGTGCGCCGTGCGCCGCCGACATCGCGACGCAGGCGGCAAAAAGCGCCCTGACGCGCCGCTGGCGAAGGATTTCACCCACCGGCAGCTGCGCATCGCTGGCTGCGTGCGCCGGCGCCTCGGGAACCGCCAGTGCATAAATCAGAATTCCGGCCAGTGTTGCCGCGATTACCCACAGCAACGCGGACAGCGGCAGCCGGTCGAGTAGCGCTCCGGTGCCCATCACCGCGACGATGAAACCGACCGAACCCCACAGCCGAATGCGACTGTAACGTGCCGGCTGCTCGCGCAGATGATCGAAGGTCAGCGTCTCGACCAGCGGCAACGCGGCGCTCCAGAAAAAGGCCAGCAAAGCCATCGCCAGCAGCATTGCCTCGAAGCTGCGCACGGCAAAGAAGAGCGAAAAACCGATCAGGCTAAGGACGCCGGCGAGGCGGACGATGGCCACCCGCTGCCCGAGGCGGTCGGCCAGCGCACCCCACAGATAGGGAGCGAACAGGCGCATCAACTGCATCTGGGACATCAGCAGCCCGATGTCCCAGGCCGAAAACGACAGCGACTTAAGATAGAGCCCGAAATACGGTGAGAACGCGCCGATGAAGGCGAAATAAAAGAAGTAGTAGCCGGAAAGACGCCAGTAGGGCAGAGCATGCATCCGGCAATTCTACCGGATGCTGCCGCAGCAACCGGCGGCTAGCGGCTCGCAGGCTCCATTGCTTGGTTGCTCAGCCGCTCAATCGCTCAATCGCTCAATCGCTCAATCGCGGTTCTTGAATGCGACCAACATCCGGTACATCTGATCCTTGAGCAGTACGCGCTGCTTCTTCATCGTTTCGATGATGAAATCGCCGACCGGCAGGTCTTCTTCCTCGAGACGCTCGACCTCGCGCGTCAGTTGATGGTATTCGTCATACATCTCGCCAAACGGCGCGCTCGAAGCTTTCAGGGCGTGAATCGAATCCAGGTACTCGGGGAACTCGTGGTGCAGGTCGTGGTGCTCAATTTGCATGATCCTAGCCTCTCGCTTATCCCGGCCGGCCCGATGCGCGACCAGACCATGTGATTATAACCAGAGCCACAGGCTGCCGTCACTTCGCCGCGGCATCGATTGCAGTGCCAGGAATACGCGGGGTGGCGCAGCGCACGTCAGCACACTGGGCGCGATGACGCAAGGCATGATCGATCAAGACCAGCGCCAGCATCGCCTCGACAATTGGTGCTGCGCGGATACCAACGCAGGGATCGTGCCGGCCATGCGTTTCGACCATGGCCGCGTTGCCGGCAGAGTCTACGGAACGGCGCGGCAAACGAATGCTCGAGGTCGGTTTGATCGCCACACTGACGACCAGGTCCTGACCTGTAGAGATGCCGCCGAGCACTCCGCCGGCATGATTGCTGAGGAAACCCTGCGGCGTCATTTCGTCGCCATGCTCGCTGCCGCGCTGGGCAACGCTGGCAAAACCGGCGCCGATCTCGACCCCTTTGACGGCATTGATGCTCATCATCGCGTAGGCAATCTCGGCGTCGAGGCGGTCGTAGACCGGTTCGCCCCAACCGGGCGGCACGGCGCTGGCGACGACGGTGATCTTCGCGCCCACCGAATCGCCCGCCTTGCGCAATCCATCCATGTAATCCTCCAGTTCCGGAACAATCGCCGCATTCGGCGCGAAGAAGGGATTGCCGGCAATTGCCGCGGCGTCGAGAAAGGGGATTTCGATGGGCCCAAGCTGGCTCATCCAGGCGCTGATCGTGACCCCGTAACGCTCGGCCAACCACTTGCGGGCGATTGCCCCGGCGGCGACACGCACCGCCGTTTCGCGCGCCGACGAGCGACCGCCGCCGCGATGATCGCGAAAACCGTACTTCTGCGTGTAGACGTAGTCCGCATGTCCCGGCCGGAAGGTCTCGGCAATATTGCCGTAGTCCTTGCTGCGCTGATCCTGATTGCGGATCAACAGGCCGATCGGCGTTCCCGTCGTGCGGCCCGCGAAGACTCCCGAAAGAATCTCGACCTGATCGGGCTCGCGGCGCTGCGTCACATGCCGGGAGGTCCCCGGCCGACGGCGGTCGAGTTGGCACTGAATGTCGGCTTCCGAAATGGCCAGCCCGGGCGGACAGCCATCGACCACGCAGCCGATCGCCGGACCGTGTGACTCGCCAAACGAAGTCACTGTGAACAGCGTGCCAATGGTGTTGCCGGACATGGTTTTCTCTTGAGCGTTAGAATAGGCGCAAAGTCTACCATAGCGTTCAGCCGCCGCTCCGCAGCCAGCCCGATGACCGACAAGCCTGCCCGTTCCGCCAAACCACTGCCGACGCCCAGCGCGAAAGCAGCCGCGCGGCAGCCCTCCCCGCCACCCGGGAATCCCCTGCGCCAGGCAGACACTCGCTGGCAGCGAAGCGTTCGCTATGGCTGGGACAAGGGAGGCAGCAAGGGCGGGAGGTAGCCAGCCACGGCCAAGCGCAGCCGTCACGATGCGCAAGAATCGGGTGGCCAGGGGCCGCTGCCGAGACGACAATCGAAGCCCATCCCCTCCTTACGAAAGCCCTGCATGAATGCTGCCAGTATCACCCGACTGTTCTTGCTCGCTGCGATCTGGGGCGCTTCGTTTCTGTTCATGCGCGTCAGCGTCCCGGCCTTCGGTCCGGTGGCGCTGATCATGTTTCGCGTCGGCATCGCCGCCGTATTCCTCGGACTGGTCGCCCGCGTCCTGAAACAGTCGCTGGGAATGGGCCGCCTGTGGAAGCACTTTCTGAGCATTGGCGTCCTCAACTCGGCGCTCCCCTTCCTCCTCTTTGCCTACGCCGCGCAATCGCTGCCGGCCTCGCTGCTGGCGATTCTAAACGCCACTTCGCCGCTCTTCGGAGCAGCGATCGGCGCGCTCTGGCTGGGCGTACCGCTGACCGGCAGCGTCGCCCTCGGCCTCGGCTGCGGCCTGGCTGGGGTCAGCGTGCTCGTTGGCCAGAACCTCGCGCTGGCCGGCAGCGCTGAGTGGCCGGCGGTCGCCGCCGGGCTGCTCGCGCCGCTCTCATACAGCCTGGCGAGCCTCTACACCAAGGCCCGACCCGGCCTGGCGACGCCCTTCGGCAATGCGCACGGCAGCATGTGGATGGCTACCCTGGTGTTGCTGCCGCTGTTCCTTCTGGCCCCTGTGCGGCAGACGCCCGATGTCGGCGACTGGACAGCCGTCTCGCTGCTGGCGATCGTCTGCACCGGCGCCGCCTATCTGCTCTATTTTCGCCTGATCGACGATGTCGGCCCGACGCGCGCACTTTCGGTGACTTTTCTGATCCCGGTCTTCGGCGTTCTCTGGGGGGCCCTATTCCTCGACGAAGCTGTCGGCTGGCACACCCTGCTCGGCGGCGCACTGATCCTGACCGGCATCGCACTGACCGCCGGCCTGCTCGGGCGCTGCGGGCAAACGGCATGAACGAGCTCGCCGCCCGCTGCCGCGCCTATGAAACGGTCGCCCGGGCAATTCGCTTCGTCAAACAGCGCCGCCCCAGCCAGCCCAGCCTGCAGGAGATCGCCGCACACGTCGGCATGAGCCATTTCCATTTGCAGCGCCTGTTCAGCGTCTGGGTCGGCATTTCGCCGAAGCGCTTTCTGCAATACCTGACCACCGAACACGCCCGATCGCTGCTCCGTGGCAAGTACGACGTGCTCGCCGCAGCGCACGCGGCAGGACTCTCCGGACCCGGCCGTCTGCACGACTTGATGGTCGCCTGCGACGCAGCAACACCAGGCGAAGTGCGCTCCCTCGGCGAGGGGCTACAGATCACCTATGGCTTCGCGCCGACGCCTTTCGGGCGGGTCATTGCCGGCAGCACCGCGCGTGGCCTTTGCCATCTGCAGTTCGTGAACGCCAATGACAGCACCGACGACGCCGACGCCGACGCCGATGGCGATGGCGATGGCGATGGCGATGGCGATGGCGATGGCGATGGCGATGGCGATGGCGATGCGGGCGCCATACGGCAACTGCAGGCCGATTGGCAGCACGCGCGACTGCTCCGCGACGATGCAGCGCTGGCAAGCAGCATCGGACGCGTTTTCTCGCTGGTCGGCGACGAACGACCGCTGCACCTTCTCCTCCGTGGTACGAATTTTCAGCTCAAGGTCTGGCAAGCGCTGATCGACATTGCCCCGGGCGAGGTGGTCTCGTACGGAGAACTGGCCGCGCGCATCGAGCATCCTCGCGCCCAACGCGCGGTCGCTTCGGCGCTGGCCCGCAACCGTATCGCGGTTCTCATTCCCTGCCATCGCGTCATTCGCGAGAATGGTGATGTCGGCAATTATCGCTGGGGCGGCGACCGTAAACAGGCGCTTTTGGCCGTCGAAGCGGCGCGCAGGGTCGGTCAAAGCCGCGTATGATCATTCGCCACCGACCAGCGAGCGGCGTCCGCGCGCAACGCTGCATTTTCCGACGAACGGTCGTCGCTGCCGCACCGGTCCTTGTTGCGTGCCACGATCCGCGGAAAGGACAGCAGGCGCAGCATGAGCAAAGGACTCGCCCCCCGGGCAAGGCACACGGATCAGGGTCTGGGTACCCATAAAACAGCCGAAGAACGAAGCAGCCCAATAAGTTGAGGAGCGAAAATGCCGGTTTCGGTTCTGGTCGTCGATGATTCGGCGATGGCGCGCAAAATGCTGATTCGAGCCTTGCCGCCCGATTGGGACATCACCGTCACGCAGGTATCGAATGGCAGCGACGCCTTGGCGCATTACCGGCAGGGAGGGGTCGATGTGATGTTCCTGGATCTGACCATGCCGGAGATGGACGGCTATCAGGTCCTCGCAACGCTGCGCAGCGAAGACCTGAACTGTCTGGTCATCGTCGTTTCGGCGGACATCCAGGAGGCGGCGCAGGCGCGCGTCCGCGCGATGGGCGCCATCGCCTTCATCAAAAAGCCGGTTGATACCGAGCGCGTCAGGGCGGTGCTCAAGGAATATGGGCTCCTGGTATGACCATAGAATGCATCAGCGAAGAGCAGCGCGAGGCTTTGCAGGAAGTGGCGAATATCGGCATGGGTCAGGCCGGCGCCTCGATTGCCAAGGTCCTGGGCGAGTTTGTCGAGCTGTCGGTACCACGGATCAGCGCCGTGGAGGCGGCCGGGATACCCGCCGCATTGGCCGCGCTCGTCGGCGGCGACGTCGCTTCGGCCGTCCGCCAGGCCTTCCTTGGCGAACTCCGTGGCGAGGCGATCGTCATTTTTTCCGGGCATTCGGCAGGCGACCTGGCTGAGCTGCTTTGCTACGATGACGCCCTGGACGGCCCGGCCAGCCTCGAGCTGCTGCTCGACATCAGCAACGTTCTCGTCGGCGCCTGCCTCGGCGGCATAGCGCAGCTACTACGCACCGCGATCGGCTTTTCGGCGCCCTCCCTGCTCGCTGACCAGGTGGCCACCGGCAAGCTCCTGCAGGTGGATGAAATCAGCGCGCGCAGCGCAGTCCTGGTCGAGGTGCGCTTCGGGATCGAGCAGCGGACCTTCTGCAGTCATCTGGTGATGCTCATGCCGGACGACGCAGTCGCCGCCCTGCGCCGGGCGCTTGACCGCTTCATCGAGGAGCTCTGAGTGACAGCGGCCGCTCAGGTTGGCGAGACCCGTGCGCTGCTCGAATCGCTGGTCGAGCGCATCGACGTGGGTATTTTCGCCGTCGATCGCAGTGCCACGGTCGTGCTCTGGAACACCTTCATGGCCATCCATAGCGGCAAGTCGAGCGCTGCCATGCTGGGTCAGAACCTGTTCGCCATGTTTCCGGAACTGCCCCGAGCGTGGCTAGAAAAGAAGCTGGAAAGTGTCTTTATCCTTGGCAACAACGCGTTCACCTTGTGGAACCTGCGGCCGTATCTGTTCCGCTTCGCAAACAGTCGGCCAATCACCGGCGGCCTTGCCGAGATGCGCCAGAATGTCACTTTCCTGCCGATACGCTTTGCTGGCGGCGAGGTAGCGCTGGTTTGCGGCACGGTCTTCGACTACACCGACACGGCGATCGCTCAGCACAAGCTGCACGACGCGATCGGCGCCCTGCACCAGGAGAAGGACGCCCAGGCGCAATTGATCGTAAAGCTGGAAGCGGCGCAGAACCAGCTCCTGCAAGCAGAGAAGATGGCCTCGATCGGCCAGCTTGCCGCCGGCATCGCACATGAAATCAATAACCCGGTAGGCTTTGTCAATTCAAATCTGCAGACGCTCAAGAAATACTGCCAACAAATGCTGCAGCTGATCATGACCTATCAGGGCGCCGCGACACAGATCGGCGATGTCGAGTTGCGCGAGAAAATCAGCGCCCTGACGCAAACCATGGATATTGATTTCCTGCAGGAGGATCTGCCCGATTTGATCAAGGAAAGCGAGGATGGACTGCTGCGCATCAAGAAGATCGTCGAAGATCTGAAAGATTTCTCGCACGTCAATAAATCCGACTGGCAGTATGCCGACCTCAATGCCGGCCTGGACTCGACACTCAACGTGGTGTGGAACGAAGTCAAGTACAAGGCCACCGTCGCCAAGAACTACGGCGTCTTGCCGGCCGTCGAGTGCCTCGCTGCACAGCTCAATCAGGTTTTCTTGAACCTCATCGTCAATGCCGTGCAGGCACTGGACGAAAGCAAGGGCATGGGCACAATCACGCTAGCGACCGGTCATCAGGACGAGTGGGTGTGGGTGGAGGTTCAGGACAACGGTCTCGGGATGAGCGCGGAAACGAAGAAGCGGCTTTTCGAACCCTTCTTCACGACCAAGCCGGTGGGCAAGGGAACGGGGCTCGGAATGTCGGTTTCCTACAATATTGTCCAGAAGCATCACGGTCGCATCGAGCTTGACTCGCTACCGGGCGAAGGCACGCGGTTCAGGGTCTGGGTGCCGGTGAAACAGGCGAAGATGGTCGATTGAATGCGGCCGACAACCATAACGCGGTCGCTCGCGCCAAGCGCGCGCAGAAGGTGCGACACCGGCAAGGGGACGAGCGAAGCGGTGCAGCGCCGGAAGCCGCGAAGAGCGCGAGCACCTGAACGCTCCTCGGCGCACGCAAAAAACCGGCGCGAGGCCGGTTTCTTGCTTTTCTCTAGCTTCTTGATTCTTTTGGTCGGGGCGCCGGGATTCGAACTCGGGACCCCTTGCACCCCATGCAAGTGCGCTACCAGGCTGCGCCACGCCCCGACAAGCTGCGAATTATAACCGAAATCGTCGTCAGTGCCCTTCAAGGCGCAGCATTTCTGCAATGCTCAGCAACTCGGCACGCAGCACCTCGTTGCTCATCACCGAATCGCTGCTGGCGGCCTGCGGCTCGTCATCTTCGAGCCGATTGCGAGCACCGCTGATCGTGAAACCCTGACTGTAGAGAAGCTCCCGGATACGGCGCACCAAGAGCACTTCGTGGTGTTGATAGTAGCGGCGGTTGCCGCGGCGCTTGACCGGCTTGAGTTGCGAAAACTCCTGCTCCCAATAGCGCAACACGTGCGGTTTGACGCCACACAGCTCGCTCACCTCGCCGATCGTGAAGTAACGCTTGGCCGGTATGGCCGGCAACGGCTCATTGCCGATGTCTCTAGGATTGGCTTCCATCATAAGCGTGCTCCACCTCGGCCTTCAGTTTCTGGCTGGCATGAAAAGTGACCACGCGTCGCGCAGTGATCGGGATTTCTTCGCCAGTTTTTGGGTTGCGGCCTGGCCGCTGCGGTTTGTCGCGCAATTGGAAATTGCCGAATCCGGAGAGCTTCACGCCATCCCCCCGTTCCAGCGCATTGCGGATCTCTTCGAAAAAAGCCTCCACCATGTCCTTGGCCTCGCGCTTGTTCAGGCCGACCTTCTCGAACAGAAATTCGGCCAGCTCTGCTTTGGTAAGCGTCATACCCTCCCTTTCTCAGACCCGAAGCTGCGCCGCGAATGTCGTTTGCAGATAGCCCACCAGATGCTGCATGGCGGCCTCGACTTCGACTTCCTGTAATGTTTTTCGAGTATCTTGCATCATTATTCGGAAGGCAAGGCTTTTCTTGCCAGCCTCGACCCCAGGCCCGACATAGACGTCGAACAGATTGATTTCACGAACAATTTCCGAACGACTGGCGATCATGCCGTCGATCAAGGGCTGCAAATCCAGTTTCTGATCGACCACGATAGCCATATCACGTATGACCGGTGGTTGCCGCGAGACCTCCGTGTATTGCGGCAGGCTGGCCATGACTATAGCATCCAGATCGACTTCGAAAACGACCGGCGCCAACGGCAGTTCGTATTTCTGCTGCCACTGCGGATGCAACTCGCCGACGAAGCCAATGGCCTGGCCATCGACGACGACGCGCGCACTGCGCCCGGGATGCAGGGCCGGATGCTGCGCCGCCTCGAAGTGGGCAATGCGCGGTGCGAGCAAGCGCTCAAGATCGCCCTTGATGTCGAAGAAATCGACCTTGCGTGCGGCACAGCCCCACTGCTCGGGAAAAGCACTGCCGTAAGCCAGTGCCGTGAGTTTCCACGGCTGTCGAAAGCCGGCCACCGGTTCGCCCTGGGCGTCGCGGAAAAAACATCGCCCGGTCTCGAAAAAACGAGCCCGCGCCTGTCGCCGCTTGAGGTTGCTGGCAACGTTGGCGACGAGACCGCCGATCAAGGTCGAGCGCATGACGCTCAGCTGACTGGCAATCGGGTTGGCCAGGCGAATCAGTTTGCTGTTGTCGGCAAAATCACGCTCCCATGCCTCTTCGACGAAAGCGAAGTTGACCACCTCCTGATAGCCACAATCGGCAACGATCTGGCGCACACGCGCCAGGGGTCGTGCCTGCTCGGTCTGTGGCAACATCGCCAGCAAGCCCGTCGGCGATGTCGCCGGGATGTTCTCATAGCCGTGCAGGCGCGCCAGCTCTTCGATCAGGTCTTCCTCGATCTCGATGTCGAAGCGGTAGCTCGGCGGGGTGACGATGAAGTCGTCGGCTTGCCTGCGAAATGGCAGCGCGAGACGCGAAAAAAGGGCGCTGATTTGTTCGCCGTCGAGTGCTACGCCAAGCACCTTGGCGACGCGCGCCGGGCGCAGGCGAACCTCGTGGCGCTCGGGCAGGGTCGCCAACGCTTCACTCACCGGCCCGGCCTGACCACCGCAAATATCGAGGACCAGACGCGTCGCGCGTTCGAGCGCGCGCCGCGTGCCGCCGAAATCGACGCCGCGCTCGAAACGATGTGAGGCGTCGGAAACAAAGCTGTAACGACGCGCGCGACCGGCGATCGCCGTCGGCGCAAAGAAAGCCGACTCGAGGAATAACTCGCTGGTGGCCAGGCTGATGCCGCTTTCCTCGCCACCCATCACGCCGCCCATCGCCAGCGGCCGCTGCTCATCGGCGATCAGCAGCACATCGTCCTGCAGCTCCAGGGTCTGCTCGTTGAGCAGGGTGATCTTTTCGCCCGCAAGCGCCATGCGCGCGTGAATGGCGCCGTGCAGGCGGCTGTTGTCAAAAGCGTGCAGTGGCTGGCCGAGTTCGAGCATCACGTAGTTGGTGATATCGACCACGGCGGAAATCGGCCGAATACCGCTGCGCTCGAGGCGGCGACTCATCCAGGTCGGGGTCGGCGCCGCAGCGTCGACGCCGGTGATCACCCGCCCGCAGTAGCGTGGGCAAGCTTCCGGGGCATCGAGAACAATGGCCCGTGCAGTGGCGATGGACACCTCGACAGCATCGACCAGCGTAAATCGCGCCAGCGTTCCGGTCAGTGCGGCGACCTCGCGGGCGACACCTTCCAGCGACAGGCAGTCGGCCCGATTCGGCGTCAGCTTGAGGGTCAACAAGCGGTCATCGAGATCGAGATGGTGACGAATATCCTCGCCCACCGGCGCATCGCTGCTCAGCAAGAGCAAGCCGGCGGCGTCTTCGGCGATGCCGAGTTCCTTCGCCGAGCAGAGCATGCCTGCCGAGGCCACGCCACGCACCCTGGCGACCTTGATCGTGAAGCCGCCCGGCAGTTCGGCACCGGGAAGCGCGCACGGCACCTTGATCCCGGCAGCCGCGTTCGGCGCCCCGCAAACGATCTGCAGCGTTTCGCCCGAACCGATATCGACACGGCAGACATTGAGGCGATCGGCATCAGGATGCTTTTCGACTGCGAGCACCTGCGCGACGAGCACCTTGTCGAAGGCCGGAGCGACCGCTTCCTCCTCCTCCACTTCGAGACCAGCCATGGTCAACAGATGCGAAAATTCGCTACCCGAACAAACCGGGTCGACGAAACTACGAAGCCAGGATTCTGAAAATTTCATGAACGCGAGAACTCAGGAGAAGGCATGGTCGGCGGCAGGATCACAGGCCACGGTCAGACGAACTGGCGCAGAAAGCGCAGATCGCCGTCGTAGAACAGGCGCAGGTCATTGACACCGTAACGCAGCATCGTCAGCCGGTCCGGTCCCATGCCAAAGGCAAAGCCGATGTACTTCTCGGGGTCGATGCCGACGTGGCGCAAGACGTTCGGATGGACCATGCCGCAACCGGCAATCTCCAGCCAGCGGCCTTTCAGCGGACCGCTCATGAAGGCCATGTCGATTTCTGCCGACGGCTCGGTGAAGGGAAAGAATGACGGGCGGAAGCGCACCTGCAGGTCGTCGCTCTCGAAAAAGCGGCGCAGGAAGTCACCGATAATACCCTTCAGGTCGGCAAAGCTGACCCGCTCGCCGACCCACAGCCCTTCGACCTGATGGAACATCGGCGAATGCGTGGCATCGGAATCGACGCGATAGACACGCCCTGGCGCGATCACGCGGATTTCCGGCATCGTTTCTGCGCCGGCAAAGCGGGCGACATGGGCCTGCATGTAGCGCACCTGAATCGGGCTGGTATGGGTGCGCAACAAGACGTTCTCGGCAACGCCCCCGGACTCGTCCTGCAAATAAAAAGTATCGTGCATCGAACGGGCGGGGTGATCTGCCGGCGTATTGAGCGCCGTGAAGTTCTGAAAGTCGGCCTCGATTTCCGGCCCATCGGCAACCTCGAAACCGATCGAGGCGAACAGCGACTCGATGCGCTCCAGCGTCCGCGTGACCGGATGCAGGCCACCGCGCGACTGTCCTCGACCCGGCAGGGTCACGTCCAGCGCCTCTTCAGACAGGCGCGCGGCCAGCGCCATCTGGCGCAGCGCTTCGCGGCGCCCGTTGAGCGCTGCTTCGACGGCGTCCTTGGCACGATTGATGCTCGCACCGACGCTCTTGCGCTCGTCGGCGGGAAGCTTGCCCAAGCCTTTCAGCAAGGCGGTAATCTCGCCGCTCTTGCCAAGATAGGTGGCTTTGACTTGCTCGAGGGCGTCGGAGTCGTCGGTCGCCGCAAAGGCGGCCGACGCGGCTTGGACTATTTGATCGAAGTTATGCATGGTTCACCGAAAAAAAGGAGGCTAGCGCCTCCTTTCTTGACACGGGTCGAGCTCAGGCGTCGAGCTGGGCCTTGGCCTGCACGGCCAGAGCGGCAAAAGCCGGCTTGTCGAAAACAGCCAGATCGGCGAGCACCTTGCGATCCACCTCAATCTGCGCCTTTTTGAGGCCATTCATGAAGGTACTGTACTTCATGCCCAGTTCTCTGGCCGCGGCGTTGATACGGGCAATCCAGAGGCTGCGAAACTGACGCTTGCGCTGGCGACGGTCACGATAGGCATACTGACCGGCCTTCATCACCGCCTGTTTGGCGACACGATAGACGTTCTTGCGGCGACCGCGATAACCCTTGGCCAGGGCGAGGATTTTCTTGTGGCGGGCGTGCGCGGTTACACCGCGTTTGACTCGGGGCATCTCTTATCTCCTCAAGCGTAAGGCATCATGGAACGAACCATGGCCTTGTCAGCTGCATGAACTTCGGTCGTCCCGCGCAACTGGCGCTTGGTCTTGGTGTCTTTCTTGGTCAGAATGTGACGCTTGAACGCCTGCGCGCGCTTGATGCGGCCGCTGGCGCTGACCGTGAAGCGTTTTTTTGCTCCACTCTTGGTCTTCATTTTGGGCATTTCATGCTCCGTTTATAAACATGCTGCCAGGTGTCTCCCGACGGGAGCACTTTCGACCCGACCGCACTTGTTTTTGCTACCAGGATTTGTATCAGGACCTGCTTCTACATCTACCTCTACGACGATTTCTTCTTGCTCGGCGTCAGCACCATGACCATCTGCCGCCCTTCCATCTTCGGCATCTGCTCGACCACCGCCATTTCCTGCAAATCACCTCTGATACGCTCGATCTGGCGCATGCCGATATCCTGATGCGCCATTTCTCGACCGCGGAAGCGCAAAGTGACCTTGACCTTGTCTTCTTCGTCCAGGAAGCGCGTCATGTTACGCAGCTTGATCTGGTAGTCGTTCTCGTCGGTACCGGGGCGAAACTTGACCTCTTTGACCTGCACCTGCTTCTGTTTCTGTCGCTGCTCGTGCTGGCGCTTCTGCTCCTGGTACTTGAACTTGCCAAAATCGACAATCCGGCAAACCGGCGGTCGCGCCATCGGAGCGATCTCGACCAGATCGAGCCCCGCTTCCTCAGCCAGCGACAGTGCCTCCCTGGAACTCATGACCCCCAATGCCTCGCCATCCTCGCCGATGAGCCGGATTTCTAATGCATTGATCTCTTGGTTAATGCGTTGCGCCTTTTGCAGTGCGATGGTTCCGCTCCTTGTGTCTACAGAAGTTAAGCCGTACCACTTCGCGCGGCCACTTCATCCAGAAGTTGCCCAGTCAGAGCCTCGATCGACATTTGTCCGAGATCCCGACCTCCGCGTGTGCGCACGGCCACCAGGTTCGCTGCCATTTCCTTGTCGCCAACGACGATCTGGTAGGGCAGCTTGTTCAAGCTATGTTCTCGTATTTTATAGGTAATTTTTTCGTTGCGCAAATCCGCCTCGACGCGCAGGCCGGCATTGCGCAGCGTCGCCGCCACCTGTTCAGCGTACGCGCCCTGCTTCTCCGAAATATTGAGCACCACCGCCTGCGTCGGCGACAGCCACAATGGCATTGCACCAGCATAATTCTCGATGAGAATGCCGATGAAACGTTCCAGCGAACCGAGGATTGCCCGATGCAGCATCACCGGGACATGCCGATCGTTGTCCTCGCCGACATAATGCGCATTGAGGCGCTCGGGCAAGGCAAAATCGAGCTGCAGGGTGCCGCACTGCCAGACACGACCAAGGCAATCCTTCAGCGAGAACTCGATCTTCGGGCCATAGAAAGCGCCCTCGCCCGGCTGCACCTCGAAGCTCCGACCCTTGGCCTTCAGCCCTTCGCCAAGGGCGGCCTCGGCGCGGTCCCACTGGGCGTCGGAACCAATCCGCTTTTCTGGACGCGTCGATAGCTTGACGATGATGTCGGTGAACCCGAAATCGGCATAGACCTTCTCCAAAAGGTCGATGAAGGCTTCCGTCTCGGGCAGCACCTGCGCTTCCGTACAAAAAATGTGCGCGTCATCCTGCACGAAAGCGCGTACGCGCATGATGCCGTGCAAAGCCCCTGAGGGCTCGTTGCGGTGACAGGAACCGAACTCGGCCAGACGCAAAGGCAGGTCCCGGTAGCTGCGCAAGCCCTGATTGAAGATCTGGATATGCCCGGGGCAATTCATCGGCTTGACCGCGTAATCGCGATTTTCGGAAGCGGTGGTGAACATGTGCTCGGCGTAGTTGTCCCAATGCCCCGAGCGCTCCCATAAGGAGCGATCCATGATCATCGGCGTCTTCACTTCGCAATAGCCGTGCCGGCCGAGCAAACGACGCATGTACTGCTCAACTTCCTGCCAGATCGTCCAGCCCTTGGGATGCCAGAAAACCATTCCTGGTGACTCTTCCTGGAGGTGAAACAGGTCAAGTTGCCGACCGAGCTTGCGGTGGTCGCGCTTCTCGGCCTCTTCGAGCATATGCAGATACGCTTCCTGGTCCTCTTTCCTGGCCCACGCCGTACCGTAGATGCGCTGCAGCTGTTCGTTGCGATGATCACCGCGCCAGTAGGCACCCGCCAGCTTCATCAGCTTGAACACTTTCAGCTTGCCGGTGGACGGCACGTGCGGCCCGCGACAGAGGTCGACGAAATCGCCTTCGCGATAGAGCGATACCTCCTGCCCCTCGGGGATGGCCTCGATCAGCTCGGCCTTGTAGCGCTCGCCGATGGACTGGAAGAAAGCCACCGCCGCTGCGCGCTCCCAGACCTCCCGCTCGACCGGGATATCGCGCTTGGCGAGCTCGCCCATGCGCTTTTCGATGGCCGCCAGATCGTCGTTGGTAAACGGGCGCTGGTAGGCAAAGTCGTAGTAGAAACCGTTTTCGATGACCGGCCCGATGGTCACCTGCGCCTCCGGAAAAAGCTCCTTGACCGCGTAGGCCATCAGATGTGCGGCCGAGTGGCGAATCACCTCCAGGCCCTCGGGATCCTTCTCGGTGATGATGCCCAGCTGCACGTCGCCGACAATCAGGAACGAGGTGTCAACCAGACGCCCGTCGACCTTGCCGGCAAGCGCGGCGCGTGCCAGACCGGCGCCGATACTCTGCGCGACTTCGGCAACCGTCAGCGGCTGTGCGAACTCTCTTTGCGAACCGTCAGGCAGTGTAACAACCGGCATAAGGCAACCCCAGCACAAAAATGGAAAAGCGGGATCTGCGACCAGCGGCAGCAACAGCCGCGGAAGGGATCGCGCGGCCCGAGCAGCCGGATCCGCGAGGGCAGGATTCTAGCACAGCGCCCAGCGCCTGCGAAAAGCCAGCGCGGCGCCAGCAGCTGCCTCACCTCGCCGCTAGGCACGGGTGGCGCCGCCCGCTAGACAAGAGAGCGCCAACGGGCGTCACGACCGCGCAGGGGAAGCCTCGTCGAGATGCATCCAGTGCTCGATATCGCTACGCAGGTCCGCCAGTTGCTCGGGTTCGATGAGGCGGATACGGTAGGCGCGGGCGCGTTCGCGCGCCGCCGAACCGGTGCCGGGATGCAGTCGCCTGGCGGTGAGCAGCCAGGTTTCGCCCATCGCCCCGCCGACATGCCGACGCAGGCTGTCGAGACGGTTGAGGATGGCCTGACTACCGCCCTCGGTAGTGATCTGCACGCCGGTCTTGCATTCGAGTACCAGGAGCTGGTTGCGCCACACCAGCGCGGCGTCGAGTTCGTTGCCGGTGCCTTCCGGTGCGCCCTCGGCGTCGATGCGCACATTGGTGCCCCAGTGGCCGTCGGGTATCAAGCCATCGGCCTGCAAGCCAGCGAGCGTCAGCCAGACCCATTCCTCAAGCCAGCCGCCACCAGCGTAGCGGGTCAAGGTCTCGCTGCCGAAAGCGAAGTGACAGTCGCCGTCCCAGTGCCAGATACCAGCCTGTTCGAAGGCCCAGGCAAGCTGGTGGTGATTGGCGAAGAGCGGCCGTTCGGCGACGATTTCGCTCTGAAACGGACGGATGACCATGCCATCCGGACGCGTCTTTGGCAGAACTTCGCGGGTCAACCGGTTGACGTAACCGAAGAAGCCGCCGAGCTGCGCAGCGGAACACGCCAGATGCTCGGTCAGAAAAGCACGCGCGGCGGCGGCGAGGGCGAAATCGGCGCCCCAGGTGGGATCGGCGACGACGCGGTAACCCTGCATCTGCAAGAGGTCGCTCAGGCGCAGCATGTCCGGCGGCAAGGACAGCGGCTCGCCGCCACCCAGAGGCTCGAGCAGATCGTGGTGAGTATCGCAGTACCAGGCATCGCCCAGGCCGGCAAAGGCCCCGAGAAAGCCGAAGGACATCACCTTCGTCCCGCCACTGGCATTGAGGTCGATCGGCCAAGCAGGGAATTCGCGGCCCAGCGACGCCGCCAGTTCGCGAGCGTAGCTGCTGATGCGCCCGAGGTCGTGGTCGGGCGTGTGGCGAACGATACGCACCGCATCTTCCGCCCAGCCTGCTTCACGCAGAACGCGACTGACCTGCAACGCACCCTGGCATGCCGGCTCGGCATCGCTGGCAGCGATGACCACCTGAGCCGGCCGCAAGCGCAGTGCCGGCAGAGTGTTTTGCATGATCTGCTCGGAAGCCAGGCAGACAAGAACGCGTGGCTGGAACGACATGTAGTGTTTCCGAAGGCGAGTGAAGCGGTCATTGTGCACTTTTTGCCGGCACTTGCATCGCGGACGCGCGCTTGAGTCGAACTGACGGGCGTGCGATGATCGCCGCGCCACCCGCCATGGAGCCGGCTTGCGCGCGGTCAAGGGGCGGCGCCAGCGCTGGCGGCCTGCGCGCTGGCCGGCGACTACGCCCATCAAACACACGGAAAACATCACATGCTCTGGTTCATCCCGGGTCTCATCGCCCTGATCGTCGGCGCCGAACTGCTGGTCCGCGGCGCTTCGAAACTCGCTTTGTCGTTCGGTATCTCGCCGCTGGTGGTCGGGCTGACGGTGGTCGCCTTCGGGACCAGTGCGCCCGAACTCGCGGTGTCGGTGCAATCCGCGTGGTCTGGCCAGGTCGACATCGCGCTCGGCAACGTGGTCGGCAGCAATATTTTCAACGTCCTGTTCATTCTCGGCCTATCCGCCCTGATCGCGCCCTTGCTGGTGCATCGGCAGTTGATCCAGCAGGAAGTGCCGATGATGGTCGCTCTTTCGCTGCTGCTCTGGCTGCTCGCCAGCGACGGGGGTATCAGCCGTGGCGACGGCCTGCTGCTGGTCAGCCTGCTGCTCGCCTACACTTTCCTGGTCATCCGCCAGAGCCGCCGCGAGAGCCGTGCCGGCGCGCCGCTCGTGTCCGAGCTCCCGCCCGTCGACAGCCACGCCTGGGACGCTCACTGGCTGGCGCAGCTCCTGTTGGTCGCGGCCGGAATTGTGCTGCTCGTACTCGGCGCCAACTGGCTGGTCGAAGCCGCGGTCACCCTGGCCCGGCGCCTGGGGATGAGCGAAGTGGTCGTCGGACTGACCATCGTCGCCATCGGCACCTCGCTGCCTGAAGTCGCGACCTCGATCACGGCGGCGGTACGCGGCCAGCGCGACATCGCCGTCGGCAACGTGGTTGGCAGCAATATCTTCAACATCCTCGCCGTGCTTGGCATCTCCGCCAGCATCGCCCCGGGCGATCTGCTCGTGCCAGCGTCCTTGATGGCCTTCGACCTGCCAGTGATGGTCGTCGTTGCCGTCGCCTGCCTGCCCATCTTCTTTACCGGCCACCTGATCGCGCGCTGGGAAGGGGCGCTGTTCCTCGTCTACTATGCGGCCTACACCACCTACCTGGTGCTCAACGCCGCCGGCCACGCCGCGCAAAGCGGCTTCTCGCTGGTGATAGGCAGCTTCGCCCTGCCGCTCACCGCCGTCACCTTGATCCTGCTCGCCTGGCGTCATTGGCACAAGGTCCGCAGCTAACGGTCATGACAATCGATACACCCCAGATCATGAAAGTCATGACCGTTTTCCCTCTTCCCCTGCCCCTTCTCCCGCAAGGGGAGAAGGGAGTTTCGTGAGTCGCTTGCGCGACTTTCACACTAAGGCGATTTCTTTCAAAGGACAAGCTGGGTCGTCCTTGTCCGGCAAGCGCCTGGCGAGAGGGTGGCACTGGATTGCCGCGTCGGCTGCGCCTCCTCGCAATGACGGTGAGCGGGGAAACAAGTGCCGGGGGTGGCGACAAAAGGCGCGGTGCGAAAGATGTGCATTCCAGGCACCACAAGGATTTCGTGCTGCTTGCCGGCACACCGGAAGTGGCCTCGCAAGGGCCACGCTGCGCTAGCCCAACAGCCCCCGCGCCTCGATGAAGGCAATGATCTCCGCCAACCCCTCACCGGTCTTCATGTTGCTGAACACGAAAGGCCGCGCGCCGCGCATGCGCCGGCTGTCGCTGTCCATCACTTCCAGCGACGCACCGACCATCGGCGCCAGGTCCGTTTTGTTGATCACCAGCAGGTCGGACTTGGTGATCCCCGGGCCGCCTTTGCGCGGGATCTTTTCGCCGGCGGCGACGTCGATCACGTAGATCGTCAGGTCGGAGAGTTCGGGGCTGAAGGTCGCCGCCAGATTGTCGCCGCCGGACTCGACGAAGACGATCTCGATATCCGGAAAGGCAGTCGTCAGGCGGGCGACGGCTTCGAGATTGATCGACGCATCCTCGCGAATGGCGGTATGCGGGCAGCCGCCGGTTTCGACACCGAGAATGCGTGCCTGCGGCAGCGCGGCGTGCTGGACGAGGAATTTCGCGTCTTCGGCGGTATAGATGTCGTTGGTCACCACGCCGAGGCTGTACCTGTCGCGCAGCGCCAGACACAGGGCCAGGGTGAGTGCCGTCTTGCCGGAACCGACCGGGCCTCCGATACCGATGCGCAGCGCGGGACGTGGGTTCATCTTGGGGGTACTTTCTTTCACACTTTCTTTCATGAGCGGAAGAGTCTCGTGTATTGCGTTTCATGGCCGCTGCAGGCCAGCGCCAGGCCAGGAGCAAAGTTACTCCAGCGTTCTTCGGGAAGGACAAGCGCGCGCTCCACGACAGCCGGCAGGCGGCTACCCAGAGCCAACAGAATGCGCTGCCCGGCAGTCTGCCCGAGCGGTACCGCCTTGAGCGCCGCCATGGCCTGATTCTCGCACCATGACCAAAGATACGCGGTCAGCGAATCGGCGACCGGTATTTTCCAGACCTCGGCCGCCAGCGCCCAGCCGACCGGGAAGGAAAGCTCTGCCAGCGCGTCGAAAGCCGGTGGCACGGCAAAGTCGTCCAGTTCATGCAACAGTCGGCGCAGCGAATAACCCATCTGCAGAGTCTCGGCGCGCAATTCGGCGGACTCGCGACTGGCCAGAAAGTCGGCGTTCAGGCGCGCGATTTCGCCATGCTGCGAATCTGCCCAGGCGCGCTGCAACTGGGCGGTGAGCGGTGCTTCGAAGCAGCCGATACCCTCGTCCAGCAAAGCGGCAATCCACGCCAGCGCGCTGCCCTGGTCGTGCACCCGGCCGCTTTCGACCGCCCACTCGAGACCTTGCGAATAGGTGTAGGCGCCGACCGGCAGCGCCGGGCTGGCGAGTTGCAGCAGACGAGGCAGTGACGGATTCAAGGACTCAAGGATTCAAGGATTCAAGGACTCCCGTTGACACGTTCTCACTTGAACTCATGAATTTTGGCCGGCGAGCGGTGCGGGCCGTGGCCGGGATGATGGGCTTCCGTGACATCCGCGCCGGGCAGCGGACGATAGCCGTGCGTACGCGCATGGGCATGCGTATGTGCGCCGTAGGCGCCGCCCTCGGGGTCAAATGGACTTTCGATCTCGCTGACCGGGCAACCCAGGCCGACCAGCATTTCGGCCAGTACGTGGTCGGGCTGGAAGCGCAGAAAGTGCTCGCCGAGTTGGACGGGCACATGCCGATTGCCGAGGTGGTAAGCGGCACGGCCGAGCAGCAGGCTGTCGCCGGTGCGCACTTCGAGCAGCACTTCCGGCGCCGCCTCGACTTCGATCACCAGGCCGTTGCCGGTGAGCAGGCGATCACCCTGCTTGAGCACGGTGCCGGATGGCAGCACATAGCCCAGTTCCTCGCCGCTGAGCAGCGTCACCCGCTGCCGACTCTTGCGGCGCACATCGTAAGGCAGCACCAGGCGATCGCTGGCGGGAGTCTGGTCATCGGCAAAGGATTCGGCAAAAAGCATGCTCGGCTCAGAAAAGGAAATAGCGTTGCGCCATCGGCAGGACGCTCGCCGGCGCGCAGACCAGCAGCTCGCCATCGGCGCGTACGGCGTAGGTTTCAGGATCGACGTCGATCTTCGGCGTCGCGCCGTTATGCACCATGTCCGCCTTGCGCACCTGGCGGGTGTCGCGGACGGCAAAAAGCGGCTTGCTCAATTGCAGCGCAGCGAGCTCCGGATTATCCAGCGCCGCCTGCGAAACAAAAGTCACGGAAGTGCGCAGCGCCTTCCCGAAGGCGCCGAACATTGGCCGGTAGTGTACCGGCTGCGGTGTCGGGATCGAGGCGTTGGCGTCACCCATGGCGGCGGCGGCAATCATGCCGCCCTTGACGATCAGCGACGGCTTGACGCCAAAGAACGCCGGCTTCCAGAGAATCAGGTCGGCAAGCTTGCCGACCGCGATCGAGCCGACCAGGTGGCCGATGCCGTGCGTGATGGCCGGGTTGATGGTGTATTTGGCCAGGTAGCGCTTGACGCGGAAGTTGTCGTTGGCGCTCGCGTCCCCGGTGTTGGCCGCGGCCGCCGGTGCCGGCAAATGCCCGCGCTGCACTTTCATCTTGTGCGCCGTCTGCCAGGTGCGGATGATCACTTCGCCGACGCGACCCATCGCCTGCGAGTCCGAGGACATCATCGACAGCGCGCCGAGGTCGTGCAGGATGTCCTCGGCGGCGATCGTTTCGCGGCGGATGCGGCTTTCGGCGAAAGCCACGTCTTCGGCGATCGCCGGATCGAGGTGGTGACAGACCATCAGCATGTCGAGATGCTCGTCGACGGTATTCACCGTGTACGGCCGCGTCGGGTTGGTCGACGACGGCAGGACGTTGGCCTCGGAAATCGCGCGCAGGATGTCGGGCGCGTGCCCGCCGCCGGCACCTTCGGTGTGGAAGGTATGGATCGTCCGCCCCTTGAAGGCGGCCAGCGTCGTTTCCACGAATCCGGATTCGTTGAGGGTGTCGGTATGGATCGCCACCTGCACGTCCATCTCGTCGGCCACCGCCAGGCAGTTGTCGATCGCCGCCGGTGTCGTTCCCCAGTCCTCGTGCAGCTTGAGACCGATGGCGCCGGCACGCACCTGCTCGCGCAGCGGTTCGGGCAGCGAGACATTGCCCTTGGCGTAGAAACCGAGATTCATCGGAAAAGCGTCGGCGGCCTCGAGCATGCGCTGGATATGCCACGGCCCCGGCGTGCAGGTCGTCGCGTAGGTACCGGTGGCCGGGCCGGTGCCGCCGCCGAGCATGGTCGTGATTCCCGACATCAGCGCTTCGTCGATCTGCTGCGGGCAGATGAAATGGATATGCGCGTCGATGCCGCCAGCGGTGACGATCATACCCTCACCGGCAATGATCTCGGTGCTGCCGCCGATGGCGATGCTCACGCCAGGCTGGATGTCCGCATTGCCGGCCTTGCCGATGGCGCTGATGCGGCCCTCCTTGATGCCGATGTCGGCCTTGACGATTCCCCAGTGGTCGACGATCAGGGCGTTGGTGATCACGGTATCGGCAACTTCAGCCGCCACTTGCTGGCCCTGCCCCATGCCGTCGCGAATGACCTTGCCGCCACCGAACTTGACCTCGTCGCCGTAGACCGTGAAGTCGTCCTCGACTTCGATCCATAACTCGGTGTCGGCCAGGCGCACGCGGTCGCCGACGGTCGGCCCGAACATCTCGGCGTAGGCCTGCCGGGAAATCCTGACGCTCATTCCAGCCCTCCCATGACCAGACCGTTGAAACCATAGATGCGTCGCTGGCCGGCCAGCGCCACCAACTGCACGCTGCGCGTCTGCCCGGGTTCGAAGCGCACCGCCGTTCCGGCGGCGATATCGAGCCGGAAACCGCGCGCCGCCGCACGGTCGAAAACCAGCGCGGTATTGGTTTCGGCGAAGTGGTAGTGCGAACCGACCTGAATCGGGCGGTCACCGGTGTTGGCGACCGTCAGTTGCACCGTCTGACGACCGGCGTTGAGTTCGATCTCGCCGGGCTGGACCTGCATTTCTCCGGGAATCATGGCCCCTCCTCAGATGATCGGGTGGTGAACGGTGACCAGTTTGGTGCCGTCCGGAAACGTCGCTTCGACCTGGATGTCGTGGATCATCTCGGGCACGCCGTCCATCACCTCATCGCGGTTCAGAATCGTCGTCCCAAAGCTCATCAGTTCGGCGACCGTGCGCCCGTCACGCGCGCCTTCCACGATCGCCGCGCTGATCAGCGCCACCGCCTCCGGGTAATTCAACTTCAGCCCACGCGCCTTGCGCCGTTCAGCGAGCAGCGCGGCAGTAAACAGGAGCAGCTTGTCTTTCTCTCGCGGCGTCAGTTCCATTCGTCTTCCTCGGGCTTCCTGGTGTAATACTGAATCATTGATGAGACTTTCGGCGACACGGCAAACTGCCCGCAACGCTTATGGTGCCTGACATTTGGCCCCCCACCGTCATTGCGAGGAGGCGCAGCCGACGCGGCAATCCAGGGCCATCCTCTCACTTTTTCTGCCGCATCGACCACCCACAAGGCAAAACCTCTCGCTTGCCACGTCGGCTGCGCCTCCGCGCAATGACCTGCGGGCGAGAGTGACGCCGCAATCCAGCTGCCGCATTCCGGCAGTCCGGCATACAGGCGTTCAAGGTTCAAGTATTCCATATACGCGGCAAGACGGCCGCTTTGCCGAGCGCCAGCGGGCGCAATTGCTGCCATACCTCGCGCAGCCATCCCCGCGCCGCCTCGGCACCGGGCGCCAGACAGCGCGCAACGAGCAGCTCGGGCAAGGCGGTCACCCCGGTCAGCAGGCCATCGGCCACTGGCAAGGCGCGGCAGGCTGCCAGCCAGTCGCGCTCGACCGCCCGGCCGGCGAGCAGCAAGCTCGCACTGACCGGAAAGCCGGCGAGACCGGGAGCAGCCGCCAGCCAGGAGGAGCCGCCGAGCAGCCGACCGCGCTCCAGCCATAGCGGCTGCCCTTGCTTCTCGATCCGCGTCGCCAGTTCCAGACGGCCATGACTGAAGCGCTCGCCAGACGCCGTTCGTCCCAGGCAGAGGATTTCCCAGCCGCAGAACAGCGCACCGCCAGCCAATTCGATGCGCGTCTGCATCTGCGCTTCGGCGCCGTCAAAGACGATCGTCTCCTGCGGCAGATACTCGACCACGCCACCCTCGCCAACCCGCACGCTCAAGGACTGGCTCGCCTGCCGACCGCCCGCACGATACCACTTGCCGGCGCCCGGTGTGGTCAGCAGCGCGCGTGCGCCAGCACCGACATTGACCGCGATCTCCAGGCTGTCGCCGCCGGCGATGCCACCCGGCGGATGCAGCAGAATCGCATGGCAAACGTCCGGACCTTCCGGGTAGAGCGCCTTCTGCACGCGCAAGGGCCCGAAATGCTCGCGCTGCACCAGCGCGCTGTTCGCGCCGCGGCGCTCGAAACCCAGCGCCAGCCGCGCCTGCCAGCCGGGGCGCGCCGCTTCCTCGCTGGCCTGCCCGTCCCTACCGTCGCTACCGTCGCTACCGTCCCTTGCCGCCGGCGCCGCAATCAAACGGCAAGGGCTGCGAGAACCCCGTCTTTATCCATGTCTTCACCTCGTCCGCGCATGATGATCTCGCCCCGTTCCATCACCAGGTACTGATCGGCAAGGGAACGCGCGAAATCATAGTACTGTTCGACGAGCAGAATGGCCATTTCGCCGCTTTGCGCCAGGGCCCGGATGGCGCGCTCGATGTCCTTGATGATCGACGGCTGGATGCCTTCGGTTGGCTCGTCGAGGATCAGCAGCTTGGGGCCCATGGCCAGCGCACGGCCGATCGCCAGCTGTTGCTGCTGGCCACCGGAAAGATCGCCGCCGCGACGGCGCAACATCTGCCGCAGCACCGGGAACATCTCGAAGATGCGCTCGGGGATCGGCGTACTGCCCGGACAACTGGCGAGCCCCATCAGCAGGTTCTCGTGTACCGTCAGGCGCGGGAAAATCTCGCGCCCCTGCGGCACGTAGCCGATGCCGGCCTTGACCCGCTGGTGCGAAGCGCTGCGACTCAGATCGCGGCCGGCAAACTCGATGCTGCCGCCTTTCGTCGCCACCATCCCCATCAGCGACTTGAGCAGGGTCGACTTGCCGACCCCGTTGCGGCCAAGAATGGTGGTCACCTTGCCGGCCTCGGCGGTGAAACTGAGGTCGCGCAGGATGTGGCTACCGCCGTAGTACTGGTTGAGGTTCCTGACGTTCAGCGTGGTGTTCAATGCACTCATGGATTCTCAGCGCCCCAGATAAACTTCAATGACCCGCGCATCCGCCTGCACCTCCTCGAGCGCGCCTTCGGCGAGGACACTGCCTTCGTGCAGCACGGTGACCTTGCCGCCGAGCTGCTTGACGAAAGCCATGTCGTGCTCGACGACGACCAGCGAATGCTTGCCGGCCAGGGTCAGAAAGAGTTCGCCGGTGCGTTCGGTTTCCTCGTCGGTCATGCCGGCCACCGGTTCGTCGAGGAGCAGCAGCTTCGGCTCCTGCATCAACAGCATGCCGATCTCCAGCCATTGCTTCTGGCCGTGCGAAAGCAGGCCGGCCAGGCGGTCGGCGTGAGCACCGAGGCGGATCGTCTGCAGCGTTTCGGCAATGCGGTCGCCGGCCGCCGAATCGAGCTGCGCCAGCAGGCTGCGCCAGACGCGCTTGTCCGTCTTCATCGCCAGCTCGAGGTTCTCGAAGACCGTGTGGTTCTCGAAAATGGTCGGTTTCTGGAACTTGCGGCCGATGCCGAGATGCGCGATCTCGGGTTCCGAGAGGCGCGTCAGATCAAGCGTCTGGCCAAAGAAAGCGCGGCCTTCGTCAGGCCGCGTCTTGCCGGTGATGACGTCCATCATCGTCGTCTTGCCGGCGCCGTTCGGCCCAATGATGCAACGCAGCTCACCGGCGTCGATGGTCAGCGACAATTTGTTGAGGGCGCGAAAACCGTCGAAGCTGACCGTGATCTCGTCGAGATAGAGAACGACCTTGTGCGACAGGTCGAGCTCGCCCGGCCTGTACATATGCCCGAGCTCGGCAGTACCGCTGTCCCAGTCCGGATTGTCGCTGACTGGCAGCTCACTCGCGTTCGTCGCGTTCGTCGCGTTCATCGCGTTCATCGCATTCGTCGCGTTCATGCGCCCGCTCCTTTGCTGACGGCAGCGGCGGCAGCGACGGGAGCGACGGCAGCAAGCGATGCCACCTGCGCCGCGGCCGGCTGACCATCCTGCGCCCCCCCTGTTCCAGCCCGCAGCCGCCGGTAGAGGCCAACGACACCCTGCGGCAACCACAGCGTCGAGACGATGAACAGCGTACCCAGGAAGAACAGCCAGTATTCGGGGAAGCTGACCGTGAACCAGCTCTTGGCGAGGTTGACGATGAAAGCGCCGATGACCGCGCCGATCAGCGTGCCACGTCCGCCGACGGCGACCCAGATGGCGATCTCGATGGAGTTGGCAACCGCCATTTCGGAGGGATTGATGATCCCCACCTGCGGCACGTAGAGCGCCCCGGCGATGGCGCACAGCATGGCCGACAGGGTCCACACGAAAAGCTTGTACCACAGCGGGTTGTAGCCGATGAACATGACGCGCGATTCGGAATCGCGGATCGCCGTCAGGATGCGGCCGAACTTCGAGGTCACCAGGAAGCGCGCCAGCAACAGGGTGCCGATCAGGGCCAGCGCCGACAGGCCGAAAAGCACCACCCGCGTTTCCGGCGCGGTGATCGAATAGCCAAGGATGCGCTTGAAGTCGGTGAAGCCGTTGTTGCCGCCGAAACCGGTCTCGTTGCGGAAGAAGAGGAGCATCGCCGCGTAGGTCAGGGCCTGCGTGATGATCGAGAAATAGACACCCTTGATGCGCGAGCGAAAAGCGAAGTAGCCGAAGATGAAGGCGATCAGCGCCGGCACGATCAGTACCAGCAGCACGGCCCACAGGAAGTGCTCGCTGCCGGTCCAGAACCAGGGCAGCTCTTGCCAGTCCAGGAAGACCATGAAGTCGGGCAGGTCGCTCTGGTAGCTGCCGTCGCGACCGATCTCGCGCATCAGGTACATGCCGAAGGTGTAGCCGCCGAGCGCGAAGAAGAGGCCATGGCCGAGCGAGAGGATGCCGCCGTAACCCCAGATCAGATCCATGGCCACGGCGACAATCGCATAACAGAGAATCTTCCCGGTCAGGGTGATGAAGTAGGTCGACAGGTGCAGCGGATTCTCGGGCGGCAGCAGCAGGTGCATGACCGGCACCGCGACCAGCGCGAAGGCGGCGAACAGCCCGACCAGCAGCCAGCTGCGCGCGTCGAAGCTACGCCCGAGGCGGACGATGAAGGGCGTGCGGGCAGACGAAGAACTCATGGATGCTCCCTCACGACTCGACGAAGCGGCCCTTGAGGGCGAACAGCCCCTGCGGACGCTTCTGGATGAAGATGATGATGATCACCAGGACAGCGATCTTGGCAACCACGGCGCCGGTCCAGCCTTCGAGGAACTTGGTCAGCACGCCGAGACCGAGCGCCGCCCAGACCGCGCCGGCGAGCTGCCCGACGCCGCCGAGCACGACAACCATGAAGGAATCGACGATGTAGCCCTGGCCCATGTCCGGGCCGACGTTGGCGATCTGCGACAAGGCCACGCCGCCGAGCCCGGCGATGCCCGCGCCAAGGCCGAAAGCCATGGTGTCGATACGCCCGGTCGGCACGCCGACACAGCCGGCCATCGGCCGGTTCTGGGTCACCGCGCGCACGAACATGCCCATCCGCGAGAGATTGAGGATCGACCACATGGCAGCCAGCACGGCAATCGAAAAACCGATGATGATGATCCGGTTCCACGGCAGCAGCAGGTTCGGCAGCACCTCGACGGCGCCGGCCATCCACACCGGATTGGCGACTTCGACGTTCTGGGCGCCGAAGACGGTACGTGCGACCTGGATCAGGAACAGCGAGATGCCCCAGGTGGCGAGCAGGGTTTCCAGCGGCCGCCCATAGAGGTGACGAATGACGAGGCGCTCCATGAGCACACCGACCAGCGCCGCGGCGAGAAAACCGGCCGGGATAGCGGCGAGCAGATACCAGTCGAGAAAATTCGGGAAATAGGCCTGGAAGACGCTCTGCATCGCCCACGCCGAGTAGGCGCCGACCATCAGCAGCTCGCCGTGCGCCATGTTGATCACCCCCATCACGCCATAGGTGATGGCCAGGCCCAGCGCCGCGAGCAGCAGGATCGAGGCCAGCGACACACCGGTGAAGGCGCGCCCGACGTTCTCGGCGAAAGCCAGGCGTTTTTCGATGGCACGGATCGCGGTGCCGGCGGCCGCGCGCACCGCGCTGTCCGGCTCGATCCAGTTGCCATCGCGCTTTTCGGTCAGCGGCGCGAGCAACTGCAGAAGATTGGGATCAGCGCTGTCGCCAAGCAGGCGCACGGCACCGAGGCGAACGACGGCGTCGCTCGAACCGAGGCTGCCCTGCGCATGCGCCATTTGCAGAGTGGCCTTGATCTCGGCATCGCTTTCGGCGGCCAGCGCCTTTTCGAGCAGCGGCAGCAGCTCGGCGTCGGCACCCGACGCCACTTCCTGCGCCGCTTCCCAGCGCACTTCGCGTTCGCTGGAAAACAGGCGCAGCGCCGCCAGGGTCGACGTCAGTTCGCGGCGCAGACGGTTGTTGATGGCGATCGACTCGGTCACTTCCGGCGCCGGGAGGATCGCGGTATTGGTCGCCGCATCGATCACCCGCTCGCCATCGACGATCACCACGCGCTCGCCGGCCAGCGCCAGCGATCCCTTGAGCATGGCCTTGAGTACCGGCAGCGCCTCGCGCTGCGCGCCCTCGGTCAGGGCCGTGATGGCGGTGATCTTGGCGTCGTTGCCGGCGGACGCCAGGGGCGTGAGCAGCGCCGGGTCAATCGCCGCGAGCGCAGAAGACATGCTCAACAGCCAGCCGAAAACCAATAATCCAATCGTACGCATGCTCTCTCCAGGATCAGGCACGGGCCTGCGCAATACGCGCCGCCCGTGCCCTCAACCACTCATCTACTATTTACGCATTCAGCAAACGACGCTCACTTGCCTTCCGGCTCGCCTTTCTTCTTGTCGTTACCCGGAATGTACGGGCTCCACGGCGCCGCCTTGACCGGGCCGGGGGTCTTCCAGACGACATCGAACTGTCCGTCGGCGCGGATCTCGCCGATGAACACCGGCTTGTGCAGGTGGTGGTTTTTCTCGTCCATCTTGATATCGAAGCCGGACGGAGCCTTGAAGGTCTGCCCGGCCATCGCCGCGATGACCTTGTCGACATCGGTCGACTTGGCTTTCTCGACCGCCTGCTTCCACATGTAAACGCCGATGTAGGTCGCTTCCATGGGGTCGTTGGTCACCGCCTTGTCGGCGTTCGGCAGACCCTGCTTGACCGCCCAGGCGCGGTAAGCCTTGGTGAAGCCGTCGTTGACCGGGTTCTTCAGGGTCATGAAGTAGTTCCAGGCCGCCAGATGGCCGACCAGCGGCTTGGTATCGACGCCGCGCAGCTCTTCTTCACCAACCGAGAAAGCCACCACCGGCACTTCCGTCGCCTTGATGCCGGCGTTGCCCAGTTCCTTGTAGAAGGGCACGTTCGAGTCGCCGTTGATGGTCGACACCACCGCCGTACGCTTGCCTTCGCTGGAGAACTTCTTGATCTTGGCGATGATCGTCTGGTAATCGCTATGACCAAAAGGCGTGTATTCCTCCATGATGTCGGCGTCGGCCACACCCTTGGACTTCAGGAAGGCACGCAGGATCTTGTTGGTCGTGCGCGGATAGACATAGTCGGTACCGAGGAGCACGAAACGCTTCGCCGAACCGCCATCCTTGCTCATCAGATACTCGACCGCCGGAATCGCCTGCTGGTTTGGTGCCGCACCGGTGTAGAAGACGTTGTACTCGAGTTCCTCGCCTTCGTACTGCACCGGGTAGAAGAGCAGGCCATTGAGCTCCTTGTACACCGGCAGCACCGACTTGCGCGACACCGAGGTCCAGCAACCGAAAGTCACCGCCACCTTGTCCTGGCTGAGCAGCTGCCGCGCCTTCTCGGCGAAGAGCGGCCAGTTCGACGCCGGATCGACGACCACCGGCTCCAACTGCTTGCCGAGCACGCCGCCTTTGGCATTGATCTCGGCGATGGCCATGAGCACGGTTTCCTTGAGCGCCGTCTCGGAAATCGCCATCGTCCCGGAAAGCGAATGCAGGACACCGACCTTGATCGTCTCGGCGGCCAGCGCGTTGAAGGAACTCAGCCCCAAAGCCGCGCTAACGGCAACGGCGGAAACGGTCTTCACGAAATTGCGACGTAGCATCTGATTGCTCCTCGAAAGTTGGAAACGGGGTAATCGGGAAAAATTTCTTCCAGCGAGGGGTACTAAGCAATCACCGTGCCAGCTCACAAAAGCGCGTGAAACGAGCGCCGCAAAGCTTGTTTATCGTCGGCACGCACTTTCGCGGGGCGCGGCTCGCCCTCTGCGCGCACCACAATGAAGCGTCGCGCGCACTCCGGCAGAGGCTGGCGAGACAAGCGCCAAGCCCGCCGCCGCAAGGCGGAGCCGGGCATCACGTCGATTGACGCCGACCGCCAAGGGCGCATACACTCCGCCGCAAGTCGCGGCGCCGCAGCCGGCGGCTGCGCCCACCGGGCCGCAGCGCTTGCTCAGAGGCGATGGGCTGGCCCACCAAACAGCTCGCCACAATGCCCCCTCCGAACCCGCCTGGCAGCCAGCCAGGAATGCTCCCGATCGATATGGATTGCGCACCCCGCTCACCAAGGACGCGTTCGCTGACCTGGGCCGTCGCCCTGTCGCTGATCGTGCACGGCGTGGTGCTGTTCTTTCCCCAGCAAGAACCGACACGCCTGCGCGCCATGTCATCGCGCTTCGAAGCCACGCTGTCGCCCACCCCGCAAGCGGCGCGACCCAGCCCACCGCGTCCAGCGACGCCGCCGCAGCCGCTTACGCCACCGAAACGCGTTGCGGCCAAGCCACCGCCCAAGCCAGCACCCAAGTCAACGCTGAAGCCAGCGCCGAAGCCAACGCCGAAGCCAACGCCGAAGCCGCCAGCCACAGCCGCCGTCAAAAAGCCGACGCTCAAACCGACCCCGCCGCAAGCGCAGCCACAGCCGCGGGTGATCACCGTCCCCGCCGCGCCGGCAGCAGCGGTCGCCCAGGGGCCGCGGTGGTTCACGGGCGAGAAGTACGAGATGAAGCGTTTTCTCGACGATCTGGAAGCGGAGGCCAAACCCGCAGCCAAACCGAAGCTGGCGCAGAGCGCGCTGGCCATGGCGCGCAGCCAGGGCCAGCAACAGGCGCGCAACGACGAAGAGGGCACAGCCATTCTCGAGCGCCTCCCCAACACCCCGCCACCCGCGCAGTTCAGCCTCGATTTCTATGTGGACGGCGTCGTCAAACGCCTCAACCGCAGCGCCGCCTTCGTGCGCAACGACCCCAGAAGCAAGGGCATGCGCATGGCCGCCGTCCACTTCCGCATCAATCCCGACGGCAGCCTGAAAACCTTCAAGGTACTCAACGCAGGCGACCAGCAGGAAGAGATTGCCTTCATCAAGTCAGTCGTCGAACGCGCCATCCCCTTCAGCGCCTTCCCGGCCGACATCGCCCGCTCCGCCCGCTCGCTGGGCATCACCATCTGCATCCAGCCAAATCGCGGCGGCGGTTTCGGATTTGCGCGCGTGCCCGACGGCCGCAAGTGCTGATCCAGCACCTGCTCCCCCGTCCCCCGTCCCCCGTCCCCCGTCCCCCGTCCCCCGTCCCCCGTCCCCCGTACCCCGCACCCCGTCCCCCGTCCCCCGACACCGTCATTGCGAGGAGCGTAGCGACGCGGCAATCCAGTTACACCATCTGACTACTTGGCGGTCGTCGCACCGATAAGGCCTACAACCAAACCTCTGGATTGCCGCGTCGGCTGCGCCTCCTCGCAATGACGGAGGGGTTGTCTGGATCGCGGTAGCAGCTGCGCCTCCTCGCAATGACGGAGGGGTTGTCTGGATCGCGGTAGCAGCTGCGCCTCCTCGCAATGGCGGGGTACGGGTACGGGGGTGACTGCCTGGATGGCTGCGGCGGCTCGTGCGCTTCACTCACTATGCGACTATGCGCAGTGAACCGTAGCGCTACGCGCAAGCCCGAGCCGAGCCGAGCCGAGCCGAGCCGGGCCGGGCCGAGCCAAGCCGAGCCGAGCCGCATTCGGCAATGCACGCTTGCCGCTCACACAATGCCGGCATACAAGTCCTCCCACTCGGGATTCATCGACTCGATCAAGCGCAACTTCTTGAGCCGCGACCCCGCCTTGATCTGTTTCTCGCGAACAATGGCCGCCTGCATGGACTCGTGCAGCTCGTAAAACACCAGCAGGTGCGCCCCATATCTGCGCGAAAAACCATCAACGACATCGTTCCTGTGCTGCCAGACCCGCTGCACCAGATTCGACGTCACGCCGCTGTACAGCGTCCCGTTGCGGCGACTGGCCAAAATGTAAACGGCTGGCTGCTTGCCCATCAGAAAGCATCTCTCCCCAAAAAACACCGAATCCCCACCCCCGCCAAGCCCCTCCCTCCGTCATTGCGAGGAGCGAAGCGACGCGGCAATCCAGTTACACCATCTGACTACTTGGCGGTCGTCGCACCGATAAGGCCTACAACCAAACCTCTGGATTGCCGCGTCGGCTGCGCGTCCTCGCAATGACCGAGGGGTTGTCTGGATCGCGGTAGCGGCTGCGCCTCCTCGCAATGACGGAGGGGTTGCCTGGATCGCGGTAGCGGCTGCGCCTCCTCGCAATGACGGAGGGGTTGCCTGGATCGCGGTAGCGGCTGCGCCTCCTCGCAATGACGGAGGGGTTTGTCTGGAGCCGCCCCCCGCGCCGCCCCTCCCGCCCCTCGCGCCGTCCTACAGGCGCCCAATCGCAAAATACTCCAGCCCTGCCCGCCGCGGCACGGCCGGATCGTAGAGATTGCGCCCATCGAAAATTGCCGGCGTTTTGAGCAGCGCCTTGATGGCCGGGAAGTCCGGTGCGCGGAACTCTTTCCACTCGGTGACGATCGCCAGCACGTCGGCGCCCTGCACGGCCAACATCGGCTTGTCGACAAACACGATCCGCGTTTCGCCGGCAAAAATGCGCTGCGCCTCATGGCGGGCCACCGGGTCGTAGGCGCGCACGCGCGCGCCACGCGCCAGCAGCTCGGCGATCAACACCCGGCTGGGCGCCTCGCGCATGTCGTCGGTGTTCGGCTTGAAGGCCAGGCCCCAGAGGGCGATGGTCTTGCCCGCGAGGTCATCGCCGAGGCGCTTGGCGATCTTTTGCGTGAGCACGCTCTTCTGCGCGTCGTTGGCCTCTTCAACCGCCTGCAACACCTTGAGCTCGTGACCCGCGCCCTTGGCGGTGCGAATCAGCGCCTGCACGTCTTTGGGAAAACACGAGCCGCCGTAACCGGCCCCGGGGTACAGGAAATCAAAGCCGATCCGCGGGTCGGAACCAATCCCCTTGCGCACCAGTTCGATATCCGCCCCCAGCCGTTCGCTGAGATTGGCCAGTTCGTTCATGAAGCTGATGCGCGTCGCCAGCATCGCGTTGGCGGCGTACTTGGTCAGCTCGGCGCTGCGCACATCCATCACCAGCAAGCGCTCGTGATTGCGCTGGAAAGGCGCATAGAGTTCGCGCATCACCTCGATCGCACGCGGATCCTGGGTGCCGACGACGATCCGGTCGGGCTTCATGAAGTCTTCCAGTGCCGCCCCTTCCTTGAGGAACTCGGGGTTGGAGACAACGCTGTAGTCGATGCTCGCCCCGCGCGCCGCGAGTTCTTCGCCAATGGCCGCCTGCACCTTGTCGGCAGTACCCACCGGCACCGTCGATTTATCGACCACCACTTTGTACCCGCTCATGAAGCGGCCCACGTTGCGCGCGGCCGCCACCACATACTGCAGGTCGGCCGAACCGTCCTCGTCCGGCGGCGTGCCGACGGCAATGAACTGCAGGAGGCCGTGGGCGACGGCCTCTTCGACATCGGTCGTGAAGCGCAGTCGTCCCGCGTCCACATTCGCCTTGACCATCGCCGCCACCCCAGGCTCAAAAATCGGGATCCCACCCTCCTTGAGAATACGGATCTTGTCCGCATCAAGGTCGAGACAGAGCACATCGTTGCCGACGTCGGCCAGACAGGCTCCAGAAACCAGACCGACGTAGCCGGTACCGATGACAGTAATTTTCATTAAAGACAACCTCGCAAAACCACCAGAAAAACCAATCGACCAACGCCGCCGCACTCGCCACCAAACTCGCCCCCCCCACCCCACCACGTCATTGCGAGGAGGCGCAGCCGACGCGGCAATCCAGTTCCACCCTCTCACTATTTCCCGCCGCATTGACATGATGAGCACGCGAAAAGCCAAACCTCTGGATTGCCGCGTCGGCTTCGCCTCCTCGCAATGACGGAGGGTGGACGATGCTTGCCGAAAGTCTCGTCAAGAATGCAACACTACATAGCTCTCACTACTCTTCCGCCGCATCCGGACCAGGCTCCCAAACTCCCGAACCCCCAAAACTCTCTCACCAAAATCGGCCAGCGCCGGTGCGAGTTCTCCGCAAGGTCAGCCCACCTCAAACCTTGTAGTAGTCCCGATACCAGGCCACGAAACGCTTCACCCCTTCCGCCACCGGCGTCGCCGGCGCAAAACCGACCCAGTCCTCCAGCAATGCCGTATCGGCCCAGGTCGCCGGCACGTCGCCGTCCTGCATCGGCAGCAAGCGCTTTTCCGCCTTCCTGCCGATCGCCTCTTCGATGGCGGCAATGAAATCAAGCAGCGGCACCGGCTGGTGATTACCGATGTTGAACACCCGGTAAGGCACGTTGCTCGTCGCCGGATCCGCTGCGTCCGGAAGGTAGCCGGCATTGGCCGTGGCACTGCGATCCATGACCCGGATGACGCCTTCGACGATGTCATCCACGTAGGTGAAATCGCGCTGCATCCTGCCGTGGTTGAAAACGTCGATCGGCCGACCTTCGAGGATCGCCCGGGTAAACAGAAAAAGCGCCATGTCCGGCCGGCCCCACGGCCCATACACCGTAAAAAAGCGCAAACCCGTGGTCGGCAAGCCGTATAGATGGCTATAAGTATGCGCCATCAACTCGTTGGCCTTCTTGGTCGCCGCGTAGAGGCTCACCGGGTGGTCGACACTGTCATGCTCGGAGAACGGCATGCGGGTGTTGCCGCCGTAAACGCTCGAACTCGAGGCATAGACCAGGTGCTGCACCTGGTTGTGGCGACAGCCTTCGAGAATATTCACGAAGCCGACCAGGTTGCTATCGACGTAGGCCTGCGGGTTCTGCAGCGAATAGCGCACGCCGGCCTGCGCGGCGAGATGAATCACGCGCTCGAAGCGCTCCGCCGCGAACAGCTGCTCGATACCCGGCCGATCGGCGACATCGAGCTTCGCAAAGCGAAAACCCGGCAGCGAGGTGAGCTGCCGCAAGCGATCTTCCTTGAGCGAGACCTCGTAGTAGTCGTTGAGATTGTCGATTCCGACGACTTCATCGCCGCGCGCCACCAGGCACAGTGCGGTGCTCATGCCGATGAAGCCGGCGGCACCGGTAACGAGGATTTTCATAGACTCATTCCGGGGGAAAAAAGGCAATTCGACGTCGGCCAAAGGTTCGCAATGCTGCCATCAGTCACAGCCAACTCCGACCTACAGCAAGCCATTCTTTCGCGGCCGCAGTGTTCAGTTCACTCACCGCCAGAAAGGCTCCCAACACCCCGCCCTTTGCGGGAAGGCAGCGGACCATCATCGAATGACCATCGCCCGTGGCGCTGGCACCCGGCGGTACAGCGTAGGAACGGACACGCCGAGGTTCTTGGCGACGTCCCCGGGTTGCACGCCGCTGGCCAGCAGCTTTTTGGCTGACTCGATCTTGCTGTCGGTCATCTTGGGTTTGCGACCGCCCTTGCGGCCAAGCTGACGGGCGACATCCAAGCCGGCGCGGGTACGCTCAACGATCAGATCGCGCTCCATTTCGGCCAGGCTGGCCATAACGGGGAAAAAGAACCGGCCAGATGGCGTGCCGGTATCAATCGCATCGGTCAGGCTCTTGAACTGGACGCCTTGCTGGTGCAGCTCGCCGACCAGATCGACCAGTTGCTTGACGCTACGGCCCAAGCGATCCAGCTTGCAGACCACGAGGGCATCGCCCTCGCGCAGCATTTCCATCGCCTTGGCCAAGCCGGGGCGGTCAGCCCTCGTACCACTTACCGTGTCTTCAAAAACCTTCTGGCATCCGTCCTTGGTCAAGGCTTCCTGCTGCAACTCAAGGTTCTGATCCTGCGTCGAGACGCGCGCATAGCCGATCAACATGGCTTTTTTCGCCTCAGGTCAAGGTATTCGTGCGCCACCTGCGTGGCCTCTGCCCGGCCGTGCATCATGACAAGCAATTCACTCTTCGCGGATGCATCCACAAGGTCACGCTCCACTGGTGCCCGTCTCCGCGTAGTTGAACACAAGAAGGGCCATCAGAATCGCGGTCGCTGCCGTCCCGGTCGGTGCCATGCAGCACCGAACCGAAAACGCGCGGATTCGCCGTGCGAAAGCGGGTTACCGCTTCGCGCACTGCACTTCGCTTCATGTCGAGCACAACGGATGGTCGCATGGGCATTCTTTCTTATCGAAACTCATTGCAATGGCAAGAGTTCGAGAATAACCGTTCAAGAACCATTTTCGAGAATCGCCAGGCCGTGATTTCGCGTGCCGCGTGTCGTTTTCAGAAGGCGAATGCACAGAATGTCATAACCGTTAGGGCAGTCTTGCCGACTTTGAGCCATGCAGCGGCCTCGCGGACGTTCCGCCCGTTGGCGATTTAATCTCGCGCACGCTGCAATTTCTCTGCGCTGAAAACGGACTTGCGTCCGCCTTTGCGCCCGCGAGCGGCAGCGGCGGCCAGCCCGGCTTTGCTGCGCTCCCCGACCAAGTCGCGCTCGAACTGGCCCAATGCGCCGAATACGTGAAAGATGAGCCTCCCGCCCGGCGTCGTGGTATCGATGGCCTCAGGCGACCGGAACCCGACGCCACACCCTTCCAAAGCGCCAATTGTTTCGATCAAGTGCGGCAGCGAACGGCCCAGCCGATCGGGCGGCCAGTCGAATGAACCGGTGCACTCGTCTTCTGAAAACGACAGCGAGGAGGCGCAGCCGACGCGGCAATCCAGTTCCATCCTGTCACTATTTCCCGCCGCATTGACTCATTGGCAACGCGAAAAGCCAAACCTCTGAATTGCCGGGTCGGCTTCGCCTCCTCGCGATGACCAACCTGGGCTGTCATTGCTTGGACACGTTGAGCACCACCAGATGTTCGCCTTGCGCGCCTTGCACGGCAGATAGCGGAACGCCTTGGTCCAGCGTGACAAACACCCCATGGTTTTTCACCGCAAGCGCCAGCAAATAAGCATCGGTGATGTGGCGACCGGTGAGCAACTTGTTCCATTCCATCAAGCCAGGTGTCAGCAGGCTTACGGCATCTGGCCAGAAATGGTGCACCGGGTTGCGGGTGGCCTCAGCCAAGCGCGCCGCCACCTCGGCCGCGGGCGCACGGTTGGGGTACGCGGCTTGTGACAGGATGCGGATGCACCCATTCTGGGTAAGTGGGCACGACGCCCACCCCGCATCCAGGTGCTCACTCAGCCAATGCGTTGCGACCGTGTGGTGCACGTGGTCAGCATCCAGCAAGGCAATAAGCACGTTGACATCCAGCAGCGCGGCCATCAAACACCCTCGCGCTCGCGAAGGGCATTGACTTGGTCATTGCTGACCAACACGCCCCGTGCAGGCAACGGCCTGAATCCGGCCACTGTCGGCGCGGACGGCTGCTGATCAAGCCGCGCCGTCAAGGCCAGCCGTGCAAGGCGGGAAATGACCTGCCCGGCTGTCAGGTGCTCACGACGTGCCATTTCCTTGGCGGCGACCAGTACGTCATCTTCAATGTCCAGGGTTGTGCGCATCTAAGCATTTCCAGATGTTTTGATGTGTAGATTCAGACTTCCTGATCTCGGAGGAAACCAGGTTGGCACTTTAGACGAGGGCGAAGGTCATTCTTGCCCCGGTTTCCGGATGCGGGAAATCTTGCTGGGTGAGTTCCTCGAGGAGCGCGGCGATGGCTCGATCATGGGCTGGGCTGGCCATCCGGTGAATTTTGATGGTCAGGGTGTTGGCCAGAGCGTTCGGTTCGATGTCGGCGGAAGAAACGAACAATTCGCGAATGAGCGCACGCGCGTCGTCCTCCTTCTTCAAGTGGCGACGCAATAGCGCCACCATGGCGGTCTCGGCCCGGTAGGCGACCATTTTCACGGCATCACAGAGCATTTTGTTCAGCGGCGGCAGTTGGGTCGGGCGCTCGGCCTCCGGCAGGCTGTCGATCGTCACCTTTCGGGAGCTTGCCTTGCGCGCCGAGCAAAGTTGCTTGAGTTCCGCCTGAACGGCTTGCAGTGCTTCGACAGACTCGGCGTTTTTCTGGATTTCGCCGCCGTCATTCAAGGCCGTCCTGGCAATTGCAGCCTGCAGTTTTCTTTCGCTCTGGCGGGTTTGCCTGACGGCCTTGTCGAGTTCCCGCCAGCGGGGGTTGACGACCTGGTGAGTGCCGGGAAGAGATTCGTCTCCGTACTCGAGAAGTCCATCAATATCATAGTGTTCCATCATGTACGCGAAGTAGTTTTCCTGGCACCAACGGGCAAACATCCGCCCAGCGATGGTGGTGTTTCCGAGTTGCCGGGCGGTCGTGATGACGGCTGTTTGATGTCCGGTCTGGGTCAGCCGACGGACTTCGGTCACGGCTAGGCTGCTATCGCCTGTGCCGAGTCGGGTTTCGCGCATGGCGAGTTTCATCCCGGTGCTGCCGCCTGCCGGCAGATGGACTTCCTGTTCCTGAAACGCGTCTTCGGACCAGAGGTCCTTGACGTTCTTGCGGTAGGTCAGTGCGCCGATGCGCTGTTTCCAGAGTCTGCCGAGGAGACTCTGGGTGGCTCCTTCCCGATCGAAGACCATGACAAACCGGTGCAGGGTCGGGTCGGCGTCCAGTTCGGCCGGCGTCGGCTGTCCCGGGACAATCTCCAGCAGTTGCGGGACGATGTCCTTGAGCAGGGTTTCGGCGAGTCCGTCATTGAGCGGCTGCGAAACCACAAAGAACGGGCGACCCAGGGCATCGTTAACCCAGTAGTCGGTGGTGCCCCGCAGGCACAGGCGTTCGCGCGAGACGTAGCGCTTCGACAGCCTGGCCTGCTCGCCGTGATACACCCGAACATGACCATCGACATACAGGTAACCCGCTTCTTCTGGCTCACTTTCCATCCAGAGCTTCGCCAGATCCCGCATCCAGGCGGCGGGGTCACCCGTCTTGGCCAGCAGATGGACTTTTTCTCGCAGAGTGCGGACTTCCGGCACCCGGTCCAGGCCGATGACTTTGCCGAGTTCTCCGGGCGAGGTTTGTCGCAGATGTTCCGGCCGCTTGATTCGCCCCAGGGCCATGAAGCCGAGGACGAGAAGGATGTGCAAGGCGCTGTAGAATCCCCGGGGCAGCTTGAGATGGCGATCCAGGCCGGTCAGTAGCCCGTTCGCACACAAGGCCGGCAAGCCGGCCAACAGCCCTCCCATCGCCACATCTTGACTCGCTTCGAAGCGCGTCGTCGCACCGGTCGCCAATCCCAGCGCCGTTTGGATCCGCTCGTCGGCGCGCGTGCAGGCGGTGCCCATCCCCGCGGCGGCTTCCGCGTCCGCCCGGCTGCGCTCACTCTTGGTGCTCGCCGCTTCCAACTCCCCTGCGTCTTGCGGCAATGGGGCCAACTGCGGCACGCCCTGGCGCCGGATCGCCTTGCGCAGCGTCGACTCTTGGACGCCTACCTGCCGCGCCACTTCGGCAGGACGCTTGCCCTCGCTCAACAGCCGCGCGCATTCGGCACTCTTGTCCGGCGTCATGATCCGCGGCCGGTTCGCCGCCGCCGGCCGAAAGAAAGACGATGGCCCGGCTTTGCGGCTTTGTCCCACCCAGTTCATCAACGTGCGGTGCGGGATGCACAGCGGCGGCCTTTCCAGTTCGACCGCCTTGACGTGCCCGTTTTCCATCAGACTGGTCAGGGCAAACCTGCGGCCAGCATCGTCTCCTACAGGGTGCGAGAAGTAATTGTCTCCCCCAACGAAGTAGATCGCTCGGCCATCCTTCTCCAGAATCGCCAACCCTTCGCCCACTTTCTGCGCACCATCGGGAAACCCCGGAAGCCACGACTGCCTCAACGCCCGTCCCTCCTTGCACCCCGAGCAACGCTTGCTCTATGTCATACGCAAATTACGGACCTCAAAATAAAGTGCCATTTGCAATTCCTGAATTCTACCTACATTCCCGGTCGGGATCAGGAAATCTGAGATTATACACCATCAGCACACCACACCTGCCGCACCCCCCTATCCAAACGTCCATACCAGACCCTCATCAATGCAGCCTTGCGAGAAGCGATGCAGAAAAAAACGATCGAAGACACACTACGAAGAGTGATCCGCGAAGAACTTCACTCGGCCTGAAGACAGATGCGCGTCGGCCCCCATGCCGCCATCAAGCGGTCCCTTCAATCACCGGGCGCCGAGCACGTCCAGCTTTCGGTACATCAGTTCCTCGCCGCCGCGATGTTGAGTGTCGCGTCGCATGCAGTATGGAAGCCATGGAAGCCATGGAATCCGGCTACTGCGGCGGTTTCGCGCCGCTGTCAGGCTTGCTGAAAAGCTCGTCAGGAACGCGAATGCAGCGCCACACCCCGCCCGCACGTCATTGCGAGGAGGCGCAGCCGACGCGGCAATCCAGTTCCATCCCCTCACTATTTCCCCCACCGCATTGACATCCTGACAACGCGAAAAGCCAAACCTCTGGATTGCCGCGTCGGCTTCGCCTCCTCGCAATGACCGTGGGTCGGGGATGGCAGCCGCAAGTGGCAGCCGCCGCAAGTCGCAGCCGAAAGCCTCATCACCAATGCAAAACGACCTCAGCCCAGCAAGCGCTGCAATTCCGCCACGATCCGCTCGGCCGCGCGCCCGTCCCACTTTTCCGGCACGGCGCCCTTCTTCCACTCGCCCGCCATCAGGCGCGCCAGTGCCGGGCCGAGCTTGGCCGGGTCGGTACCGATCAGTTCATTCGTCCCCACGGTCACCGTTTCCGGTCGCTCGGTGTTGTCACGCAAGGTCAGGCAGGGCACACCCATCACCGTCGTTTCCTCGGTGATGCCGCCGGAATCGGTGATCACCCCTTTGGCGTGTTTCACCAGATAGTTGAATTCCAGATAGCCCTGCGGATCGACATAGTGCAGCCCCGGAATCTGACCGGCCAGCTCGCGCAGGCTCTTCGCGGTACGCGGATGCACGGGAAACACCACCGGCAACCCCCCCGTGCCATCGGCAATGGCCTGCAACAGGCGCTGCAACTGCTGCTCGGCATCGACATTCGCCGGACGATGCAGGGTCAGCACGAAATACTGCCCCGGCCGCAAAGCCAATGCCGCCCAGAAATCCGGGGGCTGCAAGCGCGGCATCTGCGCGAGCAGGGTATCGATCATCGTATTGCCGACGAAGAAGACCCGTTCCTCCGCCACCCCGGCGCGGCGCAGATTCTCGTTGGCCGTCGTGCTGGTCGTAAAGAACCAGTTGCTAATCGAATCGGTCACCACCCGATTGATCTCTTCCGGCATGCTCCAGTCGCCGGAACGGATGCCCCCTTCCACATGCGCCACGGGCACCCCCAGCTTGCGAGCAACGATCGAGCAGGCCATGGTCGAAGTGACATCGCCCACCACCAGGCACAGATCACTGCGCTTCTCGATCAAGGCCTTCTCGTAACGCACCATGATCGCCGCCGTCTGCTCGGCCTGCGTGCCTGAACCCACTTCCAGGTTGATATCCGGTTCCGGTATCCCCAACTGCTCGAAAAAGCCACCGGACATGGCTTTGTCGTAATGCTGGCCGGTGTGGATAAGACGGTGCTGCAACGAGCCCCCCTGCGCCCGCGACGCCGTCAGCGCCTTGATGATCGGCGCGATCTTCATGAAGTTGGGGCGCGCGCCGGCAATGATGTCGATTGTTTTCATCGTAAATCCTCAAAATTCCTGCAAGCCTTCTGCAAGCTTTCTGCAAACGCAGGCAAACGCAGGCAAAAAAAAAGCGCCGCTAAAATCAGCGACGCGATAGGGCAATTCAACTCGCAGCGTCAAGCACACAGTCCAGATTAGCGGCCGCTAGTGTAACGCTGTCGTCCCGCATTCTCGATCAGACTTTCGTCGATCCTCCCCCACCCCACCGTCACGACGAGGAGCGCAGCGGCGCGGCAGTCCACTCCCCCCGTCACGGCGAGGAACAAAGCGACGCGGCAGTCCACTCCCCCCCCCGTCACTGCGAGGAGCGCAGCGACGCGGCAGTCCAGAGGTTTGGCCTTTCATGTGCTCAATGCGGCGGACGATAGTGAGAGGATGGCACTGGATTGCCGCGTCGGCTGCGCCTCCTCGCAATGACGGCCGGAGCGCCAATGACGGCCGGAGCGCCATTGACGCCGGAGCGCGCATCCGACCCAGACAACCCGGCGCCCGCCCGGACAACGCCGCCGCCACAACCGTCACCGCCGCCGCCACACCTGCCGTCACGGCCGCCCCCGTCACCGCCACGACCACCGTCACGGCGAGGAACAAAGCGACACGGCAGTCCAGAGCCGCCGTCACTGCGAGAAGCGTAGCGACGCGGCAGTCCACTCCCCCCGTCACGGCGAAGAGCGTAGCGACGCGGCAGTCCACTCCCCCCGTCACTGCGAAGAGCGTAGCGACGCGGTAGTTCACTCCCCCCGTCACTGCGAGGAACAAAGCGACGCGGCAGTCCACTCCCCCCGTCACTGCGAGGAGCGCAGCGACGCGGCAGTCCAGAGGTTTGGCCTTTCATGTGCTCAATGCGGCGGACGATAGTAAGAGGATGGCACTGGATTGCCGCGTCGGCTGCGCCTCCTCGCAATGACGTGCGGGCGGGTGTAGTGCCGCACTGCGCGCTTCGCATTCGGCATTCGGCATTCGGCATTCGGCATTCGGCATTCGGCATTCCGCACTCCGCACTGCGTACTGTGCGTTCCTCATTCCGCGTTCCTCATTCCCGGCGAGCCCTTCAGCCAACCTGACAGCAGAGCCAAACCCACGGGCAGCCGGAATGCATAGCTGCAATATCGCGTCAAACACGACACTAGCGACGATCCCTCCGCGTCCCGCCTTCTCTCGCAACGACCGCCGACCGCCGACCGCCGAACGCCGAACCAAAAATTCCCCACCAAGCACTCTCCGCCGCCAGGCCGCGCCTGCGGACAAACGACGTGGCCAGCGAATCGCCTTGACTCGCGGCAAAAAATTTCCTTCAATTCATTACCGTACGAAATGTTTTCGTACGGCCAAACCCGAGGAGAGCAAGCATGCCTGTGAATCGCATAAACGCCACCTTGACCGCCGAGCAGCGCGAAAAGGCCAAGACCGCCCTGGCCACGCTGAGCGAGGCCCTTCCTTTTCTGATCGACCTTGGCTCCGAAGAGCGGACCTCGATGCCGAAGTTCGGTGAAGCCAACCGCTCCTTCGTCGTCAAGGCCCTGGCCATCGCCGAAGCACATCCGGAAATTCTCCCCGGCGGCCTGAGCGTCGAAGAATTCCGCGCCGACGTCCAGCTCATCGAAGCGCTCTACCCCATTCGCCACGCCGCCGAAACCCTCTTCCGCAAGATTGAAGACAGCTATTTCGCCGCCGGCAGCGAAGCCTACGTCAGCGCCTTGCTGGTGTACCAGTACGCCAAAGTACACAACCTCAACACCGGCGCACTCGAAGAAACCCTCGACGACCTCGGTCGCCGCTTTGCCCGCAAGGCCAGAAAGAGCAGCGAAGCCCCGTAAAGCAAGCCGCCTAGCCGGCAACGACCCTCCCGGCCGTTGCCGGACAGGGGTGCCCATGCCATGGACGCATCGATCGATCGATGCCGGAGAAGCAAGGGTCCATGCCGACGATCGATCATTCCATGAAAAACATGGAATGTTCCATGTCGGCGATAGAACGGTCCATGAAAAAGATGGAACATTTCATCCCGGCGATAGAACGCTCCATCAAAAAGATGGAATGTTTCATCGCGCTGATAGAACGCTCCATCAAAAACATGGAATGTTCCATCTCGCTGATAGAACGTTCCATCAAAAACATGGAACGATGCATCTCCCGGATGGAACATTCCATCGCCAGTGTGGAACACCGAATGCCAGGCAAAAAATGCCTGGCCGAATAGCTTTGATCAGCCGTGCGTACTTAATTCTACGTTGTCAGATCGCATTGCCGTTTCCTGCAGACGGCATTTTTCCTTGTCGTCGGTAGGCCGAATCCATGGCGCGGCGTCGCCGTGTATGCCTGTCGGCGATGGGTACCGCCAAGTCTTCGTCGGTGACGATTTTCAGAGCAAACCTCTGGATCGCCACGTCGGCTTCGCCTCCTCGCGATGATGGCCAGGCGGGTGGCTCGCCTTCGACGAAACCTTCAAGCCAACCGGAAAGCCGCGTGACCCCATAGGGTGAAGCCGCAGGGTGACTGTGGTGCCAGACTTCGCACCGCCCACACCACGGCCCTCATCTCCACCACCCGCAACCATCCTCCCCCACTTCGTCATTGCGAGGAGGCGCAGCCGACGCGGCAATCCAGTTCCACCCTCTCACTAGCTCTCACTACTCTTCCGCCGCATCCGGACCAGGCACCCGAAGAGCCGAACTCTCTCACCACGCCGACCAGCCCCTGTGCGAATTCCCTGCAAAATCAGCCCACCTCAACCCTTGTAGTAGTCCCCATACCAGGCCACGAAAGGCTTCACCCCTTCCGCCACCGGCGTCGCGGGCGCAAAACCGACCCAGTCCTCCAGCAGCGCCGTATCGACCCAGGTCGTCGCATCAGCCTCGTCCGGGAGGTAGCCTGCATTGGCCGTGGCACAGCGATCCATGACCCGGATGACGCCTTCGACGATGTCGTCCACGTAGGTAAAATCGCGCTGCATCCTGCCGTGGTTGAAAACGTCGATCGGCCGACCTTCGAGGATCGCCCGGGTAAACAGAAAAAGCGCCATGTCCGGCCGGCCCCACGGCCCATACACCGTAAAAAAGCGCAAACCCGTGGTCGGCAAGCCGTATAGATGGCTATAAGTATGCGCCATCAACTCGTTGGCCTTCTTGGTCGCCGCGTAGAGGCTCACCGGGTGGTCGACACTGTCATGCTCGGAGAACGGCATGCGGGTGTTGCCGCCGTAAACGCTCGAACTCAAGGCATAGACCAGGTGCTGCACCTGGTTGTGGCGACAGCCTTCGAGAATATTCACGAAGCCAACCAGGTTGCTATCGACGTAGACCTGCGGGTTCTGCAGCGAATAGCGCACGCCGGCCTGCGCGGCGAGGTGAATCACGCGCTCGAAGCGCTCCGCCGCAAGGGCCGCGCTGGCACGTGCAGCGCATGTTCGCGAAACTGCTATCAAGCATGAGGAATGAGTTCCCGATAGACAGCCATGGTGCGCTCAACAACGATACGTTCGTCAAATTCGGCGAGCGCCTTGTCACGGGCTGCGGCGCCTAACCTGGCGCACAGCGTCGGATCCCCGTGCAAACGGTCAATAGCATTTGCCAACGCGGCGGCACTCCTCACGGCCACCAGCAGACCATCCACGTCGTCTGTAACAACCTCGCGGCAACCTGGGACATCAGTCGTCACAAGGGGTAAACCACACGCCGCAGCCTCGATCAGCCCCTTGGGCAAGCCTTCGCGATAACTCGGCAGAACGACCACATCCACAGACCGGAATAAAGCCGGCATATCGTCCACATGTCCCAGCCATTGGAGCAAGCCCGCCTCCACCCAAGAGCGTACAGCTGCCTCGGGCACCGCAGCGGGATTGCCCGGATCGGGATCGCCAGCCAACAAGAACTCGATGTCACTCCCTTGCGCGTGCAACTGCCGAGCCGCCTCAACGAATTCCCCCACGCCCTTGTCCCACAGCAATCGCGCCGCCAGCAACACGCGAAAGCGCTGCGCCCCCCGCCGCGGCGCCCCCGGCACGAACTCATTGCAATTCACCCCGGACCCTGGAATCAGGCGCACCGACGCGGCATCCACCAGTTGTGCGTGCGCAAACAGAGCCACATCATCCGGATTCTGCAAAATCAGGCGTGTGCCGCTGCCGTTCAGCGCCAGACGCATCAGACTTCGCACCACCGGCCGCAGCAAACGGGCTTTTGCGGAATCGCTCGTAAACACGTAGCCCATCCCCGCCACAGCATTGACGCGAGCAGGAATTCCGGTCAGTCGCGCCGCCAGCGACCCATATACGGCGCACTTGATGGTAAAGCTATGAACCAAATCCACCCGCTCTTGGACGAAGAGTCGGCGAAGCCACATCAAGAGCACGAATTCGCGCAGTAGATTCAGGCTGCGTCGTTGCATCGGTGCTGGAATCCAGCGAAAGCCCAGCGCTTGCAACTTCTCCCCATAGGGCCCCGGTGGCGAAACAAGAATCACCTCATGGCCCGCTTCGCGCAGAGCCAGCGCCGTCGAACGGCGAAAGTTGTATAAATACCATTCAGTATTGGCAAACAGCAGGACTTTCACTCCACACTCCGCTCGGAAAGCGAATGCGACTGGCGCTCCAGCCAAGCCTGGAACATCAAGACATCCCAGAGGTGATATTGCCAATTTCTCTGCCCAGAAAGGTGCTCCGCCCACTTCTGCCGAATCAGGGCCGGATAAAGAAAGCCCTCCTGTCGCAGACGCGATTCATCCAGCAAACTCTCGGCCCAATCACGAAGCGGGCCGCGCAGCCAACTGTCGATGGGTACGCCAAAGCCCATCTTGGGGCGTTCGATCAAAGCCCGCGGGACATATTTATAGAGCACCTGCCGCAACACCCACTTGCTCTGACCATCGCGAACCTTTATCGACAAAGGTAGGCGCCATGCGAACTCGACCAGTCGATGGTCCAGAAGAGGGACTCGTGTTTCCAGCGAAACCCCCATGGCCGCCCTATCAACCTTGACCAAGATGTCGTCGGGAAGATAAGTCTGCGAATCAGCCAGCATCATGGACTCGAAATTTCCCACAGCGCCACGGGCATTTTCGAGCGACGTAAAGTAATTTGCAGGCTCTTCTCCGCCGATTACAACAAGCTCAGGCGATGGCCAATGAGTAATCAATCGGCGGTAAAAACTCAAGGAATTTGAGTGATTCAGCAATTCTGCCAACTTGTGAGCCTTGTCGCCCACATTGCGCTTTCGAGCGGGCAAGAAAGCGCGGGCCGGACTTGCCAATCGATTCCAGTTATTGACTGAAATAGACAAAATCAAATGCGCCAGCCCGGAACGAACCCCCGCTGGAAAGCGCTCCAATATGCGCCAGACGCGAGTCGCCTGTGTGTAGCGGGAATACCCACCGAACAACTCATCCCCAGCATCACCGGAAAGCGACACCGTAACATGCTGTCGTGTCATTTTCGAAACGAGAAACGTCGGAATTTGCGATGAATCGGAAAAGGGCTCGTCATACAATGAAGGCAATTGCGGGATCACCGCCATGGCCTGCTCCGGAGTTATGTACAACTCGGTGTGCTCCGTACCCAAGTGCCTGGCCACTGCCTTGGCGTGAACGGCCTCGTTATAACCGTCCTCGTTAAATCCGATCGTGAAGGTTTTTACCGGGCGTGTAGACTGCGACTGCATCAGCGCCACCACCACGCTGGAGTCAATCCCACCCGAAAGAAAGGCCCCTAGAGGGACATCGGCCATCATCTGCTGGCGCACGGCATCCCGGGCTAGCTGATCCAGTTCATCAACCGCCTGCTCTGCACTCCCCGTAAAACGATTCGCCAAGCCAGCGTGCGCGATTGCAGCCGTGTCCCAGTACTTCCAGATGTGCGGCTCAGGGTTAGCCAAAGACAGCGAAAGCAGGGAACCCGGCTCCAGCTTGGCGATACCCTGATAAATGGAATAAGGCGCCGGAATGTAATTATGGCGCATCAGCAACGCGAGGGCGCCACGATCTATGGCCGCTGTAAAAGCCGGGTGCTTTTTGAGCGCCTTCAGTTCCGAGCCAAACAGAAAAACAGCTTTTTGCCCCTCCCCTTGCCAACCGAAGTACAAGGGCTTTTCACCCATCCGGTCGCGCGCCAGCGTCAGCACCCGCTCCCGGCGATCCCAAAGCGCGATGGCAAACATGCCAATGCAACGTTTCAGCGCCGCCTCGATACCCCAGGCAAGAAAGGCAGCCAGCAAAGTTTCCGTATCCGAATGCCCGCGCCAGGCGGCGGCATGACCGTCGGCTGCCAATTCAGCGCGTAGCCGGGGATGGTTGTAAATCTCGCCATTGAACGCAAGCACATAACGCCCACCCTGCGAAAGCATCGGCTGATGCCCGGCAGAACTCAAGTCGAGGATAGCCAGCCGGCGATGCACCATCCCTAGGCCAGCCTCTCGATCACTCCAGATGCCCTCGCTATCCGGCCCACGATGCGCAATCGTATTACCCATCGCGTTGAGCAAACGCCCAGCGACATCGGTAGCACCCATGTCGGTACGCGAGAGAAAACCAGCAAAACCACACATCGGATTACTCTCCCTGAATACTATTTTCCCGCGCCCAGTGCCAGTTCATACGCGTTGATGGTGAGCTCAACGGTTTTTTCGATCGAGAACTCCCGACGTACCCGAGCCTGAGCCCGGCGACCAAGTTCCTCGCGCTGCCCCGGGGAAGCTTCCAGCAGCGATGCCAAACCTGCCGCCAGCGCCTGAGGATCTTCGCGCGCCACGACAACCGCCGTGTCGCCAACGACGCGCGCCGTATCGCCCACATCCGTCACCACGGCGGGCCGCCCGACCACCATTGCCTCGCCCACCACCTGAGGGAAAGCCTCGGTCCGCGACGGCGAGCAAAAGATTTCCATTGCCTTCAGGCACAGTGGGATATCCGTACGTTCCCCCAGCAGCACGAATCGATCGCTCATTCGGCCCGCCTCGATCCAGCCGCGCAACACTGCGTTGCCCGCATCCAGACCCGGGCCGACCATCAAGAAACGCGTGAGCGGGAAACGTTCTCCCAACAGTGCGGCCGCATCGACAAAATTCCGGTGATCCTTGGCCGGATGAAAGCGGCCCACGCAACCCACTACCACATGCCTAGGCAGCAGGCCATGGGCGGCGCGCAGTGCATCGACATCGGGTGCAGGAATCTCGGGCGGCATGAGCTCAAAACCATTGGGTATGACCAGCATTCGGCGTTCGTCGTAGCCCAAGGCAGCGTGGTTGCGCCGAGACGCTTCCGCAACGCACAATATCAATGTCGGCAGCCAGTGTGATGTCCATGCGCAAACCTTCTGAACAAGCCGCGTTCGCAACTTGGCGCCGCGCTTCAGATCAAAAGAACGGATTCCCCACAAAACCGGAGGTCGGCCGGCAAATCTGGCCGAAACACCACCCAACAGATCAGCGTGATACATCCAGGTTTGTACCAGATCGGGGCGCAGCCGCCGCAACAGCCGCACGAGCGAAACCAGCCCTGTCGGTAAGCCCAGCACCCCCGTCATACCCAGCACATGAACCGGCACACCCATCCGTTGAATCGACTCGCCATAACATCCCATGTCCGCCAGCGAAATGACTACGTGCGCGTAGTCCAAGCTGCCGCGCTGAGCCTCGAGCAGCCGAGTCAATGCCCTCTCGGCACCGCCGCGCCCCAGACCACTGATGACATGAACTACGCATCTCACAAGGAATCCTTTCTAACGCGGGCAAACAAGCCATCCCAGATACTCAATACGGCTTCAAGTGAATAACGCTCAATCACGCCCTCCCGCGCCTGGTCGCCAAGCCTCAAGCGCATAGCCGGCTCACCCATGATCCGCGCAAGCGCCCCACGAAAACCTTCCACATCGCCCGGAGAAAACAACAAGGCATCGCGGCCGTTGGCACTAATCTCCCGCGGCCCGCTAGGGCAATCAGCAACCACGCAAGGTAGGCCAACCCCCATCGCTTCCAGCATCGCATTGGGAAATCCCTCGAAGCGAGAATTCATCACAAACGCATCCGCCTCAGCCATCACCGACCAAGGCTCGTTACTGCCCCCCTTAAGAAACACCCGTTCGCGTAGGCTAAGTGCGTCAATCTGCGCCTGCAAAGCCTCGCATTCCGGGCCATCACCATGAACATGGAGGTCCCAGTCGGGATAGTCCTCCGCCAAGCTCGAAAAGATCTCGACAATCTGCCCCACCTGCTTTTCCGCCGACAAGCGCCCCAAGCTCAACAGGGTGCGACGCTCTCGGGCGAGCCCCAATTCAGCACGCACCTTCATCACCGCCTCCGGCAAGGGATTAGGCACCACAACGATCCGACGAAGCCCGCCGTAAAGCAAACCAATCCCGGAGGCGACCGCCTCGGTCTGCACCGCCACCAGGTCAGCAAGGCGGTAAAACCGGTTACATGCCACGCGCCACAAACGACTGACCGGCATTTGAGATGGATCGCTGCGCTCGCAGACAATGCACGGAACGCCGGTGAATGCAGTCGCCGCGAGCGCCGCAATATTCACGTTCGGCAGAAAAGAGACCACCACATCGGGCGCTGCCTCGCGCACCAGACGCCGCAGAGCAAGCAGACGAGCCAGATAGCGCTTGCCGGAACCCGTCCGAACTCCAACGAGTGACGACAGGTAAATCAATTTAACCCGTTTATCTACTGGGAAAAACGGCTCACCGCCACCGGAGAAGGTTGGAACCAGGGTTACCGAATCGTTTCGCGTGGCCCATGCATTGCAGAGTGTCGTTGCCACCCGCTCAGCGCCACCCGCGTTAAGTGAGCTAAGCAAGAAAACTATTTTCAACCTACAACCCCAAAGTAACAGACAAAAAAACCTTCAAAAATCAAAAATAGCTTCGAACATATACTTCCAAATTGTCGTGAATCTCCAGCACAAAACGCACCACAGAGGAAACCCCAAGAATAAAAACAAAACGCCTCTTGAACTTATCATCCTCCCGATCGGCCACACAGAAGAACAGAGCCAATACCATTACTAAAAAAAACCTGCCAAAGATAGGATAATTATTTATATAAAACACCATGACAAATATCGTCAAAAACAACACAATAACCAGTGGAGACTTCGTTCTATCCACGATAAAATAGTAAAAAGCCGGGAGAAACAGCCAAAAGTTAAAAACGTAAAACATTACGTTTCTGTGCGCCTCACCTTGCAATTCATCATATGCACGTGACACTCTATCATAAGCCTCATTTGAAGACAGCGCGCTCAGCACCTTCATCGTTGAATAAACATCAAAAACCCCGGCCAACGACAAAACAACCATAAATAAAGCCAGAAAGGACATAGGCAACATCACCCGCGGAACAATACGAACCACGAACGCAACAATGAATATGGAAAACGAAAAATGTATAGCTGAAGCAAGCGCAAGCAACAACAGAGCGACCAACAACGACCCCCGATGGAAGAAAACAACAAAAAGCGAAAAGAAAGAAAGCGCCAAAAAAAATCTAACCCCGGAAAACAGAGAAATATAGCTAAAACTTATCAAAAACAAGACCAAAACGATTTTTTCCGACCGGCACTTCGTTATCAACTGAAACGAAAGCACAATAACAAAAACGGAAAACGCATTAACAAAAGCAAAAAATACCTGACCGCTCAATCCCACATAATCGCCAAAATACATTATAACGTAATACAAAAAGTCTTTTTGATCCCCCGATATATAGTAATCCCAAAATCCAATTTGATCTCTCGCCATATACTCATAACGCTCAGCGTGACGGTATCGATCATAAGTATCAAGAGGGCTGAAATTATACGAGAGAAGAAAAACAAACAAACTATAGGCAAAGTTTTCCAGCCACATCCAACGACCACTCTTTGGACGAAAACTGTTAGAGGAAGACATATTTTCCTTAAACATAGAAATCAAGGCGCCAACGAAGATAACCGCCCCCCCCGAACGCCGAACAAAAATTCTTCAGAAAAAATATTCCGGTCAAAATCGGAACTTCCTTTTTATCCGAAAAGCGATAGCAAAAATTGGTGAAAAAAACAACACCGACCTCAAAAAAAGCCGCCTCCAGAAGGAAAACCTTGAAATCGACTTATTGTTGAAAACCTCCTCAGCAAGGTCGCGGCGGCGCGCCACAATAAGATTCTTTATCCAAACAAAACAAAGCTTAAATAGCGCCCTATCAATCAGGGCAACAGACCCAACAACTGATTCTATTTGATCAATGGCAGCCACATTGCTATTGAAACTCTTTACACTATTATAATACCCAGAGACCATACCGTCATTCACAATCCTATAAACGCCAAGAGGTTTATTTATATAACCGATATAATCATTACCGACCCTAGCGACATGAAGCTGAAAATCGATCATAAACTCATTGAACTGATTAGGGGTTAGTCTAAAAGCAGAACGGTACATGGACGAGGAATGTGGAACAAAATTCCCATACAACAGAAATGATTTGATAGTCGACACTTCCGGGTAAATAGCTCTCTTTGTTTTTATTACACTCCCATCACGGACTAGAGTCATATCATGGCCACACATTACACACGTAATATTTTCGTCTAGAAATTCTACTTGCTCGACTAACTTTCCGGGTAGCGCGTAGTCATCACCGTCCATATGCGCTATATATTCACCTCGTGCAGCAAGATGCACACTCCAATAATTGCAGAACACGCCGATATTCTTTTCATGGATTATTGGGTGAATTAATTTCGGATACCTATTTGAAAAATCGCGCACAACTCCTGCCGTGCCGTCCTGGGAGCAATCATCACCGACGATAATTTCAAAATCGAAATTGACGACTTGATCAACCAGGCTTTGCAAGCACTGACCAATATAGTCTTTTTGATTATAGGTCATCACACAGACCGAAACCCGTGGTCGCGGATTATTCAAGCTAGCCATTCCTGTATCAAGCACATAAATCATTCATTTATTGGCTGCCAGTTTCTCGCGAACGAGATTGCGAAAATTCTGAGAACCTACAGCCCCTAACGACAGGACGAACATCCCGGTCGCGAACATGGCAGCCATGGCCCAGCCCCGTCCAGCCGGGAGCGTGATCAGCTCCGAGGCGGCGATCGAAGCCAAAGCGGTGAGCACGACAACGGGCGCGATGTCGCGCCCCAACCATTGCCAGTGTAGTCCCGGCGCCAGTCGGTGGTGGACCAGCGGCACCCAGAGCAGGAAGTAGGCTGTATTGGCCCCCAGCCAGGCCCAGCCGGCACCGGTTGCACCGTACCAGTAGGTTGCAGCGACGATCGAAGGAATCAGCAGCACCACAAACAGGAGGTTGCCGATCATGTGCAGCCGCAAGTTACCTTTGGCGAATTGTAGGTAATAGGGGAAAGCTCCCAGGGAGAGGACGCCGTTGCCAAGTGCGTAGAGGCGCAGAACCGGTGCCGCCTGCTGGGCGGTTTCGGCGCTACCCGTCCAGGCCACCAGCAGGGGTTCGGCGAAGCAGGCCAGCATGATGGCGAGGGGTGCGGCAATGGCAACCACGAACTGGGTGGCCTGACGGTAGAGCTCGAGCAACCCTTGCTCGTCGCCCTGGGCATGGAGGCGGCTCAGGCGTGGCAGCAGCGCAGTACTGATCGGGCCGCTCATGATGGTGACTCCGCTGGCGACGAGCACACCCAAAGTGAAATAGGCGTAGGTGCTGAGTGGCAGCATTTTTGAGAGGACCAGTTTGTCGGTCTGCGTGACGAAAACCCAGACGGAACTGGTGAAGGCGACAGTCAGCGAGAACTTCATCACATTACGCAGCGGCGTGAGCGACCAGGGTGCGCTTTCGCCTTCCCCTAGTACAGGCATCAGGCGATAGGCCTTCTGCGCCAACAGGGCGGTTTCGACACAGGCAACGAGCAGCTGATAAGCAAAAAAGTGCAGCGGGGTTGTGCCCAGGGTTTCGAAGATCACAAGTACGAGCACAAAGCGCGCCGTGGCGGCCCCGGCATTCAGCTTGCCCAGCCATACCTGCTGCTCAAAGCCGCCGATTGCGCCGCGATAGAGGCCGGCTATCCAACGCAGCCCAATAATGCCGGCCATCAGCCGGATCGAATCGCTAACCTGTGACACTGGCAAATGCTCGACTTTGAGCCAGCTTGTTGCAATCGTATCGGCGCCGGCCAGCAGCGCGATCACCCCGACAATGGCAACACCGATGAAGACGGCTTCGAGGGCGCGCAGCAAGCGCCGCAGAGTCAGGGCGGTGATCGCGCCGCCATTGAATTGAGCGGTTTGGCGGGCCATGGTCGGCGCCAGCCCCATGTCCAGCAAATGGAACCATGCTTGCAACATGGCGTAGAAACCAATCAGCCCATAGGCTTCGGCCCCCATGTACTGGATATACACGGGAAGAATAGCGATTCCAATCAGAGTGGTGTAGAGCTGGCTGACGTACGTGGCAAAAACGTTACGCTTGAATGACACTCTTCTCACTCAGCTTGCCCCACTTTGCAGAAAGCACTCGGCGACTGTCACCGGCTCACGGCTACTTTCTTGAATACAACGGACAGGCTTTCCTTCGTAATCACGTACCACGGGGCCTAGCGCAGCCAAGACAGCGGTTTTTTTCAGGCGATATCTCGAAAAAAAACCGTTACGGAAATCCACAATCACACGTTCTTGCATAGATACGTTTCCATCATTTGGCACGGCGCAATCGCCAGGTGACGTCGGGTTCTCCAGAGCAGGGATCCTTGGCCGACTAAAAACAGCCCAAGAGGACGTCTTACAATAATTGCCGAGCCTGATCGACTCAACCTCGATAAGTGATGCATATAGCGAACCATGCGCATACCGGTGAATGTGAAGATACTTGTAGCCGGGGGTAATGCTGCGACTAGCACGGCTCTTTTGATCAAGGCGACTACGCCCCCCGTGACGGCCTCCCGTTCCGGCTCGCGCGCCGCGATAGCGGTGGCAGAGATTCGACGAACCGAGCGAGGACCTACGCACTTCGGTGAGGATAAGAAACGCACCTGGAAAGTACTGCGGGAGCGCCACCCACCGCAGCTCGCTGCGGTCGCGAGCACGTCCCCAGCCACGAAGGGCGCGGCGTCTACCAAGGAAGAGGAAATCCTGCCACCCCGGCACGTAAAAGGCAAAGCGCTTCAACTTGCGTGACACATCTGACGACTTAACTCGCTTTGTTCGCCGTTAAGCGCCGCTCCAGCTCAAGAATGTCACGTCTGCGCTCCTTGAGGCGCCGCGCCGGATTCCCAGCATAGATACCAAAGGCTTCGCAACGCTTGTTTACCAGGCTCAGCGCGCCTATTGCCACACCCTCCTCGAGGGTGACACCGGGCAGGATGACGCTACCGCTCCCCACAATGACGTGCTTGCCAAGAAAGACATCTGCATGGGTGACGTTCGTATATTCGCTAGGCACGGTGGGGTTGGTCATGGCGGCACCTGAATAATCGTCGCTACTTGAATAGATCGCGACTCGTGAGGAAATATTGCAAAAATCTTCCAGGGCAATCCTTCCAGCGCCGATTAGGGATGAGAAGACGGCAATATGCGTGTATCTGCCGACAAGAATACCGCCGGCCCCTGCAGAGAGCACGCAGAAATCATCTATACGCACATGATCTCGCAAGGCGATTCGAGCCATTCCGTAGAACGATGCGCGATCCGAAATCCGCACATCATCACCCACCGATGCAAAGCCCATTTGTTCGATTTCTTGGCGGCTGAGGAGCGCCATATCAGGTTCCTTGAATAATGTCGATTACGCGTTGCTGCTCCAGCGGTTGCAACGCTGGGTAAATCGGCAGGCACAGCACCATGGCCGCCGCACTGGCCGCCACGGGTAGGTTTCCTCTCTGGGCGGAGGGCATGCCGCGGTACATCGGGAAGTCAGAAATCAGTGGGTAGAAGTAACGGCGCGTGTGAATATTGTGATCCTTCAGCTTCTGAAAAAGTTCGTCGCGGCTCAGCGGATAATCCGCCTGGACCAGGATAGGAAAATAGGCGTAATTGGCGACTCTTTCGCCCGCGTCATTCAAGCAGTGAATTCCTTGCACGCCGGCTAGTTGCTCCCGGTAAAAAGCGTCGATTAACTTCCGGCACCCTAGTGCCTTGTCAATGTGTTGCAGCTGCAAAAGACCAAGAGCGGCGTTGAACTCGCTCATCTTACCGTTAATTCCCGGGGCGACTACAGTCACTTCGTCCACGAAGCCGAAGTTTTTCAGATGGTCGATGCGCTTCTTTGTCCTGGCGTCGGGGCAAATAATAGCGCCACCTTCGAAGGTGTTGAAGACCTTGGTGGCGTGAAAACTCAATACCGACAGATCGCCATGATTGAGCACGCTGCCGTGCTCGTCCTGCACGGCAAAAGCATGGGCGGCATCGTAGATCACCTTCAGATTGTATGTCTCAGCGATCTTCTGGATCGCTTCCACATCACACGGATGCCCGTAGCAGTGCACGGGCATGATGGCCGTCGTGTGCGGGGTGATGGCGGCTTCGATATGGGCCGGATCCATGTTGAGCGTATTGTGATCCACATCGACGAAAACCGGCTTCAGGCCGTTCCATAGCAAGGAATGGGCCGTAGCCACGAAAGAATACGGGGTGGTAATGACCTCGCCCGTGATGCGCAGCGCCTGCAGTGCGGTCACCAGAGCAACGGTACCGTTGGCGAACAGGGCCAGGTGCTCAACACCCAGGTAATCGCAAAGCGCCTGCTCCAGTTGCTGGTGCATTGGACCACCATTGGTCAGTACTTTGGTGTCCCATATTTTTTCCAGATAGGGAATGAATTCCTCTAATGGCGGCAAGTATGGCTGCGTGACAAAGAGTGGTTTTTTCATGGGTGGTGCCTTTGCACATCGACAAGGTGGTGAATGAAATAGTTGATGCGTCGTCCTGACACGATAGGGTTTGAAATAAATCGGCTCTCCTGCCTCCGAGATGTGGCCGCTGCAACGCTATCAAAGGTCAGCGCGGTCTCCGCTGCGCCACTCTATGGTGCGCGACGTTTCATGTCGGTGAGGCGCGCGATCCCACGTGGCCTTTTCATCCCTGTGTGGATTCGCAATAGCGTGGTGGTGTAAGGAGCCAGGTCGATGGGGTCAAAGCGATCGGGGTTGAAAAGTGAAGAGTGACGCTTGATACCGTAATCATGATGAGTTGGATTAAGGCGCAACGCGGCGAGGTAAGCGCAGCCCTGGCGGGGGATGCCGGCGATGAGGGCTGTCTTGTTGTTCGCGGTGGGCATGGTGATTTGGGCAGCTCTGGTAAAGGCGAGCGAGCGAACGAAACAAGGCCGCGAGTATGGATGATCTACGCGGACCGGGTCAATCCGGGGCAGGTGTGTGAGAGCACCCTGGGTCAAAACACGGCGCTCCGCCTTACTGGCTACAGCGCGGCCGCTGGCGGGCTGGCGGGCTGGCGGGCTGGCGGGCTGGCGAGAAGGTCGCCCGGTTTCCTAGCAACTCCGGTGGCTACGTCCTGCACCGTGGGCGCGCTGGGGTTGCTGCAGCTGGTGCCTACCGGCGGCTCAGCTCGTACGCGTCAGCTGCGAACAACGAGCCACACTTCATGGGAGTCCCCCATGGGGCCGAGATCTGGGCGGCGACCGAGCGACGGCTGGCTGAGCTTTTGTCCGACGATGCCGCGCCACGGCTCGTGGATTTGCTCTCAGAGCGATTCGCCTGATCAGTGCCTGGCACGACGAAAGAAACAATATCATCCGAGTGCGAAATCACTGTTGCATGAACCCCGGCGATCAGGGCTTTGTGCGTCTTTCAGATGCGCTTCCTGCACGCTAACCCGGGGGGAAAACTCTATCACGCAGCTTCAAGTAGGAATCTTTGTCTAACAGCCTCTTTATTTTTCCTGGGTCTCTGACCAGAACAAACAGACGAGAAATAACTAGGCAAGAGATGTTCACCATCCGGAGCACTGCCCGGTTCTGCAGATTCATCCGTATCAAGTACGGCTCGATTCTCACGCGCTCAACCCAATCGGCGGTAACCGAAGGCGTGAAGGGTGAGCCAAAGCATACGCCTACCAAGGTTAGGTATTGCCGCAAGGCGATCTCGTATCCGAGCATTTTGCAGCACTGTCGGATGGCATTCCAATCCAGCAGATTTCCGTAGGTACGGCTGGCCAGGGCAAACTCGAACAACTGCCTTAACGACACGTTCTTCATTGCATACTTGGTATCGTGCAGAAAGCCGTGGATAAAGTTGTGAACGATAAAATGAACTGGTGCGGGCAACAGACATTCGCCTCCATGCCATTTTAACGGCGTGGCTTCACGGAACATCTCATCAGCCCCCAAGAGTCGTCCATAATGCAACGGAACCGGGTGCAGATGCAGCTCGATGGTTACTGGCCAATCGGGGTGGTAGATGGGTGGGTAGTGATGGTGAGAGAGATGCTTGGGCCACTCTATATTCTCCGGTTTGCCGTCGCCATCCGCTAGCCGGTATCCCTCCACGGCAAGTCGGTCGATGATTTTAGGCAAGTGCTCGGACGGAATAAGAACATCAATATCCGTAATCATCCGTTCGCCAGGCGTCGGATACAGTCCGCCCACGATCACCGCCGCTCCCTTGAGCAGGAGCGGCCGTACCCCGAGAGAGTTCAGCGCCTGAATGAATTTAGCGAGTTGTTCTTCACACCGAGTATTTTTGTCGAGGTTGAGCGTATAGACCGCCTCGAGATACTCGGCCACATCGGTCGGTAGCGTCGAAAACAGATCCTGCTCGCGTAGCGCCCAACGGAGTTGGGGCGTCACCAGGTGGTCACCCGACAGGCGCAGCACCTTCTCCCACTGGGCCGCGCTTGCTGGCAAGTCAGACGAAGTCAGCGGGTGCCCGAGCGCGCCACTCAAACACCGACAAAGAGTACGGCAGGGAGTTGCTGTCGCTGTAGCTGTAGTACGTTTCATCAATAGCCTTTGCGGGTAACCGGAAAAGAACTCCATCCCTTCGCCTGTTCGGTGCGAAGTGATCACGATGCCGAGCGCGGTAGGCACTCACGTCACCTTGTGGGCCATCAGCAATCCTTGCTGCAGTCCTTGCCGTAGTCCCCGTGCGGCAATCCTTTTTCGATTCCAAAGCGTTCGGCAGAGCTAAGGAAGGGCATGGTGACGTTCCTTTCCAGTGTGTGGACTTCCTCCATCACGCGCTTCTCCACCTTCCTCGGCAGACGCATCAGCCAGTCGATGATGCTCAACAGGTCAATGACACGGGTTTCGCCGCGCACCGGGCGTTCTTGGTTCAAGAGGATGCCGTTGCAGGCGTAGATACCCGTAGGCCTCGCGGTCGTTGTCGGTGATCCAGCAGGCGTAGAGCGTGGCAACGGCGTAGGGGCTGCGCGGGTAGAAGGGCATCTTCTCCTTTTGTGGAGTTTCCTGCACCAGTCCGTAGAGTTCGGAGGTGCTGGCCTGGTAGAAGCGGCTTTTCTTTCCCAGGCCGAGGATGCGAATCGCTGCGAGCATGCGCAGAGCGCCGTCGGCGTTGGCGATGCATTCGGGCTCTTCAAAGCTGACCGCGAGGTGACTTTGCGTGGCGAGGTTGTAGATTTCGTCGCGCTGCACCCGGTAGATGATGCGGATCAGGCTGATGGAATCGCTGAGGTCGCCGTGGTGCAGGATGAACTTGCGGTCGCTTTCGTGCGGATCCTGCTGGTAGCGGTAGTCGACGCGGTCGGTGTTGAAGAGCGACGAGGGTCGCTGAATGGCATGGACCCTCGGCCAGATAGGCACCGTCCTGGCCGGTGATGAGGGCTACTTTGTTGGTTGTGGCATGTTATTTCGATGAACGTTGCGGGTGAGTGGCGAAGGGTCTGCGTCTGTTTGACGGGTGCTGGAGGGCTGGGTGACAGAAGCTAATGCAGTTATCACCCGAAGAATCGAGCTGCTGCAATACTGGCGACGCCGCCGCGTTGGCGGCTTCCGGCGGTGCGATTTGGGTACGCTACCGCCATGCCCGAATGTTTTTACATTCAGCATTTTTGCTTTGGCTGCCCCACTGGGGGCCACCTTCGCCGTGCCATCGGCCTGTTCCGGCACCATGCCGAAATCGTGTTTCGTCTCTGCTACTACCAGCTACTGGCTTGGGAAGCCTCACGACCTTGGTCGGGTCCTTGCGGCTGCCTGCAGCGCGCTATCAATGATCAGTAGTATCCACGCCCAGCTCGGCGCGCATGTGATCAATGTCCTCTTTCATCGCGATGTACTCCTGCTCTTTCCGGGCGAGGTAGTCGCGTGTCAGCCGCAGCTTGGCGTGGATGCCCTCGGGAGTGAGCAGGTACACGTATTTCAGTTTGTCCGCGGCGCGAAGAAAATTGCCCGCCTTGATGTAGCCCTTGGCGAGCAGCGCCTTGAGCAGGTAATTGGTCTTCCCCAGACTGGCGCCAAGACGCTCGGCGAGCTGTCGCTGGCTGATCTGTGGCGCTTCCTCGAGGATCCGGAGGATACGCAGGTGGACTTCTTCTGCCGGGGTCATGCGTTCTTGTTCAAGAAATGAACGCGGATGGTAAGGCATGTTTCCTTAAGGGGCAAGAGCGAGCGCCTGCCCTCCCCTGTAGGAGTCCGATTCGTGAGGTGAACTTCGGCGCTTGGGGCGCGGTGACGTCGATATTCGCATGCTGTTGCCTTTGGCTGCGGCCAGAGCCAGGGTTCGCCTGGCGCTGGCGTAGGGTTGCAAGCAGTGTGGCAGCTATGAATTCCGGTTACCGCCGGGGTTTTGGCGCCGCTGGCAGGCTTGCTGAAAGTTTCGTCGGGAATGGTGAATATGGGGAATGCGGCGAAGGCGGCGAAGTGAAGGCGGTGAAGTGAAGGCGGCGAAGGGGCGAAGGCGGCGAAGGCGGCGCCACACCAGCCGGCACGTCATTGTGAGGAGGCGCAGCGGACTTGGCAATCCAGAGGTTTGGCTTTTCGCATTGTCAGGAGGTCAATGCGGCGGGGGAAATAGTGAGTGGATGGAACTGGATTGCCGCGTCGGCTGCGCCTCCTCGCAATGACGGCGGGGGCGGTGGCGGGGGCTGCGGCGGGGGCTGCGGAGGCTGCGGAGGCTGCGGGGGCTGCGGGGGCTGCGGGGGCTGCGGGGGCTGCGGGGCTGCGGGGCTGCGGGGGCTGCGGGGGCTGCGGGGGCTGCGGGGGTGGCGGGGGTGGCGGGGGTGGCGGGGGGATGGTTGGGGAAGGGCTTATCAGGAATGCGGCGCTACGTTCGTAGGGTTTGCTTGGCGCTGGCGCCGCTGTGTATCAGGCGGGCTTGCCACGGCGGGTGGGGGATGCGGACAATAGCGTGGAGCAGTTCCTGCTGGTCGGCGGGGGCGGAATAGTCGCTGCGGGGGCGGACGGGGGCGCTGCGCTGGCGATGACGGCTACGGTGGATGGTGGATCTGCGCTCAGGATGGCGGCTCCGCCCGCCACCCTCCGTCACCGCTACCGCCGCTGCGCAGCACGGTGGCAGCGATCACGATGCGGCGCTCAATCCTGATTGAAGATTTCGTCCAGAGACTTGGCGTCAAGGATCTTGAGCGCCCAGGTTTCAAGCTGCTCCACTGTGGCGCTGGCCAGTCGGGCGCGGACGGCATCCGGCAAAGTGCCGAAGCGTCGGGCGAGCAGGGTCTGCAAGAGGGCCGCCTCCCCTTCCTGCCGACCTTCCTGCCGACCTTCCTGCCGACCTTGCAACAATCCTTTTTCGATGCCGAAGCGTTCGGCAGAGGTAACGTAGGGCATGGTGACATTCCTTTCCAGTGTGTAGACTTTCTCCATCAGGCGCTTCTCCAGCTCCGTAGGCAGGCGCATCAACCAGTCGATGACGCTGAACAGGTCAATGATGCGCTGTTTGTCCCACTTCCGTTCGTAGAGCAGCTTGGCCAAGCGTCATTTGGCGGCCTAGCGTTGGTCCGGGTCACCATTTTTCTGGCGGGCGAACAGGTGCGCCGCGGTGACCAGGGCGACGACGTTGGTCATTGCGAGGAGGCGCAGCCGACGCGGCAAGTTGGTCATTGCGAGGAGGCGCAGCCGACGCGGCACGTACGTCATTGCGAGGAGGCGCAGCCGACGCGGCAATCCAGTTCCATCCTCTCACTATTTGCCGCCGCATTGGCCTATTGACGACGCGAAAAGCCAAACCTCTGGATTGCCACGTCGGCTTCGCCTCCTCGCAATGACGGCGAAGGGAGCTGGGGAACGCTACGGCGTTCGTAGTGGCGACGCCAGCTGCAATCACCCCGCTGCGTCACCGCCATCGCGAGGGCCATTGGCCAGTGCCCTTGCCCGTGCGCCAAGCCCGGCAATGTGGCAGGAATTTGCCGCTCAGTCCCGATCGAAGACTTCGTCCAGCGATTTGGCGTCAAGAATCTTGAGCGCCCAGCTTTCGAGCTGCTCAACTGTGGCGCCGGCCAGTCGGGCGCGGACGGCATCCGGCAAAGTGCCGAAGCGTCGGGCAAGGAGGCTCTGCAAGAGGGTAGCCTCCCCTTCCTGCCGACCTTCCTGCCGACCTTCCTGCCGACCTTCCTGCCGACCTTCCTGCCGGCCTTCCTGCCGACCTTGCAACAATCCTTTTTCGATGCCGAAGCGTTCGGCAGAGGTAACGTAGGGCATGGTGACATTCCTTTCCAATGTGTAGACCTCGTGCATCAGCCGCTTTTCCAGTTCAGTCGGCAGGCGCATCAACCAGTCGATGACGCTGAACAGGTCAATGATGCGCTGTTTGTCCCACTTCCGTTCGTAGAGTAGCTTGGCCAAGCGTCATTTGGCGGCCTAGCGTTGGTCCGGGTCACCATTTTTCTGGCGGGCGAACAGGTGCGCCGCGGTGACCAGGGCGACGACGTTGGTCATTGCGAGGAGGCGACCGACGCGGCAAGTTGGTCATTGCGAGGAGGCGGCCGACGCGGCACGTACGTCATTGCGAGGAGGCGCAGCCGACGCGGCAATCCAGTTCCATCCTCTCACTATTTGCCGCCGCATTGGCCTATTGACGACGCGAAAAGCCAAACCTCTGGATTGCCGCGTCGGCTGCGCCTCCTCGCAATGACGGCGAAGGGAGCTGGGGAACGCTACGACGTTCGTAGTGGCGACGCCAGCTGCAATCACCCCGCTGCGTCACCGCCATCGCGACGGCCATTGGCCATTGGCCATTGGCCAGTGCCCTTGCCCGTGCGCCAAGCCCGGCAATGTGGCAGGAATTTGCCGCTCAGTCCCGATCGAAGACTTCGTCCAGCGATTTGGCGTCAAGAATCTTGAGCGCCCAGCTTTCGAGCTGCTCAACTGTGGCGCCGGCCAGTCGAGCGCGGACGGCATCCGGCAAAGTGCCGAAGCGTCGGGCGAGTTGGCTCTGCAGGAGGGCAGACTCCCCTTCCTGCCGACCTTCCTGCCGGCCTTCCTGCCGACCTTCCTGCCGGCCTTCCTGCCGACCTTGCAACAATCCTTTTTCGATGCCGAAGCGTTCGGCAGAGGTAACGTAGGGCATGGTGACATTCCTTTCCAATGTGTAGACCTCTTGCATCAGGCGCTTCTCCAGCTCCGTCGGCAGGCGCATCAGCCAGTCGATGACGCTGAACAGGTCAATGATGCGCTGTTTGTCCCACTTCCGTTCGTAGAGTAGCTTGGCCAAGCGCCATTTTGCCGCATAGCGTTGCTCGGGGTCACCTTTTGTCTGGCGGGTGAACAGGTGCGCCGCGGTGACCAGGGCGAAGGGGTTGGGATCAGCCAGGAGGGCTTCGGCCTGGTCGGCGTAGTCGAGAATCTTGACCGTCGGGAAGCGGATGCCGACTTCACAGCCAAATAGCTGGTAGCCGAAGTGGGTGGGTTTCCAGTCTTCGCCTTCGTCCGCGAGCACCGCGAGACTGGCGACCGGGCGACGATAGCGATCATAGAGGCGGTAATTATAGGTGAACAGGCGTTCGGGAAAATTGGCGTCGCGCTGGCCCTGGACTTCGACGTGGATGTAGACCCATTGTTCGCCTCCGTCCCGCGTCGCCACCTGCACCAGGCGGTCCACCAGGCGTTTGCCGAGTTCGGCGTCCTGGACGATCTGGGCGAGTTCCTGGTCGAGGAAGACGTGCGCTTGCTGCCAGTCGATCTCGGCGTGCGCCGACGGGAAGTAGAAGGCCATGAACTCGGGGAAGTAGCGCGTGATCGCGTCTTTCCACGGGGTGTCGTAGTCGTCGTTGGCTGAGGTCTGGTTTTCCATGGCTGTGCCTTGTCACCTGTTCCGCGCAGGAAGATCACGATACCGCGCGCGGGAAGCCGGTGGGTGAAAATCGACTCGTCGGGAATGGGGAATGGGGAATTCGGCGCCACACCAGTTCGCATGCCATTGCGAAGAGGCGCAGCCGACATGGCAATCCCGTTCAATCCTCTCACTATTTCCCGCCGCATCGGGTTCTTGACAACGCGAAAAGCCAAACCTCTGGATTGCCGCGTCGGCTGCGCCTCCTCGCAATGACGGTGGGCGGAGCTGCTGGCGGACAGTCGCATCAGGAATGCAGCACTACACACTACGGCAAGGTGACTTTGCGCGGCGAGGTTGTAGATTTCGTCGGGCTGCAGTGGAGGGGCTTTGTTTGGATCTGGATACTGACTGTCAGCTTGTGGGTAGTCACGAGCGGAGGCGTTGGGATGCGCCGTGACATCTATCTCAGTGCGCGTGATCGGGTGATGGTGCGTTGCCGGGAAAGATCCGCACCTTGGTGGGCGCCGGCGGTGGTCCTCGGCGTTCGGCAGCGCGCCTGCCAACATGCAGGAGCCCGGTTTATCGGACGATAGGCGGCTGGCTGATCGCGGGCGCTTCGACAACACGATAGCTCGTCATCGCCCGATGAGTCGTGCTCTTACATCGCCGCGAGGACGAGCGGGGGTTACCCATTGCACAAGAAAATGATCAGTCTTTGAAGACGTTTTCCAGGGTGGCGGCATCCAGGATGTTGTCGGTCCAGCGTTCAAGCTGTTCCAGCGTGGCGCTCCTGAGCCGCTGCCGGGTAGCTTCGCTGAGGGGGCCGAAGCGGCGGGTAAGTAGCCGTTCGAGCACCTTTTCTTCGCCTTGCTGGATGCCTTGCTGGATGCCTTGCTGGATGCCGCGTTCGGTGGCACGGCGTTCGACGCTGGTGACGTAGGGCATTTTGCGCTCTCCTTCAATTTGTTCGATATCTTGCCACAGCTTATCTTCCAGGCCTTCCGGCAGGCGCATCATCCAGTCGAGCACGGCAAAGAGGTCGAGGATGCGCTGGCGCTCCCAGCCCTGGAACTGGATTGCCGCGTCGGCTGCGCCTCCTCGCAATGACGGCGGGGGCTGCGGTGGGGGCAGCGGGGACGGTGGGGAGTTGCTCGAGGGCCGGCGGGTGGCGAAAGCTGGCGAGCTTGTGACGGGCTTTGCTGTCCACGTGCTCGCGCAACTGCGCCTAGCCGGCACAGTCAGTGGCACGCATGCGAGCAGGTCTCCCGTCGTCAGCCGGAGTAAGATAGCACTCTGGCCAGACCAGACTAACCGAATCGTATAGTGGAGGCGACGATGCAAACCGTGAATATGCTCGAGGCGAAGTCCAACTTGTCACGCCTGGTGGAAGCGATCGAACAGGGGAAGGAACGCGAGATCGTCATTGCCCGGAACGGCCGGCCCGCTGCACGCCTGGTGCCGATCGCGGAGCAAGCGCCCGAGCGACGCATCGGCGTCGCCAAGGGGGCTTTCGATGTTCCCGATAGCATCGACGGCAGCAATGAAGAGGTCGCTCGTTTGTTTCTGGGGCGGCACGGATCTTGAGGCTGCTGCTCGACACCCACGTCGCCTTGTGGGCCATCACCGATCATCCAGGCTTGTCGGCGAAAGCCAGAGAATTGATCCTCGCTCCCGACAGCACGATCTGGGTCAGCGCCGTGACGGTATGGGAAATCAGCATCAAATCGAGTCTGGGCCGAGGTGACATGCCGGTTTCCGGAAAGCGTGCTCTGGAGCACTTTCGCCAGGCGGGATACCGACTGCTTGCCGTCGAGCCGGAACATGCAGCGGCAGTGGAGGAGCTTCCCGGGCACCACCAGGACCCCTTTGACCGGCTGCTGGTGGCGCAAGCGCTGAGCGAAGGCATGCGCCTGCTCACTCACGACAGCAGGGTCGCTCGCTACGGGGACGCGGTTGTTTGCGTCTGATCTGGCGGCGACTTCACGCCCTCATCGGCACAGCCGCGGGCGTCGCGACGCGGCCGTCCGAGGGAGGGGTACCCGGGGTAGGCTTGCACGCAGTAGGGACTTATGAATCCCGGCCACGGCGAGGGGTTTCGCGCCACTGCCAGGCTTGCTAAGCGCCTCGTCGGGAATGGCGAATAAGGGAAATGCGGGGAATGCGGGGAATGCGGGGAATGCGGGGAATGCGGCGCCACATCAGCCGGCACGTACGTCATTGCGAGGAGGCGCAGCCGACGCGGCAATCCAGTTCCATCCTCTCACTATTTGCCGCCGCATTGGCCTATTGACAACGCGAAAAGCCAAACCCCTGGATTGCCGCGTCGGCTGCGCCTCCTCGCAATGACTTCGAAGGGGGCTGGGAAACGCTATGTTCGTAGTGGCGACGCCAGCTGCAATCACCCCGCTGCGTCACCGCCATCGCGAGGGCCATTACCATTGGCCAGTGCCCGTGCCCGTGCGCCAAGCCCGGCAATGTGGCAGGAATTTGCCGCTCAGTCCCGATCGAAGACTTCGTCCAGCGATTTGGCGTCAAGAATCTTGAGCGCCCAGCTTTCGAGCTGCTCAACTGTGGCGCCGGCCAGTCGGGCGCGGACGGCATCCGGCAAAGTGCCGAAGCGTCGGGCGAGTTGGCTCTGCAGGAGGGCAGACTCCCCTTCCTGCCGACCTTCCTGCCGACCTTCCTGCCGACCTTCCTGCCGACCTTGCAACAATCCTTTTTCGATGCCGAAGCGTTCGGCAGACGTAACGTAGGGCATGGTGACCTTCCTTTCCAATGTGTAGACCTCGTGCATCAGCCGCTTTTCCAGTTCGGTCGGCAGGCGCATCAACCAGTCGATGACGCTGAACAGGTCAATGATGCGCTGTTTGTCCCACTTCCGTTCGTAGAGTAGCTTGGCCAAGCGTCATTTGGCGGCCTAGCGTTGGTCCGGGTCACCATTTTTCTGGCGGGGGAACAGGTGCGCCGCGGTGACCAGGGCGACGACGTTGGTCATTGCGAGGAGGCGGCCGACGCGGCACGTACGTCATTGCGAGGAGGCGCAGCCGACGCGGCAATCCAGTTCCATCCTCTCACTATTTGCCGCCGCATTGGCCTATTGACGACGCGAAAAGCCAAACCTCTGGATTGCCACGTCGGCTTCGCCTCCTCGCCATGACGGCGAAGGGAGCTGGGGAACGCTACGGCGTTCGTAGTGGCGACGCCAGCTGCAATCACCCCGCTGAGTCACCGCCATCGCGAGGGCCATTGGCCAGTGCCCTTGCCCGTGCGCCAAGCCCGGCAATGTGGCAGGAATTTGCCGCTCAGTCCCGATCGAAGACTTCGTCCAGCGATTTGGCGTCAAGAATCTTGAGCGCCCAGCTTTCGAGCTGCTCAACTGTGGCGCCGGCCAGTCGATCGCGGACGGCATCCGGCAAAGTGCCGAAGCGTCGGGCGAGCAGGCTCTGCAAGAGGGTAGCCTCCCCTTCCTGCCGACCTTCCTGCCGACCTTCCTGCCGACCTTCCTGCCGACCTTGCAACAATCCTTTTTCGATGCCGAAGCGTTCGGCAGAGGTAACGTAGGGCATGGTGACCTTCCTTTCCAATGTGTAGACCTCGTGCATCAGCCGCTTTTCCAGTTCGGTCGGCAGGCGCATCAACCAGTCGATGACGCTGAACAGGTCAATGATGCGCTGTTTGTCCCACTTCCGTTCGTAGAGCAGCTTGGCCAAGCGTCATTTGGCGGCCTAGCGTTGGTCCGGGTCACCATTTTTCTGGCGGGCGAACAGGTGCGCCGCGGTGACCAGGGCGACGACGTTGGTCATTGCGAGGAGGCGACCGACGCGGCAAGTTGGTCATTGCGAGGAGGCGGCCGACGCGGCAAGTTGGTCATTGCGAGGAGGCGGCCGACGCGGCAAGTTGGTCATTGCGAGGAGGCGGCCGACGCGGCAAGTTGGTCATTGCGAGGAGGCGGCCGACGCGGCACGTACGTCATTGCGAGGAGGCGCAGCCGACGCGGCACGTACGTCATTGCGAGGAGGCGCAGCCGACGCGGCAATCCAGTTCCATCCTCTCACTATTTGCCGCCGCATTGGCCTATTGACGACGCGAAAAGCCAAACCTCTGGATTGCCGCGTCGGCTTCGCCTCCTCGCAATGACGGCGAAGGGAGCTGGGGAACGCTACGACGTTCGTAGTGGCGACGCCAACTGCAATCACCCCACTGCGTCACCACCATCGCGAGGGCCATTGGCATTGGCCATTGGCCATTGGCCAGTGCCCGTGCCCGTGCGCCAAGCCCGGCAATGTGGCAGGAATTTGCCGCTCAGTCCCGATCGAAGACTTCGTCCAGCGATTTGGCGTCAAGAATCTTGAGCGCCCAGCTTTCGAGCTGCTCAACTGTGGCGCCGGCCAGTCGATCGCGGACGGCATCCGGCAAAGTGCCGAAGCGTCGGGCGAGCAGGCTCTGCAAGAGGGTAGCCTCCCCTTCCTGCCGGCCTTCCTGCCGGCCTTCCTGCCGACCTTCCTGCCGACCTTCCTGCCGACCTTCCTGCCGACCTTGCAACAATCCTTTTTCGATGCCGAAGCGTTCGGCAGAGGTAACGTAGGGCATGGTGACCTTTCTTTCCAATGTGTAGACCTCGTGCATCAGCCGCTTTTCCAGTTCGGTCGGCAGGCGCATCAACCAGTCGATGACGCTGAACAGGTCAATGATGCGCTGTTTGTCCCACTTCCGTTCGTAGAGTAGCTTGGCCAAGCGTCATTTGGCGGCCTAGCGTTGGTCCGGGTCACCATTTTTCTGGCGGGCGAACAGGTGCGCCGCGGTGACCAGGGCGACGACGTTGGTCATTGCGAGGAGGCGCAGCCAACGTGGCAAGTTGGTCATTGCGAGGAGGCGCAGCCGACGCGGCAATCCAGTTCCATCCTCTCACTATTTGCCGCCGCATTGGCCTATTGACGACGCGAAAAGCCAAACCTCTGGATTGCCACGTCGGCTTCGCCTCCTCGCAATGACGGCGAAGGGAGCTGGGGAACGCTACGGCGTTCGTAGTGGCGACGCCAGCTGCAATCACCCCGCTGCGTCACCGCCATCGCGAGGGCCATTGGCCAGTGCCCTTGCCCGTGCGCCAAGCCCGGCAATGTGGCAGGAATTTGCCACTCAGTCCCGATCGAAGACTTCGTCCAGCGATTTGGCGTCAAGAATCTTGAGCGCCCAGCTTTCGAGCTGCTCAACTGTGGCGCCGGCCAGTCGAGCGCGGACGGCATCCGGCAAAGTGCCGAAGCGTCGGGCGAGCAGGCTCTGCAAGAGGGTAGCCTCCCCTTCCTGCCGACCTTCCTGCCGACCTTGCAACAATCCTTTTTCGATGCCGAAGCGTTCGGCAGAGGTAACGTAGGGCATGGTGACCTTCCTTTCCAATGTGTAGACCTCGTGCATCAGCCGCTTTTCCAGTTCAGTCGGCAGGCGCATCAACCAGTCGATGACGCTGAACAGGTCAATGATGCGCTGTTTGTCCCACTTCCGTTCGTAGAGTAGCTTGGCCAAGCGCCATTTTGCCGCATAGCGTTGCTCGGGGTCACCTTTTGTCTGGCGGGTGAAAAGGTGCGCCGCGGTGACCAGGGCGAAGGGGTTGGGATCAGTCAGGAGGGCTTCGGCCTGGTCGGCGTAGTCGAGAATCTTGACCGTCGGGAAGCGGATGCCGACTTCACAGCCAAATAGCTGGTAGCCGAAGTGGGTGGGTTTCCAGTCTTCGCCTTCGTCCGCGAGCACCGCGAGACTGGCGACCGGGCGACGATAGCGATCATAGAGGCGGTAATTATAGGTGAACAGGCGTTCGGGAAAATTGGCGTCGCGCTGGCCCTGGACTTCGACGTGGATGTAGACCCATTGTTCGCCTCCGTCCCGCGTCGCCACCTGCACCAGGCGGTCCACCAGGCGTTTGCCGAGTTCGGCGTCCTGGACGATCTGGGCGAGTTCCTGGTCGAGGAAGACGTGCGCTTGCTGCCAGTCGATCTCGGCGTGCGCCGACGGGAAGTAGAAGGCCATGAACTCGGGGAAGTAGCGCGTGATCGCGTCTTTCCACGGGGTGTCGTAGTCGTCGTTGGCTGAAGTCTGGTTTTCCATGGCTGTGCCTTGTCACCTGTTCCGCGCAGGAAGATCACGATACCGCGCGCGGGAAGCCGGTGGGTGAAAATCGACTCGTCGGGAATGGGGAATGGGGAATTCGGCGCCACACCAGTTCGCATGCCATTGCGAAGAGGCGCAGCCGACATGGCAATCCCGTTCAATCCTCTCACTATTTCCCGCCGCATCGGGTTCTTGACAACGCGAAAAGCCAAACCTCTGGATTGCCGCGTCGGCTGCGCCTCCTCGCAATGACGGTGGGCGGAGCTGCTGGCGGACAGTCGCATCAGGAATGCAGCACTACACACTACGGCAACGTGACTTTGCGCGGCGAGGTTGTAGATTTCGTCGGGCTGCAGTGGAGGGGCTTTGTTTGGATCTGGATACTGACTGTCAGCTTGTGGGTAGTCACGAGCGGAGGCGTTGGGATGCGCCGTGACATCTATCTCAGTGCGCGTGATCGGGTGATGGTGCGTTGCCGGGAAAGATCCGCACCTTGGTGGGCGCCGGCGGTGGTGCTCGGCGTTCGGCAGCGCGCCTGCCAACATGCAGGAGCCCGATTTATCGGACGATAGGCGGCTGGCTGATCGCGGGCGCTTCGACAACACGATAGCTCGTCATCGCCCGATGAGTCGTGCTCTTACATCGCCGCGAGGACGAGCGGGGGTTACCCATTGCACAAGAAAATGATCAGTCTTTGAAGACGTTTTCCAGGGTGGCGGCATCCAGGATGTTGTCGGTCCAGCGTTCAAGCTGTTCCAGCGTGGCGCTCCTGAGCCGCTGCCGGGTAGCTTCGCTGAGGGGGCCGAAGCGGCGGGTAAGTAGCCGTTCGAGCACCTTTTCTTCGCCTTGCTGGATGCCTTGCTGGATGCCTTGCTGGATGCCGCGTTCGGTGGCACGGCGTTCGACGCTGGTGACGTAGGGCATTTTGCGCTCTCCTTCAATTTGTTCGATATCTTGCCACAGCTTATCTTCCAGGCCTTCCGGCAGGCGCATCATCCAGTCGAGCACGGCAAAGAGGTCGAGGATGCGCTGGCGCTCCCAGCGATGGAACTGGATTGCCGCGTCGGCTGCGCCTCCTCGCAATGACGGCGGGGGCGGCGGGGGCGGCGGGGAGTTGCTCAAGGGCCGGCGGGTGGCGAGAGCTGGCGAGCTTGCGACGGGCTTTGCTGTCCCCGTGCTCGCGCAACTGCGCCTGGCCGGCACAGTCAGTGGCACGCATGCGAGCAGGTCTCCCGTCGTCAGCCGGAGTAAGATAGCACTCTGGCCAGACCAGACTAACCGAATCGTACATTGGAGGCGACGATGCAAACCGTGAATATGCTCGAGGCGAAGTCCAACTTGTCACGCCTGGTGGAAGCGATCGAACAGGGGAAGGAACGCGAGATCGTCATTGCCCGGAACGGCCGGCCCGCTGCACGCCTGGTGCCGATCGCGGAGCAAGCGCCCGAGCGACGCATCGGCGTCGCCAAGGGGGCTTTCGAGGTTCCCGATAGCATCGACGGCAGCAATGAAGACGTCGCTCGTTTGTTTCTGGGGCGGCACGGATCTTGAGGCTGCTGCTCGACACCCACGTCGCCTTGTGGGCCATCACCGATCATCCAGGCTTGTCGGCGAAAGCCAGAGAATTGATCCTCGCTCCCGCCAGCACGATCTGGGTCAGCGCCGTGACGGTATGGGAAATCAGCATCAAATCGAGTCTGGGCCGAGGTGACATGCCGGTTTCCGGAAAGCGTGCTCTGGAGCACTTTCGCCAGGCGGGATACCGACTGCTTGCCGTCGAGCCGGAACATGCAGCGGCAGTGGAGGAGCTTCCCGGGCACCACCAGGACCCCTTTGACCGGCTGCTGGTGGCGCAAGCGCTGAGCGAAGGCATGCGCCTGCTCACTCACGACAGCAGGGTCGCTCGCTACGGGGACGCGGTTGTTTGCGTCTGATCTGGCGGCGACTTCACGCCCTCATCGGCACAGCCGCGGGCGTCGCGACGCGGCCGTCCAAGGAAGGGGTACCCGGGGTAGGCTTGCACGCAGTAGGGACTTATGAATCCCGGCCACGGCGAGGGGTTTCGCGCCACTGCCAGGCTTGCTAAGCGCCTCGTCGGGAATGGCGAATAAGGGAAATGCAGGGAATGCGGGGAATGCGGGGAATGCGGCGCCACATCAGCCGGCACGTACGTCATTGCGAGGAGGCGCAGCCGACGCGGCAATCCAGTTCCATCCTCTCACTATTTGCCGCCGCATTGGCCTATTGACGACGCGAAAAGCCAAACCTCTGGATTGCCACGTCGGCTGCGCCTCCTCGCAATGACGGCGAAGGGAGCTGGGGAACGCTACGACGTTCGTAGTGGCGACGCCAGCTGCAATCACCCCGCTGCGTCACCGCCATCGCGAGGGCCATTGGCATTGGCCATTGGCCATTGGCCAGTGCCCGTGCCCGTGCGCCAAGCCCGGCAATGTGGCAGGAATTTGCCGCTCAGTCCCGATCGAAGACTTCGTCCAGCGATTTGGCGTCAAGAATCTTGAGCGCCCAGCTTTCGAGCTGCTCAACTGTGGCGCCGGCCAGTCGGGCGCGGACGGCATCCGGCAAAGTGCCGAAGCGTCGGGCGAGTTGGCTCTGCAGGAGGGCAGACTCCCCTTCCTGCCGACCTTCCTGCCGACCTTCCTGCCGACCTTCCTGCCGACCTTGCAACAATCCTTTTTCGATGCCGAAGCGTTCGGCAGAGGTAACGTAGGGCATGGTGACCTTCCTTTCCAATGTGTAGACCTCGTGCATCAGCCGCTTTTCCAGTTCGGTCGGCAGGCGCATCAGCCAGTCGATGACGCTGAATAGGTCAACGATGCGCTGTTTGTCCCACTTCCGTTCGTAGAGCAGCTTGGCCAAGCGCCATTTTGCCGCATAGCGTTGCTCGGGGTCACCTTTTGTCTGGCGGTTGAACAGGTGCGCCGCGGTGACCAGGGCGACGACGTTGGTCATTGCGAGGAGGCGCTGTGACGTGGCAAGTTGGTCATTGCGAGGAGGCGCAGCCGACGCGGCAATCCAGTTCCATCCTCTCACTATTTGCCGCCGCATTGGCCTCTTGACAACGCGAAAAGCCAAACCCCTGGATTGCCGCGTCGGCTTCGCCTCCTCGCAATGACGGCGAAGGGGGCTGGGAAACGCTATGTTTGTAGTGGCGACGCCAACTGCAATCACCCCGCTGCGTCACCGCCATCGCGAGGGCCATTACCATTGGCCAGTGCCCTTGCCCGTGCGCCAAGCCCGGCAATGTGGCAGGAATTCGCCGCTCAGTCCCGATCGAAGACTTCGTCCAGCGATTTGGCGTCAAAAATCCTGAGCGCCCAGCTTTCGAGCTGCTCAACTGTGGCGCCGGCCAGTCGGGCGCGGACGGCATCCGGCAAAGTGCCGAAGCGTCGGGCGAGTTGGCTCTGCAGGAGGGCAGACTCCCCTTCCTGCCGACCTTCCTGCCGACCTTCCTGCCGACCTTCCTGCCGACCTTCCTGCCGACCTTCCTGCCGGCCTTCCTGCCGACCTTGCAACAATCCTTTTTCGATGCCGAAGCGTTCGGCAGAGGTAACGTAGGGCATGGTGACCTTCCTTTCCAATGTGTAGACCTCGTGCATCAGCCGCTTTTCCAGTTCAGTCGGCAGGCGCATCAACCAGTCGATGACGCTGAACAGGTCAATGATGCGCTGTTTGTCCCACTTCCGTTCGTAGAGTAGCTTGGCCAAGCGCCATTTTGCCGCATAGCGTTGCTCGGGGTCACCTTTTGTCTGGCGGGTGAACAGGTGCGCCGCGGTGACCAGGGCGAAGGGGTTGGGATCAGCCAGGAGGGCTTCGGCCTGGTCGGCGTAGTCAAGAATCTTGACCGTCGGGAAGCGGATGCCGACTTCACAGCCAAATAGCTGGTAGCCGAAGTGGGTGGGTTTCCAGTCTTCGCCTTCGTCCGCGAGCACCGCGAGACTGGCGACCGGGCGACGATAGCGATCATAGAGGCGGTAATTATAGGTGAACAGGCGCTCGGGAAAATTGGCGTCGCGCTGGCCCTGGACTTCGACGTGGATGTAGACCCATTGTTCGCCTCCGTCCCGCGTCGCCACCTGCACCAGACGGTCCACCAGGCGTTTGCCGAGTTCGGCGTCCTGGACGATCTGGGCGAGCTCCTGGTCGAGGAAGACGTGCGCTTGCTGCCAGTCGATCTCGGCGTGCGCCGACGGGAAGTAGAAGGCCATGAACTCGGGGAAGTAGCGCGTGATCGCGTCTTTCCACGGGGTGTCGTAGTCGTCGTTGGCTGAGGTCTGGTTTTCCATGGCTGTGCCTTGTCACCTGTTCTGCGCAGGAAGGTCACGATACCGCGCGCGGGAATCCGGTGGGTGAAAATCGACATCGCAGACTTCGACCCTGAGTGAATGCCATCGACACATCAGGAGCCCTCGCTGGCGATCTCCGCATTCGGGAATAGACCGCAATCGACCAGCCGTCTGGCAGGCTGATCGAGTGGCAGAAATCGGGGGCGATATCGTGAGCCTAGGCGGGCGCCTGGTGGAAGCGATAGAACAGGGGAAGGAACACGAGATGGCCATTGCCAGGAACGGCCGGCCGGCTGCGCACCGGGTTCCGATCGCCGAGCAACCGCCCGAGCGACGCATCGGCGTCGCCAAGGGGGCTTGCGACGTTCCAGAGAACATCGAAAACCAGTAATGACGAGGTGGCTCGGCTATTTCTGCAGGTGCCCGAATCTTGAGGCGGCTGCTCGACACCCACGTCGCCTCGTGGGCCAGCACCGATCATCCCGGCGAAGCGATCCTCGCTCCCGCCAGCGCGATCGGGGCAGTGCCGTGACGGTATGGGAAATCAGCATCAAATCCAGCCTGTGCCGAGGTGAGGTGAGCCCGGCCGCCTGCAAACCGGCCAGGAACTCCAGGCAGGCGCTGATCTTCGCCGTCCCCGTCAGGGGGACCACACCAGGTGTTCGCAAACCGTCGCTGCCAACTCCTTGCGTGCCAATCCCGGCAGCCACGCGACCGTCGCGCAGAGCTCGGCAATCTGCGTAGCGCTGAACACGCGACCACAGTGCACCCATTCCCCCGCACTCGTTGCAAGCATCGCAAAACCTCCGGCTGCAGCGCCGATTGATTACGCTCCACCTATCCTGCCAGAAGTCCGCGCGGCGGTTTAGCCCCCCCTTGCGCGAAGGTTTTTTCTTGCGACGCACCGCCGGGCCTTGGAAATACGGGGCGGCAGCGTTCATGTTTCAGGGCTGCTTGCGCAGCCTCTCAGTGTCGGCTGTGCGAATAGCCGCCAAGAAAAAAAAAGTCCGCCGAAGCGGGTCTTTCTTTCGTCCTCACACCAGCCTTGCTCAGCGCTCGGTAGACGGCCAGCACGGGCTTGAGCGTGGCAAGAACGGGCGGCTAGTGCTCTGCCCGAAGGCTGGCGGCAAAGGAGGTTTCCAGATTTGCCGGGAACTCGAAGCGGGCGAAGGCGTTGTGGATGTCGGCGTCGTTGACGCCGCTGCTGCTGGCGTCCTGAAAGCGAATCCCCAATTGGCGGCCATTGGCAGCCAGCGTAGCGAACGCGAAACGCCAGCGCTGGGCTTCTGCGAGGCGCTCACGCAACTCACGCTCGTTGCTGATTTCAACCCCAGCCTCTTTCAGTGAATCCAGGAACTGGTCAAAAGACTCGTTGCTTACGCTGCCCATTTTGTTCTCTCTCCTGTAGAAGGTTCGTTCTTGCTTCCTGTCCATGCAGCGCATAACGCTTGCGTCGAAGTGCGGTTGACACGAATCAACAAGAAACCGGCCATCTCACGGGCACAGCAGCGCTCGGGTAGGGATAGAACGGCAGCAGCAAGTTCTGGCAAGGCCTTCTCGGCCCTCAAAAAACGGGACAGGCAAGCCTCGGACACCTGCTGGCAAGCCGGAAGAGCAGCTTTCAATCAGTAGTGCGGCGGGATTTCCTGGTCCGCACCGCGCTTCTCGACAGCAGGCGGAGCCTCCTGTATTTGCCGGTAAAGGTGGCGCAACTGCTGCTGCAAGAGATCGATCTGCTGCTGCTGTCGATAGACAGTCAGGTTCAGCGCCTCGACCAGCTCTTCGGTAAGGTTTAGCCGTACTTCCAGCTCGGCAAGGCGATGTTCCAAGTTTGACTCCGCTGATTCTGTGGGCCCGGACGGGTAGTTGACAAACGATTAGGCGATTGCCGGAAAAGAACGTACCAGATTGCGCCGGATTTTCGGTCGACTTCAAGGCGCGACAACAGGCGCATAGTCGAACTATGTAACGCTTGTCGCAACACGGAAGACGGGCGAAAAGACAAGCAAGATGCCAGGCATTTGACAGAAATCGCCTTAGCCCTTCGCGGCACGCATGGCCAGCCAGAGAGGCGGCTCTACACCACTGACTAGCAGTGTAGTGTTGCACGCAGCCTGGAACCTATAAATTCTGGCTACCGCGTGGGCTTCTCGCCCCTGTCAGGCTTGCTGAAAGCCTCGTCGTGAATGGTGAATGGTGAATGGTGAATGCGGCGCTACCAGCAGCCCCAACGTCATTGCGAGGAGGCGCAGCCGACGTGGCAATCCAGTTCCAACCTCTCACTATTTTCCGTCGCATTGACATCGTGAGCACGCAAAAAGCAAAACCTCTGGATTGCCGCGTCGGCTTCGCCTCCTCGCAATGACGGAGGGTGGGAGATGCTTGCCGAAAGTCTCATCAAGAATGCAACGCTACACTAGGTACCGCGCCGCCATCGTTTGGCAACGGCTTGCGGCTTTACTGCTGCTTCCTGATCTGAGCCGTCAGGCGCGACCTTGGCATCGTTGGCATCGTTGGCCTCATTGGCCTCGGTCGTTTCGGCGGCCTTCCTGAATGCCATGGCGTTCAGGATCGGGGTCAATTCGTCCACCGGATAGGTCAATGGCACCATGACCTCCCCGACGAGGGTGAACACGCCGACCTGTTGGGGGTTGGCACTGAAGAGTACATGGTGATTGTCAATACCATCGACATTCAGCCACAGGGTGTCCTCACGGTCCATTGGCGTGTGGCCGACGATGAAGGGAGTCTCCCGGTCAAGGTTCAGGTTTTTTCTGAAGCGCTTGACATCGCGCCGGCTGTAGCCTTGCGGTCGACTGGCCTTTTGCAAACGGTTGTTGATCAGTTCGAGGATGAGTTCGGGTCGCTGGTAGAGCTGCACCAGGATTCTTTTGCTGACCTTGCTCTTTGGCGCAGCGGCATGGCAGGCGAAAAAATCCGGGGACATGACCACGTAGGGCAACAGGCGGTAAAAGTCGCCCATGGCCCTTTGATAGACCGCGCCGCGCAGTTCGCTCAGCTCCCTGGCCCACAGCAGGCCTTGCGGAACCCCATCCTTGGCCAGTTCCTCTGAAAACGAATCATGGTTGCCGCGGACGTAGAACACCTGCTCCGGAAAACGCAGCTTGAGGCGAAAGATGAGGTCCATCAGGATCATCGAGCTTTCCATCGCCCGCAGCTGACCGTCGACCTCGCAATGCACGGCATCGCCGAGAATCACCAGGGCGCCAGTTCCATCCTCCAGCGCTTCCAGGAACGCGTTCTGGGTCAAGACAGTGAGCAGGTTATCGATCTGCGCATGCATGTCGGCGATCACAATCGGAATCAAGCCGCGCGGCAGCACGAGCAATCCGCCAGGCAAGCCTCTATCGTCCCTGGCCCGATAGACCTCGTTGTGCATCAGCCGATTGACCTCATTGATGAGGTCCAGCGCCTCGTCCCGAGGCACCAGGGTGATCGGCCCGCCGAAGATCGTGCGCAAGCGCTGCAACCTGTTCATGCGCAGCGCCCTGGCTTTGTCGAGCATCGGCGCTATCGGGATACCCTGGTCCAGCAACCGGCTACGCTTGCGCAGCCGCCGCAAGCGCTTCAGGCGGACCACTTGCGGCTGCTCGACGATCGGCGCGATGGTCGTACCGGCGTCGCTGAGGTTGCGGAATACCAAACCGTCGCGGCCGTGGATCAAGGCCAGATGATGCCCATCAACAGGTTCCGGGTAGTCGAAGATTGCTTGCTGGATGCGGTCGTCGGAACCGAGGACCAGCCAGTTCTTGGGGCTCAAACGCAGAAACCCACCAATCTGGCGGAAGTGGGTGGCGGGGTCGACAAGGACGAAACTGCCGACCTTGATCGCCTCGCCCAAGTGGTTGATGCGCGTCTCGGGGTAGAGTCGAAGGCGTTTGTCATCCAGACCCAGGGTGATTTCGATGGGCAGACCGTCGAGCGTCACGCGGACTTTGCTGTCTCCCAGGCGATAGGCACCGCGCAAGCGGAGGTGACGGCCGACGCCGAAGCCCAATCGCGCCGAGGCTGCCTTCAGGCGGGCCAGCAGGTTCGCCAAGGTGAAGCGTCGACGCCTGGGACTTGCCGCGGCGGGAACTCCCGAGGGATCGACAAACCGTTGCGGCGCGCTTTCCAGCGCCTCGCGTACGTAGACGTTGAAGCCCTTGCGGTGCAGGTACTCGGCCACCTGGCGGAAGGCTTCGATCTGTGCCGTACAGATCTGCAGGCTGAGCCGAGCGTCTACCGGATGCGTACTGTGCCGTGCGCGTTCGCTGCGGCGCTGAAAAACCAGCTCTGCCGGAGGCAGCAGAAAATCAAAAATATAGCGTCGATACCAGTCGACGGAGAGGAAGAAGAGTTGCCGGGGCGGCAGTGCGATGCGCGCCAGGTCGACCGTCGGCAAGGGATCGCAGTCGAGAAACGCAGCATCGTAGACCGACAACCGCGTCGGCCAGTCCGAGCATCGGCAGCCCCAGATGAATCTCGCGCGGCCGGATGGAAAGCAGTTCGGAGCGCCACCAGTACTTGCGGCTGATGTCGAGGTAGCCTTCCTCGGACCAACCGCCGAGACGGCGGATCATGGTGCTCTTGCCGGCGCCGGGAGGGCCGGTCACCAGGATCTGGCGAAAACGGACATCGCTGGGGAAAGCGACTCCCTTGAAGTGCTGCAAGGACTCTACGGGCTGTATAGGCAGATCCGGCATCAATCAGCGCTCGAAAGGCAAGGATCAGGAGTGGAAAGAGACAAGTATCCAGGACGAAAAACGAACAGGCGGCGCCCCAAAAGGAAGGGAGCGCCGCCGGGAGTGTTTCGTCGTTAGGCTAGACGAAAATGGCCCTCATGACGTAGAAAATGAGCGCCGCCAGGATCGCCCCGACGGGCACGGTGATGAACCACGAGAGAATGATGCCGCCGATGACGCGCAGGTCGAGGGCGCCAATTCCACGCGCCAGGCCCACTCCCATCACGGCACCCACCGCGATATGGGTGGTCGACACCGGCAAGCCAAGACCCGAAGCCAGCACGACCACGAACGAAGCGGCGATGGTCGCGCAGTAACCGCGAGTCGGCGTCAGTTCGGTAATCTTGTTGCCGATGGTGGCCATGACCTTGTAGCCGTAAGTCGCCAGACCGACGACGATGCCGATACCACCGATGAACAGCATGAAGGGCGTCACCGCTGACTTCGCCGATACCGCCTTGGTCTCGATCAGCTGAATCACGGCGGCCATCGGGCCGATGCCGTTGGCAACGTCATAGACCCGTGCGCAAAGGCCATGGCCGCGCCGGTGAACACCATCAGCGGAATGAACAGTTCTCGACGCTGGCGTAGTGGAAGTCCTTGTCCGCACGTTCGTCGGTCTTGATGCGGTTCATCATGTACCTGGCGACGCCGGCCAGGACAACCCCGATGATCACCGCGAGGATCTGCCCCTCGACGTCACTGAGATTGATCTTGATGTGCTTGAGGCCTTTGGTGATGGTCACCAGCGACACCAGCCAGCCAACCAGGAATGCATAGAACGGTCCCCACTTGCGCGCCTGGCCGATCGGGTCTTCGGTGTTGAGAATCAGCTTGCGGATGCTGAGCGTCAGCAGCAAGGCGAAAAAGCCGCCGAGCACCGGGGAAACGAACCAGCTGGCGACGATCTCGCCGAGTTTGCTCCATTGACGGCGTCCGTGCCAATTGCCGCCGACACCAACGCCGACGACGGCACCGATGATGGTATGCGTGGTGGACACCGGCCATCCACGCATGTGGCCAAGCATCAACCAGATACCAGCGGCCAGCAGCGCGGACAACATGCCCATGACCAGCAATTCCGGCACCGGCTCGAAGGCCTTGCCATCGATGATCCCCTTCGAAATCGTCGACGCGACACCGCCCCCGGCCAGATAGGCGCCGGCGAACTCCATGATCGCGGCGATGATGATTGCCTGCTTGACGGTCAGGGCGCCGGAAACCGACGAGGTGCCCATGGCGTTGGCGACGTCGTTGGCGCCGATACCCCAGGTCATGTAGAGGCCGAAACCGAAGGCCATGATTAAGAAGATAGTCTGATGCTGCTCAATAATTTCCATTGAATAACCTTAACTGTAGAGTTTGCCAGTTGACCACGCGCCCTGAATCCCCGCATCGGGAAGGCTGGTCTGACTGAGTGGCTTGCGCACGCGCTCGACCTTCTATGGTCAGCGAGCGATCAGCAGACGGAGGCGGTCACCGACCTTCTCGGCGTTGTCAGCGAGATTGCCAACCCACTGGATCAGCTGGTACAGAACATCACCGACACCGGTTTGATTGTCTTCCTGAGCGAAAAGAACAGCGCTGAGCGCAATCCCATCAGGTCGGTATCGCTTTCCATCTGGCCCAGTTCGAGGACCATCGCGTTGACCCGGTCCGAGCGTCACTGTGTTTCCCGCCGCCCCCCCCGGAAAACCCCAAGGAGCGAGCACCCAGGAGGTCCGTCCAAGAGAGAGGACCTCTAGGTAATGGCTTGTGCGCGTTGCTCGCAGAGTTCGGACGGCAACGCGATTCACGAAAGCATTAAGGCGCATCGGCCATGTCGGCGGAAAATACTCATGATTGCGTCTCGACCAGAAGGGCCAAGGAGTATCCTGAGCACGGGTTCGGTCAATCGAAAACCAGCATCGCCAGCAATGACCAGCAGGTCGCGACGGTTCAAGTCGCCAAAAGCATCGACTCTTCGGCAAACATGTGGTCGCGAAGGTCGTTCTTCAGCGCGTCTGCCTCACCCTCCTTGACGAAGATCTTGTCTTTCTGCGCTTCGACCTGCGCCGCGTCCTGCGCAATTACGGCTTTGAACAGGCCAGGCACTTCTGCCACGCACTCGCAGACGATGCGCATGTGTTGCTGCATTGGCTTGAACGGCGACTTACCGAACAAAGCTGCAATCGGGTTGGTGGATAACATTTGTCATCCGGTGTGGTTGTGAAAATAAGACGAAACAAAACCACTACCGAGCAGCTCCACGAGTTTTCGGGAGCACAGCGAAAAACAGCTACCCCTGCCCCCGATGAAGCGCCTCTCCGCGCCTAGAACTATGAACTCTGAACTCTGAACTCTGACTCTGAAACTCTGAACTCTGAACTTTGGGCAACTTGGCAGTCCTTAAAATACTCAAAAAGCGGCAGTGTCAGGGGCCGTTCGGAAGAAGTACAAGTAATTTTCAAACCTTTTTTGATTCAAACGGAGCAAGTCGGGCGTCTTAGCGACAGACAAGCGCGCACAGCCACAGTACGGCGGCACGGATGACATGCAAGCGGCCCATACAAGCCGCAGATGCGAAGGAGCGGTGTGTCACTAAGCGGCGGCGGCGCATGGCGACAGCACGATACCGGGACGAAAAAAGAGCGCCACTTGCCGGCGCGGCGGGGCGAAAAAAGAGGATTTATTGTGCGAAGAATCTCGCACCAATTTCCGCAGCCCGTTCGAATCAGCCCACCAGAAGACGCCGAAAATGCGGGAAAACAGACATTGACAAGGGCCGTGGGACGCGAGATCGTTGGCTCAACCGGGCCGCACGCTGCAAAGAAGCCACAGCCGTCAGAGCCAAGCGACAGCGAAGCCTGCCGGCCGACACTGCAGCGCCTGCAACGACCGAGTTTTAACCCGCCGACCGTTAGGACATCAGCTTGCCCGGGCAGTCAGGCTGCGGGTCCTGCAAACACTGGCCACCAGGAGGTCAGATCGATACACATCGGAGGCGGATGCCCGACGATTCTTGAGCAGCAACTGGATGTGCCGCAGTTTCCCGCGGCTGCGGAACAAACGCAACGCAGAAACCTGCGTCGAACTCCAGCTCCGACCAGTTCCCGGCACTCAGAAAGCGCAACTTGCCAGGTGCCAACTCAATACAGTGATCGTCGACAGTACGCAAATAACGCACAAAAACAATAAATTGCCAAGATTTGCCGCACCGAAAATCCAGACCACCGACCACCACAGAAAGCTGCTATAGCGTTGTGGATCCTGTTCGTGCCCGACGGTGATGGCGATGACCATCGCCCCGCTGAACAGCAAGCCCCAGCCAACGTTGAGCCAAACGCCGACGCTTTTCCTCTTTCCCGACTACGAAACGTTCCATCATCGTCCTGCCACTCATTCATGAAACCTACCGCCTGGCCACCACGCAGCCACTCCGCCGCCCCAGGCGCAGACAACAGCACGCACAAAAAGGCGGTGAGCCTCACCGCCTTTTTCAAGACCCACGCCTGACTGTCAGCGCTTCTTTTTCTTCTTGTCTTTCTCTTGGCTTTTTCGCCGTCTTGGCATCCACAGCGATGGCCAGCGAGCCGAGCAAGGCCTGCATTTGCTCCAACTTCTGCTCCGCGAAGACCTGCACCGCCAGCGCGCAGAATATCAGACTTGGTCGCCGCCCAACCGGCAACCCTGGACAGCTCATCGCGCAAGGCGTCGATCGCTGCTTCCTCACTCTTCAACAACTTCACCGAGTAGCTGACCAGCTTGTCGCCTTTCTGCTTGGCCACTTTTTCGAGCATCTCGACCGTTCCCACGGGCTTGGCAGCCCTTTGCCTTTGGCTCAGCACCCGTCGCGGCGCCTTTCCTGCCGCCAGCTGGCTGCGCCTCTGGCGCCGCGGCAGGCTCGACCGCCGACGCCTGCACTGGCGTTTTTCTGGCGGTGACAGGGCGCTTCACAGCAGGCGGCCGCGCCGGAGCGCTGGGAGTGGCCGAAGCAGTGGCCGCGGCGCTGGTGGGCAGATCGAGATCGGTAGTGTCGGCTGATTCGTGGGCGCCGGGG
>NZ_CAJQUC010000019.1:0-314670 GCF_907163155.1 Candidatus Accumulibacter sp. ACC012
GTCGTGAAGTTACTGGCCGACGCTTGCGAGAAAGAAAAGCGGGGCCGAGGTCGCCTATGTAAGTGTTATCAGCGCTCCGCGCCCGATCAGAGCGGCAGTGCTTGAAGCGCTGTGGAGCAGCGAGACAGCTTGGACGGCTCACAGTTCATTCCAGCGGAGGGTGCGGTACCTGGTCGACCTGTCGACGCCCCAGCGCCGTGCGGTCTCGCGCACTACTCCGGTGTTCGTGCCACACCCACGAATTGCCGAGCTGGCGCGGAAAACTTGGTTTGCAGCGGGTGATTCTGACCGAACCGGCAGATGCTGGGAATCATTGCTGCTCTGAACGTATATAATTGGCGGTCATGATGAAAGAAAAAATCGACCCAAGGTCTTCACTCCCCGAGCAGGCTGCCGCTGAGTCGGCTGGCAAGCCGCCAGCAGACGAGCCGCCGCCGGGTTCTCGGACATCGCTGGAAAGCGAGTCCTTTTCTTCCCCGCGAGTGAGCAGCGGCCGGAGACGGATCCGCTGCCCGAAAAGGACTCCTTGCCGGAGGCCGAACAAGCGGCATCGGAAGCCGAGCCCCTGGCCCAACAGAAGCCCTTGCCGGACGCGCAGGCAACGCTCGATGGCTCCACCCCCGCCCGCAGCGACACCCGCCGCTGTCGAGGATCCTGCAGCGACGCCAGCCGTGGCTAGTGAGCCGGTGTCTGACGGTGCGTCAGTTGCTAGCGAGCAGCCGGCGGCAAGCGGGCCAGCGGCTAATCCGGCCGCGGCGAGTCAGCAGTCGCCTGACTGGCGCAATCCCTGGTTGCTGGTGGTGCTGATAGTCCTTGGTCTGGTGGCCTGGCAGTGGTTCGAACCCCGGCAGAAGATGGCCGATACGCAGCAGGAGTTGGCTCGCCGCCTGGCCGATAGCGATTCGAGTGGCGCGGAAGTCCGCGCCCTGTCCAAGGGGCGAGCGATCAGATGGCTGGCCTCCTCGGGCGCCTCGCTGCGCTTGAGGCGAAGGTTGGCGAATCGCAGAGCCAGCAGGCGATGCTCGAGAAGTTATACCAGGATGTGGCTCGCAGCCGGGATGATGTTGGCGCTGGCCGAGGTCGAGCAAAGCCTGACCCTGGCTGCTCAGCAGTTGCAGCTGGCAGGTAATGTGCAGGCCGCCGTCCCTCGCCCTGCAAAGTGCCGAAACCCGGTTGGCGGCAAGCAGCCGACCACAGTTCGTCAGTCTGCGCCAGGTTTTGAGCAGCGATCTCGAACTTCTGCGCGCCTGCCGCAGATCGATGTTGCGGCCATGAGCTTGCGCCTGGAAAGCGTCATCAATGCGCTCGATACGATTCCTCTGGCCGTCGATGGGCGTTCCCCGGCGCATGGCGACGACGCGAAAAGATGCCGCGCAGGCCGCCCCAGCGCCAGTTGCCTGCCGAATGGCCTGCGCTGACCCAGTGTCGAACTTCTGGCAGAAACTGGTCAGCGCCGAGCTGTGGCAGCGGTTGGGCCGCGAGGTCTGGGGCGAAGTGAAATCCCTGGTCCGCATCCAGCGTTTTTGACCGCGATGAGCCGGCCTTGCTGACGCCCGGTCAGGCGTTCTTTCTGCGCGAAAATCTCAAGTTGCGTTTGCTGAATGCTACGCCTCGCTCTGCTGGCCCGTGATCAATGGACTTTCCAGAACGAGCTCAAGCATGCTCAGGCGTGGATGAATCGCTATTTCGATTCCAGCGCTGCCTCGTTTGCAGACCGCGCAAGCCAATCTCGAACAGCTCATCGCCACCGAGATCAACATCGAGATGCCGACGCTTAAACGAAAGCAGGTCTGCAGTCAAGCCGTCAGCTTGGTCAGGAGCGCCAGTGAGAGGGACTACTTTGGCTACTGGCACTTGCTGCCATGGCTGTCGGCGTTTCGCTGACAGCACGGGTCCAACGACGGCTATGTGCTGCTGATCGTACCACCGTATCGTATTGAGGTCGCCCTCAGTCTGGCGATCATCCTCTTTGTTCTCGCCTTCGTACTGCTGTTCTTGGTGCTGCGCACCATTGGCCTGACGCTCTCCCTGCCAAGTCGGGTTTCTGGCTATCGCGCGCGTCGCCGTCGTGAGAAAGCCACGGCGTCTTTTCCACGAGGCCATTCGCCTGCTTTTAGAAGGGCGTTTCACGCAGGCCTTGAAGAAAGCCGGTGAGGCCTACGCTGCCGGGCAGGATCCGGGCTTGGCAGCGCTGTTGGCAGCGCGAGCGGCGCATGGTCTGCGCGAACCCGAGAAAGAGCAGGAGTGGCTCGGTCGCGTTAACAACCCGCGTCTCGACCCTGCACGGCTGATGCTGGAAGCAGAGATGGCCATTGACCATGAGCAATACGGTGAGGCCGTAAGCGTGTTGCAGGCGCTGCAGACACTCTCTGGTCGGCACATCGCAGCACTGCGCCTTGAACTGCGTGCCCGCAGGGTTGCGGAAACTGGCCGGAGGTCCTGCAACTGGCGCGCGTACTCGAGAAGCGCGACGCTTTGCCGCCTGAACTGTGCAGGAAATAAAGACCCAGGCACATCAGGAAACCATCCGCCAGCAGCAGGCGGCGGACGAGGGCCAATTGCTGGCCTACCTGCGCGCTATTTCCGGCCAAGGAACGTAGCCTGCGGCTGACGCAAACCTCTTGCCAAGCCTTGCTCGAACACCGGGGTTGACGATGAGGCGCAGCGGATGATCGAGAAGCAACTCGACACGCAGTGGGATTCGGATCTGATACAACTCTATGGCCAGGTGCGGGGCCGCGACCTGACCTCCTGTATTGCGCGCGCCGAGAAATGGCTGCCGCAGCATCCCGAGGACGCACAACTACTACTCACTTTGGGCCGCCTGTGCTTGCAGCAGCGCTTGTGGGGCAAGGCGCAAATCTACCTCGAGGCTTCGCTATCGCTGGTCGATCAGCGCGCGGTCAGGCTGGAACTCGCCCGCCTCTTCGAACAGACCGAACGCTGGGATGAGGCCATGCCGCACTACCGGGCAGCTGCCGAGCAGGTCGCCCTGCGCCCTGCGACGCTCGCTTTCGACTGGCGGTCAGCTCAGCTCAGCAGTCACAGTCAGTACCTCGATTGCCCGGCTAAGTCCCTTCTCCCGCATGCGGGAGAAGGACGTTCGTGAACCCGCGTCTACGACTTGCACCTTAGGCTAGCTAGGCCCAGTCGCGCGGTTGCAGCATCTCGTAGAGTTCGGCCTCCGGGCTGCCGGCGGTGGGTTGCCAGTCGTAACGCCATTTGACAATCGGCGGCAGTGACATCAGGATGGATTCCGTTCGCCCGCCCGACTGCAAGCCGAAAAGAGTGCCGCGGTCCCAGACCAGATTGAACTCGACATAGCGCCCGCGCCGATAGGCCTGGAAGTCACGCTCGCGTTCACCGTAGGGTAGGTCCCGGCGCTTGTCGATGATCGGCAGGTAGGCTTCGGTAAACGCTTCGCCGACGGCTTGTGTCAGGGCCGAAGCAGCGCTCAAAGCCGCCCTCGCTCAGATCATCGAAGAATACGCCACCGGACCCCGCGGGGGCTCTTTGCGGTGCTTGAGGAAAAAGTATTCGTCGCACCCACTTCTTGTACCGGCCGTAGACGTCATCGCCGAAAGGCTGCACGGCTTCTTGCAGGTGGCGTGAAATGCCGGATGTCTTCACTGACCGGATAGTAGGGGGTGAGGTGCATGCCGCCGCCGAACACCACACCGGCTGGCGCATCGGCCTTGCTCGCCACCAGCGCCGCGCACGTTCATGTGCGCGGTCGGGCAGTAAGGGTTTTCCGGGTGTAATACCAGGGAAACACCCATGGCTTCAAAAGCGCGACCGGCCAGTTCGGGCGCTTGCGGTCGCCGAAGCGGGTAGCGCGGAACCGCTGACCTGCGAGAAGGCAACCCCACCGCGCTCGAATACGCGGCCAGCCTCGATAATGCTGGTGCAGCCATGGCCGGCAAGCGGTTCGCCCTCCGCTTTTGCCAGGCATCGGCACGGAATGCTGGCCCAGGAGTGCCCTCGATATCTTCGAGCGCCGCGACAATGCGCGTCTGCAGGCCGGTGAAGTAGCTCCTCAGGAGTGCCGTGTCGATCATCGCAAGCTTTCGCTGGCCGGAGCCGCCCTGCCTTGCTGCATTGCTCATCGCGGTACGGCGCGGGTGGCCGATGTCGTGGCGATATTGCACTGCCCGTCGAAGTGAATTCACGACAATCAGGTCGTAGGCGCGTTTCTGCGTTCGCTTGACGTTGTCGCCGAGCGCCGTGACGCAAAGTACGCGGCCACCGCGGTGACCGTCTGACCATCGGGCGTTCGCGTCGTTCCCGCCGTGGGAAAATGTGGCTGTCTTCGCTATCTTCGCTGTATTCGCTGTATTCGCTGACTTTCGGCAGACCGCTGATGACGTCCCCTGTACGCGGTGTACCCGGGTAGTTGGCTGCGGCAAGCACGACGCCCAGTGCCACGCGGCGATCCCAACTGGCTTCGACCTGGTCGAGTTTGCCGGCGACCGCGTGGTCGAGCAGCGTGAACAGGTCGGACTTCAGGCGCATCAGGATGGGTTGGGCTTCCGGGTCGCCCAGGCGACAATTGAACTCCCACCGTTTTCACCGAGCCGTCCTTGCCGATCATCAGTCCGGCGTAGAGGAAACCGGTGTAGGGGGTGCCCTCGGCAGCCATTCCCCGGACCGTCGGCAGGATGATTTCGCGCATCGCCTTGGCGTGAACCTCTGGCGTCACCACCAGGGCCGGCGAGTAGGCACCCATGCCGCCGGTGTTGGGGCCGCTGTCGCCGTCGCCGATACGCTTGTGGTCCTGGCTCGATGCCAGTGGCAGTACGTCCTTGCCGTCGACCATGACGATAAAGCTGGCTTCTTCGCCTTCCAGGAACTCTTCGATGACCACCTGCGCTGGCGTGCTGCCCGTCGGCGGTACGTACTTTCGGCCGGCAGCATGCGGTCAAGCGCGGCGTGCGCTTCGTCGCGAGTCATCGCCACCACCACCCCTTTTCCGGCGGCTAGACCATCGGCCTTGATGACGATTGGCGCACCCTGTTGGTCTATGTAGGCGTTGCGCCGGAGCGCGCTCGCTAAAGGTGGCGAAGCACGCCGTCGGAATGCCGTGCCTGGCCATGAAGCGCTTGGCGAAGTCCTTCGAGCTTTCGAGCTGCGCGGCTTCCTTGCTTGGGCCGAAGATTTTCAGGCCACGGGCGCGAAAGAGATTGACGATACCGGCAGCCAGGGCGCTTCGGGGCCGACGATGGTCAGCGACACCTTTTGCTCTTCGGCGAAATCGGCGAGGGCGTCGAGATCGGTGATGGCGACATTTTCAAGCGCTCGGTCCGCAGCCGTGCCGGCGTTGCCCGGCGCGACAAAGACCTTCTGCAGGCCAGGCGTCTTCGCCAGACACCAGGCGAGTGCATGCTCGCGACCGCCTGAACCGATGACCAGTAGTTTCATAAAAATCCTCTCCCCTCAGAGTGGTCATGGCGGCCTGCTGCTGGTCCGCAGCAGGACGATTGCCATCTGGCTTCGGATATCCAGGTTGGCTCAAAAGAGCCTGGCATACCCTTCACTGCCGCCGCCTTCGTTGAAATTTGCTCAGTGCCGGAAGTGGCGGGCGCCGGTGAACACCATTGTCAGTCCATGCTCGTTGGCGGCGGCAATCACCTCCTCGTCGCGCATCGATCCCCCGGGCTGAATGACCGCCTTGGCACCGGCGGCCGCGAGAACGTCGATACCGTCGCGGAACGGGAAGAAAGCGTCCGAAGCGACCACCGAGCCGGCCAGATCGAGGCCGGCGCTCTGCGCCTTGCTTACGGCAATTCGGGTCGAGTCGACGCGGCTCATCTGGCCGGCACCAACGCCCAGGGTCATGCCATGGCCACAGAAGACGATGGCATTGGACTTGACGAATTTGGCGACGCGATAGGAAAAAAAGCAGGTCTTCAATTTGCGACTCGCTCGGCGCCAGGGTGCTGACGACTTTGAGGTCGGACGCCTGAACGTTGAACTTGTCGGGCGTCTGTAGCAGCAGGCCGCCGCCGATGCGCTTCATCTCGAAGCCGTGGTAGACCCTGGCCAGTGGCAACTCCAGGACGCGCAGGTTCTGCTTTCCGGACAGCAGTTCCCGGGCCGCAGCCGTGAACGCGGGAGCGAGCAGGACCTCGACGAAGTGCTTGCGCGAGTTCATGGCCAGGATGACGTCGGTGTCGACCGTGCCGTTGAAAGCGATGATGCCGCCAAAAGCCGACGTCGAGTCGGTCTGGAAAGCTTTTTCGTAAGCCGACAGCAGATCGGTGCTGACCGCGACGCCGCAGGGATTGGCGTGCTTGATAATCACGCAGGCCGGGGTCGCGAAGCTCTTGACGCACTCCCAGGCGGCATCGGCGTCGGCGATGTTGTTGTACGAGAGCTCCTTGCCCTGCAGCTGCTGGTAGTTGGCGATCGAACCGGAAACTGGTTCTGGATCACGGTAGAAAGCGGCCTGCTGGTGTGGGTTCTCGCCGTAACGCAGCGTTTCGCCGCGATCAAAGGCGAGTTGCAGGCGCTCGGGAAAGGCTTGTACCTGCTCGTTTTCGTCGAGAGAAGTCAGCCAATTGGCGATTGCCGCGTCGTAGCGCGCGGTGTGTACGAAGGCCTTCTTGGCCAGGGCGAAGCGCGTGGCCGCCGTCAGACCGCCTTCGTTGGCCGCCATTTCCGAGAGCAGCGCCGGGTAGTCGTCAGGATCGGTGACCACGGCTACGCCGGTGTAGTTCTTGGCCGCTGAACGCAGCATTGCCGGGCCGCCGATGTCGATGTTCTCGATTGCCTCGGCGAGCGTCACCTCGGGTTTGGCAATCGTTTCCCGGAAAGGATAGAGATTGACGCAAACCAGATCGATGGTCGGAATGCCATGTTGCGCAATGGTCGTCAGGTGTTCTGGCAGATCGCGGCGGGCCAGGATGCCGCCGTGCACCTTCGGATGCAGTGTCTTTACGCGGCCGTCGAGCATTTCCGGAAAGCCCGTGTAATCACCGACCTCGGTCACCTCCAGCCCGGCATCACGCAGGATTTTTGCCGTGCCGCCGGTCGATAGCAGTTTGACACCGTGGGCGACCAGGCCCTGGGCAAATTCGAGAGCATGATTCTTGTTGGAGAGGCTGATCAGGGCTTGACGTATTTTCATGGTGGGCAGGTTTGCGGCAGGGGAAGGAGGATTGGAGCAAGAAGGCCGTTCAGGCGATGATCGTTCAGGCGATTAGCCGGTGATCGACCAGCTTCTTGCGCAGCGTGTTGCGGTTGATTCCGAGTATCTCGGCAGCGAAAGTCTGGTTGCCGCCGGCCTGCTTGAGAACGACTTCGAGCATCGGGCGTTCGACGCTTTTGATCACCATCTCGTAAACCGGCGCCGGCTTTTCGCCGTCAAGGTGCAGGAAATAGCTTTCCAGTGCCTTGCGGACGAAACTGGCAATATCTTCTTCCTCGTCGTGATGTCGCTTCATGCGGCGAGATCCTCACAATGGGCGTTGCTTAGCACCGGCGCGGCCGGATCGCTATTGACGTAGGGCAGGTGCTCGTGATGCTCGGCGAGCGTCAGGAAAAAGTCGTTGACCGCTTGCCGCTGCAGGGCGATGGTCGGCAATTGGTTCATCATGTGGCGGAATGCGGCCGATCCGACCAGACCCTTGGTGTACCAGGAGATATGCTTGCGCGCGATGCGCACGCCGGTCTCTGTGCCATAAAAGAGATAAAGGTCTTCCAGGTGGGCAAGCAGAATGCGATGAATTTCCGTGACTCGGGGCGGCAGCAGATGTGTGCCGGTTTTCAGGAAATGCTCGATCTCACGGAACAGCCAGGGGCGGCCCTGGGCCGCACGGCCGATCATCAGAGCGTCGGCACCGGTGCTGTCGAGAACGAACTTTGCCGTTTCCGGTGAGACGATATCGCCGTTGGCGATCAGCGGAATGCGGGCCGCGGCCTTCACCGCGCGGATGGTGTCGTACTCGGCGTGTCCGCTGTAGCCACAGGCGCGTGTCCGCCCGTGCATCGCCAGTGCCCGGATACCCGACTGCTCGGCGATCTTCAGAATGCTCAGGGCGTTGCGGTTGCTGGTGTCCCAGCCGGTTCGGATCTTCAGGGTCACTGGCGTCTGCGGGACCGCATTGACTACCGCCGCGAGGATCTTTCCCACCAGCGGCTCGTCGCGGAGCAGGGCCGAGCCGGCCATGACGTTGCAGATCTTCTTGGCTGGGCAGCCCATGTTGATGTCGACGATCTGTGCTCCGCGATCGACGTTGTAGCGTGCGGCAGCTGCCATCATTGCGGGGTCGGCGCCAGCGATCTGCACCGAGATCGGGGCCACTTCGCCTTCATGATTGGCGCGCCGGCGAGTCTTCGCGCTACCGTAGAGCAGCGAGTTCGAGGTCACCATCTCGGAGACCGCGAGGCCGGCGCCCAGGCTCTTGCAAAGTTGCCGGAAAGGTCGATCGGTCACACCTGCCATCGGCGCGACAAACAGGTTGTTGCGAAGCGTAAATCCGAGGAATTCCATGGCGGTGAGGTGCCGGGGCGCAAGGCAAGATCGGAATTCTACCGCGATTGGCGCCCGAAAAACAGACGATCTTGCCTGCCGACGAGATTCATCAGTCGGGTTTCCCGATATCGCGTGGCCCGCAGACCAATCACCAAGCGGCACTCTCAGGCAAGGTAGTCAAGCCCCGTTTTCGGGGTGCGAGGCGGCAGCCTCCGGCTCTCATTCTGGCGCCGTGGCGCCCAGCTTGGCCGTTGAGCCTCAACCTAGGTCTTGCTGGCGGTGTCCGGCATGACGATGTTCACCTCGAGAACTTCCATGTTTCCCTGCTTCTCGATTGACACCTTGATGTCGTCGGGGTTGACCGAGATGTACTTGGAAATCACGGCCATCAATTCCTGCTGCAAGGCTGGCAGGAAGTCCGGCGTGTTGTTGCTGCCGTTGCGTTCGTGGGCAATGATCAGTTGCAGGCGTTCCTTGGCAATGGACGCCGTCCTGGGCTTGCTGCCGCCGAAGATCAGGGAGAACAGGGACATCCTTATTTCCCCCCGAAGAATCGCTTGAACAGGCCGGGCTTCTCGTAGTCGACGTAACGTAGCGGGATGGTTTCGCCGAGGAAACGGCCAACCACGTCAAGGTAAGCGCCGGCAACGTCGCTACCGGCAAGGTGGATCGCCGGTGAGCCAGCGTTTGACGATTGCAGTACCACCTCGGACTCGGGAATGACGCCGATGATCGGCACGCGCAGAATCTCCTGCACGTCCTTGTACGAGAGCATTTCCCCGTCCTCGACGCGCTTGGGCGAATAGCGCGTAATCAGCAGATGCTCCTTGACCGGCTCGCCGCCGCTCAGGGCGCGGCGTGACTTGGCCTGGATGATGCCCAGGATACGATCTGAGTCGCGTACCGAGGACACCTCGGGATTGCTGACCACCAGCGCTTCGTCGGCAAAGGTCAGGGCCAGAACTGCGCCGCGCTCGATGCCCGCCGGTGAATCGCAGATGACGTAATCGAAGGCCATGTGTTCGAGTTCCTTGAGAACTTTCTCCACTCCTTCTTCGCTGAGCGCGTCCTTGTCGCGAGTCTGTGAAGCCGGCAAGACGAAGAGATTGCCGTTCTCGCAATGCTTGTCCTTGATCAGCGCCTGAGTGAGCGTTGCCTCGCCGTTGAGGACGTTGACCAGGTCATAGACCACACGGCGCTCGCAGCCCATGATCAGGTCGAGGTTGCGCAAGCCGACGTCAAAATCAATGACCGCAGTTTTGTAACCACGCAGAGCGAGGCCTGATGCGAAGCTGGCGCTGGTGGTGGTCTTGCCGACCCCACCCTTGCCGGACGTTACGACGACGATACGTGTCACAGATCTTTCCCCGCAGGTTAAAGCTGGGATTCTACCCGCAGAATGGGAGTTCTGTTGACTGGCGCCGTCGTTGCAATGCTATTGCCAGTGCCTGCATCGTTGTTAATCCGTCTAGATCGGCTCGACGATGAGTTTCCCTAAGCTGTCGCCAGTTTTTTCAGTGAGCCTGACCTGTACCGTCTGGCCTGCCAGGTCGGCCGGAACGCCGCTGTCGAAAGTCCGATAGAGGCCCGCAATCGAGACCAGTTGAGCATCGAAACGGGTGCTGAAAATGCGCGCCTCGGTGTCGCCGCTGGCGCCTGCCAGCGCGCGACCGTGCAAGGGGGCGTAGATGTGGATGTGGCCGTCGGCGATCACTTCGGCACCAGAGTTGATCGCGGCGAGAACGACCAGGTCGCCACCACGAGCATAGATCTGTTGCCCGGAACGCAAGGGCCGGGTGAGGAACAGTGTCGCCGACTTGGTGCTTGCAAGCGTACTGGCAGTGGGCTCGGGTTTCGCTGCCGGAGGCGCTGGCGGCGGCGCTGCTGCCGCCATTGCCGGCGCGCCGGTTGGCGCGGGCCCTGAACGCTCCTCATCAGCTGGCGGCAGTGCGCGTGCCGAACGGTCGACCGCCGCGTAGGTCGGCAGGCCGGCAGTGCGGGCACTCTGGCGAAGCTCGTCGCTGCCGCCCCGTACACCCATCACATTCAGCCCGTGGGCTCGGAAAAGCTCTTTCAAAAACTGCCATTTCGCCGACGACACCGCGCCAGCCTGTGACAAGTCGAGCACCGCCGCCTCGCCATCGAAAAACGGATCGTCACCGAACAGGGCGTTGGCTGCTTCGCCGAGTTCGCCCAGTTGCAGGGATCGCAGGCTGACCGTGACGACCGGCAGGGTGCTTCCCTTGAACTCTATCAGCGGTGGGGTAATGTTGTTTTGCGGCATGGGATCGTCAGGGCGCTTTGGCAGGGACTGGGGAAGCGACGAAGTCTAGCGGAATCACCCGCAAAAGCGAACTGAAGCGACGAGATTTTCCTTGCCTGCGGTGGCTGGCGCGAGCGCTCAGTCGGCGCTACTAGTTCTCCGGGGATGGTCTAGGGCCAGGCGCGGGCGCCCCAGATCATTCGCCTGGCAACGAAGTGGCGTAGAGGTGGCAAGACGTCGAGCGCCAGCAGTCCGAGGCCACGAGCGATGCGTAGCGGTGCCAGGTCATTGCCAAAGACGCGCACGATGCCGTCGGTGAAAGCGATACTGCCCTTGCGGTCAAGGCGGCGCGCGCGCGCGTAGCTGTCCAGGGTGGCGGCATCACCCGCGTCGCCGCTGGCGTTGGCAAGCAGCGCGGCGGCGAGCGCCCAGGCGTCGCGCAAGCCGAGATTGAAGCCTTGGCCGGAGACCGGGTGCAGGCTTTGTGCGGCGTTGCCGATCCATACCTGGCGTGGGTCGACCAGCTGCTCGCGGACGCGCAGCGCAAGAGGAAAGCTGGCGCGCGGGCTGCTGGCGACAAAATCGAGGCGGCTGCCGAACTGTGCACGCAAGGCGGCGAGGAAAGCCTCCTCGTCGAGGTCGAGCAAGCGAGCGGCTTTTTCCGGCGCTACGGTAAACACCAGCGAGTAGTCCTCGGCCAGCGGCAGCAGCGCCAGCGGACCGTTGGGAGTGAAGCGTTCCCATGCCCGATGCTGGTGGCCAGGAACGGGGCGAACCTCGGCGACGATGGCGTGCTGCCGATAATCGTACACGCGCACCGCGGGGTCACTGGCGGGAGTGCCTTCGGCATGGACGACGAGTCTGGCCCGGATACGGCGTGGTGCGGCGGTGTTGCCGGCTGCTGCGGCTGGCTCGGCCAGAGTAATCTCGGCAGCCTCGCTGTCGGTGGTGATGCCCAGCACGGTACGGCTGTACAGGCGCTGAGTTGCCGTGCTGTGCGCATCGATGCTCGCATCGAGGGTGGCCGCGAGATCGCGGTAGCGCATCACGTAGCCGAGTGCGGCAATCCCATATTCCCTGGCGTCGATCAGCGTGCGGCCGAAGCCACCGCGCTGCGAAACGTGGATGCTCTCGATTGCCGTCGCCGCAGCGGTGTTCCAGGCGCCGAGGTGTTCGAGGAGCTGGCGGCTGCCATGCGCCAGCGCCAAGGCGCGCGGATCGCCGGACCAGGCAGCACGCGCGCGGCTGTCGAGCAGCAGTACGCGCTGCGGCCCCGCCGCCAGCGCCAGGGCGAGCGCCATGCCGACCGGCCCGGCACCGATGATGGCGACGTCGACGCTGCTCTCATCGCTGGCGCCGGTGGTGCTTTCGGTATCCTTCAGCTGCTCACTCATGGCGCATCACTTCCTCGATTTCGGCGATCGTTCGTGGCGCGTTGGTGTAGGTCAGGCAGCCGTCGCTGGTCACCAGGACGTCGTCCTCGATGCGCACGCCAATGCCGTGCAGATGCTCCGGGACGGCACTGCCGGGCCGCAAGTAGAGGCCCGGCTCGACGGTCAGGGTCATGCCGGGAAGCAGCCTGACCCAGTCGTCGTCTGCGCTGCCAGTCTTGTATTCGCCGGCGTCGTGAACGTCCAGGCCGAGCCAGTGGCCGGTGCGGTGCATGTACCACGGCTTGTAGGCTTCGCTCTCGATGGCGCCGTCCACGCTGCCGCTGAGCAGCTTGAGATCGATCAGCCCCTGTGACAGGACGCGCAGCGCTGCCTGGTGATAGGCGGCGAACGAGGCACCCGGGCGTACCGCGGCAATCGCCGCCTGCTGCGCTGCGAGGACGATTTCATAGACCTCGCGTTGGGCGGCGCTAAAGCGTCCGCTTACCGGAAAAGTACGGGTGATGTCCGAGGCGTAGCCAGCGACCTCGCAGCCGGCATCGATCAGGACCAGCGATTGACTGGCCAGCAGTTTGTTGTTGTCGACGTAGTGCAGGATGCAGGCATTGGCGCCGCCGGCCACGATCGGCGTGTAGGCGTGGCCGTCGGCACCGCGGCGGCGAAATTCGTAACTCAATTCGGCTTCGAGTTCGTACTCGGCCATGCCCGGTTGACAGGCACGCATGGCGCGGCTGTGGCCGGCCGAAGCAATGTCGGCGGCACGGCGCATGAGCTCGATTTCGTGCCCATCCTTGATCAGTCGCATCTGGTCGAGCAAGCCGCGCAGGTCGCGGATTTCTCCGGGCGCGCGCGTGCCACTGCGCCCCTGAGTGCGAACCGTATTCAGCGCGCTGGTGATGCGCCGGTCCCATTCGCTGTCGTGACCCAGCGAGTGCCACAGGGCCGCGCGGTTGGCGATCAGCTTGGGCAGCATGTCGTCAAGAAGTCCGATCGGGTGCGCTTCGCAAAAGCCGAAGGCCGCGGCGGCGGCGTCAGGTCCGTAGCGGAAACCGTCCCAGGTTTCGCGTTCCTCATTTTTCTCGCGGCAGAAGAGAATCGCTTTCGCGCTCTCGCCGCCCACCAGGACCATCACCGCATCGGGCTCGGCAAAGCCGCTCAGGTACCAGAAGTAGCTGTCGAAGCGGTAGGGATAATGGGAGTCGCGGTTGCGCAGACGCTCGGGTGTCGTGGCCAGGACAGCGACGCCGTCACCGAGGCTGTCGAGTACGCGTTGGCGACGTTTGGCGTGGGTTGTGTGGCTCATCGGTTTTGCGCCAGCTCCAGGTCGAGTTCGGCAAGGCGCTCGCTGGTGCCAACGTCCACCCAGCGGCCTTCATGGCGTTGGCCAGTGACGGTACCTGCGGCAATACCGGCGTCAAGCAAGGGGCGCAGCTTCATCTTCACGCCGGCCGCCACAGAGGCAAAGAAATCGGGCCAGAAAACGCCAATGCCGGCGTAGGTGAGCGCTCCGTCGCACGTTCCGACTGCCGTGCGCAGGTCTTCGCCGTCGAGGCAGAAGTCGCCGCCGGGATGGTGCGCTGGATTGTCGACCAGCAGCAGGTGGGCGCGGCGCTGGTCGACTGCGCTGGCGATGCGCCTGGCCTGCGCAAAGTCCCAGTCGCACCAGATGTCACCATTGACCACCAGAAAGGCTTCCTCGCCAAGCAGTGGCAGTGCCGTGGCGATGCCACCGGCGGTTTCCAGCGCTCCGACCGGTTCGGGCGAGTAAGCGATACGCAGGCCGAAATCGCTGCCGTCGCCCAGTGCGGCCTCGATTTGTTCGCCGAGATGGGCGTGGTTGATCACCACTTCACGCCAGCCGGCTCTTGCCAGGCCTTGCAGATGCCAGACGATCAGCGCTTTGCCGCCAGCCATTAGCAGTGGTTTGGGGGTGCTGTCGGTGAGCGGCCGCAGGCGTTCACCGCGGCCGGCGGCGAGAATCATGGCCTTCATCAGAAGCTGTAGCCGACGCTGACCGGGCGCTTCTCGAGCACGTCGAGCAGGCGGGCGAGCGGCCGCAGTTCGCTGTAGCGCTCGCAGGTACGACGCAGATAGCTCAGCACGCGCGGCATGTCGGCCAGGTAATCGCTCTTGCCGTCGCGATGGCAGAGGCGGGCAAAGATGCCGAGCACCTTGAGCTGGCGCTGCGCGCCCATCCATTCATAGTCGCGATAAAAGTCGTGGAAATCGGTCTGTACCGGCAGTCCGGCCTGGCGCGCCCCTTCCCAGTAGCGGATCACGAAGTCGAGCTCCTGATCTTCCGGCCAGTCGATGTAGGCGTCACGATAAAGCGAGACGAGATCGTAGGTCAGCGGCCCGTAGACCGCATCCTGGAAATCGATAATGCCGGGGTTGCTCGGAAAAGCGGGCGTCGGCTCGCCGACGAGCATCAGATTGCGCGAGTGGTAGTCGCGATGGACGTATACCTGTGGTTGTTGCAGGTTATTCACCAGGATCGCTTCGCACACCGTTTGCAAAGTGCCTTGCATGCCTTCGTCGATGCTCACTCCGAGGTGGCGGCGCAGGTACCACTCGGGAAACAAAGCCAGCTCGCGGCTGAGGAGCCCGCGGTCGTATGCCGGCAGGACGTCGGGGCGACTGGCGAGCTGGATGGCGAGCAGTGCCCGGTTGGCATCGGCGTAGAGTCGTGGCGCCACGCTTCTATCCTGCAGGGCGCTCAGGTAAGTGGTGCTGCCGAGGTCGGAGAGCAGCAGAAAGCCTTGTTCGACATTGCTGGCGAGGACCTCGGGCAGATGCACGTCGGCCTCGCGAAACAGCGCGGCGACCTGGACAAAGGGGCGGCAGTCTTCTTTCTCTGGGGGCGCGTCCATGACGATGCGCGTCGTTTGATCGGGAAGCAGAACGCGGAAATAACGCCGAAAGCTGGCGTCGGCCGAGGCCGCTTCGAGGTGCACATCCCAGCCGGGGAAAGCCGGCGCGAAGACTTGGCCGAGCCAGTTGCGCAGCAGGGTGGTACGCGGCATGCCGCTTCTCCTTGAACGATGATGCTAAAATGTGCGATCGATTTTACCATCCGGGTACGGCTTGAAGCGCCGTCACAGGCAAGAAGCCAATGACTCCACAGCCTGGCACCCGAGCAATCCGTCGCATCCTCCTCCACTGACGACTCTGGAATGACGTTTCCCTTTCGGCGCAAGCCGCTGACCTTGATCTTTTGCTGCAGTGTCGCCAGTGCGCTTGTCGGCAGCTTGCCTGGCTTCGCACAGGCGCAGACCGAACCAGCGCTGCGCGTCGATCCCGCCTTGCTTGGCTTGCCGGCAGCGGCACCCGCCGTGCCGCTCGAGCGGCCGCCGGTGGCGAAGGTAAAGAGCGTGCCTGCGGCGAGCAAGCCGGAGTTGACTCCGCTCATCGAGGCGCAACCCGTGCCTGCGCCGACAAGCACGGCAGAGCCGCTGCCAGCTGCGGCCGAAGTCAGCAAGCAGCCGTCGGTCGAAACCGTCGCTACGCCTGACACGGCGTCCAGGCAGGAAGTGCAGCCGGAAGTGCAACCGGAACCAGCGCTGGTGCAGGATGCCGAACAGCCGCTGCCGGTTATCAGCCAGCCCGATCAACGCCTGGCCGAGCCGCTCGAGGAGATGCCGGAGGCCGGTGCGGCTGATGTCCGGGCGAGCGTGGCGCCGACGCACGCGCCCGACGCAGCGGCGGCCACCATGAGCACCACGACGATGTCCTTGCCTGCGCCCGCACCGGTGCCGGCCACGCAAGCCGAAGCAGCTGCCGCGCCGTCGGCGCCGGAAAGCGTCAGGCCGCAGTCAGCTGAAACGGAAGCCGGGTCGCAAGCGACCTTTCTGAGCGCGCAGAGGATATCGGGCATTGTCGACCGGGAGCTCATTGCTCAGGACAATGCCGAATTGCGCCAGCTCGACAAGGTATTGACCGCCGACCGCATGACCTACTGGCCGGTGGACGACGAAGTCGAGGCGGTCGGGAGTGCGCGCTTTCAGCAGCGTGATGACGTCGTTTCGGGTACCAGGATGCGGATGCGGCTCGAAGATCAATTTGGTTTCTTCGACGATGCTTCCTATCTCGTGAAGCGCCCACCCCGCCCGGTGGCGGGCGCGGAATCTGGCGGCGCGGGGGCTCACGACCAGGCGTCAACCGAGCTCGGCAGCGAATTCACCAGCGGTTTTGCGGCACCCCGTTTCTATGGCGTGGCGCCCGGGCAGACCACGCTCAAGTATCGCGATGGCGCAAATGGTGGCACGACGGAAGCACGCGGCACGGCGCAGCGCATCGACTTCGAAGGCGAGAACCAGATCCGTTTGAACTCGGCCACCTACACCACCTGCAAGCCCGGCAATGACGACTGGTATCTGAGTACCGCCGCTTTGCATCTCGACTACGACAATGAGGTGGGCAGCGGTAACGACGCCACCGTCCATTTCCTCGGGGTGCCGATTCTCTACGCGCCGTGGTTTTCCTTTTCGCTCAACAACCAGCGTAAATCGGGCTTTCTGACGCCAAGCTATGGTTCCAGTAGTGACAGCGGTTTCGAGTTTACGCTGCCGTACTACTGGAATATTGCACCGAACATGGACGCCACGTTTGAGCCAACGCTGCTCACCAAACGTGGCCTGCTGATGGGCACCGACTTCCGCTACCTCAACGCCGCGTATGGTGGGACCTATTTCGGCAACCTGCGCGCCGAGTATCTTCCTAATGATCGCGTGGCGGACAGGGATCGCTGGGGTGTGGCGCTGACGCATAGCCAGGTCGCGGGCAACGGCTTTTCTGGCGCGGTTAACTACAACCGGGTCTCGGACAGCGACTACTACACTGACCTGTCGAGCGAGATCACCCAGACGTCTGAAACGCAGCTTCTGCAGCAAGGCTTGGTGACCTACAGCGGTGGGGGGTGGTGGACCGCGACGGCCAACGTGCAGTCCTTTCAGACGCTGCAGCCGGACCCCCAGAATCCGGTCACGCCACCCTATCAGCTCATGCCGCAAATCACATTAAACGCGCGGCAACCGGACTTCTACTCGACCGACAGCGCCTTCTTCGGGCAGTACACTGATTTTGTTCGTCCCGATGCGTCGACCGTCGAGGGACAGCGGACAGTCATGCAGCCGCAGATTTCAATTCCCTATGTGACGCCAGGGTGGTATGTCACGCCGCGGCTCGGGGTCAACGTCACGCACTATGCATTGTCCTATCCGGGCTCGGCGAACGTCCTCCCGACTTCGATCAATCGCAACCTGCCTATCTTCAGCGTCGATTCGGGGATGACTTTCGAGCGCCCCAGTAACTGGTTCGGTCGCGACTACACGCAGACCCTCGAGCCACGTCTCTACTATCTCAACATCCCGTACGAAGATCAGAATGACATCCCGATCTTCGATACCGCGCTGGCCGACTTCAACTTCGCGCAGATTTTTGCCGACAACCAGTTCTCCGGCTGGGATCGTATCAACAACGCCAATCAATTGACCGCCGCTCTGTCTTCGCGCCTGATCGATCCGGCCTCCGGGAGTGAGATCATGCGCGGCATGATCGGGCAGCGACTTTACTTCACCGACGACAAGGTAGCGCTGCCGGGAGCGACCACTCGCGAGTGGGGCCGATCTGATTTTCTGGCCGGTTTTACCGGGCAGGTGTTGCCTCGAGTCTATGCCGACGCGGCGCTACAGTACGACGTGGACAATCAGCAGACCGACCGCTTTTCGATCGGGACGCGCTATTTCCCGGCAGCCGGCAAGCTGGTCAACGCCTCCTACAGCTACAATCCGCAGGCGGTGACGCCGATCAAACAGGTCGACATTTCGGGGCAGTGGCCGATCAACGGCCGCTTGCAGGCGGTAGGTCGCTACAACTACTCGTTTCTTCAGAAGCAGCCGATCGAGATTATCGGTGGCCTGGAATACAACGCGGGTTGCTGGGTGGTGCGCGTCGTCGGTCAGCGTCTGCAGACCACCGAGGCGGACGCGACGACGAGAGCCTTTGTGCAACTTGAACTGAGCGATTTTTCGCGCCTGGGATCGAGTCCGATCAACCTCCTGCAGCGCAGGATTCCCGGTTACGGCGTCGCTAATCAGCCGCAGACCGATTCGGCTCTGGCCGAACAGTAAGGGTGACCATGATGCTTATATTTCGCGCGTTGCTGCTCTCCCTTGTTCTCGTCGGGGTGGCGGCGGCACAAGGCGCTGCAAAGCCAAGCAGCCAGCCGCTGGCTGCCGACCGTATCGTTGCCGTCGTCAATGACGAGGTGATAACGCATCACGAGTTACGTTCGCGTCTCGATTCCGCGTTGGGGCAACTGCAGCGACAGGGGACCGCCCTGCCGCCGCGGGAGGTGCTCGAAAAGCAGATGCTCGAACGCCTGGTCATCGACAAGGTACAGTTGCAGTTTGCCCGCGAGGTGGGCTTGCGCGTCGACGATGCACAGCTTGACCAGGCGCTGCAACGTATTGCCAGCAATAACAAACTGACGCTCGCGCAGTTCCGGGTGGCGCTGGAAAAAGACGGTATTGCGTTTGCCAGCTTTCGCGAGGAGATTCGCGCCGAAATGACTATCGCGCGCTTGCGTGAGCGCGAGGTTGACAGCCGGATTTTCATTTCCGAAGGTGAGATCGACAATTATCTGGCGGGCGAGGCGGGGCAGGCCGGTGGTGAAGAGTACCAGATGGCGCACATCCTGCTGCGTGCCCCCGAGTCGGCAAGCCCGGAGCAGATTCAACAGCTACGCGCAAAGAGCGATCAGATCGTTGAGCGGCTGCGCCAAGGCGAGAACTTCGCCCAACTGGCTGCTGCTTATTCGGATGCGCCGGATGGTCTGCGTGGCGGCGATCTTGGCTGGCGTTCACTCAATCGCCTGCCGACGATGTTTGCCGAAGTGGCCGCGAAGCTCCAGGTGGGCGAGGTGTCGCCGGTCATGCGCAGCTCGAACGGCTTTCATCTGGTCAAGTTGCTCGGCAAGCGGGGCGGTGGTGCCTTGCCGGCCGTTCAGCAGACGCGCGCCCGGCACATTCTGATCAAGGTCAACGAAGTGGTCTCGGAACCGGAGGCCAGACATACCGTGGAAACCCTGCACCAGCGCATCAAGCACGGCGAGAACTTTGCCGATCTGGCCAGGCTTTTCTCGCAGGACGGCTCGGCGTCGAAAGGTGGGGATCTTGGCTGGATCTACGCCGGTGATACGGTACCGGAGTTCGAGGGGGCGATGAATCAACTGGCTCCTGGCCAGCTCAGTGAGCCGGTGAAATCGCCTTTTGGTTTCCATTTGATCGAGGTCACCGAGCGTCGCGTCCAGGATGTGTCGAGTGATCGTCAGCGCACTGCGGCACGGCAGGTGCTACGCGAGCGCAAGCGGGATGAGGCCTATCAGGACTGGCTGCGCCAGATGCGAGACCGCGCCTACGTGGAGCTTCGCCTGGAGGAAAGATGAGCGCCATGTCGTGCCCGCCGGTGATTGCCGTCACCAGTGGCGAACCGGCCGGCATCGGTCCCGAGATCTGTCTACGCCTCGCCGATTGCTCGCTGGACGCTCGCTTTGCGGCGCGAATCGTTGTTCTGGCGGATCGCTCGCTGCTCGCCGAGCGGGCGGCGGCATTGCACTTTCCCTGCACACTGCGTGAGTGGCAAGCGGCCCGGTCGCCACAGGTCGGCACCCTGGACGTTCTGCATCTGCCGCTAGCTGCCGCGGTCAGGCCCGGTCAACTTGATGCGGCCAATTCCCCTTACGTGCTGGCGCTGCTGGACCGGGCCCTGGACGGCTGCCAGAGCGGTGAGTTTGCGGCCATGGTCACCGCGCCGGTGCACAAGGGCATCATCAATGATGCCGGGATTCCCTTCAGCGGGCACACCGAGTATCTGGCGGAAAAGACGGCAACGCCACGTGTGGTGATGATGCTCGCTGGTGGCGGTTTGCGGGTGGCCCTGGTGACCACGCATCTGCCGCTGCGGGACGTGCCGGCGGCGGTTACCCAAGGCGCTGTCGAGGAAACCCTGCGCATTCTGCATCGCGAGATGGCGGCGAAGTACGGGATTGCCCGCCCACGCATTCTGGTTGCCGGTCTCAATCCACATGCTGGCGAGGGAGGCTACCTGGGCCGTGAAGAGATCGAAGTGATCACGCCGGTCCTCGAGCGCCTGCGTGCCGAAGGCATGACCCTGCTCGGGCCGTTGCCAGCCGATACGATGTTCTCTCCGCCGCTCCTCGAACGCGGCGACTGCGTTCTCGCCATGTACCATGACCAGGGTCTCACGGCGCTCAAATACGCGAGTTTTGGCCAGGGCATCAACGTCACGCTGGGCCTGCCGATCATTCGCACCTCGGTTGACCATGGCACAGCGCTGGAACTGGCGGGCAGCGGACGAGCCGATCCCGGCAGCTTGCTGGTGGCCATCGAGCAGGCCATCGAGATGGTGGCTAGGGCGGCTCCGGTGGCTCCGCTCGCTCGACCCGGCGGCAGCAAGCAAGTGAGCGCATGAGGACGCATGTCGCGCGCAAGCGCTTTGGCCAGAATTTCCTGGTCGATCAACAGGTCATCGCGGCGATCATCGACCAGCTGGCGGTGCAGCGTGACGAGACGGTGGTCGAGATTGGCCCGGGGCTGGCCGCCCTGACCGCGCCCCTGTCGCGACGGCTTGATCACCTGCACGTCGTCGAGATCGATCGCGACATTGTTGCCCGGCTTGCGAAAAGCTATCCGACCGAGCAACTGACGGTGCACGCGGGCGATGCGCTGGTTTTCGATTTTGGCCGCCTGGCCAGCGCCGCTGGTGGCCAGCTGCGCATTGTCGGCAATCTGCCGTACAACATCTCGACGCCGCTGCTCTTTCATCTTGCGGGCTATGGTACTTGCGTGCGCGACATGCATTTCATGCTGCAAAGGGAAGTCGTCGAGCGCATGGTCGCCGAGCCGGGAAGTGGCGACGTCGGCCGGCTGACGGTGATGCTGCAATACCGTTTCGTCATCGAGCGCCTGCTCGACGTGCCGCCAGAGGCTTTCGATCCGGCGCCCAAGGTGCACTCGGCGCTGGTGCGCCTGATTCCGCGTCCCCCGGAAGCCTTGTCGGTGGTGAACGAAGCGCACTTCGCTGCGCTGGTCGCCGCTGCTTTCAGGCAGCGCCGCAAAATGCTGCGCAACAGCCTCAGGGGCATGCTTGACGAGGATCAGCTGGCGGCGCTTGGCGTTTCGCCGACCTGCCGGGCAGAGGAACTGTCGGTTGCCGACTATGTTCGCTTGGCCAACACCTTGACATGAAAACGGCGTACCGAGACTGGCTACGCCGTGCGCTCGGTTTGCTCGCCGTTCAGCCGCTTTTCTTGACCGCACAGGTATTGGCTCCGAGCAGCGAGTAGGCTGGACAGACGCCGAACAGACCGGTCAGCAGCGGTACCACACCGATCCAGCCCCAGGCGCCGACGACGCCCAGAGCAGCCATCGAGACGAGCGCGATACCGACGACGATACGCAGGATTTTGTCGATTCCACCGACGTTTGTTTTCATGATTGGCTCCGTTAACCGTGTTGAGTGAAGGCGACAGCGTACGTCGCGGCGGCCTAGCTGTATGTAACTGCAGTCACAGAGGCAAGCGGAGACAAAGGATAGGGAGTCCAGGGGCCGCGCGGCAAAGAGCGTGCGGCCTGGCAAGCACGCACGCGGCCAGACGCTGTCAGCGAGAGCCGTCGGCCAGTTGCTGCAGCCCGCTCGGGTCGATCACCGTAATCTGTTCACGACCCAGCCTGACCAGTCCCTGTAGGGCGAAGCCCTTGAGCAAACGGCTGATCATCTCGCGGACGCTGCCGAGTTCCTCCGCCAGTGCCTGGTGGGTGGCATGGATAGTGTCACCCTTGGCGAGGAGCAGTTTTGCCAGGCGTTGATCGAGGCGGTGGAAAGCGACTTCTTCGACCAGTTGCATCAGTTCGGCGATGCGTTCGGCAAACAGGTGGAAGACGAAGCTGCGGAAGCTCGCATGTTCGGCGAGTAGTTTTTCGAAAGTCGCGATCGGCAAGAGGAGTAGCGACAGGGGGGTTTCAGCAATGCCACGCGCCGAATACGGCGTGTGACCGAGCAGGCAACTCGAGCTGATGATGCACGAGCCGCCCGGTTCGACGCGGTAGAGCAGCATTTCGCGACCGCCGGCGGTACTTTTCACGACCTTGATCGTGCCCGCGAGAAGCAGCGGGAAACCCATACAGTCCTGCCGCTCGCTGAACAGTTGCGTGCCGGCGGGCAGGTCGCGCTGAGTGATTTGCTGGCCGAGGGCCGCCAGTTGTTCGGCCGCTAGCGAACGCAGGCTTGGATAGAGCGCGAGCAGGGATGGCGGCAGGCTGCCCGCTGGCGTGCCAGGCATCAGTCGGCCCAGTCAGCCAGTTCCGCGGTCACCGGTGCGTGGTCCGATGGCCGCTCGAGCTTGCGTACTTCGCGGCTGATGCCGGCCAGCGTGCAGCGCTCGGCGAGTGCGTTCGAGAGGAGGACGTGGTCAATGCGCAGGCCGCGGTTCTTCTGAAAGCCGAGCATTCGGTAGTCCCACCACGAAAAACTCTTCTCCGGCTGCTCGAAAAGGCGAAAACTGTCCTCCAGGCCAAGGCCGAGGAGGCGCTGGAAAGCGGCTCGCTCGGGTTCGGAGCACAGGATCTGTCCGGCCCAGGCCGCCGGGTCGTGCACGTCGCGGTCGTCGGGGGCGATGTTGAAGTCACCGGCCAGGACCAGACGTGGGTTGTCGGCCAGTTGAGCGCCTATCCAGTTGACCAGCGCCTCCAGCCAGGCGAGCTTGTAGGCGTACTTGTCGCTGCCCACCGCCTGGCCATTCGGCACGTAGGCGCAGATGACACGAATCCCGTTCACGCTTGCCGCCAGCAGGCGCTTCTGGGGATCCGCGTAAAGGGGGTTGCCACAAACGATATCTGTCGGCGCGTCGCGGCTCAGCAGAGCAACGCCGTTGTAGGTTTTTTGTCCGGAGAAGGCGACGTGATAACCGGCGGCCGCGAGCTCCTGCGCCGGGAAAAAAGGGTCGTCGAGCTTGGTTTCCTGCAGGCAGACGACATCGGGTTGCCGCGCCGCCAACCAGTCGAGCAGCTGCGGCAGGCGGACCTTGAGTGAATTGACGTTCCAGCTGGCGATTTTCATTGGCTGGGCGGAGCGGCAGGTTTGAAGCCGTAGGGCGCGCTGACCGGATAGCCAGCGAAGTCGAGCAGCTCGTTCCATTTGGGGGGCGCAAAGCCGGTCGCATGCTGCCGACCGACACTGATGCTGGGCAGTACGGCGTCGCCGCCCAATTGGCGGCCAAGCGCTGTCAGCTCTTCCTGGCTGGTGAGCAGCTTTTCCGAGAAGGGAACGCCACGGCCATTGAGCAGTGCGCGTGCTTGCTCGCAGGCGCCACAGTCGGCGCTGGTAAACAGGGTCACCGGAAATTTTTCGCTCGCCTGGCGAATGGTGTAGGGCATTTGCTGCTGTTCGGCGGCGATGCTGGGTCCTTCAGTGACGGTCACGTCGCGCGTTCCCGGTGGCGGGGGCCGGTCGGAGATCACCGTGATGCCGCTGCGCGGGTCCTCCCAGCGGTAAGTGGTTTGTGCGCTGACGGCGGTCGCGGCAAGCAATGCCGTGGCGATGCAGGCGAAACGCAGGGCGCTTGTCGTGTCCATGGCTGAGTTTCCTTTGCTGGCAAAGTCGCGCACGCGACTCACGAAACTCCCTTCTCCCCGTGCCGGAGAAGGGTCGGGGAAGAGGGGGACGGTCGTGGCTTTCATGATGTGGAGAGCATCGACATGGCATGACCGTTACACGCCAACCATGCCGCTGTGCCTGAGCAGCGCGTCGACTTGCGGCTCGCGACCGCGGAAGGCGCGGAAGTTTTCGATCGCCGGACGACTGCCGCCGACCGACAGAATGGTGTTCAGGAAGCGTTGGCCGGTGTCTTGGTCGAAGGGGTCGCCGGCCTCTTCGAAAGCGCCGTAGCAGTCGGCCGAAAGGACCTCCGCCCACTTGTAGCTGTAGTAGCCGGCACCATAACCACCGGCAAAGATGTGCGCGAAACTGTTCGGGAAGCGATGCCACGCGGGCGGCACGAGAACCGCAACTTCGCGACGCACGTCGCCGAGCAGGTCGAGGACGCTGCGCTCGTCAGCCGGGTCGTAGTCGCTGTGCAGCAGCAGGTCGAACAGCGAAAACTCGATCTGGCGAAGCGTTTGCATACCGCTCTGAAAGTTCTTGGCGGCCAGCATCTTGTCGAACAGCGCGCGCGGCAGCGGCTGGCCAGTGTCGACATGGCTGCTCATCCCCTGCACGACGCTCCACTCCCAGCAGTAGTTTTCCATGAACTGCGACGGCAGTTCGACGGCGTCCCACTCGACGCCGTGGATGCCGGCGACCGCCAGTTCATCGACGCGGGTCAGCAAGTGGTGCAGGCCGTGACCCGTCTCGTGGAAAAGGGTGATCACGTCGTCGTGCGTGAACAGGGCCGGCCGTGCCTGGCCATTCTTGCTGCCGATCGGCCGCGAGAAGTTGCAGTTGAGATAGGCCACCGGTTTTTGGATGTTGTCGCTCGCCACTGATCCCGGCGGTCGTCGGCGGCGAGTGATTGCTTCGTCCATCCAGGCGCCGCCACGTTTCGTTTCGCGGGCGTAAAGGTCGAGGTAGAACTGGCCAAGGAGTTCGCCGGCCGGCGTTTCGATGCGGAAAAAGCGGACGTCCTGGTGCCAGAGCGCTGCGCTGTCAGGCTTCAGGCAGACGCCAAACAGCGTTTCGATGACTTTGAAGAGACCGCTGAGGACTTTCTCTTCGGTGAAATACTGCTTTACTTCCTGCTCCGAGAAGGCGTAGCGCTTCTGCAAGAGCTTTTCGGAAACGTAGCCAATATCCCAGGCTTCCATGCTTTCGAGTTGCAGCTCGCGACGCGCGAAGGCGCGCAGCTCGGCGATATCCCGTTCGGCAAAAGGCCGGGCCTTGACCGCCATCTCGCGCAGGAAGTCGAGGACCTGTGGCACCGACACGGCCATTTTCGGTACCAGCGAGACTTCGGCGAAGTTGGCGTAGCCAAGCATTTGCGCTTCTTCGCGGCGCAGGCGGAGGATCTGGCTGATCAGCGGCGTATTGTCGAGCTCGGCAGGCCCGAATTCGGCGGCGCGGGTGGTGTAGGCACGGTACATCTGTGCGCGCAGGCGGCGACTGTCGGCGTATTGCATTACCGGCAAGTAGGAGGGCATGTGCAGAGTGAACTTCCAGCCGCTCTGAGCGTCTTTCTCGGCCGCCTCGCGCGCCGCCTGGCGAGTGTCTTCGGGCAGGCCGGCAAGTTCGGCCTCGTCGCTTACCCACTCGGCAAAGGCGTTGGTGGCGTCGAGCAGGTTTTCCGAGAACTTGGCCGAGAGCTGCGAGAGTTCCTCGGAAATCGCCTGGAAGCGTGGCTTCTGATCGTCCTGCAGCTGCGCACCGGCAAGTCGGAAATCACGAATCTCGTTGTCGATGATGCGCTGCTGCACCGGCGAAAGGCGTGCGTATTCAGCACTCTCGGCGATTGCCTGGTAGGCGGCGAAGAGCTTTAGGTTCTGGCCGAACTCGGCGTAGAAGCGTGACACTTCAGGCAGCATGCGGTTATACGCCGCGCGCCATTCGGGGACGTCATTGACCGCGTGCAGATGGCCGACAATTCCCCAGGCGCGCGACAGCGGTTCGAGGCCGTCGGTCAGGGCGGCGGCAAAGTCGTTCCAGGTCGTCGCGGCGCCTGGCGACGTCAGCCGCACAATCAGCGCCCGGCAGTCATCGAGCAGCTGGCTGATCGCCGGCTGCACGTCGCTCGGCGCGATGGCGTCGAAGCGCGGCAGGCCGGACAGGTCAAGAAGAGGGTTGTCGGACGGGGTGGTGGCAGTCATCAAGGGTTCCGTGGGTGCAGGGGAGGGTGCTCGCCGAGCGCAGAGCGCTTGTTCCGGGCAGGGCTAGCGTCTGGCTGTCTGGCTGTCCGGATGGTCGCTGGCAGCTCGCTGTTCTACAAGGTCGCGATAGGCGTGCCAGGAGGCGTGCCCGATCAAGGGCATGAGCACGATCAAGCCAAAAAACAGCGTGCCGATGCCAAGCACGGTCAGCGTTGCAACCAGTGTCGCCCAGAAGACCATCAAGCGTATGTTGGCATCGACGGCACTCAGGCTGGTGCGCATGGCGACGATGAAGTCCACCTGGCGATCGAGCAGCAGCGGCACCGAGACGACGGTGATGGCGAAGACCAGTAAAGCCAGACTGCCACCGCTCATCAACCAGATGATCATCAGATCGCGATTTTCCGGCAGCTTGGGCATCTCGGCCAGCAAGATCAGCAGGTCAGGCGGGATATGTGGTGCCAGGACCAGGAAGAGCAGCGTCGAAACGCGTTCCCAGCACAGTCCGATGATGGCCAGGAGCAGCCCGAGCTTGATCAGTTCGCGGGCGTTGCGGCGGCCACCCGCCAGCGATTCGAGAAAAGTCGAAGACTGGCCGGCCTGGCGGCGGCGGCTGATCTCGTACAGTCCGCCGCAGAGCATCGGCGCAATGAGCAGGAAGCCGGAAGTGGCGGCAATGAAGAGGTGGCCTTGCCGCCAGGCAAAGATGGTGATCAGGTCGCCAAAGATGGCGAACAGAAGGCCATACGAGAGGCTGGCGATGGGATTGGCGCGCATGTCGCGCCAGCCCGCGGCCAACCATACCAGGGGCTGGCCGACGGCGACGCTGCGAACCTTCAGCGGTGCTTGGCGCCGCTCGGATGACGTGGCTTCTAGACCCATGCGGTCTCCTTGCTGACGGGGCGTCGGCCGAATGTCATGCGCCGCGCCTGCGCGGCGGTCACTGGACAGGCTTCTCTCCGGTGAGGCACTGCAAGGCCTCGGCGTACTTGGCACGCGTTCCGGCGATCACCGCCAGTGGCAAGCTTGGGCCGGGTGCCTGCTTGTTCCAGGGCAGTGTTTCCAGATAGTCGCGGATGTACTGCTTGTCGTAGGAGGGCGGATTGCTGCCCTCGCGGTAGTCATCGGCTGGCCAGAAGCGTGACGAGTCCGGAGTCAGTACTTCGTCGATCAGGTGTAGCGTGCCGGCAGCATCGAGGCCGAACTCGAATTTGGTGTCGGCAATGATGATGCCGCGCGTAGCAGCATGCTCGGCGGCGGCGGTGTAAAGTGCGATCGCCACGGCGCGTGTCTGCGTGGCAATCTCGGCGCCGCTCTTGCCGGCGACGGCAAGGAGGTCGGCGAGCGCGCTCGCACAGTCGGCTTGCGCGCGCTCGAACGACACGTTCTCGTCATGATCGCCGATGGCGGCTTTCGTCGCCGGCGTGAAGATCGGCTCCGGCAAGCGGCTGGCGAGGCACAGCCCCGGCGGCAGCGGGATGCCGCAGACGGCCCCAGTGGCCTGGTAATCCTTCCACCCCGAACCGATCAGATAACCGCGCACGACGGCCTCGATCGGTAGTGGCCGCAAGCGCTTGACGACCAGTGAGCGGCCACGGACCTGGGCGCGCTCGTCGTCCGCGACCACGCTTTCCGGGTCGATCCCGGTCATCTGGTTGGGGACGATGGCCGCAAGTTTTTCAAACCAGAAGCAGGCCAGCTGGGTGAGCAGTCGGCCCTTGCCGGGAATCGGGTCGGGCAGGATGACGTCGAAGGCCGAGAGGCGATCGCTGGTGACGATCAGCAGCTTGTCGTCGCCGACGGCGTAAATGTCGCGCACCTTGCCGCGGCCTAGCAGGGGCAGGCTCTTGATCGTCGATTCAAAGAGGGCATCGGTCACGTTGCTGATCCGGTTAGGAAATGGGTCGTCGCCAGTGCGAAAGTCGAGCGTTGGGATTATAGGACACATCCTGGCTGCCACGAGCGCGGCGTCGGTCCGCCGCGTTTCGCCAACCGGAACGGCCCGGGCGATTTCCGTGACGGGTTCTGCGGCACGCCTTCCGCTCAGGCCGCGGGACCCTTCTTTTCGCCGACGCGAACAATCTTCATCGTATTGGTGCCGCCGCTATTGCCCATCGGCTCACCGGCTGTGATGACGATGAAGTCTCCCTTTTCGACCACGCCCTCCTTGATCAACTGTTGCTCCGCCGCGTCGAGCAGTTCATCGCGGGAGCTTGGCTGATGGCTCATGTGTACCGGGGAAACGGCCCGATAGAGACTCATCTTGGTTACCGCCTCAGCCCGCGGCGTCAGCGCGTAGATCGGCACACCACAGTTCAGGCGGCTCATCCAGAGAGCCGTCGAACCGGAATCGGTGAGCGCGGCGATGGCCTTGACCTTGAGGTGGTGAGCCGCCCAGATGGCGGCCAGCGAAATCGTTTGGTCGATGCGCGTGAAAACTCGATTGAGGAACTCACGCTCGAGAGTCACTTCCGAGGATTTTTCGGCCTCCAGGCAGATTCGCGCCATCGCTTCAACAGTCTCCACCGGATACCTGCCGGCAGCGGTTTCAGCCGAGAGCATCACCGCGTCGGTGCCGTCGAGAACGGCGTTGGCGACGTCAGAGACTTCGGCACGGGTCGGGTTCGGCGAGACAATCATCGACTCCATCATCTGCGTAGCGGTAATCACCAGCTTGTTGTTCTCGCGTGCCATGTGGATCATGCGCTTCTGCAGCGCAGGTACGGCGGCGTCGCCGACTTCGACAGCGAGGTCGCCGCGGGCGACCATGATCCCGTCCGAAGCGGCGATGATCTCGGCGAGTGCGGCCACGGCTTCGAGGCGTTCGATCTTGGCAATGGTCTGCGCATGTCCGTTCGCGGCATGGATCAGTTGCTTGGCCATGTACATGTCGGCCGCACTCTTGGGAAACGAGATGGCTACATAGTCAACGTCGATGGCGGCCGCCGTGCGGATATCCTCCATATCCTTGGCGGTCAGTGCGGGTGCCGAAAGGCCACCTCCCTGCTGGTTGATACCCTTGTTGTCGGACAAGTCGCCGCCATGGCGAACAACCGTGAAAATCTCGGAGCCGAGCACGCGCTGCACGTCAAGCACGATGCGACCGTCATCGAGCAGGAGGACGCTGCCAGGTGAGACGTCGCGCGTCAGGTCTTTGTAGTCGAGGCCGACGCGTTCGGAATTGCCCAACTCGCACTTGGCGTCGAGGATGAAGGGCGCGCCTTGCTCCAGCCGGATCTTGCCCTCGGCGAACTTGCCGACACGGATCTTCGGGCCTTGCAGATCGGCGAGGATGCCTACCGGGCGTCCGACGCGGGCGGCTACTTCGCGAACCAGTTGCGCACGCGCAACATGATCCGCCGGTTTGCCGTGGGAAAAATTGAGGCGCACGACGTCGACGCCGGCGCGGATCATTCGTTCGAGTATATCGGGATCCGACGAGGCCGGACCGAGGGTGGCGACGATCTTGGTATCGCGGGGCATGAGCTTCCTATTATTCTTGTACAGACAGTGGTTTTGTCTGGGGCCTGTTTCAGGGCGCTGACCAGGGGCACGAGCAGGCTTTCCTGCCGCTGCGTGGGACAGCGATGGGCATCATCAGGTTCAACGAGGATTTCTGATCTTGTCGGCGATCGACGGCGACGGCGAAGACGACGGCTGCAGGGTCAGGGCTGCACCGAGCAGATCCATCAAGCGCCGAAGTGGCGCAAAAAACCTGCACTGAAAAAGCACAAGCACAGGAAAGCGTCGATCGAGGAAGCGGGGAAAGAGAAGGGAAGAAAACACGAGGGGCGCCCGAAGGCGCCCCTGAACGGCAGTTTAGCGGGCCATGACCTTGATCATTTCCAGCACCTTGCAGGAATAACCCCACTCGTTGTCGTACCACGAGACGACCTTGACGAAGGTGCCGTCAAGCGCCATGCCGGCATCCGCGTCAAAGACCGAGGTGCAGGTCTCGCCGCGGAAATCGGTGGCCACCACTTTGTCGGTGGTGTAACCGAGAACGCCCTTCATCGGGCCTTCCGAGGCCGCCTTCATCGCTGCGCAGATCTCCTCGTAGGTGGCGTCCTTGTTCAGCTCGACGGTCAGGTCAACGACCGAGACGTCCGACGTCGGCACGCGGAAGGCCATGCCGGTGAGTTTCTTGTTGAGCTCGGGAATGACTTTGCCGACGGCTTTGGCAGCACCGGTCGAGGACGGAATGATGTTCTCGAGGATGCCGCGGCCGCCACGCCAGTCCTTGTTGGACGGACCATCAACGGTTTTCTGGGTCGCGGTTGCCGCATGAACCGTGGTCATCAGGCCACGCTTGATGCCCCAGTTGTCGTTCAACACCTTGGCCACCGGGGCCAGGCAGTTGGTGGTGCAGGAAGCGTTCGAAATGATCGTCTGGCCGGCATAGGTGCTGTCATTGACGCCAAACACGAACATCGGCGTGTCGTCCTTGCTCGGTGCGCTCTGGATGACTTTCTTGGCGCCGGCGGCGATGTGCTTCTGGCACGACTCGGTGGTCAGGAAAAGACCGGTTGCATCAACCACGATGTCCGCACCAACTTCGTCCCACTTCAGCTCGGCCGGATCCTTGACTGCGGTCAGGCGGACTTTCTTGCCATTGACGATCAGCGAATTGCCATCCACCGCAACCGTGCCCTGGAAACGACGATGCACGGAATCATACTTGAGCATGTACGCCAGGTAATCGGGTTCGAGCAGGTCGTTGATACCGACGATTTCGATCTCGTTCGAAAAATCTTGCACAGCAGCGCGAAACACCATCCGTCCGATACGGCCAAAGCCATTGATCCCTACTTTGATGGTCATGAAACGGTCTCCTTGAGAAATTACAACACTGATTTCACGGTCGTGACCACATTGGTCACCGTGAAACCGAAAAAGTCGAACACCTGGCCTGCGGGTGCCGACTCTCCAAAACGATCGATGCCGATAACGGCGCCGTCAAGTCCGACGTACTTGCGCCAGAAATTGCTCACGCCCGCTTCGATGGCCACGCGCGGTAGCGCGCGCGGCAAAACTGCTTCCTGGTACGCCCGGTCCTGGCGGTCGAAGACCTCGGCGCAAGGCATCGAGACGACGCGCACGGCGACGCCCTCGTCGGCGAGCGCCTGGCGTGCGTCGAGTGCCAGCTTGATCTCCGAGCCGGTGGCGATCAGTAGCGCCTGCGGGTTCGCGCAGTCTGCCAGAACATAAGCGCCACGGCGAATCATGTCGGGCGCGATGCCGGTGCTGAGCGTCGGCAGATTCTGCCGCGAGAGCGCCAGAACTGTCGGGCCGTCAGCACGTTCGAGAGCGGCGATCCAGGCGACCATCGTTTCGCTGGCGTCGGCCGGGCGCCAGACGTCAAGGTTGGGGATCAGGCGTAAACTGGCGATGTGCTCGACCGGCTGGTGGGTCGGGCCATCTTCGCCGAGGCCGATCGAATCGTGCGTGTAGACCATGATCTGGCGCAGCTTCATCAGCGCCGCCATGCGGATCGCGTTGCGCGCGTAGTCCGAGAAGACCAGGAAGGTCGCGGTGTACGGGATCAGGCCGCCGTGCAGGGCGAGGCCGTTGGCGATTGCGGTCATGCCGAATTCACGCACCCCGTAATAGAGGTAGTTGCCGCCCCGGGTTCGGCTGATGCCCTGCGAGCCTTTCCACAGCGTCAGGTTCGAGCCGGCAAGGTCGGCCGAACCGCCAAGCAGTTCGGGTAGCTGCGGCGCGAAGGCACTGATCGCGTTCTGCGACGCCTTGCGGGTGGCGATGTTTTCGGCCTTGGCCGCGACCTCGGCCAAGGCTTGTGCGCAGCAGATGTTCCAGTCGGCCGGTAGCTCGCCGCGCATGCGGCGCAAAAACTCGGCGGCCAATTCCGGGAAAGCGGCCTGATAGGCCGCAAAGCTCGCCTGCCAGTTGTTCTCGAAGGCCTGGCCGCGGACGCGGCCGTCCCAGCTCTCATAGACGGCTGCGGGGACTGCGAAGGGCGCGTGTTGCCAGCCGAGATGTGCGCGCGTGGCGGCGATCTCCGCGCTGCCGAGCGGCGCGCCATGAACGTCGTGGCTACCCACCTTGTTTGGCGAACCTTCGCCAATGCGTGTCTTGCAGCAGATCAGCGTCGGGCGCTCGCGCTCGGCGCGTGCCGCGAGCAGTGCCTGGTCGACGGCGTCGCTGTCGTGTCCGTCGACGGCGGCGATGACCTGCCAGCCGTAAGCGGCGAAGCGTTGCGGGGTGTCGTCGGTAAACCAGCCTTCGACATGGCCGTCGATGGAGATGCCGTTGTCGTCGTAGAGGGCGATCAGCTTGCCCAGTCCGAGGGTGCCTGCCAGCGAGCAGGCTTCGTGTGAAACGCCCTCCATCAGGCAACCGTCACCAAGGAATACGTAGGTCGAGTGGTCGACGATGGCGTGACCGGAACGATTGAAATCGGCGGCCAGAACCTTCTCCGCAATGGCCATGCCGACGGCGTTGGCGAGACCCTGGCCGAGCGGCCCGGTTGTTGTTTCCACTCCGGGGGTATGACCCACTTCCGGGTGTCCGGGCGTCTTCGAGCGAAACTGACGGAAGTTCTTCAGGTCGTCAATGGAGACGTCGTAGCCGGTGAGATGCAGCAACACGTAGAGCAGCATTGAGCCGTGACCGTTGGAAAGGACGAAACGGTCGCGGTCTGGCCAGTGGGGATTGCCCGGGTTGTGTCGCAGGTGGCGACGCCAGAGTACTTCGGCTATTTCGGCCATTCCCATGGGCATGCCAGGGTGGCCGGAGTTGGCTTGCTGCACCGCATCCATGGCAAGTGCACGGATGACGTTGGTCAGGTCGCTGGATGCAAGAGGCACGATAATTAACCGATCAGGAGTGGGGCGATGGGTAGCATGGGCAAATTATCCGCCAAAACAGCGGGCATTGCCACCTCCCCTTGTGACGCAGCGCGAGGAGGGGTCTGCTTGTCACTACAGATAGGCATTGCTCTTACGCTGCTCTCTTTTGAATAGTAAAAGCTAACCATAAACAGAAAAAAGTTTAACTTTTAATTATCTATTGCGCCGCCTACACTGGCCAGCATTGAACGACGCCAGGCGACCCGAATGCACAACCCGCCGGCCGAACGCCCCATGAGCAGCAGCCTCCTCTTCCGCGCGGCGCGGCGGCAAACGGTCAAGCGGCAGGCGCTCATTTTCGACGTTGACGGGGCACTCGCCGAGACGGAACGCGACGCTCACCGCCTGGCCTTCAACCGCGCCTTTGCGCAGTTTGGCCCGGACTGGGAGTGGTCGGTCGTCACCTGCGGCAAGTTGCCCTTCACCATTACTCGACACGGAGACAAGCATGGACCAATCGAATCGTTACGCCGACCTCAGCCTCAGGGAAGACGAGCTGATCAGTGGCGGCAAGCATATCCTGGTGGCTTACAAGATGAAGCCCAAGGCCGGTTACGACTATCTGCAGGCGGCTGCACATTTCGCCGCCGAGTCGTCCACCGGCACCAACGTCGAGGTGTGTACCACCGACGATTTCACCCGCGGTGTCGATGCCCTGGTCTACCTGATCGACGAAGCCAGCGAAGAGATGCGCATCGCCTATCCGGTCGACCTTTTCGATCGCAACGTCACCGACGGACGGATGATGATCGTTTCCTTCCTGACCCTGGTGATCGGCAACAATCAGGGCATGGGTGACATCGAGCACGCCAAGATTTATGACTTCTACGTGCCCGAGCGCGCGCTGCAGTTGTTCGACGGTCCGGCCAAGGACATTTCCGACATGTGGCGGATCCTCGGTCGCCCGCTAAAGGACGGTGGCTACATTGCCGGGACGATCATCAAGCCCAAGCTAGGGCTGCGCCCCGAACCCTTCGCCAAGGCCGCCTACCAGTTCTGGCTCGGCGGTGACTTCATCAAGAACGACGAGCCGCAGGGCAACCAGGTGTTCGCGCCGATGAAGAAAGTCATGCCGCTGGTCGCTGACGCGATGAAGCGGGCGCAGGACGAGACCGGGCAGGCGAAACTGTTCTCGGCCAACATCACCGCCGACGATCACTACGAAATGTGCGCCCGTGCCGACTACATCCTCGAAACTTTCGGGCCCGACGCCGACAAGGTCGCGTTCCTGGTTGACGGCTATGTCGGCGGTCCGGGCATGGTCACCACCGCTCGCCGCCAGTACCCCAACCAGTACCTGCATTACCACCGCGCCGGGCACGGCGCGGTCACCTCGCCAAGCTCGAAGCGCGGCTACGATGCCTACGTGCTGGCCAAGATGGCACGTCTGCAGGGTGCCTCGGGAATTCACGTCGGCACCATGGGCTACGGCAAGATGGAAGGCACGGCCGACGACCGGGCGATCGCCTACATCATCGAACGCGACGAATATCAGGGCCCGGCCTATTTCCAGAAGTGGTACGGCATGAAGCCGACGACGCCAATCATCTCCGGCGGCATGAACGCCCTGCGCCTGCCCGGCTTCTTCGCCAACCTCGGCCACGGCAACGTCATCAACACCTCGGGGGGCGGTTCCTACGGCCACATCGACAGCCCCGCCGCCGGCGCGATTTCACTGCGCCAGGCCTACGAGTGCTGGCAAGCCGGCGCCGACCCGATCGAATGGGCTCGCGAGCACCAGGAATTTGCGCGTGCTTTTGCGTCCTTCCCGGGCGACGCCGATACTCTCTATCCCGGCTGGCGCGACAAACTCGCCGCCCATCGCTAATGTAGAAATCGCGCGCCGCGGGCAGGCTTCCTGAAAGTCTGCATGGGAATGGCGAATGGGGAATGGGAAGCAAGGAATGGGAAGCAAGGAATGCGGGATGCGGAATGCGGCGCCACACCAGCCCGCACGTCATTGCGAGGAGGCGCAGCCGACGCGGCAATCCAGTTCCATCGTCTCACTTTCTCGCCGCATTGACCCATTGGCAACGCGAAAAGCCATACCTCTGGATTGCCGCGTCGGCTTCGCCTCCTCGCAATGACGGTGAGTGGGGAAAGGGGGGAGCGGTTGCCGAAAAGTCTCATCAAGAATGCAGCAGACACAAGCAGGTGCGGCGGGCAGGGCGGGGACTAAGGTGGCTGCATTTGCGGACCCGTCGCTCATCAACTCACCGCCGGCCGGCCGACCGACCGATTTCAGAACAGCGATAGCCACAGGAACAGGAACAGGCCATGACCGACAAGGAGCAGTTCAAGGTTCGCGACGAGCCTTTCTATCAACCGCAGGGCAGGGAAGTCGCACTCTACGAAGCGGCTTACGCGGCGCGTCTGCCGGTGATGGTCAAGGGGCCGACCGGTTGCGGCAAATCGCGTTTCATCGAATACATGGCCTGGAAGCTCGAACGGCCGTTGATCACCGTCGCCTGCAACGAAGACATGACCGCGTCCGACCTGGTCGGGCGCTACCTGCTCGAAGCCAACGGCACGCGCTGGCTCGACGGACCGCTGACCACCGCGGCGCGCATTGGTGCCATCTGCTATCTCGACGAAGTCGTCGAAGCGCGCCAGGACACGACGGTCGTCATCCACCCCCTGACCGACCATCGGCGCACCCTGCCGCTCGACAAGAAGGGCGAGTTGCTGCGCGCGCATGCCGACTTTCAGCTGGTGATCTCCTACAACCCCGGCTACCAGAGCCTGATGAAGGACCTCAAGCAGTCGACCAAGCAGCGCTTCACTGCTTTCGAGTTCGACTACCCCGATGCGGCGCTGGAGATCGCCATCCTGGCCAGCGAAAGCGGTATCGACGCAGCGACCGCTGCGCAGCTGGTAAGTATCGGCGCCGCGGCAAGGCGCCTCAAGGGGCACGGCCTCGACGAAGGGGTTTCAACGCGCCTGTTGGTCTATGCTGCAACCCTGATCAAGGGCGGTGTCGCTCCCGTCGATGCCTGTCGCATGGCGCTGGTGCGCCCGATCACCGACGATCGCGACATTCGCGACACGCTGGACCACGCGATCGACGCCACTTTCACCTGAGTGCGCTTGCCGAGTAGAGGTTCAGGCAATGACCCCTCCCGACGATACCGCCGCCCCTTCCTGGGACGAGCGCCTGCGCGGCTACCGCGAGCAGCTCGCCTGCGGCTTCCCGCAGGTCGGCGAAGTCTTCGAAGACTGCATGCGCGAAGCGCTGGCCGTCCTCTCGGCCGAAGGCGTCGCCGGCTATCTCGATACGGCGCGCTTCCTCGGCGGCATGGGCCGCGGCGTCGAGCCGCTACTGGCATTCCTCGAGGAGTGGCCGCCGATTGCCAAGCTGGTCGGCGAAGCGGCCTTGCCGGCGGTTACCGCCAGCATGCATGCGCTCTGGAAATCACCGAATGCCAAGGCAATAACCCCCTTCCTGCAGAGCCTGGCCGCCGTCGCCCGGCGGCTGCCGTCGCGCCAGCAGCTGCAGCGCTACCTGGACCTGACGCAGGAGTTCACCGCGCGCACCACAGGTTCGATCCACGGCATTCATCAAACTTTCGCCAGCCCCGGCCTGCCCGATTTCCTTGCGCAGGCCCCGACCCTGCTCAATCAGTTGTCGATCTCCGGGCTGCGCAACTGGGTCGATTACGGCATCCGCAACTACCCGAATCATCCCGAGCGGCAACGCGACTACTTCAGCCTCAAGTCGGCGGACAGCCGCGCCGTGCTGCAGCGCGAGCGCCGCGGCACGCTGCTGGTCGACAAGGAGCGCCTGCTCGACCTCTACCTGCGCGGGCTGTGGGGCGACAGCACGCAACTGGTGCCGTATCCGGCCGATCCCGACGAACCGCAGCAGCGACCGCTGCCGTATTACGACGCTTCGGGCATCCGCCTGCCGGACGTCCTTGACGATGCGCACGGCGTTTCCGGCATCGACCGCTACCGCGCAACCCTGGCCCACATTGCCGGCCATCGCCGCTGGAGCACGCCGATGTTCGCCGACAACTGCAGCCCGATGCAGCGCCTGGCGATCGAGGTTTTCGAAGACAGCCGCATCGAGACGCTGGTCATGCGCGCCTACCCCGGCATGCGCCGCATCTTCCTGGCCCTGCACCCGACGCCGCGCGCCGGCGCCTGCGACCCCGAAACCACCTCCTGCCTGCGGCATCGCCTGAGCATGCTCTCGCGCGCGCTGCTCGATGCCGAACATGGCTACCAGGACGCCGAACTGCTGAAGTTCGTGCGTCACTTCCACGAGACGATGGCCCAGGGCGAATCCGGCAGCGAAGCAATCGCCGAGCTGGCTCTGGCCTACATCGCCCGCACCCGCCGCCAGAGCGACCAGCTGGCCAATATCCATTTCGCCGACAGCGAGGTCGGCTATCGCGACGACAACCGCCACCTGTGGCGCTTCCACGAACTCAGCGACGACGAGGAAATGTTCGACGAACAGCGTCCGACGACAGCCGCCGCCGATGTCGATCGCCTGCCGCCGCGCCACTATCCCGAGTGGGACTACCAGAGCCAGAGCTACCGGCCGGACTGGGTCAGCCTCTACGAATCGCTGCACCCCGCCGGCGAGGCCAGCAAGATCGATCGCCTGCTTGAAAAACACGCCGTCCTGGCTCGGCGCCTGAAGCGTCTGCTGGACATCCTCAAGCCGCAGGACAAGGTCCGCATCCGCTACCAGGAAGAGGGCAGCGAACTCGACCTCGATGTCGCCCTGCGTTCGCTGATCGACTTCAAGGGCGGCGCCAGCCCCGACCCGCGTATCAACATGAGCCACCGCACAGACGGTCGCAACCTGGCGGTAATGGTTCTGCTCGACCTCTCGCAGTCGCTGGCCGACAAGGTCAAGGTCGGCGCCAGCGGCGGCGAGCAGAGCATTCTCGAATTGAGTCAGGAGGCGGTGTCCTTGCTCGCCTGGTCGATCGAGCAACTCGGCGACCCTTTTGCCATCGCCGGTTTTCACTCCGACAGCCGCCACGACGTCCGCTACCTGCACCTGAAAGGCTACAGCGAGCGCTGGGGCGATGTCGTCAAGGCCCGCCTGGCAGCGATGCAGGCCGGTTATTCGACGCGCATGGGCGCCGCCATGCGCCACGCTGCACACTACCTGGCGGCGCAGAAAGCCGACAAGAAACTGCTGCTGCTGCTCACCGACGGCCAGCCCGCCGACGTCGACGTCCATGACGAGCGCCTGTTGATCGAGGATGCCCGCAAGTCGGTCGAGGAACTCGACCAGCAAGGCATTTTCAGCTACTGCATCAACCTCGACCGCAAGGCCGACGACTACGTCGGGGACATCTTTGGCCGCCGGTATACGGTGATCGACAACATCGAGCGTCTGCCGGAGCGTCTGCCGGAGCTGTTCATGGCGCTGACGCGGTAAGCAGGGAAGAGCCGCGGCGACGCGCTTGCGCGCTGGTGGAGGCGCGAAAGATCGCAACCAGCCACAAATCATTGATTGTAGTGGCGTTTCTGACGCTACCAAGGTTCGATTCGCCGGGCGGCTGCCCGTCCTTGACCGCGCCCTCAACGCTCACGAAACGACAAGGACCCAAATCAAAGCTGAGCACGGTTGCTCTGGTTGAGGCCCTTGAATTCCCTGTCCTTGATCGCGAGTGTGTCGACCTTTTTTACACTCCCCCCGCGTAAAGACCTCCCTTAAGTTCTTAAGTTATTGTTTTGTTGTGTAGTAATAAATGTGGCACAGATCATGCTTTGTATCTGGCGTAGCTCCCCAATCAAAGTCGATCGCCGTTCTACCTTTCTTCCCTGGAGACCAAAATGAAAAACATGTTCAAGACAAGCGCCATTGCTGCCGCGCTGCTTCTCGCCGCCGGTGCGGCCCAGGCCGGTACCGTCATTTACAACACCGGCTCTGCCGCTACCGCCGCCGTCGCGCTGGGGGTCAATGATGATGGTTCGCTGAACACTACGCCCAACATCGTTGTGAATTCTAGTGTGACTGGTTTGGCCTATCAGTTTGGCAGCGCTACCGCGTCGGACTGGCGTGACGCCACCTCGCCCGGCTGTTTTTGCGAAGGCTGGGGGGTATCGGTGAATGGCACGGATAGCGGCTATGCCAACGTTACCACTGATTCTGGGCCCAACAACCTGACCTTCGGCGCTGCAACCGCTGTTACAGGCAGCACGGTCACCACCACCACCAGCCTCACCAGCCTGCCCGGACTTGTCGTCAAGCAAGCCTATCAACCTTCAACCAATGCGCCGGGCGCATTGTTCCGCGATCACGTCACGATCACCAACACGACCGGTGCTGCGGTCTCCGACGTCAAGTACGTACGCGTCATGGACTGGGACGTCCCGCCGACCGAGTTCAGTGAATTTGTGACCATCAAGGGAACCGCCACTACCACGCTGCTCGAGGAATCAGGCGCCAACGGGTTCAACACCGCCAATCCGCTCGCGCCCTATTCCGACAGCGGTTACGGCTGCCATGACTCGGACTGTGAAGCATTCGGGCCATCGGACCATGGCGCCTACTTCCGTTTCAACTTCGGCTCCATCGCCGATGGCGAAACGTACGAATTTGATATTTTCTACGGTGCCGCGGGCGGAAAAGCCGCAGCCATCGCTGCCATCGCCGCTGAAAGCATTGAGCTGTATTCGCTTGGGCAGAGCAATAGCGGAGGCAGTGCCGATGATGATGCACCCACATTCATCTTCGGTTTCGCGGGCGTAGGCGGTAAACCTATTGAGTGCGGCCTGCCGGGACAACCTCCCTGCGACGTTCCTGAACCAGCCACTTTTGCGCTGTTGGGTCTGGGCCTTGCCGGTCTGGGATTTTCCCGCCGCCGGAAAGCCTGATCGATAGCACTCTCGACAATGTAGCAGTGCGGGCGAGGCAGGTAAGCGCTCGTTGAAGGAAAACCCACCGTGGCGTAAGATGCTGCGGTGGGTTTTTCTTTTTACGGGCTTTCAATCATGATATTCATTCGGCCGCTGATTCTCCTGCTCGTCTCGTCGCTTTTTTCCTGTCTGGCGAATGCCACTCCGCAGGCACTTGGCTCTGCCCCGCGCCTGACCCTCCCTGCGGACCAGACCGCCTCGCCGGCAGACCAGGACTATGCGGAAGGCATCAAAAAGCTGGCGGCAAACGACACCGAGGGTGCGGAACTCGCCTTCAATCGTGCTCTCAAGAAGCAGCCTGACCATGCCAACTCGCTTCTCGGCCTGGCGGAAATTGCCCACCAGAGACAGCATCCGGAGTTGGCCGCCAAGCTGATCAAACAGGCCGTCAAAGCCGCACCGGACAACGCTAATGCGCAGGCCTCGCTGGGCCGCCTGCTGGCTGTGCAGAAGAAGTATCCAGAGGCCGAGAAAGCGTTGAAAAAAGCGGCTGAACTGGATCCGAAACTGATCAGGCCGCGCATGGATCTGGCCGATCTCTATGCCACAGTGCTTGGCAAGCCGAGTGCGGCCTTATCCCTGTACGGACAGGTGCTGGACATTGACCCAAATCACGCCGGCGCAAATTACGCCTATGGGGTAACTCTGATGCGTGTGGGCGACTTGACCAAGGCGCGGGCTGCTTTGGAAACATCCGCCCGTCTGGCGCCAGCTAATCCGCTACCACTGCTGGCGTTGGCGCGTTTGAGCCTGCAACAGAAGGAACTGGATGAAGCCCTGATCTTGCTTGAGCGCGCCCTGACAATCCAGCCGACACTGGCCGACGCTTTGGAATTGCGTGGCGACATTCAGCAAGCACGTCGCAGCCCGGACAAAGCCCTGGCAGACTATTCCGCCGCTGTTCTTGCTCAGCCCGACCTGGTTACCGCATGGCTGAAGCAGGGGATTATTCAGCAACAGTTAGGCCAGTACGAGGAGGCCAAGAAATCCTATCTGGCGGCCATCAAGCTTGATCTCAAGCTGTCAGCCGCCTACAACAACCTCGCCTGGATGGAAACAGAAAATGGAAAAAACCTCGAACAGGCTGAGGTGTGGGCCAAAAAGGCGGTGCAACTGTCGCCAGATATCGCCGACTACCATGACACCCTCGCCTGGGTTTATCGTGCGCGAGGCAATTTAAAGGACGCCGAGCTGTCCTTGCAACGAGCCACTCGTCTACAACACGTGCCTGCTTCGGTGTTCTATCACTTGGGCGTGGTATTACAGGAAATGGGCAAACCTCAGGAAGCAGCGGTGGCATTCGAAAAGGCCCTGACATTGGATAAGAATTACCCGGCTGCTCAGCAGGCATTACAACGATTGCAGGGTCGCTGAGAATTCGCCACGTGCAACCGGGCTAGGGTCGGCCCGTTTCCTGCCCGAGCGGTCCGACATCATCAGGCATGCGGGTCCGCACGGGCGGTTCGCGTCGTTGAGGTCACGAGAGTCGTCGTACGCCGAGTCAGTCAAAGTAGGCGGTGCGCGTGAGCCTGTTCAACTGTCAATGTGAAAGTCGCGCAAGCGACTCACGAAACTCCCTTCTCCCCTCGCGGGAGAAGGGCCGGGGGGACGGTCATGACTTTCATCATCCGGGGTCTCTCGAGTGTCATGATCGTTAGCAAGGACCCTCAGTGATTTCATGCAAGCTTGCCGGCGAGACACCGCTGAGCGGCTGCAAGGTCACTGCATCGCCTGCGACGCGACGGTCCGCAACGATGGTGACAGCTTTCTGCCCGGCTGACTACAGCGGCGACAGTGCCCCGCTTCAGGCAGACAGACGTCAGCCAAAAGCGATTCTTGCCTACCCGGCAGGGTACGTTGTACCTGCTTTCATCCGACGAAGCGAAAGCATGGCGAGTTAAGGAGATCATCAAGGCGGGCGGCATCATCGGCGTGTCGATCCTCATCGAATTCGTCTCGGTTGCTTCGCGCACGCTGAGAATGCCGCTCTCCGAGAGCCGCGAGGTGCTGGAAACGATCCGGAAAGTTATGCCTGTCCAGCCAGTGACTGGAATAAAGGCGGTCGTGGCGGGCAGACTCCGCTGAGTGCTGCGTTCGCGGGCCGGAATGTGGCGTAAGCTTGCAGCAGGCGTGTCCTGGCAGGTTGGCTTCGCAGGCGCACCGGATCGGTTTTCTCCAACACGGCTGTCAAGCTGCTGTGGCAGTCGCCTCTCACGCAAGCGAAAGGAAACGCAATGCCACGAATCGAAAAGGATTTCCTGGGCGAGAAGGAATTGCCCGACGACGCCTACTACGGCGTGCAGACGCTGCGCGGCCTGCACAACTTCCACATTACCGGCATCCCGATGTCGGCTGAGCCGTTCTTCGTGAAGGCGTTCGGGTACGTGAAGAAGGCGGCGGCGCTGACCAACCGCAATCTCGGCGTCATCGATGCCAGGATCGCCGACGCGATCATCGGAGCCTGTGACCGCCTGATCGCTGGCGACATGGACGACCAGTTCGTGACCGACTTCATCCAGGGCGGCGCCGGCACCTCGACCAACATGAACGCCAACGAGGTGATCGCCAACCTGGCACTCGAAAGCCTGGGCCACAAGAAGGGCGAGTACGAGTTCGTCAGCCCCAATGATCATGTCAACTGCGGGCAATCGACCAACGACGTCTATCCGACGGCGTTCCGGCTGGCGCTGATCCTGCGGCTGAGCAGCTACATGGATGCGCTGCGCCGCCTGGAGGATGCTTTCCACGCCAAGGGCAAGGAGTTCGAGGGGGTCCTGAAAATGGGTCGCACGCACCTTCAGGATGCCGTTCCGATGTCGCTCGGACAGGAATTCCACGGCTGGGGAACGACCATTGGCGAGGAGGTGCACCGCATCGCCGACGTGCGCCAGTTGCTGCACGAGGTCAACCTCGGAGCGACGGCGATCGGCACTTCGGTGACCGCCGCGCGCGGTTACCCGGAGCAGGTGACGCGCTGCCTGTCGGACCTCACCGGCGTCAAGCTGATCCTGGCCGGCGACCTGGTCGAGGCGACTTCCGACACCGGCGCCTATGTGCAGCTTTCCGGCGTGCTCAAGCGCACTTCGGCGAAGCTGACCAAGATCTGCAACGATATCCGCCTGCTCGCCTCGGGGCCGCGCTGCGGCTTCAACGAGATCAATCTGCCGCAGATGCAGCCCGGTTCGTCGATCATGCCGGGCAAGGTCAATCCGGTGATTCCGGAAGTTGTGAACCAGACCAGTTTCCTGGTCATCGGCCTCGACCTGACCGTCACGCTGGCCGCCTCGGCCGGCCAGTTGCAGCTCAACGTCATGGAGCCGGTGATCACCTTCGCACTGTTTACGTCCATTTTCACGATGGAACATGCAGTCAACAGCCTGCGCGTGAACTGCGTGCGCGGGATCACCGCCAACGCCGAGCATTCGCGCGACATGGTTCTCAACTCGCTGGGCATTGTTACCGTGCTCAAGCAGTCGCTGGGCTACAAGCAGTGCTCTGAAATAGCGCGCGAGGGCTACGAGACGGGCAAGTCGCTGCAGCAAATCGTCGTCGAGGAACGCAAGTTGCTGAGCCAGGAAAAATGGGACGAGCTGTTCTCCTTCGACAACCTGATCAGTGGCAACGTCGACAAGTGAGGAGCGTGAACATGAGCGAATCAAGAATCGGAATCTGGCGCCGCACCGTCGGGACGCTGACCGCCGTCGGACTCCTGGCGCTATCCGGTGCCGCCCTGGCTACCGACCAGTCGCAACAACGCCAGGAAGGTCGCGATACCAATCAGTCAGCCAAACAGGACGCGCGCTCGGAGAAGGTCGACTGCCGGGCCACCAACCAGCAGAGCAACGCCGCGTGCCGGCAAGACAAGCGCGAAACGAAACAGGATGGCCGCGAGGAGAAGCGGGACATCAAGTATTGATTGACAGTAGCGGTCGAATGCCGTGCTCGCCAGCTGCAGAGCACGCTTCGACCGTCTCCTCTGCTCGATAGGTTCGCTTCGTCCAAATCCTCGCCGCATTTCCGGCAGGTCGCCAGGCCGCTCCCGTTGCTCTTCGTTCTCGTCGTTCGCTTCGAATTCGCCGATGAATCAAGCTCATAGCGTCAGCTGGCATGTCATGCGTGGCGACGCTGTGGTGTGCTACATTCACGCCGCCGCCACATGGGGTGGCGTGCCGCCAGCACCGTTGCCGGCCCCATTCACCGCCGCATAGAAGGAGATCCCCGATGACCGCCCCTCGCGAACCCGACCACGAACTGGAAGACCGTCTGTCACGTCGCCTGCTCGACGTCTTTATCCGCGCCGGCCTGGTCCTGGCGTTGGTGTTGCTGTGCTACAAAATCTTCTCGCCATTCATGTCGATGATGCTGTGGGCGCTGATCCTGGCGATCACGATCTATCCGCTGCACCAGATGCTCGCCGCACGGATCGGTGGCAAGCAGGGGCTCGCGTCGACGCTCATCGTGCTGCTCGCCGTCGCGGTCATCATCACGCCGACCGTCATGCTGGCCAGCCAGTTCGGCGACTCGGTGCAAGGCGTGGTCCACGGCGTGCGCGACAACACGATCCAGGTGCCGGCGCCGTCCGACAAGGTGGCTTCCTGGCCGGTGGTGGGCGAGAAAGTGCATGAGTTCTGGTCGCAGGCGCACGCCGACCTGCCGGCACTGGTCAAGACCATGCAGCCGAAGATCGGCGAACTGGCGAGCAAGGCACTGGGCATGGTCGCCGGCCTCGGCGGTGGCCTGCTGATGTTCATCTTCTCGTTCATCGTCGCCGGCATCATGATGGCCTGGGGCGAAGCGGGCGCCAAGGCGATGCTGGAGATTTTCGAACGTATCGCCGGGCTGGCCCGCGGCAAGGAGTTCACCACGCTGTCGACGGCGACGGTGCGTGCCGTCGCCTCGGGCGTCATCGGCATCGCCTGTATTCAGGCGCTGATCATCGGCGTCGCGCTGATGATCGCCGGCGTCCCGTTCGCCGGCGTGCTGGCCGTGGTCGTCCTCGTGCTCGGCATCGCACAGTTGCCAGCACTGCTCGTCACGCTGCCGGTGATCGGCTGGATCTGGACGAGCGGCGACTACGGTACCGTTGCCGCCGCCGCCTACTCCGTTCTGCTGTTCGTCGGCGGCATGGCCGACAACGTCCTGAAACCGCTGATGCTCGGCCGCGGCGTCGATGCGCCGATGCCGGTGATCCTGATCGGCGCACTCGGTGGCATGGCCACGACCGGCATCCTCGGCATGTTCATCGGCGCGACCTTGCTGGCGCTGGGCTACCAGATCTTCATGCGCTGGGTGGCTGACAATCCGGAACGGACATCGACACGGCCTGCTGCCGATTCCTCCTCCACCACCGCCTGAGCCGATGCGGCGGTGCTTCGCCGGCGCCACCGGCCCGCGCCTGCCCGCTCTCGCTGCTGCGCTGTTGCTCGGCGGCTGCGTGGCGGTCGGGCCGGACTTCAAGCGGCCCGAAGTGCCGGCGCTGGCTGGCTGGTCGGGTGGCTCGCTGGCGACGCTGGTAGCGGAAAAGCGCGAGCGTCCGCGGCCGGAGGGCGATGAATGGTGGCGCAACTTCGACGACCCGGTGCTTGATGCGCTGGTCGCCGAGGCGCAGCGCGCCAACCCGAACGCGCGCACAGCCGGCATGCGCATCCTCGAGGCGCGCGCGCAACTGGCGATCGCCGGCAGCCTGCTCTATCCGCAACAGCAGCAGGTGACCGGCGCGGTACTGCGCACGGGAAGCGAGGCCAGCAGCGGGCCGGACAGCGCGCTGACGGCGTACAGCATCGGCTTTGGCGTCGGCTGGGAAATCGATTTCTGGGGCAAGTTCCGGCGCAGCATCGAGGCCGCCGACGCCGCTTACTTCGCCAGCATCGCCCAGTACGACGACATGCAGGTGCTGGTGGCAGCGCAGACCGCCTCTCTATACGCTGCGATCCGCACCCTTGAGTTGCGCCTGACGATCGCGCACGAGAACGCCGCACTACAGAAGCGCAGTCTGGAGATCACTGAACGGCTGTTCAAGCACGGCAACGATTCCGAACTCGACGTGCAGCAGGCGAAGTCGCAGTACCTGAGCACGCTTGCCTCCATCCCGCAACTGGAGGGCAGCCTGCGCCAGACGCAAAACGCGCTCTCCGTACTGCTCGCCCGCTCGCCGGGACCCCTGCCGGAAATGGCGGCAGGCCGGCAACGCATCCCGCAGACCGGGCTCGCGGTCGTCGCCGACATGCCCGCAGGGATGCTGCGCCGCCGCCCTGACGTGCGCGCAGCGGAGATGCAACTGGCGGCGCAGTCGGCGCTGATCGGCGTCAGCGTCGCCGACCTCTACCCGTCGATTGCCTTGCTGGGATCGCTCGGCCTTTCGGCCACGTCGCTGTCCGGTTCGCCGCGGACACTCGCCTGGGGAATAGGCCCGAGCCTGGTCTGGAACGTCTTCGACCACGGCCGCCTGAGCAACGAGGTGCTGGTCCAGGACGCTCGCTTCCAGCAACTCTATGAGCAGTACCAGGGGACGGTGCTCGCGGCGGCGCGCGAAGTCGATGACGCCGCCGCCGGCTTCGTCGCCAACCGCGACCAGCTGCCCCTGCTCGAGGAGGCGGTCAAGGCGGCGCGGCGTTCGCTCGCTATCGCCACCCTCCAGTACCGCGAGGGGATGGCCGGCTTCGAGCGCGTACTCGATTCGCAGCGCGCGCTGTTCAGCCAGCAGGAGCGGCAGGTCAACACCATGGGAAATGTTGCACAGAGCCTGGTCACGCTATACAAGGCGATGGGCGGTGGCTGGCAGCAGGGGCGCAAGCGGCCGCTGGTTGACGACGCGACGCGCGAGACGATGGCCGAGCGCAGCGCCTGGCGGGAGATGCTGGCAGTGCCTCTGCCGCCACCCGATGCCGGTCCGCCACAGATCACACCAGAGAGGGAAGCACGATGAGCCAGGAATCGTCCAGCCAGGACCCGTCGACCGTAGCCGCCAGCGAAGCGCCGCAAGCGGGGAAGGCAAGCCGTATCGGCGCGACGGTCGTGCTGGCGCTGATCGGCGGCAGCCTGCTCTGGTATTTTGCCGCCGATCGCGTCACTCCGTACTCCTCGCAGGCCCGCGTCCAGGCTTTTGTGGTGCCGGTGGCCGCCGAGGTGGCGGGCAAGGTGCTCGCGGTTCACGTCAGGAACGACGACGACGTGGGGCGCGGGCAAGCGCTCTTCGACATCGACCCGGAGCAATACCGGATCGCGCTGCAACGCAGCCGCTCGGACTTCGAATCGGTGCGCAGTTCAGTCAATGCCGCGGTGGAGACCGTGGCCGCCGCGCGCGCCTCGCTGCAGGCAGCGCAGGCCAATGAAGTCAAGGCCGAAAAGGACGCGGCGCGGCACGAGGCGCTCTACGCCGAGGATCCCGGCGCGATATCGGTGCGCCGACTGGAGGTCACACAGGCGACAGGGGTCGAGGCGCGCAGCCGGACAAAGGCTGCCGAAGCCGACGTGCGCAAGGCGCAGGAAGCCGCCGGCGAGGCCGGTGACAACAACGCACAGTTGCGCAGCGCGCGCGCGGCGATCGAAAAGGCCGCGCTCGACCTGGCGCGCACGAAAGTGGTCGCCCCCGCCGGCGGCCGTGTCGCCGATCTGCGCACCGAAGTCGGTCAGTTCGCACAGGCAGGTGCGCCGGTGATGACGCTGATTGCGATCCGCGACCTGTGGATCAGCGCGGACATGACCGAGAACAACCTCGGCAACCTCGAACCCGGCGACGAAGTGGCAATCGTTCTCGATATGCTCCCCGGCGAAGTGTTGAAAGGCCGCGTGCGCAGCGTTGGCAGCGGCGTCAGCTCCGCCCAGCAGGCGCCGCCGGGAACGCTGCCGACGATCGAAAACAGTCGCGACTGGCTGCGCCAGGCGCAGCGCTTCCCGGTGGCTGTCGAGTTCGATGCGACGGAGGCAAAGCGTCTGGGCAAGGTACGCATCGGCGGTCAGGCCGAGGTGATGGTCTACACCGGCGACAACTTCCTGATGAACACGCTCGGCGCGGCCTACATCCGCCTGATGAGCTGGCTCTCCTACCTCTACTGAGCCGATCATGATCGCTCCGGCTGACAAGGCGGTTCTGCGCTTGGCCGTCGGACTCGGTCTGGCCGTCCTGATTGCCTACGGCCTGGCCCTGTCGCTTCCGTACATCGTCTGCCTGATGGCAATGGTGGTGCTGTGCAAGCCGGGCCCGCCGATCCCGCCGGCCAAGGCCGTGGTCATCGCCCTGCTGTTTGCCGGACTGTTGGTGATGGGGGTGCTGATGGTCCCCTTGCTGGAGAACTACGCGCTGGCCGGCGTGCTTCTGACGGGGGTCATCCTTTACGCGCTGTTCTTCTTCGGTATCCGCACCGGCAACCCGCTGACAATGATTCTGGTCGTGGCCTTCACGCTGATCCCGGTCGCCGGGGTGGCCGACCAGGCGCTCGTCACCGCGATCAGCGTGGCGCTGGCCGTTGGCATCGCCGTTGGCAGCCTGGTCGGCGGTTTTTCGCATGCCTTCTTTCCCGACGCGCAAGAGCCGGCCGCGAAGGCAGCCAAGCCACCACGCCCCAGCCGTGAGACGGCAAGCTGGATCGCCCTGCGCGGCACGCTGGTAGTGCTGCCAGTGTTCGTTCTGGCCCTCACCGACCCCTCGTTCTATCTGGCGGCGATCATGAAGACGGTGTCTCTGGGCCAGCAGGCCGGTTCGACAGATACCCGTTCCGCCGGTCGGGAACTGCTGGGATCGACCCTGATGGGGGCGGGGATGGCTCTGCTCGTATGGTTCGGCCTGTCGCTGTGGCCGAACCTGTGGATGCTGATGCTGTGGATAATGGCGGCCGCCCTGTGGGCCGGCGCGCGGCTCTTCCGCGTCAAGGCGACGCCCTTCTCGCCCTCATTCTGGAGCAACGCGCTGATAACGATGCTGATCCTGCTCGGGCCGGCGATCGAGGACAGCGCCAGCGGCAAGGGTGTGCTCGCGGCGTCCGCCGTTCGTGTCTGCCTGTTCGTCGGCGTCGCGCTCTATGCCTGGGCGACCGTCTGGCTGCTCGAGCGCTGGCGCGCGTCGAGAAGCGAGGCCCTGTTCTTCCACCACAGCTGAAGGAGATGTTCGGCATGATACTGATTAACCTGGCAATCGGCTTGCTGACGATGATGATGTGCCTGGCCCTGCAGGTGATGTTCTCTCTCTGGAGCGTCCGTTACGTGGTGCGCCACTCGGACGAGCCGGGGTTCGGCAGTGCACTGCTCACGGGTACACGCAGGCTTTTGATGGCGATGGTGGTCATGATGCTGGGCAATTTTCTGCAGATCATGCTGTGGGGCGCCCTGTTCTTGTGGTTCGGAGAGTTCGCGGATTTCCATCAGGCGGTTTACCACTCGGGCGTCAATTTTACGTCGCTTGGCTATGGGGACGTGGTCATGAGCACCGACCGGAAACTCCTCGGCCCGCTCGAGGCGCTCAATGGCATCCTGATGCTCGGCCTGACCAGTGCGTCCCTGCTCGGCATCGTGCAACACCTGACCAAGGGGCATCGGCATCCGGCGAACACGGTCGCCAAATGAGAGGATCGAACGAGCCGACACCGGTTCAGTATTCAGTCCGCCTCCAGGCTTGACCGGCTGAAAGCAGCCTTGTGCTGCCTGTGTTTTGATTAGCGGCCGGCGTCGCGCGAATCCTGCCTGGCCGCGTGGTCGAAGAGGACCAGCGGTTCAGAAGAGCGGCGCGCCTGCGTTTGCTAGCACTCCTGCCTGCTCTATCGAAAGTCCAACGGAAGCGCGCACCCGGCCTCCTTTGTTCGCCATGCTCAGTAGGAAGTGACTAGGCCAATAAGGCCGCAGCAACTTTCTTGTCGGTTACGTTCATCACCTAGGTTTGACCTTGACTGGTCTTTGCCACTGGCCGAGGCACTTCCACGACGGGAACCCGTCGTCGAAGTCGACACGGGCCTAGTCGTTAACTCCCTGTCGCCGATTTGGGAGAGCCGACCATTGGCGGATCATCGTTTCTGGGCCCGTTTATACTGCGATCACCGGCAGTCCCGTGGCGGCTGCGACGGCGGCGATGATTGGTCTGTTCGCCGAAAAGGGGATGACGCAATGGGGGTTGCCGCAGATTTTGATGATTTGCGTTCCGGCCACGCTGACCGGTGTCGTGGCCGGCGCCCTGGTCTCGATGTTTCTCGGCAAGGATCTGAAGGACGATCCCGAGTACCGGGCGCGCCTGGCGGCTGGCGACATACCCGCACCGCAGGCGGCCGCCGATCGACAGCCGCACAAGCCAGCAGCCAAAATCTCCGCCTACCTGTTTCTGAGCGGTGTCGCGCTGGTCGTCTTGCTGGGCTTCTTCCCCGACTTGCGACAGCTGTGCGGCGCCAAGGGCGCCATCGGCATGCCGATCGTGATCGAAGTGGTGATGATGTCCGTCGCGGCGATCATGCTGATGCTGACCAGGGTGAATGTCGACGCAGTTCCCAAGACGGCGACGCGCCGCGCCGGCGTCGTGGCGGTCATCGGGATTTTCGGTCTGGCGTGGCTGGGTGACAGCTTCATCGCTGCCAACAAGGAGGTCATCGTGCCGGCGATCGGGCATCTGGCGGAAGTCGCGCCGTGGACCTTTGCCTTTGGCCTCTTCTTCTCATCGGTGCTGCTCTACAGTCAGGCGGCGACGACCCGGGCGCTGATGCCGCTGGGGATCGTGCTCGGGATTCCACCGCAATTCCTGATCGCGATGTTTCCGTCGGTCAATGGCGACTTCTTCATTCCGACCTATGGTTCCCTGATTGCGGCGATCAACTTCGACTTGTCAGGGACCACCAAGATCGGCAAGTACGTGCTCAATCCCTCGTTCATGATCCCGGGCCTCGTGGCCACCGCTACCGCCGTGTCCACGGGCCTGTTGCTGGCGCGGCTGATGTTCTGAGGTGTTTTGTCCGGCCTTGCTCAAAGCGGGCTTTCGGTGGCGTTTCAGCAACTCGTGGACGCAGGAGAGGCATGGCGAATGGTCAATCACGCCCAGCAGGGTGTTCTGGAGAATAGCCCCTGCCAAAGGTCTACCAATGGCCGCTTTCGCAGCCATTAACCGGCGCGGTATCACCCATGTGGACGTCAGGGTTTCCCAGGCCTCCTGCTCCCGTGTTGAGAAAGGGACACTTGCCGGTCACCCGCGAGTTGCTGTCAGGCAGTGCGTATTGCTTCCATTCGCGGTTCGCCGCATCGCCGTAGACCCCGAGGTCGGGGTGCGCCGGCATTTGGTCCCATTGCGCCAGCCGTTCGCGGGTCTTCTTCCGCGCTTCAATTCCAGCGCGCGAGTCGCCTTCGATACCGAAGAACGAGCTGCGCGGTTGCATGAGGATAATCATTCCGGGGCCAAGATTGCGACTGGAGCGCAGCCGGTAGCAAGGGGCACCGCAAAAAACGAAGATTGGCTCGCCAGCGAAGCAAAACTCCCAATCCGGGCTGTCGGGCTGCGACGAAATATGCTCTGGCCAAGGGCTTGGATCGGCTTCGGATAGCGCCTCAAGCGTGGACCAAAATCGCTCCTGGTAGTCTGTAATGCCAAGGGGCCGTTCGTCGGGGGGAAAGAATATCGTCAGGTTTCGCCTCTGGCGCGCGGCGAGCCTGGCACTGGCAAGAAAATTCTGCAAGGTTCGCGCCAGTGTTTGTCCGGGGCATGAATCGGCAATCGTGTAATAGAGTTCACCTCGGCTCTCGGCAGCGCTACCAAAGTGGCAGGGGTACGCGGGATTGCTAACGATTGCCTGAAAGATCTCGTAGGACTCCGCAAACCAGTCGGGTGGCTGAACGGCTCTGCCGATCCTGTCGCCAAGCATTAGGCGTGCGCGATAGTCAGACGCTACTGACGGTTCGGTGGCAAGCATACGCGTTCTCCTTTGATGCCTAAGTCAGGTTCGGCAATGCGCCGTAGTCGACCTTGCCGTTGGCGAGAAGAGGTAGCTGCGCTAGGTCCACGAAAGCACTGGGCATCATGTAACCCGGGAGTTTCGCGCGGCAAAACTGGTGCAGGTCGGCGGGGCCGGGAGCCGGACCAGCCCTGCCGACTACGTAGGCGACAAGGCGCTTCTGTCCGTTGCGGTCGGCGCGCACAGTGACCGCGACGCGCGCCAGGGCGGGGTGCTTGCGCAGCGTGTTCTCGATCTCTCCTGGCTCGACTCTGGCGCCACGGATCTTCACTTGCTGATCGAAGCGACCGAGAAACTCGATGACACCGTCAGCGGTGTAGCGGGCGCGGTCTCCGGATCGATAGAGACGGCCAACACTCCCCGGAACGCCGAACGGGTCGACAACGAAGCACTGCTCGGTAAGGCCGGGCTGGCGCAAATATCCGCGTGCAAGGGCGATGCCACCAATATAAAGCTCGCCGCTGACACCAGGAGGAACTGGGCGCTGCGCCCGATTGAGCACGTGGATTTGCACATTGGCCATGGGCCGCCCCAAAGGGACGGCGCGCAGGGGCTCTGAGCGCGGATCACATTCCCATCCGGTTACCGAGATGGCTGCCTCGGTCGGCCCGTAAAGGTGGAGAAGCTTGGCCTCGAGCACGGCGAAAAAGCGGCTGACCAATTCAGGCGGAAGCACCTCGGCACCACACATCACCAAGCGCAGGCTGGTACAGGCGCCAACGCCCGGTAGCGCCACGAAAGCCTGGAGGATCGATGGTACGAAGTGAGCCACGGCAACATGGTGCTGCTGTATGAGTTTGCCAAGATAAGGGATGTCCAGATGCTTGCCCGCTTGCGCCAGGACGAGTCGCCCACCAAAGCAAAGCGGCCAGAGGAACTCCTTGATCGAGACGTCGAATGTGAAGGGCGTTTTCTGCAGTACCGCCTCGCCAGCACTCAATGGCCAGTGCTCTTGCAACCAGAACAGATTGTTGAGAAGCGCGCGGTGTTCGAGGAGAGTCCCTTTGGGCACTCCTGTAGACCCCGATGTATGCATCACGCAGGCAAGCCCCTCTGGCCGCCCGAGTCGCATGCAGAATGCCGGCTCGCCGGCTACGGGAAGTTCGTCAATCAGCAGCACCGGCAGCCCGAAGCTCGCCATATGGGCCTGCCATCGTGACTCGGTGACGATCAGTCGCGGAGCACTGTCTTCGACGACGCGCGCGTTGTAGTCGGCAGGAAAGCGTGGATCGATCGGCACGTAGGCGCCACCGGCGCGTAGTATCCCGAGAATTCCGACCACCATGGCCAGCGAGCGCTCAGCGCACAGCGGTACGAGCACGTCGCAATCAACGCCACGATTACGCAGCTCGCAGGCCAGCTGACGCGAACGTCGCTCGAGTTCGTGGTAGGAAAGCGCTTGCCCGTCGATCTCCAGTGCGACGGCATCGGGTGTGCGCCGCGCCTGTGCTTCGAAAAGCCAATGGAGGCACTGTTCGTAGGCGTAGGGTGCGCTGGTCGCATTCCACTGATAGACGATGCGATCGTATTCGTCCTGAGCGAGCCACTCGATATCCTTGCTGACGCAACAATTCGGAATGCTGGCAATGGCGCGCAGGAATCCGCGCTCGAGCCACTCCAGCAGCGCTGGCGCAGTGATCCGATCGTCGTAGGTAATCGCGATTTCACTTACGCGCAGTCCATCGAGAACAAGCTCGAGAGCAAGGCCAGATGCTGCGGGCACGGCAGCCGGAATAGCCCGGCGCGAGTGGGTGATGGTCAGCCGGGCGTCGAAGGCTTCCGCTGCCGGGTCGCTGCTGCGTCGGCGAGTTTGGCGCCCGATTTCGCGACATAGCTGAACGAGATCCTGCGACGGCGAGGTGGTCAGCTGTAAGGAGTGCAGCGTTCCTGATGAGCCATCGAGGACGACGCCAAGGTTTACCAAATCGGCGTCGTGGATCTGCGCCACGACGAGCCCGAATGCGGCAATCAGCAGTTCCTCAGGGCGCAGCTTGTGCCTTGCCAGCCATACCGCGTCTAGCGCCAAGTCTGGACTGGACCGCCACTGTTCGGCATTCGCTGTTGCCAGGTCGGCAGTGTCCGAAAGGAGGGTCGCATCCACGGCATCAAGCCGCTAGTGCGTTGATCGCAGTCGATCGACGAGTTCGCGCAGCTTTGCGTCCACGATCGGCTGGTGATAGACACACTGGTCAGTGGTGACGACTGAGCCATGCAAACGATGCTTGGGCACGAAGATCATGTCGCCGGGCTCGAAATGCAAGGGCTGGCCGTAGCTGTGCCAGAAATCCATCTCGCCCGATTCGATGACCAACAGCCGGTCGGTATCGTGAACGTGCGTTGTCGATCGCTCGCTCGATGGCTCGACGTAGGTTTCCATGGCTACCGCCAAAGCCCGATCACGGATGATGCGCATGTAATCTTCGGCAAGCGCGCGATGCTCGGCGGGGTGACCCGCCCAAGCGATCTGCCGCCCGAGATCCTCGTTGGCAGCGACCCAAACCCGGCACATTCCCTGGAGGCCTCGCTTGAAGGCGTTCAAGCACTCCGCTTGCTCTGCTCCCGGCGTTTTTTCGAGCAGTTTCAGGGCTTCGCTACACAGAGCGTCGCTGCCGCCGCCTTGCTCATCGCTCGACCAGAACATATCGCTGCCAAATGCCGAAACAAAAACCTCGCGCCAACAGCGGGCGAGTTGGAGTGAGCAAAGTCGATCTGCGACGATGGCGCCCGCAGCTTCAAAGAAGCGGCTCGGTGCCCTCAATGTGCGAGCCAGATAGTTGGCAACGGCAAGCTGCGATCCCAGGTAGAACTGCCAATACGCGTGCGGAGTTGTGCTCAGCTGCGCAGCATTCGCCAAAGCCGGATAGGCTCTGCGCCAGGCGGGTACTACCCCTGCAGCAGCGGCGATCCACTCGTTCCAGTGACCATCGAGACCGGCGACCACGTAGCGCTGGCGTGCGAAGTCGCGAGCGCGCAGCGGACCGCAGATCTGAATCGCTAGCAGTTGCGCCATGCGGGTGCTGGAAGCCGATCCCTCGATCGTATGGGCGACGGCGCTCGCCGAGTTCTCGAACTCGGCGAGCGAGCGCTCGATCAGGCTCGCCGGTTCTTCGTCCGTATCGTGCAGCGCATCGTCAATCCAGGCAAAACAGTGGCGCTCCAGCGCACCGCGCACGCGCTCGCCGAGCACTCGGTTAGCAGTCGAGTAGAACGCGGCGCGGTCGGTGTGAGCTTGCTGCGAAAGCGACTCGCCAACGAAGGAAAGATCCGCCTCATAGATGTTGAAGAGCATGCGGTTGCCCATGAGTGAGCACAAGGCATGAACGTGGTCTTGATCGACAGGTCGAGAAAAATCCAGAAAAGACAAATCCTGTGCGCGAACCGGTCGGTGAAAAGGGTTATCGAAGATTACCTCGTCCCCGGTCGCACTGCGAAATTGGGGCTGCTCGGCATAAGCACGCAGCGCAGCGTCCAGCGCACTGCGGGAAAGCATGTCTTGCTCGCCAATCAAGTCTTTGCTTTGTTCATTTATCGGTTTATACATCGCAAAAACTCCTTGCCATCGGCAGTCGGGAGAACACGAGAACGGGATACCTGTCGGCAACGCTGTGAATGCCTCGGCCATTCGGCTGACAGGAACGCGTTTGATTCGATCGCGCTGGATTGGCGCACCAGTCCCGCAGTGTTTCGCGTTCTCGGTCACCACCGTGAAACCGATCATTGCATGCTTCTGAATCGTCAAATTCCCGCGGCGTGGTGTGTGCACCGGAAACCCAGCCACCGTCATTCCGAGAGTGAGCCTCAAGACAGTTGCACAATCGGCGAAAGGAATAAGCAAAATTTAGGCCTTTTTCGGCAATTAATTGATATGGAAACAGTTTTCGCTTTCTTCTTTGTCTATTTCTTGAGCGAGTGTAAATTATTTCGACACCAGATCGCCCACTCGTTGGCGATCGAGATTGTTGGACGTCGGAGCACGGGCGCTTACCTGCATTTGCCCGGCCCAGGTGCCGAAAAGGCTGCCGAAACCAGCGTTAAGGCAGCGGGCGAGAGATGACGCGCCGGTGCTTAGCGTCGACGGTAGCGGTTGCGAGGGCTTTTTCGTGGCAAGATTCGCCCAGGCTTGCCGTGCAAGCCGCGTCTGCGACTGAGGAATGATGCCGCTGCGGATACGAACACAGCTCTTGGGAGGGATCAGGAATGCTTGGCTTCGAACTCGATTTCTGGGATTACGCGACTTTCGCCACTGCCCTTGCCGCCGGTGTAGCGGTGCTGATGATTTTTGTCTGGCTTGCCGGGTTGCCCGGCCGGATTGCTCTGGCGCGCAATCACCCCGAGGCGGAAGCGGTGAAGCTGATGGGCTGGGCGGGCCTCCTGCCGACGATCTACCCGTGGGTACAAGCCTTCATCTGGGCGTTCAAACCGACCGAGATCATCGACATCCGACGCTTCCCGCGCGAAGAGGCACGCGCCATCGACGAGGATATCGCCCGCCTTAGCGGCACGCCGGCCGCCGCGCCGGCCAGGGCAAGGACCGAGCCCCCACCCGCCAGCGGCGCGCCGAGCTGACGAGGAGCGATCCCCATGCTATTCGGTTTTGTGCTGCTGTTTGGCTACGCTCTCGTGGTGTGGCTGGTGTTCTTCAAGTTCAAGTGGATGAAGTTCAACATCGCCTGGGGGGTGGTGTCTGTCTCCGTTGGCCTGCATCTGTTGATCATCTTCATGCTCGGCCTGCGTTTCGTCGCCCCCTATGCCACCGAGGCGAAGCTCATCCAGCACACCATTCAGCTGGTCCCGCGGCTACCCGAACCGACGCTGGTGACCGCCGTGCTGGTCGCTCCGAACGTGCCGATCAAGAAGGGGCAGCCGCTGTTCCAGTTCGACCGTCGTCCCTATCAATACAAGGTCAATCAGCTCGAAGCATCCTTGGCCAAGGCCACGCAGAACGTGCTGGTGATGAAAAGCGACATCGAGATCAGCGTCGAGAAGGTCGTCAAGTTGCGTAGCGAGCTGAAGTACGCCAGATACCAGGAAAAACTCTCCATCAAGCTGGCCAGGCAGGGCGCCGGCCCCGAGGAAGACGCCCAGAAATGGAGCGCCCAGGCAGCGGCCCATGCGGCCGGTGTCAAGGAAGCGCAGGCCGAGGAGAAGCGCGCCTGGCTGCGCTATCGCTCCGAGATCAATGGCGTCAATACGACCGTCGCCGAGATCCAGGCCGACCTCGATCAGGCGCGCTACTATCTCGATAACACGCTGATGGTGGCGCCCGAGGATGGCTACATCATCAACCTGCAGGTACGTCCGGGCATGGTCGCCGGCGAGATTCGTTTCGGCGCCATCGCCTCTTTCATCTGCGATGCCGATCGCTACCTGCTGGCCAACTTCTTCCAGGAGAACCTCAAGTACGTGAAGCCAGGCCAGATCGTCGAGGCGGCGATTGATCTCTGTCCCGGGCAGATCTTCCGCGGCAAGGTTGCGGCCATCGGGCAGGGCAGTGGTGCCGGGCAGATGCTGCCGAGCGGTACGCTGCCGAATTTTTCCTACGTGCCGGTCGAAGTGCCACAGGGGCAGTTCGCGGTGGCCATTCACCTGGATGACGAGGATCAAGCGAAGTTTCCGATCGGTACCCAGGGCCGGGCGACGATCTACACCAACCCCGATAGCGGCTTCGTCGTGTTGCGCAAGATCGGCATCCGTGCCTACAGCTGGTTCAACTGGCTGTACCCCTTCAACGGCTGATGCGCGCGCCAATCATCCTCCTGCTCGGCGGGCTGTTTGGACTCGTCGCCCTGGCCGGCTGTGCCTTGCAGGCCCCCTTGACGCAATCCGAGGTCGTCGAGCAGGCGCTGCCGGCGACGACGCACATTCCCGCTGCCTGGCAGGCGGAGAGCACGGCCGGACCGGTTGCCGACGGCTGGCTGAAGTCCTTTCAGGATCCGCTGCTCGAGGCCATCGTTGCCGAGGCCATTGCCAATAACATCGACCTGCGCGTGGCCGCGGAGAGTGTGCGAGTCGCCGAGCAGCAGCTGCTGGTCGTCGGCGCGCAGCTGGCGCCGCAGATCGGTGGGCAGCTCGGCGCCAGGAGCATTCGCGACAAGGATCAGGACGACAGCTTCAACAGCACGCTGGCCTACGTCGGGGTGGCCTGGGAAGTCGACCTCTGGGGTCGGCTGCGCGCCCAACGCGCCGCGGCCGAGGCGGCGTTCGAAGTCAGTGCGCTCGATTATGCGCATGCCCGGCAATCGCTGGCGGCGCTGGTGGCGAAGACCTGGTACCTGGCGATCGAGACGCGGCAGCTGGTCGAACTCGGCGAGCAGACCGTGCAGGTCTTCGGGGAGCTGCTCAAGCTGGTGGAAATCAGACGTTCCACCGGCAAGGATTCCGACCTCGACGTGGTTGACGTGCGCGCCAAGCTCGAGACGGCACGGGGCGATCTCGAAGGATCTCGCCAGGCCGCCGGCGAAGTCCGCCGTGCCCTGGAGGTGCTGCTCGGCCGCTATCCGGCCGCCGAGCTGGCGGTAGCGTCGTCGTACCCAACGCTGCCGCCAGCCGCCGCTGCCGGGGCCCCCATCGCGCTGCTCGAACGCCGCCCGGACATCGTCGCCGCCGAGCGCGCCGTGCTCGCCGCTTTCCGTCAGCAGGAAGCCGCGCAACTGGCGCTGCTGCCTGATTTCTCCCTGTCACTGGCCGCTGGCCGACTCGGCGACAATCTGCTCTCGCTGCTGCGCCTCAATCCGTGGCTGGCCGCCGCCGGAATCGGGGTGTCGATCCCGATTTACGAAGGCGGCGCGCTGCGCGCAGAAATAGAGATCGCCAGCGCGCAGCAGGCGCAGGCGGTCGCCGCTTACGGCGCGCTCATGCTGACTGCCTTCCGCGAAGTCGAGAGCGGATTGGCCAACGAGCAGTTGCTGGCCAGGCGCATACCTTTTGAGGAACAAGCCGTGCTCAGCCGTAGCGCCGCCGTGCGCATTGCCACCATTCAGTATCGGGCAGGGCGCCGGGACCTGCTCTGGGTCGCGCAGCTGCAATCGGCGCAGTTCCAGGGTCAGGCGGTGGTCATCAAACTGCGTGCCATCCAGGGCGCCAACCGTGTCCGCCTGCATCTGGCGCTTGGCGACAGTTTCGACGCCACGCCGGGTGTGACGACGTCACCTGTGACACTCGCCGACGACCATGATCCCGACTCAGCCCACTGAAAGGCTTGCAGCCATTGTCCGCCGAAAAACAACGCCTCGCTGACGACAAGGCTGGCCGCGCTGACTGGCGCCGCTGGGGTCCCTATGTCTCCGAGCGGCAATGGGGCACCGTCCGCGAAGACTACAGCCCCGACGGTAACGCCTGGAACTACCTGCCGCACGAGCACGCCCGCAGTCGTGCCTATCGCTGGGGCGAGGACGGCATCGCCGGCTTCAGCGACGACCGGCAATTGCTCTGTCTCTCGCTGGCCCTGTGGAACGGCCGCGACCCGCTGCTCAAGGAACGCCTGTTCGGCCTGACCAACAGCGAGGGAAATCATGGCGAGGACGTCAAGGAGCTGTACTACTACCTCGACGCGACGCCGACACATTCCTTCCTGAAGATGCTCTACAAGTATCCGCAGGCTGCATTCCCTTACGCCCGGCTGCTGCAGGAGAACCAGCGGCGCGGCGCGGAGGAGGCCGAGTTCGAGTTGCTCGACACCGGCCTGTTCGACGATGATGCCTACTTCGACGTCTTCGTCGAATACGCGAAGGCGGCAGCCGATGACATCCTGATGTTGGTGACTGTGCACAATCGCGGCGCCGAGGCGGCGAAGCTGTCGCTGCTGCCGCAGCTGTGCTGCCGCAACACCTGGTCGTGGCAGGCGGGAATGCCGAAACCCATGCTCTCGGCCGTGGCTGGAGGCGTCAATATCGAGCATCCGGAGCTGGGCAGCTACCGCCTGGACTGCGATGGCGAGGGAGAGGGAGAGGGAGAGAGTGATTGCGCGCCCGGTCTGCTCTTTTGCGAGAACGAAACCAACGCCAGGCGTCACTTTGACCAGCCCGAGGCGACAGGCTTCTTCAAGGATGCCTTTCACGAGCTGGTCGTCGCCGGCAATACCGCGGCGGTGAATCCCGCTCAAAGCGGAACCAAGGCCGGCGCGCTTTACTCACTGAGCGTGCCCGCGGGCGGCAGCGTGCGGGTGCGGCTGCGACTGGCACCGAGCTCGACAGGCGGGAAAACCGCGCCGCCCTTCGCCGACTTTGACGCCATCTTCGCCCAACGACGAAACGAAGCCGATCAGTTCTACGCCGACTTGCAAGGCGAAATCGACAACGCCGACGAGCGTCTCGTGCAGCGCCAGGCCTTTGCCGGGATGATCTGGAGCAAGCAGTTTTTTCACTACGACGTGCACAAATGGCTGGACGGCGATGCCAGCCAGCCGCAGCCGTCGGCGGCGCGTAAACGCGGCCGCAACCACGACTGGAAGCATGTCGCCAGTGCCGAAGTCCTGTCGATGCCGGACAAGTGGGAGTATCCGTGGTTCGCCGCCTGGGACCTCGCTTTCCACTGCTTGCCGCTGGCGGTGATCGATGCCGAGTTCGCCAAGTCGCAGCTGGTCCTGTTGACCCGCGAGTGGTACATGCATCCCAACGGTCAGCTACCGGCCTACGAGTGGGAGTTCAGCGACGTCAATCCGCCGGTGCACGCCTGGGCGGCGTTTCGCGTCTTTCAAATCGATCGCCGGCAGCGACGTGAGGCTGAGCATGGCGATCCGTCCGACCCCGGCGACCTGGTGTTTCTCGAACGCGTTTTTCAAAAGCTGCTGCTCAACTTCACCTGGTGGGTCAACCGCAAGGACGAACAGGGACGCAATATCTTCCAGGGTGGCTTCCTTGGACTCGACAACATTGGCTGCTTCGACCGCAGCAAGCCCCTGCCAACCGGCGGCTTCATCAACCAGGCCGATGGCACCAGCTGGATGGCGATGTTCTGCCTCAACCTCTTGCGTATCGCCGCCGAGCTGGCGGTGCATAAGCACGTCTATGAAGACATCGCCAGCAAGTTCTTCGAGCACTTCCTGTCGATCGCCGGTGCCATCAACGGCGTTGGCGACGAGTCGTCCGGCCTCTGGGACGAGACCGACCAGTTTTACTACGACCACCTGTGTCTTCCCGATGGAAGCAACATTCCCTTGCGCGTACATTCCATCGTCGGCCTGATTCCGCTGTTTGCCGTGCAGCCCGCGGACATCGAACTGGTCGCGCAACTGCCCGAATTCTCGGCGCGCATGGAATGGTACCTCGAGCATCGTCCGGCGCTGGCTGCCCTGATCTCGAACTGGCGTGTCCCGGGCAGCGGCAATCGCGTGCTGCTTTCGCTGCTGCGCGGCCACCGTACCAAGGCCTTGCTGAGGCGCATGCTCGACGAGAGTGGTTTCCTGTCGCCCTACGGCGTGCGCGCGCTTTCGAAAATCCACGAGCGCGAACCTTTCCGCGTCGACGTTGGCGGCGCGAGCTATGAGGTTGACTACTGGCCGGGCGAGTCGAAAAGCGGTCTCTTCGGCGGCAACTCGAACTGGCGCGGGCCGGTCTGGATGCCGGTCAACTACCTGATCATCGAGTCGCTGCAGCAGTTTCACCACTACTACGGTGACGATTTCAAGGTCGAGTGTCCGACCGGGTCCGGCAGGTTTCTGAACCTCAAGGAGGTGGCGGATGAATTGAGCCGTCGCCTGAGCGGCCTCTTCCTGAAGGGCGAAGACGGCCAGCGGCCGGTGCTCAAGTCGCATCCCAAGCTGTCGAGCGACCCGCATTTTCGCGACTACCTTCTTTTTCACGAGTATTTTCACGGCGACGACGGTCGCGGCCTGGGCGCTTCACACCAGACTGGCTGGACGGGGCTGGTGGCGAAACTTCTTCAGCCCGGCAGCAGCCAGTTCGACTCACTGCCGGTCGCCCGGCCAGCAGCAAAGGCGGCGATGCCGAGCAAGGACCAGGAATAAGCAAAGACCATGCCTACGATGTGATCATCATCGGTAGCGGCGCAGGTGGCGGCACGCTGGCACTCAAACTCGCGCCAGCCGGCAAACGCATCCTGATTCTTGAACGGGGCGACTATCTGCCGCGCGAAAAACAGAACTGGGATGTAAACGAGGTCTTCGTCAGGAATCGCTACGTTTCCAGCGACACCTGGCATGATCGCGACGACAAGCCGTTCCAGCCGGGCGTCCATTATTTTGTCGGTGGCGCGACCAAGATGTATGGCGCGGCGCTGTTCCGTCTGCGCGAGCACGATTTCACCGCCCACCGCACGGCGGACGGCCTGACGCCCGATTGGCCGCTCGGCTACGCGGACTTCGAACCGTATTACACCCAGGCCGAGCAGCTTTATCAGGTGCACGGCCAGCGTGGCGACGATCCGACCGATCCGCCGGCCAGCGCACCTTATCCCTATCCGCCGGTCAGCCACGAGCCGCGCATCGCGGAAATCGCCGATGCTCTGCGCCGTGCCGGCTATCACCCCTCGTATGCGCCGAGCGCGATCCTGCTCGACGAGGCCGATCGGCCGAACAGCCGCTGCATCCGTTGTGATTCCTGCGATGGCTACCCCTGCCTGGTGCACGCCAAGGCCGACGCCGAAGTCATCGCCGTTCGTCCCGCCCTGCAATATCCGAACGTGACACTGCTCACCGGCGCGCATGTCCACCGACTGGAGACCAGTGCCAGCGGCCGCGAGGTCAGCAAGGTCGTCGTTGACCGCGACGGCCGGCGCGAGGAATTCACTGCCGGAGTGGTCGTCGTTTCCTGTGGCGCAGCCAACTCGGCGCGGCTATTGTTGATGTCGGCCGACGCGAAACATCCGCGTGGTCTGGCCAACGGCTCGGACATGGTCGGCCGCCATTACATGTTCCACAACGCCATTGCCCTGGTCGCGCTCTCCCGACGCGAAAACAACACCGAGTTTCAGAAAACGCTGACCATCAACGATTTCTACCTTGGCGCAAGCGATTACGAGTTTCCGCTCGGCAACATCCAGATGCTCGGCAAGTCCAAGGGGCCGATGTTCAGGGAAGAGGCATCGAGTTTTGCACCGGGTTTCACGCTCGATCAGACGGCCAGGCACGCGGTGGATTTCTGGCTGACCAGCGAAGACCTGGGCCTGCCGCAGAACCGTGTGACCTTGAATGCGCAGGGCGCGATCAAGCTGCACTACGAGTTCACCAACCTCGAGCCACTCGATCGCCTGCGCCATAAACTGCAGTCGATGCTCGAACACATGGACATGCACTCGCACCTGATTCCGAACAATCTCTACTTCGGGAAACACATTCCGATCGCCGGTGTCGCCCATCAGGCGGGCACCTGCCGCTTCGGCAGCGATCCCGCCAACTCGGTCCTCGACGTGAACTGCAAGGCACACGAAGTCGATAACCTCTATGTCGTGGACACCAGCTTCTTTCCCAGCATCGGCGCGGTCAACCCCTCGCTGACGGCAATCGCCAACGCCCTGCGCGTCGGCGACCACCTGCTAGAACGTCTGCGCTGAGCGGTGGTGGCGATGGCCCAACGTAGCGAGATCGCTGCCGTCTATGTGGCCGGCGTCGTGCAGGGTGTGGCGCTGGTCACCTTCCCGGCGGCCAGCGCGGTGTTCACCGGGGCTGACGAGTATGGTTACGGCCTGTCGAGTACCGAGTACGGGGGCATGTTCGTGCCGCAGGCGATCACTGCCATTACCGCCTCGCTGCTCGGCGCCGGCCTGGCGCGTCGGCTCGGCGCGAAGCGCATCTACCTGCTCGGCCTGCTCGCCAATCTGCTGGCGATGGCGCTGCTGATCGTCAGCAGCCTGCTCATGCGCCAGCATGCGCTGGCCTATGGGTTGCTGCTGGTCGCCACAGCGTCTCTGGGAGTTGGCTTCGGGTTTACCGTGCCGACGCTGAATACTTTTGCCGCGGCCTTTTTCCCGCAGCGGGTGGACCGGGCGGTGCTCGCACTGAACGCCCTGCTCGGGCTGGGCACCGCGCTGGCGCCGCTTTTCGTGGCGCTGTTCGTCGGCCTGGGAATCTGGTGGGGACTGCCGGTGCTCGTGGCAGTGGCGATCGTCGGGCTGCTGCTCTTCAGCCGGCGCCTGCCCTTGAACGAAGGCGCGCCGGCGACCGTCCAGGGCGGGGCGGAAGGGCGAAACAGCTTGCCGGCGCGCTTCTGGCTGTTCGCCGCCTTCGCGCTGGTGTACGGCGTTTGCGAAACGATCAATGGCAACTGGGCGTCGCTGTACATGACCCGCGAGCTTGGTGCCAGTGCGACCATGGCCTCGCTTGCGCTGACCGTCTTTTGGGGTGCGGTGACGGCCGGACGGATTCTCTTCGCGGTCATCGAGAAGTTCTTTCCACCGCAGCGAAGCTGCCAAATCCTGCCGTGGGTCGTCGCTGGCGCTCTGCTCGGCGCCGCCTTGCTGCCGAAGGGCGGTCCGGCGCTCGGTATTGCGACTTTCGCGCTCGCCGGCTTCGGCTGCTCGGCGCTGCTGCCACTGGCAATCAGCTTCGCCCAGCAGCAACTGCCGAGCATCGCCGCTTCGGTGGCCGGCGGGCTGATCGCTTTCTACCAGATCGGTTACGGTATCGCCGCATTCGGCGTCGGACCGCTGCAAAGCCGGGCCGGCCTCGACCTGAACGTCATTTTCGGCGCGACGACGGTAGTCGCACTGAGCATGGCGGTGCTGGCCGTTCTCGTCGTCCGCGGCCCGCAAGCTACGCCGACCGGGCCCTGAAATGTCGCGCGCGCGGCTGCGCGAGCTTGTGCCAACAATAATCACCCTCAGAAAAGGAAGACGAGCATGAACCTGAAAGGAAAAGTCGCCATAGTCACGGGCGGCAACAGCGGCATCGGCCTGGCCATTGTTCTCGAACTGGCCCGCCAGGGCGCCAACATCGTCATCGATTACGTGGTCCATCCCGAGACTGCCGAAGCGCTGGAACAGCAGGTCCGCGCCCTTGGCGACCAGGCCATCGGCGTGCATGCCGACGTCAGCCAGGTGGCCGAGCTGGAAACGCTGATTGCCGCCGCCGTCGACGCCTTCGGTCGCGTGGACATCATGGTCAACAACGCCGGCGTGGAAACGCGCTCGTCGATCCTCGACACCACCGAGGAGCAATACGAAAAAGTGCTTTCAATCAATCTGAAGAGCGCTTTCTTCGGCACCCAGCTCGCCGCACGCCAGATGATCAAGCAGGGCGGTGGTGGCCGGATCATCAACATCACCTCGGTGCATGAAGACTGGCCGATGCCCGGCAACACAGCCTATTGCCTGTCCAAGGGCGGCATGCGCATGCTGACGCGCACCGCCGGCGTCGAACTCGCGCCGCACGGGATCCTGGTCGTCGGCGTCGGTCCGGGCGCCATTGCCACGCCGATCAATACGGCCACCATGAACGATCCCGCGCTGCTCAAGAAACTCGACGATGCCATCCCCCTGGGGCGCATGGCGCAGCCGTCCGAGATCGGCAGCGTCGTCGCTTTCCTGGCTGGCGACGGCGCCAGTTACGTCACCGCGACCACCATTTTTGCCGACGGCGGCATCATGCAGGGTAGCCCCGGCCTCTAGCGGGGAGTGGACAATCGGCACTAGCGAATAGAGAAATATGCAATGGAACTCGACCCCGTCATCCTGTCGCGCATCCAGTTCGCGTTCGTCATCAGCTTCCACATCATCTTCCCGGCCTTCACCATCGGCCTGGCGGCGTGGTTGGCGACCATCGAAGGCGCGCGGCTATTCACCGGCAACGCCCTGTACCGGCGCGTCTTCGACTTCTGGATCAAGGTCTTCGCCGTTTCCTTCGGCATGGGCGTGGTCACCGGCATCGTCATGGCCTTCCAGTTCGGCACCAACTGGAGCGTGCTGGCGGCGAAGACCGGCTCGATCCAGGGGCCGCTGCTCGGCTACGAGGCGTTCACCGCCTTCATGCTCGAAGCCACTTTCTTCGGCGTCATGCTGCTCGGCCGCGAACGGGTGTCGCCGCGTTTCTATTTCTTCGCCTGCTGCATGGTCTCGCTGGGCACCATGTTCTCCTCGTTCTGGATCCTGGCCAACAACAGCTGGATGCAGGTGCCGCTGGGCCACGAAATCGTCGACGGCAAGATCGTCCCCGCCGACTGGATGCAGATCGTCCTCGGCCCGGTGCAGATGGTGCGCTGGCCGCACATGCTGCTGGCCGCTTTCCTGACCAGTGCCATGTGCGTGGCCGCCACCGGTGCGTGGTACACCTTGCGCGGCGTGCACCGCGACGAAGGCCGGGTCATGCTGCACTGGGGCCTCGGTCTGGTGGCGGTGCTGATTCCGGTGCAACTGTTCTTCGGCCACCTGACCGGGCTGTACGTGCTGAAGCATCAGCCAGCCAAGTTCGCGGCCATCGAAGCGCGCTGGAAGAACGAGCAGCCGGCCAGCGAGGTGCTGATCGCCTGGCCCGACGAGGCCAATGAGCGCAACCTGTTCGCGATCACCGTCCCCAAGCTCGGCAGCATGATCGCCTCGGGCAACTGGACATCGGCCGAGGTCGGGCTCGAATCCTTCCCGAAAGAGGATCGACCGCCGGTAGTGATTCCGTTCTTCGCCTTTCGCATCATGGTCGGCATGGGGCTGCTGATGCTGGCGGTGTCGTGGTTCGGCAACTTCCTGCGCTGGCGTGGGCAGCTCGAGACGCAGCGCTGGTTCCTGTGGTGCACCTACCTGTCGTTTCCGACCGGTTTCGTTGCCGTTCTCACCGGCTGGTACACCGCCGAAGTCGGCCGCCAGCCCTGGGTAGTCTATGGCTTGCTGCGCACCAGGGACGCGGTCACCCCGTCGCTGACCACCGGCGACGTGGCCTTCTCGCTGGCCGGCTACGTGCTGGTCTATGCGGTGGTTTACAGTTTCGGCCTGTACTACATCTATAGTCTGCTGCGCGATGGCCCAGGCCCTGACGCAACGCCCGTAGCTGTTCGCGGCGCCACCGGCAGCCGGCCGCTGGCCTTTGCCGGCCATGCCGACACTGCCACCGGCCGAGCCGGGAGACAACAGCCATGAGCGAGCTGCAAGCCAGCGATCTGGCGTTGTTCTGGGCCGGCGTGATCGCCCTGGCGATCATGGTCTATGTGATTCTCGACGGTTTCGACCTGGGCGTCGGCATTCTCTTCGGCACGACCACCGACGAAGCCAAGCGCGTGTCAATGATGAACACCATTGCGCCGTTCTGGGACGGCAACGAGACCTGGCTGGTGATCGTCGGCGCCGGGCTTTTTGCCACCTTCCCGACGGTCTATGCGGTGTTCCTGAGCGCCTTCTACATCCCGGTGTTGCTGCTCCTGTTCGGTCTGATCTTCCGCGGCGTGGCCTTCGAATTCCGTTACCGCAGCCAGCGCCTGCGCTGGCTGTGGGACGGAGGTTTCTTCATCGGCTCGATCGTCGTCGCCTTCGTGCAGGGCGCGGCCGTCGGTGCGATGATGCGCGGCATCCGCGTCGTCGACGGCCAGTACGCCGGCGGCTCCTTCGACTGGCTGCACCCGTTCGCGGTGCTCACCGGCATCGGCCTGGTGTTCGGCTATGCACTGCTCGGCGCCGGCTGGATCGTCCTGAAGAGCGACGGTGCGCTGCGCGACTGGGCCTATGCGCGCATCGGCTGGCTGCTGGTGATTGTCTTCGCGATCATCGCCGCGGCCTTTGCCACGGTGCTGAGTGTCGATACCGGCGCGGTGGCGCAGGGCCATCTGGCTGGCCGCGCCTGGGGCTGGGTTTTTCCGCTGCTCGGCGTGGTCGCCCTGCTGGGCGCGGCATGGGCTGCGCGTGCACGGCGCGATGCCTGGCCGCTTGCCTGCACGGCATTGTTTTTCGTGAGCGCCTTCCTGACCCTGGGGGTGATGTTCTGGCCGTACATGGTGCCCTATGCCATCACCGTGGCCAATGCTGCTGCACCGGAGGCCTCGCTGCAGTTCCTGTTCTACGGCGGCGTGGTGGTGCTGCCGGTGATCGCCATCTACACCATCGGCGTGTACTGGGTATTTCGCGGCAAGGTGAGTGGCGGCTACGGTTGAGCGGGCAGCGGACGCATTTGTCCGCCGGCCGGTTCAACGCTCATGCGCAAGAATGGCGTTTGGCCCCCTTGCAGGGGCCGAACGCTATGCTGATTTCCACTCTGCAAGCAGATGGGATCGATTTCAGAAGGATTGAACGACGATCTTGCCTTTCGCCTGCCCTGTTTCAATGAGCGCGTGCGCGGCGCGAATGTTTTCCGCATTGATCGGACTGAGAACGGTGGCGAGCGTCGTGCGAATCCGGCCAGCGTCGATTTCGTTCGCCACGTAGTTCAGCAAGCGCTGCTGCTCGATCATGTCCGCTGTCTGGAACATGGCGCGGGCGAACATGAACTCCCAATGCAGGCTGGCAGCCTTCATTTTCATGCCCGCCATCGGCATCGGCAGCTCCGTGTCATCAATCGTGACAATCGCCCCTTGCGGCCGAATCAGTTCAACCGCCGTTTCCCAATGGCGCATGTCATTGAAAATGGCGATGTGATCGACATGCTGGAAGCCGAGCGCACGCACCTGGTCGACCATCGGCAGGCGGTGATTGACCACATGATCGGCGCCAAGCGCTCTGACCCAGCTTTCCGTCTCCGGGCGCGAAGCCGTGGCGATGACGACCAGCCCGGCCGCCTTGGCAAGCTGAATGCCGATCGAGCCAACCCCCCCACCCGCACCGATGATGAGCACCGACTGCCCCTCGTCGGCCCCGTCGCGATCGATTCCCAGACGGTCAAAGAAAGCTTCATAGGCGGTGATCGTCGTCAGCGGCAACGCCGCGGCCTCGGCAAAACCGAGACTCTTCGGTTTGTATCCGACAATGCGTTCATCAACCAGCTGAAATTCCGCGTTTGAGCCCGAGCGGGTAATGTCGCCGGCGTAATAGACTTCATCCCCGGGCTTGAACAGCGTGACCTCCGGGCCAACCGCCTCGACAATCCCGCTGGCATCCCAGCCCAGGACGCGAGGGCTGTCTTCCACCTTGCCCTTCGGGCTGCGGACCTTGGTATCGACCGGGTTGATGGATACCGCACGCACCGCGACCAGCAGATCGCGACCCGATACCGTCGGCTTGGGCAGGTCCACGTCAAGAAATGCATTGGCATCCTCGACGGGAAGATAGTGGGTAAGCGCAACAGCTTTCATTCTTGAATCTCCTGGTGGGAGAGCCTGCTCAGCCGATGTGGGTCATTTCGGTCACCGTGCGTTCTGCAACGGCGCCGTCCGTGGCTGCCCTGTATGCAGCGAGGTGCGGGGCGGTGGTGTGCTTCTGCCAGAGTTCGCGCGACTCCCAGTTCTCGAAGAACATGAAATGCGCCGGATTGTCGTTGTCGCGGTGCAAGTCATATTGCAGGCAGCCTTCTTCGGCGCGCGTGATCGGAAGCAGCTTTTCCAGCTCCGCCTTGACCAGGTCAATTTGATCGGGCTTGGCGTGGATGTTGGCGACGATGGTCAGTTGGGTCATTTCCTTCACTCCTTGTTTGGCGGTGGGAGACTATAGCTGTTTGCCAGAGCCGGATAAACCGGCAGGACGCGGAAAGATAATTCGGAAAATCCGTCGAATGCTGCTCGACAACAGCCCTGGCAATGCGGTTTCCGCCGAGCCGGGCTCAGCCATGGCCTGCGAATTTCGCGCGCTGGCGCGCTATTCCGTCCCGCTGCTACGTTCCGCTGTACGCCGTGTAAGCCTGCCAGGCGGCGACCAGCGCCAGGATCAGGAAGAAAGCGCCGCTGATCCGGTGGAGCAGCGCGATCGGGATTTTCTTCAGGAGGGTGCGACCAGCCAGGATGCCCAGCGCTGAGGTGGCGACCAGTGCAAGGGTGGCGCCGAGCCAGACGCCGGCTGGAAGCTGTGTGCTGCTCAGGGCGACGACAGCGAGTTGCGTCTTGTCGCCGAACTCGGCCACGGTCAGCAAGATGAAGGTGGTGAAGAAAATGCCATGGCTGCTTTTCTCCTCGACTTCGTCATCGTCTTCGTCGTCTTTGGCGCGCAAGGCGTGCAGGCCAAAGAGGGCGAACAGGATGGCGACGATCGCGCCCACCACGTACGGCGGTAACCAGTTGGCAATGGCCACCCCGAAGACCACCGCCAGCGTATTCAGCAAGGAGAAGGCGGCCAGGGCCCCGAGCATCACCGGCGCCGGGCGGTGCCGCGAGGCCAGCGTCATGCACACCAGCTGGCTCTTGTCGCCGATTTCGGCGGCGGCGATCAGGGCAAAGCTGGTTGCCGCGGTCGCTGACAGGTCGACGAGATTGCCAGTACCCAGTAGGGATGCCAAAGATTCCATGAGGTTTTGCCGCCGGTCGATCCTGGTTTCGGGAAAAAGCCGCCTGGCCGCGGCCAAGCAACGATGAGAGCGCGCCATGATTCGCACCCCGAGGGTTGCGCGAGTATAACCCATCGGCGTAAGGTCGCCCTCATATTGAGCGCGCGCGATCGCCGCCTTTTCTACGCCGGCGGGTCGGTCTATCGCGCGCGGTGGCTCTGCGTTGCGCGGTGAGCGTAGAAGTTCTGCGGCGCAGAGGTGAACAGCAGCTTGCCCGAGCGGTCCATTACCGAGACCTGCAATTGATGTTCGACAGTATCTGCTGCCGCCGTCTGCCATTCCGAGGCACTGATCTCGAACTGCAGCGACGTCCGCGTGCTCGGCAGCGCAAAGTTGTCGAGGCTGACGACCAGGACATCACCCTGATCGACCTGCAGCGCCGGATCGATGGCCACCTGGACGGAAAACTGGCCGGTATTCGAATGGATCGTGCCGCCGCTGGCTGGCTGGCTGATGCTTAGCGACTGGTAGCGAGCGACGACCGGCGCCGGCGTCGGCTGGGCCGCTCGGGCGGCGGGCGGTGCGTCGCTGAGGTTGAGCGGTGGCAGTTTCACCTCGGTCGCCCCTGGACTCGGCAAGTCCCTGCCTTCACTCGGCAGGTCCGAGAAGACGGGGCCGTTCTTGCCTTGCGTTTCGTAGATTGCTTGCGCGGCGACGCTTGCCGAGACGAAAATCCCCAGGAGGAAGTAATGAACGGTTTTCATGTCAGTCATCCAGTTGTGCTGCGGCTGATGGCGGTGTGGCGAAACGGAATACGGCAAATATAGCATTTTCAGGCACCCCTTCGTCTGCGGCAGCGGCTTGCCGGGACTGGCCTGCCAAGCTTGCAGGTGCTTGTGCCATGGCCTCTGCAGCCTGATGAATTGCCGTGCCTGCGCTTCGGCTTGCTGCATCCGGTCGCACCGCGCTGAGGTAGAATGTCGGCCGCCGAAACACTACGCGGCGCCAGGGTTTATCATCATCTGGTGCCTCTCGACAGGTCATGACGCGTTAATGTGACGAGGAGAATGAACATGGATTTGAGCGTCTATCATTGGCTCCTGATCGCCGCCTTCGCCGGCATTGTGATCTGGGTGTTCGGCCGCAAGCGCAAAGCGCGCTTCGAGGATGATGCGCGCATTCCTTTCGAAGAAGGGAAAGACTGAGGCGCTGGCAGGCGGCTCGTTCGGTGATTTGCCAGCCGCTGCTCGACAGGCGATATCCTGCCGGGCGAAGATGGCGGGCGACCGCCAACGAATTTCAAGCGATTGCCATGGCGTCGCGATTCTATCGGAGCACGAGCTCCGGTCACTGTGACTCAACCAAGCTAGGAGAACGTTTCATGAGCAAGCTCGCGGTAATTGCCTACGATGATCAATTCAAGGCCGAAGAGGTCCGCACCAAGCTGCGCAGGCTGCAACAGGATCATCTCATCGATCTCGAGCAAGCCCTCGTCGCCGTCAAGGATGATCAGGGCGAGGTGACCCTGTTGAGAATGTCCAAGCCGGCTGCCGAGGTCGAAGCACACAAGGGCTTCTGGAACACGCTGGTCGGGGCGATTGTGATGGAACCGGCTCTTGGTATGGCCAGCGATGCGCGCAGCGGTGCGATCAGAGGTGCGCTGGCGGGCGCGGGCGTCGACGAAGATTTCCTGAAGGAACTGGCCGCGACTTTCCAGAACGGCAGCTCGGTTCTCTTCGTGCTGATCCGCCACGCGAGTCCCGAGCAGGTGCTGGCCGCACTGCAGGGTACCGGCGGCAAGGTCCTCGAAACCAATCTGACGCACCAGGAAGAAGCCAATCTGCAAGCGGCGCTCAAGGTCGCGCGGGCTGCCGGCTGAGAGCTGCGACCCGCGCCGTCAGTCGGCAATCGGCAATCGACAGCTGATCGGTGGGTGCCGGCTGCTGCAGGCTGGGGGATTATTCGACGAAGAGGCGCAAACCTTCCGCAAAGGGAAGTGGTTAAAGAGTCGGTATCTGCTAATCTCTACTCGATCTGGCGGCGAGCGTATTGGCCCGAACAGGCGAGAATGGGCGATTCTCGACGGCAGCTGGAAGTCGCCGCCCGTCAGTCGCGTGCTCCTGGCTTTTCTGTGCGATGATCGGCACGCTTTTTGAATCGACGGTAATGACACTTGCCCGGCGTAGGATGATCGTCCTGGCACTGCTGAAAACACTGCTGGAGACACACCGCTGCGGGCGCGCGGGACGTTTCGGTCTCGCGGGCGCAGCACCTCTGTAATTGGTTCTTGACCACAATGCCGAGCACTGGCGCTCGCTGCTGCGGGCGGAACATATTGTTCTTGTTATGGCAGGACAGACAACAAAGGAGAAAGAAAATGAAACGTATCTCGAGATTTCGTTTCCGACTACTGACAATTCCCGCTGCGCTGGCGTTGTGTATCGGGGCGGTCTTCGCTGTGCCCACGACCCCGAGCGAGACCCCGAGCCTGACTCCGAGCGTCGTGACCCCGACTGCCGCCCCCGCTGCCGCCCCGGCTGCCACTCCGGCTGCGACTCCGGCTGCGACTCCGGCTGCGACTCCGGCTACCACTCCGAGTGCGACCCCGAGTGCCGCCTCCAGCGCCAACAAGCCCAATATCCTGTTCATCATGGGCGACGACATCGGCTGGATGCAGCCGGGTATTTATCATCAGGGCCTGATGGTCGGTGAAACGCCGAACATCGATCGCATCGGCAAGGAAGGTGCGAAATTCATGACCTATTACGCCGAGCAAAGCTGTACGGCGGGGCGCAACGCCTTCTTCACCGGCATGCACCCGCTGCGTACGGGCATGATCCCGCCGCAACTGCCGGGCAGCCCGTCCTGGTTGCGTCCGGGCACGCCGGCGCTGGCCAGGTTCCTGCTCGACCTTGGCTACAACACTGGCGAGTTCGGTAAAAACCACCTCGGCGACCATTTCGAGGCACTGCCGACTTCGCACGGCTTCCAGGAATACTGGGGCTACCTGTACCACCTCGACGCCATGCAGGGCGTGAGCTTCGTCGACATCAACAAGACGCCGCTGGTGCAGGGCATTGCGCCGCCGTGCACGAACACGCCAATCACCGGTTTGCCAGAGGTGCCTGGCGCCATCGATCCCAAAACAGGGACCTGCCTGACCCCACCGCGGCCGGTCATCTGGTGCAAGTCCAGCGACGGCACGCAGAAGAACACCACCTGCAAGGACGAAGGACCGCTGACCCTGGATCGCTCGCGGACCGTCGACGAAGAAATTTCGGCCAAGGTCATCGACTTCCTCGACCGCAACGATCCGAAGAAGACCGGCAAACCATTCTTCGTCTGGTACAACCCGGCACGCATGCACATCACGACCGTGCTGCCGCCGAAGTACGAGGCCATGGTGGGTGAAGCCGGTGGCAAGGACTGGGGCACCAACGAAGCGGGCATGAAGCAGATGGACGACAACATCGGCGAAGTGATCAAGAAACTCGAAGCCATGGGTCAACTCGACAACACCATCATCGTCTTCACCACCGACAACGGCGCCGAGAACATCACTTTCCCGGACGGCGGCACCACTCCGTTCAAAGGTGGCAAGCTGACCACCTGGGAAGGCGGCATGCGCGCGCCGATGCTCGTGCGCTGGCCGGGTGTCATCAAGCCGGGCACGGTCAAGGACGATATCTTCGCCTCGCTCGACTGGGTGCCGACGCTGGTCAATATCGCTGGTGGGCTCAAGGGCAATGCGCTGAACGAGCAGATCATGGCCGGCACCTACCCCGGCATCGTCAAGACCAAGCTCGACGGCGTTGACCAGACCGACTACCTGACCGGCAAGTCCGAGAAATCGGCGCGTGAGGTGTTCTTCTACTACACCGGCTCGCAACCATCGGCCGTGCGCTACAAGAACTGGAAGATGTACTACACGATCGTGCCTGACACGGCGACCGGCGGCTTGTTTGGCGCCACCAGTTTCCACTGGACCCAGCTCCTCAACCTCAAGCGCGATCCCTTCGAGCAGACGGTCGGTGCCGACGCGAAGTCCCTGCTGGGCTACGGCGGTGCGCTTGGCTCTCCCGGCAACGCCTATATCTACAACTGGAACATGTTGCCGATCGGGCAGTTGCTGTGGGAGAAGGAGCTGTCTTCGTACAGGGAGTTCCCGCCGATGCAGGCTCCCGAAACCTACAATCTGGACGGTATCCTCAAGGCCATGCAGAAGGGTGGTAACAACGGGCACGATTAACGGTCATTACACGTCGTGGAGACACCACAAATCATGAAAGTGATGACCGTTTCCCTCTTCCCCTGGCCCTTCTCCCGCGGGCGGAGAAGGGAGGTTCGTGAGTCGCATGTGCGACTTTCACGGTAAGTCGGCAGGCTGACCGACTTGGCATGACCCAGCGGGCGCCGGTGACCGGGCGCCCGTTTTTTTGGCGGTTTTGGAGAAGATTCATGACTAAAATCATTCCCTCCTTTTCGACGTTTACCCGTTTTCTGGCATTGACGGCACTGCTCGCCCTGGGCATGCATGCCCAGGCGCAAACAGACCCGTTGCCGTCCTGGAACGACGGTGCCGCCAAGCAGGCGATCATTACCTTTGTAGAAGAGACCACTATGCAGGGCAGCCCGAAGTTCGTGCCGCCCGCCGAGCGCATCGCCACTTTTGACCAGGACGGTACGCTGTGGGTCGAGCACCCGATGTACTCGCAGGTGATGTACATCCTCGAGAGCGTGCCAGCACTGGTCAAGGCGAAGCCTGAACTGGCCAAGGTCGCGCCCTACTCGACGGTGCTGGAAGTACTCAAAGGCGATCGTGCGGCCATCGCCAAACTGACGCTGCCCGACCTCGAAAAGCTCGCCATGGCCACGCTGACCGGCATGTCGGTGGACAGCTTTAGCGCCGAGGCGAAAAAGTGGCTGGCTGTAGCGAAGGACCCACGCTGGAAGAGGCACTATACCGAGCTCACCTACCTGCCGATGCAGGAAGTGCTGACCTATCTACGGGCGAATGCTTACAAGACCTGGATCGTCACCGGTGGCGGGCAGGACTTCGTGCGTCAGTATTCCGAGGCGGTCTATGGCATTCCTCCCGAGCAGGTGGTGGGTAGTGCGGTCGGCACAAAGTACGGCTACGCCAGGGACGGCTCGCCCTTTTTGACCAAGGAGCCGAAGCTGCTGCTCAACGACAACAACGCCGGCAAGGTCGAGGGCATCCATTTGATGATTGGTCGACGCCCGCACATGGCCGTTGGCAACACCTCGGGTGATCAGCAGATGCTGGAATACACCAAGGCGGGGGACGGTGCGCGCCTGTCGATGCTGGTGATGCACGACGATGGCGAACGTGAATATGCTTATGGTCCAGCACAAGGGCTGCCGGCGACCAAGGTCGGCGCCTTCACGCAGGCCCTCTATGACGAGGCGCAAAATCAGGGCTGGACAGTCATCAGCATGAAGAAGGACTGGAAGAAGATCTTCAGTTTCGAGTGAGGCAAGCGTACGGGGCAATCTGAGCCCAGTTCCCAGTTCCCAGTTCCGCCTGGTCTTTGCGGAGCAGTACATATATCCCAAGGAAGCATCAATGAAATCCATCAAATCCCGAGTTCTGCTCGCCAGCGCCGCTTCGCTGCTGGTCCTCAGCGCCTGCAACTCCGAGCAAAATGCACAATCTGCAGCGCCGGCAGCGGCACCAGCGGTTAAGGGAGTGGCCGTGGCGACCGTGAACGGCACCGCCATCAACAAGAGCCGTGTCGACATGATCATCGCGCACGGTGCCAGCGCCGGCGAAGTGGACACTCCGGAAGCCAGAAAGAGCATCATCGACAAGCTGACCATGCAAACGCTGATCGCAGAGGCAGCGGTGAAAAAAAGCCTGGATAAATTGCCCGAAGTCACCGAGCAACTCGAGATCCTCCGGCAATCGGTTCTGGCCGACGCCTATGTACAGGATTTCATCAAGCACAATCCAGTCAGTGACGACATGCTGAAAGCCGAGTACGAGCGTATCAAGGCCACCGTTACTGGCAGCGAATACAAGGCGCGCCACATCCTCGTCGAGAGCGAAGCCGAGGCGAATGCAATTATTGCCAAGCTGAAGGACGATGCGGCATCGTTCGCGAAGCTGGCCATGGAAAAATCCGCTGATGCCGGCTCCAAGCTGCGGGGCGGTGATCTGGGCTGGTTTGACGTGAGCAGTATGGTGCCGGAGTTCAGCGGCGCCATCAGCAAGCTGGAAAAGGGCACATTCACGCAAGAACCGGTCAAGACCCAGTACGGCTATCACGTCATTTTGCTGGAAGATACCCGGCCGATAGAGGCGCCACCCTTTGACGAAGTCAAACCCGACCTGGCCCAACATCTGCAGCAGCAGAACCTGAAAAAGGATCTCGAGGATCTCAAAGCCAAGGCCAAGATCGAGATTATCGAAGTGTCGGTAGCCGCACCTGCACCGGCCGCTGCACCGGCACCGGCACCCACACCGGCACCGGCCGCTGCAAGCAAGTAAATCACCGTACCGTTATATTTTCACCCCGGGACGAAGCTCCGAGAGGCCAGCGTTTTTCCCGGCAATCGCCTAAGGCTTGATGTTTCATTACCTTTATTTCCTTTTTCACGGGAGGAATGTATGGCCAATGTCCCCACTCAAGCAGGCGCTCCTGCTGCCAACGAAGCGGATCTCGAAAAAATTCCGGTCGAGCAGGTTTTGTCGACCCTCGGCGTCAAGCCCGAGCAGGGTCTCGGCGCGGCGGAAGTTCAGCAGCGCACGGCCAAATACGGTCCCAACGCGATCATCGTCAAGGAAAAGACGCTCGGTGAGCAGATTCGCGGCTACTTCACCGGCTCGATGGCTTACGTCATCGAGGCGGCGGCTCTGGTCTCCGCACTGCTCGGCCACTGGGACGACTTCGTCATCATCGGCTCCTTGCTGCTGTTCAACGCCGCTCTCGAATACTGGCAGGACCGCAAGGCCTCGAACGCGCTGGCCGCGCTCAAGGCCGGCCTGGCACCCGAGGCAACCGTGCTGCGCGACGGTCAGTGGAGCACGGTGCAGGCGTCGACGCTGGTACCCGGCGATATGGTCAAGATCCGTCTTGGCGTGATCGTGCCCGCGGATCTGCGCCTGACCGGTGGTGACTTCGCCTCGATCGACCAGGCGGCGCTCACTGGCGAGTCGCTGCCCGCCAGAAAGAAAATCGGCGACGAGGCCTATTCGGGTAGCGTCGTCAAGCAGGGCGAGATGGAAGCGGTGGTCATCGCCACCGGCTCCAATACCTTCTTCGGCCGCACCGCCCAGCTCGTCGCTGGCGCCGGATCGGTCAGTCACGCGCAGAAAGCGATGTTCCAGATCAGCAACTTCCTGATCATCGTCGCCGTCTGCCTGACCCTGGTCATGGTGTGCGTCAAGGTCTATCACGATATCGTCATTGCCAGGGACTGGGGCCTCGATGACGCGCTCGGCATCCTGCAGTTCGTGCTCGTGCTGATGGTCGCTTCGATCCCGGTGGCGATGCCGGCGGTTTTCTCGATCACCATGGCGCTCGGTGCACTGGCCCTGTCAAAGGAACAGGCGATCGTTTCCAAGCTCTCGGCAATCGAGGAAATGGCCGGTGTCGATATTCTCTGCTCGGACAAGACCGGCACCCTGACCAAAAACCAGTTGAGCCTCAGCGAGCCGATGCTCTTCGCCGCCACCGACCCGCAGGACTGTATCCTGGCAGCGGCGCTGGCGTCCAAGCTCGAGGACAAGGACGCCATCGATACGGCCGTGATTACCGCGCTCAAGGACCAAAGCGTTCTCAAGACCTGGACCCTGAGCAAGTTCGTGGCCTTCGATCCGGTGACCAAGCGCACCCAGGCGACGGTGGCCGACGCCAGCGGCAAGTCCTTCATGGTCGCCAAGGGCGCCCCGCAAGCGATTGTCGATCTCGCCCAGGCGCCTGCGGATGTCGCACAGAAAGTCAAGGAAGCGGTCAACAAGCTGGCAGCGCAGGGCGCGCGCGCACTGGGTGTGGCGCGCTCGGCGGATGGCGGCGCGAGCTGGTCTTTCCTCGGCATCCTGCCGATGTTCGACCCGCCACGCGATGACTCGAAGGAAACCATCGACAGGGCGGCGGAGAAGGGGGTGCGGGTGATGATGATCACTGGCGACGACACCGCCATCGCCATCGAGACGGCGCGCCAGTTGGGCATGGGCACGCACATCATCGCGGCGGCGGATGCCTTCCCCAAGGACATGGATCCGGATAACGTGCCGCCGGCGATCATCGACGCCATCGAGCGGGCGGATGGTTTCGCGCGCGTCTTCCCGGAGCACAAGTACGCCATCGTCAAGGCCTTGCAGTCGCGCGGGCACCTGGTGGCGATGACCGGCGACGGGGTCAATGACGCACCGGCCTTGAAACAGGCCGATTGCGGCACGGCGGTTTCGGGGGCCACCGATGCTGCGCGGGGCGCCGCGGCGCTGATTCTCACGGCTCCCGGCCTGTCGGTGATCAATGGCGCCATCGACGAGGCGCGGCGCATCTTCGGGCGCATCAACAGCTACCTGACCTATCGCATCGCGCTGACCCTGGACATCATGTTCGTCGTCGTCCTGTCGACCATTTTCCTGGGCTTCTCGCCCTTGACGGCGATCATGATCGTCGTCATGTCCCTGCTCAACGACCTGCCGATGATGACCATCGCCTACGACAACACGCCGGTGAATCCGCGGCCGGTACGCTGGGATCTGCCGCGCATTTTCGGCCTGGCTTCGATTCTCGGCGCCTTTCTCATCGCCGAGTCTTTCGGGCTGTTGCTGTTCGGTGTCAAGGTGTTGTCGGAGCCTCATCTGCAGGCCAGCTTCGGGCTGACGACACACGCGCAACTGCAGACCATGATGTTCCTGCAATTGGTGGGCGGCGGCCAACTGCTGCTGTTCATTACCCGTACCGAAAACTGGTTCTTCCAGCGCCCATACCCGGCCGCGCCGCTGCTCGGGGCCATCGCCGGAACGCAGCTCACGGCGGCCCTGATGTGCGGCTTTGGCTTGCTGGTCCCGGCGATTTCCTGGACGCTGATCGGCTGGGTGTGGCTCTACGTGGCAACCTGGATGTTCATCCTCGGCGGCGTTCGCCTGGTCTACGACCGTTTTGCCAGCCAGCGGACGGCACGTCGCCAGAAGCATCTGGAGATGGTCAATCAGTCGCTGCAGCCGCACGTACCGGCCGCCTAGCTCGACACCTGTTCACCTGATCATCTGCTACTCACGCGAGGAGAAAAGCCCATGGACTATCGCAAACAATTCTTCGTCAGCCCCGACAAGAAACTCAAGCTGGCCGCCATCGACCCGGCACACACTGCCGGCCATGCCTCGTCGGAAGAGGCGCTGCCGGCGATCCAGAAAAACGTCGCGCGCATGGCCGAGTTGCAGGCCCTGCTTTACGCCGACGGCAATCAGTCGCTGTTGGTCGTGCTGCAGGCGCTCGACGCGGCCGGCAAGGATGGCGTCGTCCGCCACCTGTTCAGCGGCATGAATCCGCAGGGCACCTCGGTTTTCGGTTTCAAGCAACCGAGCGCCGAGGAAGCGGCACACGACTTTCTCTGGCGTGCCCATAAAAGGACCCCGGCCAGGGGCGAGATCGTGGTCTTCAACCGCTCGCATTACGAAGACGTCCTCGTCGTGCGGGTACACAATCTGGTTCCGAAACCCGTCTGGTCGGGGCGCTACGAGCTGATCCAGGATTTCGAGAAGCTGCTCGTCGCGAACGGGACGCGCATCCTCAAGTTCTTCCTGCACATCAGCCCGGAGGAGCAACTCGCGCGCTTCAAGCAAAGACTCGACGACCCGGCGCGCAACTGGAAAATCAGCGAAGGCGATTATTCCGAGCGCGAGTTCTGGTCGGACTATGTCGAAGCCTACGAGGAAGCACTGAGCAAGACCAGCAGCAAGGATGCGCCCTGGTACGTCATTCCCGCCAACCACAAGTGGTTCCGCAACCTGGCCATTTCGCAGATCATCACCGAGACCATGGAAGACATGGGACTCAAGCGGCCAGCGACGCGGGTGGATCTGAAGGAAATCACCGCCAAGTATCATGCGGCCGAGGTGGAGCAGGCAAAGCGAAACGGCAAGGGCTAATGTAGTGTTGCACGCAGTATGGAAACTATGAATTTCGGCTGCCCCGTGGTTTTCGCGCCGCTGTCGGGCTTGCTGAAAGTCTCGTCGGGAAGGCGACGCTACACCAGCCCGCACGTCATTGCGAGGAGGCGAAGCCGACGCGGCAATCCAGAGGTATGGCTTTTCGCGTTTTCAATAGATCAATGCGGCGGGAAATGGTGAGAGGATGGAACTGGATTGTCACGTCGGCTGCGCCTCCTCGCAATGACGGCGGGGGGCGTGGGGTGAGCGAGGGAGGGCAGCAATGACGCAGGCCAGCGAGGGCAAGGGGAAGGGCAAGGGCTTCAGCTTGCCGATTTTGCAGGGCATCCTGCCGATCGACCGGGCAGGGGTGGGGCGCGACGTCATTGCCGGCTTCACCCTCGCCGCGCTGTCGATTCCGGGGACGATGGGCTACACCAAGATCATTGGCACGCCGGTGATCACCGGCTTGTACACTATTCTCATCCCGATGAGCCTGTTCGCCATTTTCGGGTCGTCGCGCCATCTCTCGGTCAATGCCGACTCGGCGACGGCGGCGGTGGTCGCCGCCGCTCTCGCCGGCATGGCGGTGCGGGGGAGCGACGAGTGGCTGGCGCTGTGCAGCCTGATTGCCCTGATGGCGGGGGCTTTCATGTTCCTCGCACGCGTGATGCGCCTGGGCTTTCTGGCCGATTTTCTCTCGCGCACCGTGCTCACCGGCTTTCTCACCGGCGTCGGCGTGCAGGTGTCGCTGCTCGAGGTCTCCGGCTTGCTGGGTGTGCATAGCACCGGCAACCACCCGCTCACGGAGATCCTGCACGACGTCCGCTCGCTCGGCGAAACCAATCCCTATGCCGTCGCCGTGTCACTGGCGGTGTTGCTGATCATTGTCGGTGGCCGGAAGATATCGCAGAAAATTCCCGGTGGACTGATCGCCGTGCTGGCGGCCATCGCGGCCAGTTGGGCACTGAATCTCGGCGCCCACCTCGAGACCCTGGGCGCGGTACCCAGCGGTCTGCCGACGCTGGGGCTGCCGCAGCTCGACTGGAGCTGGCCGCTGATCTGGAAACTGCTGCCGATCGCCCTGGCCTGTTTCGTGGTCATTCTTGCGCAGAGCGCGGCGACCTCGCGCGCCTACGCCGCCCGCTTCGACGATCGTTTCGACGAGAACGTCGACATGGTCGGCCTGGGAATGGCCAATCTTGGCGCCGGCCTGTCCGGTACTTTCATCGTCAATGGCAGCCCGACCAACACCGAGATGGTTGCCAGTGGCGGTGGCCGCAGCCAGGTTTCGCAGCTCACCACCAGTGCCATCGTGCTGTTGGTGTTGCTGTTCCTGACCGGGCCACTGGCTTACCTGCCGGCCGCGGTTCTCTCGGCGATCGTTTTCCTGGTGGCCGTGAAGATGATCGATATCCAGGGCATGCGGCGGATTTACAGCGAGGCGCGCGCCGAGTTCTGGGTGGCCTTGCTGACCGCGGCCACCGTCGTCGTTGTCGGCGTCGAGCAGGGCATCGTTCTGGCCATGGTGTTGTCGCTGCTCGATCATGTGCGCCGGGGCTATCGCGGCAACAACACCGTTATCGCCGCCGACAAGCGCAAGAAGGGCTGGCAGATGGTGCCGCTGAACCCAGCGCAGCAGATTGCACCCGGTCTCCTGGTCTATTGCTTCAGCCACAGCCTCTACTACGCCAACTGCGCGCAGTTTTCCGAAGAGGTCCTTGGCCTGGCAAAGACCGGGGCGCCAGCCCCTCTGGATTGCCTGTGTGTCGAGGCGGCGGCGATTGGCGACGTGGACTTCTCGGCTGCGGCGATGCTGCGCAGCGTCTGCCTCCTGCTTCGCGAGCAGGGCATTCGGCTGGTGTTTGCCAACGTCTCTCCCGCACTGCACGCCCAGTTCGACCGCCACGGCCTCACCGAACTGCTCGGCGCGAACGCGATCTACGGTTCGGTACATGCGGTGATCGTGGACCACGAGGAGAAGGTGGCGGCGGCCGCAGCGACGACAGCAATCGACAGCGGCGAGAGCGGCGAGAGCGGCGAGAGCGACGACAGGGCTCGGACCTGACGAAGGCGGGCGCTCGGTCACAGGAGAGGAGAGGAAGGTACCGTGAGCGGGGAAAGCACATCGCCAGTGGCTTTTCCGCTGCTCGCAGTCACGAACTCTCCCAGTGCTCCTGCGCCAGGATCCGCCGGCCGTGATAGCGCTGCAGCAAGCCTTCCGCGGCGAAGGCGATGACCAGGAAGGAGAGGAAGATCGAGAACGAACCGGGCGAAGTCTGGAAAGTGTCGAAACCCCAGACGATGATCGCCAGAACGCAGGCGACGATGCTCAGCAGGATGGCGACCCGGTGCCAGCCGCCGCCCTTGAGGAGCCGCCAGGCGCCGAAGTTGACCAGGGAATACACCAGCAGCGAGGTGGCGCTGCCCAGCGAGGCGACGGTCGTCAGCGTCAGGAAGTTGACCATCAGCAGGGCGAGCAACGCGGAGATGGTCAGGCCGCGATAGCTCATGCCGATTTTTTGCCCGAAGCGCGAAGGGAGCTGGCCGTTCTCGGCGAGCGTGTAGGTGATGCTGGTGGCGCCGAAGAAGCCGCCGTTGAGGCAGGTGACGGTGGCCAGGATGGCGCTGAGCAGCAGAATGTGGAAGCCGATTTCGCCGAAGTTGTGGCGGGCTACAACGACCAGGAGCGTTGCCCCGCTCGCGGTGAGATGGTGTTCATCGACCGTGGCCGTGACCGCCAGTGCGAGGGCGACATAGAGTGCCAGGACGATGGCGATGGTGGTGTACATCGCCCGCGGCAGGTCGCGAGTCGGGTTGTCCATGTCCCCGGCGGCATTGCTGACCACGGCAAAGCCGGTAAAGGCAAAGAAGGTGAGGCCGAGGCTGCCGAGTATCGGCCTTGCTGCGGGCCAGGTTTCGAGCGCGAGTCTAGCCACGTCCGCGTGCATCGACAGGGCGACCGTAAAGAGGGCGAGGACCGCCAGGTTGGCGAGGACGACCAGCCGCTGGGCGGAGCTGACGAACTTGGCGCCGACCAGGTTGAGCGCAGTCAGAGTGACGATCAGAGCGGATCCCAGGAGTCGTTCCCAGAGCAGCAGATCCGCTTCGCCAAGGTCCAGGAGCTTGGCGCTGAACTTGCCGAAGGCCAGCGCGATCATCGCCATTCCGATCAGCTGCGCGATATAGAACAGGATCGAGCAGCCGCCAGAGAAGAGCCCCGGGCCGTAGGCTTTCACCAGGTACTCGACGACGCCGCCGCGCGACGGATAGCGAACGCCGAGTTGTGCGAACGAGTGTCCGGTGAGCAGCGCAATGATCCCGGCGACCAGAAACGACAGCCAGACCGCCGATCCCGCCATCGCCGCCGCTTCGCCCATCAGTGCGAAGATGCCGGCTCCGACCATGGAGCCAACGCCGAGGGCGATTGCCCCGTTCACGCTGATTCGTCTGCTGCGGCTCGGCTCGTTCATGTCTTCATCCTTGATGGTGCGACGTACGCCAGCGGGGATCCACTGGTGTCGTGTTGCTTTCTTGATGAGACTTTCGGCAAGCATCTCCCCACCTCCGTCATTGCGAGGAGGCGCAGCCGACGCGGCAATCCAGAGGTTTGGCTTTTCGCGTTGTCACGATGTCAATGCGGCTGGGAATAGTGAGAGGATGGAACTGGATTGCCGCGTCGGCTACGCCTCCTCGCAATGACGTGGAGTGTGGCGCCGCATTCACCATTCCCGACGCGGCCTTCAGCAAGCATGAGAGCGGCGCGAAACCGCCGCGGTAGCCGGAATTTATAGATTCCATACTGCGTGCAACACAACACTGGCGGGTAGCATGGACGCCTCCGATTGCTGTGACTACGGGCTTCACTAGGTCTCGCAGCGGCGCCAGTCGCCGATGAGCCGGGCAGCAAGATCCTTCCCGGAGAGCCGCTTGATTACGCCCTGGCCATCAATAAGGGTCGCTTCCACTTTGCAGCCTGTCTCCCTGTCGCGATGGAGCAAGCCGCCCGTCATCGGAGACAAAGTCAGCTCACCTCTCCCCCGGCAAAACGGCCGGCCCCATTGGCCACGGGGGCTGCGGCAAGGCACACCGGGTCCGCGGACGAGCTAGTATACTCGCAGCCCGCTTGCCATACGGCGGGCGAGAAGCAGACGCTTGTCAGCTGGCGCGAAGTTTTCGCTGCCCGCATTTTGCGAGCAACGGCCACCTACCGGGGGGTGCCACCGAGAGGCTCGTCAATACATTTGCTTGCGCTGGTTTCAGCTGGGGAGTTGTCCATAGTGGCCGATACGACAGGGAGTGGGAAAACCGCACAGGAGCTGCCGCCAAAGGCTTCGCTTGCCGGCGCGTTGACGGATGACGTGGTCAAGCTGGCACCCGTGGCAGAACGGGTCGAAACGGAGTTGTCGCGGCTTCCGAAGGCCGTCGAGAAAGTGCCCCACGAACTGGTCAAGCTCCCCACGACAGCGGTCAAGCAGCTACCCGTCGAGTTGGCGTCGACGGAAGCCTACGTCGAGGCGAAGTTGCCGATGATCGAGGCGCTGCCTTTGCCGGACATCCTGTTTGGTGGCGGGGTTCTCGTCGCCGTCGTCATCCTGCAGGCCATCGGCATGCGTCTGCTTGTCGGCCGCTTCGACAAGCGCGCCCAGCGCATCGAGCAGCGTTCGGGTTGGTGGAGCGTTGACCTCTTGCTTGGCTTCACCGTCTTCAGGATGCTCGGTTTGCACCTGATGTCGATCATTCTCTGGTCGGCAGCCCTCGTGTACGGCGGGATCATCCCGGTATGGGCTGCCGCTGCACGTTTCGCGGCGCTGTCATACACCACGCTTGGCACCCACCGGGTGCTGTCCGATGAGTGGTACATGCTCTCCCCGATCATCGCCATTTCGGGCATGTTCACCTTCGCCTGGACCGCCAGCGTGCTGGTGAACATCGTCGGCAAGTGCAACGAACTTCGCGCGTTGGCCCGCGAAGCGCGACACCACCGGCGTGACGCCAGGAGCCACGCCACGGTCACCGTGCCACCAGGCGACCCCGCGGCAGGAGCATCCGGGGCAGGCGCATCGAGAACCTGGTAGTAGCGAGCGCCGTGCGCAGTGAATGCAACGCTGGACTAGCCGGCGCTTGCCAGTAGCGCTCCCTGACGGCGCACGCGACCGAGCGCTTCGAGCGTGTCGATGATCTGCGCCAGGCGTTTTTTCCATGCCCCTTTGCCGGTGAAGCGTGCGGCCAGCTCGGCTTCCGAAAGCGGTGCCGCTGCGGCTGCCAGCGCCTTGGCGACGGCGGCGACCTGTTCGGGCAGTGCCGCCGGCCAGGCCTGGCGTGCGCTGGGACTTGTCGCCACGGCGGTGGTCAGCGCAGCCTGTTTAACGGCCGGATCGCCGATAGCCAGCGGCGACTGGCTCGCCACGGCGGCCGGGTGCTGGTATTCCGGCCGCAGCCAGCGCACCTGGCCGCGCGCTTCTTCCGCCGCACGTTCGGCGTTCAACGCGACCAGGCGCACGAGCAGGGTTTCGCCGGCCGCGTCTTTCTGCTCCGGGTTGGCGAGTGCGCTGGTGAGGTCGCTCCAGCCATAGCCGTCGAGGACTGCGGCGTCGAGTTCGTCATGCAGGGCCTTCAGCACGCTTACCAGGCCCTGCTCGTGGATGGTTTTTTCCCTGGCGCTGAGCGCTTCGCCGCTGCGCAGTTTTTCGAGTCGCCTGGCGCGGGTTGATATAGCGCTGCAGTGGCGTGCGGGCGTTTTCGTCGGGCACCTGCTCGCCGGTCACCGGGTGCGTTTTCGTGGTCACGCCGTTCCAGCGGCTGACCGGGACGCCGCGCTCGTCGACGACGGTTTCGATGCCATCGCAGGCCAGCACGGCGTCGCGGCATTCGATGTTGCGGAAGTCCTTGAGGATCGGTTGCGGCGGCAGGCCGCTGCCGCTGGTGCGGAAGTGCCATTGCAGGTAGCCGATCCAGAGCACCAGTTCGGCGATGGCGGCGGCGCGCGGGTTGAGTTCGAGGCCGAGGAACTGCTGCGGGTCGACGGTCAGCCCCTCGGCTTCGAGACGCTGCTGGCCGCGCCCGAAAGCGTGCAACTGGTCGAGCACTTCGCCTTCGAGGCGCTTCATGTGTGCGAGCGTCACGTAGAGGAAATTCGCCGAGCCGCAGGCCGGGTCGAGGACGCGGATCTGGCACAGGCGGTGGTGGAAGGCGTCGACCTCGGCACGCGCGGCGTCGAGCCTGCCTTCGTTGGCGAGCAGCAGGGCCGCCGCCTGGACGTTGCGCCATTCGCCGCGCAGCGGCTCGACGACGGTTGGCAGGACCAGGCGTTCGACGTAGGCACGTGGCGTGTAGTGGGCGCCGAGTGCGTGCCGCGCGCTGGGCGTCAGTGCGCGTTCGAGCAGGGTGCCGAAGATCGCCGGTTCGACCTGCGTCCAGTCGGCGTGCGCGGCCTGCAGCAGCAGGCCGATCTGCTCGCGATCCAGGGCGATGACTTCCGGCTGCTTGAAGAGCTTGCCGTTGAAGCGCGGCAGCGTGGCGCGCAGGACGACGGAGAAGCCGCCGGCGTCCATCTCGCGCCACAGTGCGGCGAGCAGCGGCACGAATTGCTGCGGACTGTTGTGCAGGGTTTGGAGCAAGGTGGTGAAAGCGCCCTGGCCATTCTCCCGGGGCAGCAGGCCGACATCTTCGGCGAACATCGAGAACAGGCAGCGGGTGAGGAAGCCGGCGACGAGTTCGGGGTGATGGCCGGCGCCTTCGAGCGTGCGGGCGATGCGTGCCAAGTGGCCGGCGATCGCGCGCGTGACGCGCGCCGAGACGCGCGTCGGGTCCAGCGCCAGCGGGTCGCGCCACAGCATCTGCAGGCGCTCGCGGATGCCGGGCTCGGCGAGGTCGGCGAGTTTGATGCGATGCGAGCGCGGGTCGGGGAAAGGGGTGTAGGTGGCGCCAGAGCGTGTGAAGTCGGCGTACAGTTCGATGACGTGGCCGACATCGACGACGACCAGGAACGGCGGCCGGCCCTCGTCGGCGGGCAGCGCGCGAGCGTAGCTTTCGGCCTGGCCGCGCGCCCGCTGCAAGGCATCGTCGAAACCCTTGCTGGCAGCGACGAGGCGGATCTTCTTGGCTTCGAGAACGAAATGGCCGCGCTTGTAGCAGTCGATGCGCCCGCTCGACGAGCTGCCGTCGCCGTGGCGAAAGCTGACGCGGCGCTCGAAGACGTAGGCATTGTCGCGGCTATCGTCGTGTGCCGGGTCGGGGGAGGGGACGTCGAGCAGCCGACAGAGGTCGGTGACGAAGAGCTGATAGTTGGCCAGCTCGGAACCGTCGGCCGCGCGCCAGCGGGCGACAAAGGCGGCGGCAGAGTCTGCGGCAGCGGCGTCGGCGCTGCCGCTAGGGCTGGGGTCGGTCATGGGCCGGGATTATGACATGGAGGATGACGTTGCGGCGCGACAGCAGGCACGCGCCTCCTCGCAATGACGGTGGCTGGGGGATGCGCTGGCCTTGCTGCAGCCACCCGCCAGCGCCGCGCCGCTGTGGCTGTTCGGCCTGGCGCAACTGTTGTTGCTGGCGGTGTTGCGGACGCCATCTGGTTCACGCAAACCCTGGCACGAAGCCCGTCCAGCAGCAGCCTTGCCCCGCGGCAGCGTCTGAAGCACAATCTGGCCGCTGCTTGCAGGCGGCCATTCCCCCAAGAAACCACGAGGTCTCCATGCTCGACACCCCCGACGAATACCAGGAAATCCGCGCTGCCGTGCGCGACCTCTGCAGCCAGTTTCCGGACGCGTATTTTCGCCAGATCGACGCGCAGCGCGGCTATCCCGAAGCTTTTGTCGATGCGCTGATCGGCGCCGGCTGGCTGTCGGCGATGATTCCCGAGGAATACGGCGGCTCGGGCCTGGGTCTGACGGCGGCGAGCGTGATCATGGAAGAGCTCAATCGTAGCGGCGGCAACGCGGCGGCCGTGCATGGCCAGATGTACAACATGGGCACGCTGCTGCGCAGCGGCAGCCGGGCGCAGAAAGAAAAATACCTGCCGGACATCGCTGCCGGCAAGCTGCGCATCCAGGCGATGGCGGTCACCGAGCCCGGCGCCGGCACCGACACCACGCGCATCAAGACCAGCGCCGTGAAAAAGGACGGCCGCTACGTGGTCAACGGCCAGAAAGTCTGGATTTCGCGCGTCCAGCACTCGGACCTGATGGTCCTGCTGGCGCGCACCACGCCACGCGCCGAGGTGACGAAGAAGTCTGCAGGGATGTCGATCTTCATCGTCGATCTGCAACAAGCCATTGGCAATGGTTTGCGCGTGCAGCCGATCGCCAACATGGTCAATCACGAAACCAACGAACTGTTCTTCGACAATCTGGAGATTCCCGAAGAGAATCGGATCGGCGAGGAAGGCCAGGGCTTCAAGTACATTCTCGAAGGCCTCAACGCCGAGCGCGCGTTGATCGCCGCCGAGTGCATCGGCGACGGCTACTGGTTCGTCGAACGTGCCAGCCGCTACGCCCGCGAGCGCGTCGTCTTCGAGCGCCCGATCGGCCAGAACCAGGGCGTGCAGTTTCCGATTGCCGAGGCTTTCATCGAAGTCGAGGCGGCCAACCTGATGCGCTTCAAGGCCTGCGCGCTGTTCGACGCGCAGCAGCCCTGCGGTGCCGAAGCGAACATGGCCAAGTATCTCGCCGCCAAAGCCTCGTGGGAGGCGGCCAACGTCTGCCTGCAGACACACGGCGGCTTCGGCTTCGCCACCGAGTACGACATCGAGCGCAAGTTCCGCGAGACGCGCCTCTACCAGGTGGCGCCGATCTCGACCAATCTGATCTTTTCCTACGTCGCCGAGCACCTGCTCGGGTTGCCGCGCTCGTTCTAGGAAGCCTGCCATGCGCCCGCTCGACGGCATCACCGTAGTCACTCTCGAACACGCCATCGCCGCGCCATTCTGCACCCGCCAGTTGGCTGATCTTGGCGCCCGCGTGATCAAGGTCGAACGACCGCGAACCGGCGATTTTGCGCGTGCCTACGACGAGCGCGTGCGTGGCCTGGCGTCGCATTTCGTGTGGACCAACCGCTCGAAGGAGAGCCTGACGCTGGACGTCAAGCATGCCGAGGCAGAGGCGATCCTGCGCAAGCTGCTGGAACAGGCCGACGTGCTGGTGCAAAACCTCGCCCCCGGGGCTGCCGCGCGTCTCGGCCTGTCGTACGAAGCGCTGCGCGAACGACATCCGCGGCTGATCGTCTGCGACATCTCCGGTTATGGCAGCGACGGGCCTTATCGCGACAAGAAAGCCTACGACCTGCTGATCCAGAGCGAGTCGGGCTTCCTCTCGGTGACCGGCCTGCCTGACGCGCCTGCCAAGGCCGGCTGCTCGGTCGCCGACATCTCGGCCGGGATGTACGCGCAGAGCAACATCCTGGCCGCACTTTTGCAGCGAGGCAGGACTGGGCGCGGCTGCCACATCGAAGTGTCGATGCTCGAAAGCATGGTCGAGTGGATGAGTTATCCGCTGTACTACGCTTTTGACGGTGCGCCGCCACCGCCGCGCGCCGGGGCCGCGCACGCGACCATCTTTCCCTACGGTCCGTTTACCGCCGGTGACGGCAAGACGGTGATGCTCGGCCTGCAGAACGAGCGCGAGTGGCAGGTCTTCTGCGCGCAGGTGCTCGAATTGCCCGAGCTGGCCAGCGACGCGCGCTTTTCGTCGAACTCGCGGCGCACGCAGGCACGTGACGAGCTGCGCGCGCTAATCGACGCGCGCTTCGCGCGCCTCAGCTCCGAGCAGCTGATCGCCAGGCTCGACGCCGCGCAGATTGCCAACGCGCGCATGAACGACATGCACGACGTCTGGGAGCACCCGCAGCTCAAGGCGCGCGGCCGCTGGACCGAGGTCGATACCCCGTGCGGCCCGATCCCGGCCCTGCTGCCACCCGGTCAGGTCGATTCCTTCACGCCGCGCATGGACGCCGTGCCGGCGCTCGGGGAGCACAGCGACGCGATTTTGCTGGAACTCGGCTGGGATGAGGCCGCGATCGAGCGGCTGCGGGCGGTGGGGGCGGTCTGACTGCCGTGGCGCGCTGAAGAACCTGAGGCCATGAAGGGGCCAGACTCAATTGTGTTGGCAGAGGAACTGACTGCGGGCGTGACATTCAGCCTGGCCCCCTTCTTCCGCGTTCTTCCGGCCCGACTGCGCTGCGCACGCGCCCCGGGCCTGGTCTGCCGCCAGCTCGGGGGGCAGCCATTCGAACGTCAACGGTCGAGGGCTGGACGCGGTCAATCGAGCTCTTCATCTTCGCCAGCGAATGTTTCATCGCGGCGATGAAACATTCGCTGCGCGACGGCGATTGCTGCGCGTTCCTGATCGAAGCGCCGGGCGCCGCCAGCGAAGCCTGTAGCGGATCGATCGACAGCTGCACGAGCACCGATCGGGTTTCGATCCTTTTGACCCACTCTTCACCCTTGCCGACCCAGAGCGGATACTTTTTTACCCAAGGCTCGTAGTTCCGCAGTCATCGTTCCATCGCCCGCAGCGAACGGGCCGCTGCGCGACATCGGTAGATGAATGCGAATCATCGATCGTTCCATCGCTGTCATGGATGCGCCGATGGCGACAATGGAAGTCTGCATGCTTTTTACCGGCGCGTGGATCTTTTTCACCCAGGCTTCTATCGCGACGATCCAAGGCCGATAGTTCAAGATCGAAGATTCAAACTCGCGCTGTGATCGTCGATGGCCCGAGTTCGAGCAGGCGACATTCCCGGTCAGCGGGAGACCCTTCGCCGGGGCGGGTGGCGACCGGCGACCGCAGGCAGAGGAGCCGGGCGGCCGCGTGGCGCATTGCGGTGCGCCGCGATGGCCTGCCCGGGCGGCGATCACGCTAGCGCGGGCTTTGCCGGGCAAGATTCCGGCCGAGGTCGTCAGGCGTTCCCTCCCGAGCACCGGAAGCAAGGTTGTGCAGCTGTCTTGCATAGTGCCGCGCGAACTCGAACAAGAGCCTCGGCAATTGGCATGACCTGCGCCATTTCGAACGGCCTTACCCCGGTTTCGCCCCGGCTTCCGCCGGTTTCACCGCTTTCTCGATGGCGGGCAAGCGTCCGCCGGAGCCGATTTCATACACCGGGAGCGGATCTGCAATTGACCGCGGTTGACCGGGCCTCCTATACTTTTCGTTGTTGACACGTCTCCCGCCGCCACCTCCTCCTTCCCTCCGGAGCGTGTTGCAGCTCGCCGCGTGCCAGCTCATGATGTCGTCTTCAACCTCGTTGGGAGTGCGCGCGATGAGAGTTTTCCAGATTCAGGACGACTGGGGTATGGACCATCTGCAGTTGGCCAGTCGGCGCGATCCTCAGCCCGGGCCGGGGCAGGTGTTGCTGCGGATGAAGGCGGCTTCGCTGAACTACCGCGACCTGGTCGTACCCGATCGCGGCTACGGGTCGTTTACCGGAACGCTGCCGCTGATTCCGGTTTCCGACGGTGTCGGCGACGTCGTCGAGGTCGGTGCAGGGGTAAGCCGGGTGCGCGTCGGCGATCGCGCATGCCCCTGCTTCCACCAGGGCTGGCTGGCCGGCGCCCCCGATCTCGATCGGCTGACACAGACGCTTGGCGGGCCGGTCGACGGGATGATGGCCGATCTCGTGTGCCTGCCCGAAAGCGGCGTCGTCAAGGTGCCCGCTCATCTCGCCGACGAGCAGGCGGCAACGCTGCCCTGCGCGGCGCTTACTGCGTGGAGCGCGGTCGTCACCCACGACACGCTCGCTCCCGGATCGCACGTACTGGTGCAGGGAACCGGCGGTGTGGCGCTGTTCGCCCTGCAGTTCGCGAAGCTGCTCGGTGCGCACGTGACGGTCATTTCGTCGAGCGATGCGAAGCTGACACGCGCGCAAGCCGTCGGCGCGGATGCCGGGATCAATTACCTGACGACGCCGGAATGGGCCAGGTCGGCGCGAGCGATCAGCGGCGGGCGCGGCTTCGATCACATCGTCGAACTGGGTGGCGAGAAGACCCTGCCGCAATCCTTGCGCTGCATCAAGCCGGGCGGGACGCTCTCGATGATTGGCGTATTGTCCGGGTCGAGCCTGGCGGCGCCACTCGGGCTGGTGGTGACGCGCCAGGTGCGTCTGCAGGGGATCACCGTCGGACATCGCGACGGTTTCGAGGCGATGCTGCGGGCGATCGAGCAGCATCGGCTGCAGCCGGTGGTCGACCGCATCTTTGCCTTCGAAGAACTCAAGGAAGCGATGGGCTGGCTGAAGAGCGGCGCCCATTTCGGAAAGATCTGCATCCGGCATTGACGGCGCGAGTGGTCGCCGGTCAGCCGCGGCTGACCCCGGCCGGCGGGATCGGCGATTGTCGAAGGAGAAACTGATGTCCCGCGCTGCTCAGCCACACTGCCTGCATATCGCCTATCCCGAGGATCTGCACGCCAGGACCGTGCAGCTTCTGAATACGCTCGAGCATGCCGAAGACCCGACGGTGCACCGCGCTGAGCTGGGTGACCTGGTGGTAGAACTGACCAACAGCGGCATGGACTACTGCTTTCTCAAACCACTCCTGCTGGCCAAGGTTGGCTTCGTCGTACAGCAGTCGGCCAATCTCGGGGTAGCCGGCGCCACCCGGATCATGGCGCCAATGATCCGCAACATCATTGCGCGACTGGACAGGCGCCAGTTATTGGTCGTTGCCGACTATATCCGGCGCCTGATGGGTACGCGGCGTCCTCGCTAGCGACCTTGCATGGATTCAGCTCACAAAGCGGAAAAAATCGCAGGCTAAGGGGGAGCGGCCAGTAGGCGTCAGTACTGCGGGTGCCGAAGTTCCAGGCATTGAGCCAGTCATAGAAGGGCCAGAAGCGCTTGCTGTTACGCCGGATGGCGTAGCGATGCGCAAATGGCTGCCAGTCGTCCATGCTCCGTACGGTGACGCTTACGGAAGAGCGCTAGTGACCCAAAGGCGACCTTCAGATTTTGGAACAACGCGCCTCCAAACTCGCCTTGCAGGGGCGCGCGCTTCAGCGCTTCCGCGGCAAGGTCGTGGTTGCCGCGATTTTGCCTGCCCAGTGGGCTGGACGACCGGAGCATCATTCGCCATCGCGCGCCAGGCGTAGGCCGGAGAATTGCCAGCGCGCATCAGGCGGGAAGAAGTTGCGATAGCTTGCGCGGATGTGACTGCAAGGGGTCGCACACGACCCGCCGCGAAGCACGTATTGGCCGCTCATGAATTTTCCGTTGTATTCACCGACCGCACCGGAGGTACACTGAAAGCCGGGGTAGGGCCCATAGTCGCTACGCGTCCATTCCCAGACATCGCCGAATGCTTGTGCGGGCGTCCCGTTGGCCGACGCCTCGCGCAGCGCGAGCGGGTGCAGTGCGCTGCTCTCAAGAAAATTTCCGGCCAGCGGCGAGCTGCGTGCAGCCACTTCCCATTCGCTCTCGGTCGGAAGCCGTGCGTTCGCCCAACGCGCAAAGGCATCGGCCTCGTAAAAGCTCACATGGCAGATCGGCGTATGCGGGTCCACCGGCGCTTCGCCATGAAGCGTGAACGAATACCAGCGCCCGTCCCGACTCTCCCAATACGCAGGCGCCTGCCAGCCACGGGCCATCGCCGCCTCCCAGCCGGCCGAGAGCCAGAGTTCCGGGCGCCGGTAGCCACCGTCATTGATGAACTCCATGAAATCGCCGTGGGTCACCGGGTGCGAGGCGATCCGGAAGGCGTCAAGCCAGACGCGGTGGCGCGGCGTCTCGTTGTCGAAGCAGAAATCGGGGCCGGAGTAGCCAATCTCGCGCAAACCCGCTGCGCAAGAAATCCAGCGCCGCGCGCATGCGTGAATAGCGGTCAGCGGCCATTGTTCCTGGTATGCGGGCTTCAGGGGATTGCGCGAGAGCAGGTGTTTTATGTCGGTCAGGATAAGCTCCTGATGCTGCTGCTCATGGTGCAGCCCGAGCTCGATCAAGGCGTCCACCGCGGGGAGCGCCCGTTCCCCGGAAAGAAATTCGAGCATGGCCTGATCTACATGATCGCGATACGCGCGCACTTGTTCCAATCCTGGACGTGAGAGCATTCCCCGCTCCGGTCTAGGGTGTCGGTCCCCGACCGCGTAATAGTACGAATTGAAGAGCACGCGATAGGACGGCTCAAGTGGCCGGTAGCCGGGTTGATGCGGCACCAGCACGAAGGTCTCGAAAAACCACGTCGTGTGCGCCAGATGCCACTTCACCGGGCTGGCATCCGGCATCGACTGGATCGCGCAATCCTCCGTCGAAAGGGGCGCGGCAAGAGCGCTCGTCACTTGGCGGATTGACAGGAATCGTTCAGCGCGCTTTGCAGGGAGTTCAAGCCTGCGTAGCGACGTCTTCGGATCTGGATTCAAGTCCACGGACACCTCCTTCAGTCACTTTGGGCGGCGGTTTCGCCGAGCAGCAAAGAGCTCCTTGCCGACAGCGATTCGGCCGCTACGGTCGGCACGCTTTCTGCCCTGGCGCGTCAGGCCCGGGGGTTGGGGTTTCAGCCCGGGCCTCCGCACGCGACAATCATAACTTCGTGAAACCCAGGATCTTCATCCGAACCTCGTCATCCCGAGCGGCTCGCGTGCGCGTCAGGCGCAAGCTGGTTTTTGTCTGGTCGCAGGTATGCAGCCGAATCAAATGGAGAATGATCTTCTTCAGGATTCGGTCGCCCAAAAGACGAGAGTCGACCTGATTCCAGCGGAGTTTACAAGCGGTCGTCATGTTTCGTTGGAATGAGATGGTCGACCGACAGGCGGTCGCGACTCCCGCAGTAACAGCAGGCCTGTGGGAGCACCATCTGCAACGCTCGTCGTCAGCCAGAGGGCCAATATTCATTGTTTCCTTGTTGAGTCCCGCGTAACGGCGAGAACGAATCATGAAGCGCGTGCGACTGTACTTGTCGGCCTTTGCCGCAATGGCTGAGTGTGCGTGTGCCATGGCAAGGTTTGCCTATGACCAGTGCAGCAAATCGCCAACGGTGGTGACTTCCATGCGTGATGAGCTGGCGTTAATGTGAAAGTCGCGCAAGCGACTCACGAAACTCCCTTCTCCCCTTGCGGGAGAAGGGGCAGGGGAAGAGGGAAACGGTCATGACTTTCATGATCAGGGGTGTCTCGACATGTCATGACCGGTAGCTTGATTGCTTGCGGAGCGAGCTTCTCGACCGCGAAGCGGCCGGGTTGAACAAGAGGACGATCAGCGGGCCTGAATGCTACCAAGGAAATGCCGAAGGAAACAGCTGAGCACATTTGACGTGGGTGCCAAGAAACAGTAGCTGAGGGCCGATTGTCCTGTTCCGCGCCAGAGGCATCGCCTGGCGCCGTCAGCATTGCCAGCCGCTTGCTTTCGCTGCCGAATCACCGTGGCGCCTCGATCTTGTAGAAGGCGTAGTCATGCGCGACGCCGTTCGATTCGACGCTGACCTCGTGCGACAGCTGGCCGCCAATCTTTTCCATGGCTTTGCGCGAACGCCGGTTGTCGCTGCCGATATGGAACCACACGGCTTTCGCGAACAGGAAGGCATGGCCGAGCATCAGTTGCTTCATTTCGCGGTTCGTGGAGCCACCCCAATGCTTACGGGTCAGGAAGGTATAGCCGATGGTTACCTCCCTGGCCTCGGGATTCCAGTCGTAGTAGCGGGACGACCCGATCACCGCGCCTGAATGTTTTTCGATAGCCAGCAGCGCACCGCCGGAGGCGAGGGCGCTGGCAAAGAAGCCTGCAAAGACTGCGCGCTGATAGCGCAAGGGTTCCGGGTGCTGCTCCCAGATCGCGGGATCCGACGCGGCCGCGTAGAGCGGCTCGAAATCGCCGGCTTGCAGCGGGCGAAGGAAAATCGTTTCGCCGATTAGTGTGGGCTGCAGGGCGAAGTCTGGCGCTGCGTTCATGTGTGCTCGTGGGGTGAAAATCGCGTTGGCTGATCGAAGTCGAGGGAACGGCTATGGCGAGAAGGCGGCGCTGGACTGCCGCGTCGCTGCGTTCCTCGCAGTGGCGGGGGAGGATGTTTGCGGGGTCGTCAACATGGCACTTTGGGCGTTCCTGTTGCTGGCACCATTGTTCGCGACTCGCCGAGCAGCAACGCCACCGCGCTATCGGCGAGTTCATCGAGCGACAGCTTTCCGTCCGGGCGATACCAGTGTTTGGACCCGTTGAGCATGCCGAAGAGCAGCAGCCGCACCGGCGCCGCCGCCGAAGCGAGCTTGCCGCTGTGCTGCAGTTCGTCGAGGGTAGTCTGCCACGGCATTTGATAGCGGTCGAAGGCGGCGGCGATTTCGGCGTGCGCGGCGGCGTCGAGGGCGCGTGTTTCACCGAGCAGCATTGGCGCATGGCATTCACCTTCGAGCAGGGTGCCGAGGTGAGTGCGCACCAGGATGCGCAGTCGCTGTTCGGGGTCGGTGATGCCGTCGATGGCGGCGAGCAGGCGCGCGTAGCCGGCGTCGAGTCCCTCCACCATGGCCGTCTTGAGGAGTTCCTGTTTGCTGCGGAAGTGGTAGAAAGGGCTGCCCGAGCGCATGCCGACCGCGTCGGCAATGTCGCGCGTGGTGGTGGCGTCGAAACCTTTTTCGACGAACAGTCGGGCGGCTGCGCGCAGCAACTCGGCGCGGCGATTGGGCTCGAGCCCGGCTTCTGCTTTTCGCCTGGGCATCGGCTCAGGCCCGGGCGTCGCGGCGCAGCCGGCGTGCACCGGCTTGCCGGAGATGCTTGTGCGGGCGAGCCATTATCACAGCGCCGCGGCGACCCGCGTGCCTTGATCGATGGCGCGCTTGGCGTCGAGTTCGGCGGCGACGTCGGCACCGCCGATCAGCGTCACCGCAATACCGGCGGCCTGCAAGGGGGCGAGCAGTTCGCGGCGCGATTCCTGTCCGGCGCAGACGACGATGGTGTCGACCGGCAGCGTCGTCGCTTTGCCATCGACGGTGATGTGCAGGCCGGCGTCGTCGATGCGCTCGTAGTTCACGCCACCGATCATCTGCACGCCGCGCTTCTTGAGCAGGGTGCGGCGAATCCAGCCGGTGGTCTTGGCCAGGCCGTCACCGACTTTCGACGACTTGCGCTGCAGCAGGAAGACCTGCCGCGGTGCCGGCTCATCGAGCGGCGGCTTGAGGCCGCCGCGATGCGCGTAGCTCGGGTCGATGCCCCATTCGTCGTTGAAGCGTTCGCTTTCGCTCCGCTCGTCGTGTGCATGTGTCAGGAACTCGCCGACATCGAAGCCGATGCCGCCGGCGCCAATGATGGCCACGCGCTTGCCGGCCACTTTGCGGCCTTCGACGAGGTCGACGTAGTTGCTCACCTTGTCGCTGTCGATGCCGGTGATGGCTGGCTGGCGCGGGCTGATGCCGGTGGCCAGCACGACATGGTCGAAGCCGCCGGCCTTGAGCAGTTCGGCATCGACGCGCTGATTCAGCTGCAGGGTCACGCCGCTGGTTTCGATGCGCCGAGCGAAGTAACGCAGCGTCTCGGCGAAATCCTCCTTGCCGGGAATCCGCTTGGCGATGTTGAACTGGCCGCCGATCTGGTCGGCCGCTTCGAACAAGGTGACCGCGTGGCCGCGTTCGGCGGCCGTGGTGGCGCAGGCCATGCCTGCCGGCCCGGCGCCGACGACGGCAACTTTCCTGCGTGTCAGCGCCTTCTCGATGATCAGCTCGGTTTCGTGGCAGGCGCGCGGATTGACCAGGCAGCTGCTCAACCTGCCCTTGAAAATGTGGTCCAGGCAGGCCTGGTTGCAGGCGATGCAGGTGTTGATCTCGTCGCTCCTGTTGGCCGCCGCCTTGTTGACGAAATCGGCGTCGGCCAGAAAGGGGCGGGCCATCGACACCATGTCGGCGCTTGCCGAGGCCAGCACTTCCTCGGCGACTTCCGGCGTGTTGATGCGGTTGGTGGTGATCAGCGGAATGCTCACCGAACCCTTCAGGCGCTTGGTCACCCAGGCGAAAGCGGCGCGCGGGACCATGGTGGCAATGGTCGGGATACGCGCCTCGTGCCAGCCGATGCCGGTATTGATCAAGGTCGCGCCGGCCGCTTCGATGGCTTGGGCGAGTTGCACCACTTCTTCCCAGCTGCTGCCGCCTTCGACCAGATCGAGCATCGACAGGCGGAAAATGATGATGAAATTGGGGCCGACTTTCTCGCGTGTCGCGCGCACCGTGTCGACCGCGAAGCGGATGCGGTTTTCGAAGGAGCCGCCCCACTGGTCGTTGCGCTTGTTCGTCTGCTGGGCAATGAACTGGTTGATCAGGTAACCCTCGGAGCCCATGATCTCGACGCCGTCGTAGCCGGCCGTCTGCGCCAGCTGCGCGCAGCGCACGTAGTCACCGATGGTCTTGCGAATGCCCCACTCACTCAGCGCGCGCGGCGTGAAGCGGTTGATCGGCGCGCGCAGCTTCGACGGCGCGACGTTCAGCGGGTGGTAGGCATAGCGGCCGGTATGCAGGATCTGCAGCGCGATCTTGCCATCGGCGGCATGCACGGCCTCGGTGATCAGGCGGTGCTTGCGCACCTGCCAGGGAAAACTGAGCTGCGAACCGAAGTGGTAGACCCGCCCCGCCAGATTGGGCGAAAAGCCGCCGGTGACGATCAGCCCGACGCCACCGCGGGCGCGCTCGGCATAGAACGCGGCCATGCGCACGAAGCCGTTCTTTTCCTCTTCGAGCCCGGTGTGCATCGAACCCATCAGCACGCGGTTCTTGAGCGTCGTGAAGCCCAAATCGAGCGGGGCCAGCAAGTGAGAGTAGGGGGAAGGCGGTGGGGAAGGCACGACGGTGCCGGTGCTCAGGTTCATCAAGTGGGTTCCGGAAGATGGCAAGAACGTGCCAAGAAAGCAAGCGCTTGGTTATTGTTCCGGAAACAAGGGGAGATTGCAAGCGCAGGGCCGCGCGACGTAACCAGGCCACCAAGGCCCGGTAGCTTGATAGAAGCCCGCCAGCAACGAGGATGCTTCTGGTCTCGTCGTCGACGTTCTCGAGGCGCTGGCGGCCGAGGGATGCGGATTACTTCTGCAGCACGTAGGTTCCCGGGCTGTCGCACAGCGGCGGGTAGCCCTTGTCGGGCGCACCCATGCCCGGTGGCGCTTCGCTGCCCGAGGAATGCCTTGTCAGCCACTGCTGCCACACCGGCCACCACGAGCCGGCGGTGCTCGGGGTGCGTTCCTTCCAGGTTTCCGGGTCGATACAGCGGTCCCCTTCGTGGCAGACGCTGAGCTGGAAGGAGCGGCCCGGGTGGCCGGGTTCGTTGATGATGCCGACGTTGTGGCCGCCGCTGGTGAGGACGAAGGTCAGTTCCGTGGCATCGCTTTGCAGATGCAGCTTGTAGACCGAGTGCCAGGGGGCGACATGGTCGGCGACCGCGGCGACGGCGAAGATCGGGCAGTGGATGTCGCTGATCGAAATGGCGCGGCCCTCGACCATGTACTTGCCTTCGAAGAGCTCGTTGTCCACGTACAGTCGGCGCAGCAGTTCGGAGTGCTGGCGATAGGGCATGCGCGTGCCGTCGGCGTTCCAGGCCATGAGGTCGAACATTGGTTCGCGATGTCCGAGGTAATACTCGCGGACCATTTTCGACCAGATCAGGTCGGCAGACTTCAAGATCTGGAAGCCCCCCGAAACCTGCGTGTGATCGAGGTAGCCCTTCTGCCACATCATGTCTTCGAGCAGCGTCACTTCGCTGGCGTCCATGAAAACGTTGATTTCGCCGACTTCGGTGAAATCGGTCATGGTGGTGAACAGGGTGACGCTGGCCAGGCGATCGTCACCGTCGCGGGCCATGGCTGCAGCGGTGATGATCAGCAGAATACCCCCCAGGCAGTAGCCGACGCTGTGGATCTTGCGCCCGGCTTGCATCTCGGAGATGGCGTCCACCGCGGCCAGCGTGCCGTGCCGGCGGTAGTCCTCCATGCCCAGATTGCGGTGTTCGGGACCCGGGTTGAGCCAGGAGATCATGTACACCGTATGGCCGCGATCGACGAGGTACCTGACCAGCGAGTTGTGCGGTGAAAGGTCGAGGATGTAGTACTTCATCATCCACGCCGATTGCATCAGTACCGGTTCGAGCTGAACGGTGTCGGTGCTCGGTGAATATTGAATCAGCTCGATCAGGTGATTGCGGTAGACCACTTTGCCGGGGGTGATGGCCAGGTTCTCGCCAACGCGGAAGGCTTCCACCCCGGCGGGCGCTTCCTTGCGCAGCGAGCGGCCGAAGTCCTCACGGTAGTTGCTTGCGCCGCGCACCAGATTGGCGCCGCGCTCCTTGAGCGTTGTTTCGGCGATCTCGGGGTTCAGGAAGGGGAGGTTGCACGGCGCCGCCATGTCGAGGATCTGGCGGGCGGTGAACGACACCGAGGCCTGGCTGTGCTTCGCAATGCCACGTACGTCGGTGGTGGCGTTGTGCCACCACTGCTGATTGAGCAGGAAGCCCTGGTAGATGACGTTGTAGGGAAAGCGTTGCCAGCCGGGATGGTCGAAACGGTGGTCGTCGCGAAGTGGCTCGATGCACGGCTCGGCCTTGCCGGTGATTGCCGAAGTCAGGGCATAGCTGCCCAGGCGCATGGCCTTGCGGATCGCTTTGGCGCCCAGTTGAAACTGTTTCCCGGGTGAAGAGGCGAGGTGCACCGTCCAGTCGAGGTAGGCCATGGCCAGTGACGCTGGTGAAACGCCACCGCACAGTTTGCCAAGCGCGATGTTGGTCATGCGGTCGATATCTTCCAGCGCGCGGGAATCGAGCGTGTGGCGATCGCTGAGGCGGCGCGAGAAGCGGGCGGGTGGTGGGGCTGCGTCGTTGACGCCGGGCTCGACGGAGGGTTCGATGGATTGCTTGGAGTTCTCGCTCATGGGAGTCTCTTCCGATGGTTGCCGGAGTGCCCGTCAGTCGGTGCCGCGAAGCGCTTCGGCCAAAGCGAAGATGCTAAGGCATCGGGCCGTTGGCGGACTGATCCAGGTCAACTTTTGCAGACAGCTGCCCTGGATCAGCGCGCGCAACGCCTGCTGTGGGTTGGCAGCACCGGTTTGCACTGGCCGCTGTCGGCACGGGACGGCGGTGATTCGGTCTGGGTGCTGGCAGAAACCAGGTCGGCGGCCATCACAGCAAGCGCTTTGCTCTCGGAGTAGCTGACGCGTAAGCGCAGAGCAGAGCAAGAGCTTGACTCAGTAGCACTCGGCATTCGACAATGCCACGATTGCTCGTCGCTGCGACCGGTCCCGCCGGGAAGTAGGCACTGCGACGCAGTGAGCAGGGAGGCGGACCGCCAGTGCGATTTTTTCACTGGGCAGTATTTTCGCAGGCACGGCTGCGGCGTCACCAGGATGGCGGCGGGTCAGCGGGGGGACCGTATTCTTCCGTGCCGATGTCGGGTCGCAACGATCGACGTCGGCATGGACCAGTAGCGCGACATCGCGTGATGTCGCGATATTTTTTTGGGGGTTAAAATGCAAATCAACGGTAGTGTGTTTGTGGTAACAGGCGCGGGTTCAGGACTCGGCGCAGAGACGGCGAGCAACTTGGTTCGTGCGGGTGGCAAAGTGGTGATCGTCGACATCGATGCCACTGCCGGTGAGGCGCAGGCGGCGGAGTTGGGGGCAAACGCTCGCTTCGCGAAGACCGACGTGACCGATGAAGCGAGCGCCACTGCGGCCATCGAAATGGCAGTGAATGAATTCGGTGGGCTGCACGGGCTGGTCAACTGTGCCGGCGTCGCACCCCCCAAGAAAGTGCTCGGCCGCAATGGCCCGCACGATCTGGCCACCTTTGCGCGCGTGGTGAGCATCAACCTGGTCGGCACTTTCAACATGATTCGTCTGGCCGCTGACGCAATGAGCAAGAACGAGCCGAACGACAAGGGCGAGCGTGGCGTGATCGTCAATACCGCCTCGGTTGCCGCTTTCGATGGTCAGATCGGTCAGGCAGCCTATGCCTCCTCGAAGGCCGCGGTGGCTGGTTTGACGCTGCCGGTGGCGCGTGAACTGGCGGCGCACGGCATTCGGGTGATGTGCATCGCTCCAGGCATCTTCGAAACGCCGATGCTCAAAGGCCTGCCACAAGCCGCTCAGGATTCCCTGGGCCAGATGGTTCCCTTCCCTTCGCGCCTGGGCAAGCCGGCCGAATACGCCGCCCTCGTTCAGCACATCTGCGAGAACTCGTACCTGAATGGCGAAGTGATCCGCATCGACGGTTCCATTCGCATGGCGCCGAAGTAATCGCCGACCACCCGCGAACTTTGCGTTGGCCATACCGCCAATACCCATTGCATGAAAGGAGTGTTACATGAGTGAATCAGTTGTCATCGTAGGTGCCAAGCGCACCCCCGTCGGTTCCTTCCAGGGCCAGTTTTCGGCGGTCACCGCCCCCGAGCTCGGCGCCGTCGCCATCAAGGCCGCCGTCGAGCAGTCGGGCGTCAAGGTCGAGGATATCGACGAAGCCCTGATGGGCTGCTGCCTGATGGCCGGTGTGCGCCAGGCGCCGGCGCGCCAGGCCGTTCTCGGCGCAGGTTTGCCGACCTCGGTGCCGTGCACCACCTTGACCAAGATGTGTAGTTCGGCGCAAAAGACGATCATGATCGCGCATGACGAACTGCTCGCCGGTTCGGTCAATATCGCCATTGCCGGCGGTATGGAGTCGATGACCAACGCACCGCACGTCCTGACCACCGCCCGTTCGGGCTACCGGCTGGGCAATGGCGTACTGCACGACCACATGTTCCTCGACGGTCTTGAGGATGCGTACGAAAAAGGCAAGCCGATGGGTGCGTTTGCCGAGCTGTGTGTCGACAAATACGCCTTCACGCGTGAAGAGATGGACGCTTTCGCTGTCGAGTCGGTGACTCTGGCGCAGAATGCCGTCACCAGCGGCCTCTTCAAGGACGAAATCGCGCCGGTTACGGTCAGCACCCGCCGTGGCGATACGGTCTTCGATACCGACGAGACGCCGATGAAGTGCGACGCCTCGAAGATCTCGAAGCTGAAGCCGGTGTTCAAGAAGGACGGTGGCCTCACGCCGGCCAACTCGTCGTCGATTTCCGACGGTGCAGCGGCCTTTGTCATGATGCGTGAATCGGATGCCAAGGCTGCCGGCGTCACGCCGCTGGCACGCATCGTCGGCCATTCGACCTTTGCGCACGACCCGTCGTGGTTCACCACGGCGCCGGTGTTTGCTTTCCAGAACCTGCTCAAGAAAGTCGGTTGGCAGGCCGAGGATGTTGACCTCTGGGAGATCAACGAAGCTTTCGCGGCGGTGACCATGGCCTCGATGCGCGACCTCAAGCTGTCGCGTGACAAGGTCAACGTCAACGGTGGCGCGTGCGCGCTCGGTCATCCGATCGGCGCCACCGGTTCGCGGATTCTGGTGACGCTGCTCTACGCGCTCAAGGCGCGTGGTCTCAAGCGCGGTATCGCCGGCCTTTGCGCCGGTGGTGGTGAAGCAACAGCGATTGCCATCGAAGTTCTCTGATCGAGTCGCCAACGAGGATTCCCACCCCGTAAGCTTGGCTTGCGGGGTGGGCGAGGAGTGAAGCAGATGTTGATTGACAAGAAACACATAGGCATGAAAGTGCCGCCACACGCGGTCACCCCGACGGCGTGGCAACTGAAGTGGTTCGCCAAGGCGACGGGTGAAACGAACCCCATCTACTTTGACGAAGCGGCGGCCAGGAAGGCCGGACTGCCAGGCGTGCTGGTGCCTCCGACTTTCTTTTTCTGCATGGACATGGACAAGGATGAGCCCTTCGACTACATCGCAACCATGGGCTGTGACTTTGGCAAGATGCTCCACGGCGAGCAGATTTTCACCTATCACAAGCCGGTCTATTCAGGTGATACGCTGGATTTTGACGGCCAGGTGACGGATATCTACGACAAGAAGAACGGTGCCTTGCAGTTCATCGTCAAGGATGTCAAGGTCAGCCGGCAGGGCGAAGCGGTGTGCGATCTGCGCACTGTGATCGTCATCAGGGCATAGGGGAAAGTCGATGACAATACCGAATTTTGATGCACTCAACGTGGGCGACGAGATCCCTTCGTTCACCACGGAGCCGGTGTCTCGTCTAACCCTGGCGCTGTACGCGACCGGCTCGGGCGATCACCATCCCCTGCACCTCGACCAGGACTACGTCCGCGCGAACGGGATGAAGGACGTTTTTGCGCATGGCATGCTGGGCATGGCCTACCTCGGTCGCTTGCTGACGCAATGGGTGCCGCAGGAGGCGATCCGCACTTTCGGGGTGCGCTTCACGGCGATCACTTGGGTCGGCGAAAGCATGGTCTGTACCGGCAAAGTCGTCGAGAAGCTGGAACAAAACGGCGAGAAATGTGTACGCCTCGAGTTAACCTGCGCCAACGAGCAGGGTGAGGCCAAGCACAAGGCAGATGCGGTGGTGGCACTGGCGTGACAAGGCTTTAGCCAGTACGACTGCATGATCGCGGCCGTCTTCGGACGGCCGCTGTTTGGTTGTAGAGCACCTTGTCTACCGATGGGCATTTGCCCGGCATCACGGTAGGCGTGTCCGACACACTGGAAGGAGATCGAACGAGTGGAAAGTAATAATCCGAATGAGCAACTAGGCGGCGTCGTCAACGCTTGGGCTGATATGCAGAAGCGCATGATGAGCGACTGGGCCGGGATGCTGCAGAATCTCCCAGGCGGCGCTACGGCAAGCCCCGTTGAAGCAGTGAAGAAAGGCGTTGAAGCGGCTACCAAGGGTAGCAATGATGCGGCGAAGATGCTTATGGAGCGCATGGCCGGCAGCCAGACCGCAATGACCCGGGTAATGGATTTCTTTTTCCGGTCGATGAAGGTTGTGGCACCGAACCTTGAGGCCAACAAGGATTGGCGTCCCGACCTCAAGGGTTTTGCCGATAACTGGGCCAAGGAATCGACTGCCATGCTCCAGCGCAGCATGGGTATGAGTTCTCACCTCGGCGATCTTGCCGGGACGATGAGCAAGGATATGCCCGATGCGTTTGGTCCCTGGCTGTCCTTTCTGATGCAGGCGGCCTCGTCGGGGCACGTTGGCGAAGCGATGCTCGGTGGCACGTCGGGTCTCAATCGTCTGCTGTCGATGGAAGGCGATGTCCCCGGCGTCGGTCAGATCCCCCTCTTTGGCGCATCGCGCGAGAAGCACGCCAAAACCTTGCGGCTGGTCGACGCGGTCGTTGATCTGCGCAAGACCAGCCTGGCGTTTCACAAGCGCTTCGCCGAGGCGCTTGCCACGGCCGTCGAAGCGACCGTCGATGAGCTTGGCAAGGTTGCTGCCAAAGGCGACAAGATCACGGCCGTACGCCAGCTGATGAGTCTCTGGTATCGCACCGCAGACAAGTCGCTGCTGGTGACCTTCAACAAGCAGGAATTCCTCGACACGCAAAACGATTTTACCAAGGCTCAGCATGCGTTCAAGCTGGCGCAGCGCGCTGTCGTCGAGGACATCTTCCGCGGCCTGGATATGCCCACTCGCAGCGAGCTGGACGAAACCTACCAGGTGATCCACGACCTGAAGAGAGAGGTCCGCCTGCTCAAGAAGTCCTTGCCTCCCGCAACAGCAGCAGCGAAGCCTGCCGCTCGTACTACCGCGGCGCGTCGTGCCAAGAGCGAGTAGGCAGAGCCCGCCCGACCCTTGTTGATCCGGCTGACAAGCTAATAGACTTTTAGGAGGACGCTACCCCTATGTTTTCTTTCCCAATACAGATTCTTCCCGCCGACATCGCCGCGGAAACCGCCGCCCTGAACGCGAAGCTCACCAAGGGCATCAGCAATCTCACCAAGATGACCGACGACGATATCGACATCGGCAGCACGCCGAAGGACGTTATCTTCGAGCAGGACGGGATCGAGGTTTACCATTACCACGCGCTCGTCGAGCAGGCGAAGATCATGAAGACGCCGCTGCTCATCGTGCCGCCGCTGATCAACGGCTACGAAGTGGCCGACCTGCAACCGGATCGCTCACTGGTCCGCAATTTGCTGAACCAGGGTATTGACGTCTACCTCAACAACTGGGGCTACCCGCGTCAGGTCGACAAATTCAGGACCATTGACGACTACATCAACGGTTACCTCGATGACACCGTCGACTTCATTCGTCAGCACCACGGCGTCGACAGGATTGCCCTGTTGGGGATCTGCCAGGGTGGCGCCATGTCAACCACCTATGCGACGCTCAACCCGGACAAGATCAGCCATCTGGTCCTGACCGTTACGCCTATTGACTTCGACGCCTACAAGGCGAATCACAAGCCACACGAGGGCCTGATGTTCACCATGGGCGCCGAGGCCGACGTCGAGCAGATGGTGGCTGTGCATGGCAACGTGCCGGCCACGGTACTCAACGAGTCGTTCATGATGGCCTCTCCATTCATCCTGAACTACGGCAAGTACGCCGACGTGATCGATATCCTCGACGATCGCCAGGCTGTGCAGAATTTCCTGCGCATGGAAAAGTGGCTGTTCGGTGGGCCCGATGCTGGTGGTCAGATGTTCAAGGAGTTCGTCCGCGACTTCCTCAAGGGCAACAAGTTGGTCAAGGGTGACCTCGAGATCGGCGGTCGCAAGGTCGATCTCAAGAATCTCACCATCCCGATCCTCAACATCTTCGCCGAGAAGGACCATATCGTGCCGCCACCGTGCACGGTTGCCCTTGGCAAGCATGTCGGCAGCAAGGACTACACGGAGTTCGCCATCGCCACCGGCCACATCGGTATCTACACCGGCGGCCTGTCGCAGAAGGTGCTGGCGCCGACGGTTGGCAAGTGGATGCGCGAGCGCAACGCTTGAGTCCTGTCGCAGTTCGCGCCACGCCAGCAACGGCGTGGCGTAGTCTGACTGGCCCGCCCGGCGAGGCGGAGTAGTTTGCAGCAAGGTGGGGGCGCGCTTGGCCGCGCTCCCACCCCCCCCCGGTTTTTCCCCTGGTTTTTTTGCCCCTATCGTCCAGGCGCGCTGCAAGCTGGTGGCGTGTTTCCTGCGCTGGCTACGCCGTTTATCCACTAGTTGGGCGATGTCGTGGACGCTGGCTGGTGGTCCTCGACACAGGCGTGGACGATGGATGCTAGCCAAAACGCCATCGCCGGTAGCCACGATCGCCATGGGGATTCCTCGTCGGCTTATCGAAGCGCGGCCCGCAACCAAGCCAGGCCATCTTCCGTATTGCCTCGCGGTCGATATTCGCAGCCCACCCAGCCGTCGTAACCGAGCTCGTCGAGTAGCCTGAAGAGGTAGGGATAATTGACTTCGCCGTCGTCCGGTTCGTGGCGGGCCGGGACGCTGGCGATCTGCACGTGGCCAATGCCGGCGAAGTGCTTTCTGAAGGTAGTGGCAAGATCGCCCTCGACGATCTGCGCATGGTAGAAGTCCATCTGCACCTTGAGGTTCGCCTCGTTCACTGCCGCGCGGATGGCGTGCCCTTCGGCCTGGCTGGCGAGGAAGTAGCCGGGCATGTCGCGCCCGTTGATCGGCTCGATCAGAAGCGTCCGCCCATGCCTTGCCAATTCCCGCGCGGCATAGGCCAGGTTTTCGAGGTAGGTCTCACGGCAGGCTGCCCGGTATGCCTGGTCGGCATGCGCCGGTAGCAAACCGGCCATCGCGTGCATCCGGGGGGTGCCCATGGCCAATGCGTACTCCAGCGAACGGGCGACGCTGGCGCGGAAATCTGCTTCGCGACCCGGCAAGGCAGCCAGCCCGCGTTCGCCGCCGGCCCAGTCGCCCGGCGGCAGGTTGAAGAGAGCGCTTGCGAGCTCGTTCTCCCGCAACCACCCGGCCACCTCGGCGGGGCGATGGTCGTATGGGAAGAGAAACTCGACGGCACGGAAGCCGGCCCTGGCCGCGGCGGCGAAGCGCTGCGGGAAGGGGACTTCGTTGAACATCATGGTCAGGTTGGCGGCAAATTTGGGCATCACTTTTCCTTCGTTTCAGAACGTGAGTCGGACCGCGGACTTTAATGTGAAAGTCGCGCAAGCGACTCACGAAACTCCCTTCTCCCCTCGCGGGAGAAGGGCCGGGGGGTGAGGCGGGGAATTCGGGGAGCATGCTCCCCGCTCGGCGAACGATTCCGGCGTGCAAGCCGGAATGCGCACTGCAAGTGGAGGGAAACGGTCATGACCTTCATGATCTGGGGTGTCTCGATTGTCATGACCGTTAGCGCGGCGTAGCTTGCGCCGTGCAAGGTACAAATGGGCCGACAAGTCGTCAACAAGTGAGCAAATCTCTTCGCTTCAGCTCAGCGACAATCAGCTGTAGACTGGCGGCATTGTCCAGCCAGCAAAGGAACCCCATGCCTAGCCATCCATCCGATCTGTTGCCCTTGGCAGCGCCTGCCGGTGGTCTGATATTGACCCCTTGTCCGGGGACCAAAGAACTTGACACCGAGACCGCGCTCAAGCAACTCAAGGCGGCCGGCGCCAGCGCCGTGATCACCTTGATGCAGGAGGCCGAAATGGCGAGCAATGCGGTATCCGACCTGCCGACGCTCTGCGCGCAGAACGGGCTGCAATGGTTTCACCTGCCGATCGCGGATGAGCACGCGCCGGCAGACGATTTTGCCGCCGCGTGGAAGCTGCAGCGCGCAGCCGTCCATCAACTGCTCGACGCCGGCAAACGGATTGCCGTGCATTGCAAGGGCGGCTCAGGCCGGACGGGCCTGATGGCGGCGCAGATTCTCGTCGAACGCGGCTATGCCAAAGAGGATGCGCTGGCGGTGGTCAAGGCGCTGCGCCCCAATGCGCTCAGCCTGGCCGTGCATCAGGACTATCTGGCGCGCCTTCCCGTCACTGCCTGAGCAGACCGTCCGGGCGATGTCGCGTCCTTGCTTCCGCGTGCGGGGCATTGCAGCAGGTATACTCGGCGCTTTCGTCGGTCCGCAGCGGCCAGTTGGCTAGCGGGACCCGACGTGTGACTCTGTGAGACCTCGACTTTGGCACTGATCCTACTCGGACTTTCCGGCGCGCTGACCCACGATCCTTCGGCCGCGCTGTACATCGATGGCAAGCTCGTTGCCGCAGCGGAAGAGGAGCGCTTCGTCCGCGACAAGCACGCCAAGAATCGCATGCCCTACGAAGCGGCGAAGTTCTGCCTGGAATTTGCCGGCATCAAGCCGGCCGAGGTCGACGCGGTGGCTATTCCTTTTGCGCCGATCAGCCTCGCCGAAGGCGCCCGCTGGCACTATGCCAAACGCTACTGGTATGCGCCGGATCGGGCGCTGGACGCCCTCCTGACCGGCAACCGGCGTTTCTTCCGCTATCGAAAACGCATCGAATGGTGTCTGCTGCAGCTCGGTTTCGATCTCAAGACGACCGAAATCGTGCCCGTCGAGCACCACCTGGCGCATGCGTCCAGCGCCTACCATTGCTCGGGTTTCAAGGAGAAGACGGCGATCCTCGGCATCGACGGCAAGGGCGAGTACGCGACCACTTTCTTCGGTTACGGCGAAAACGGCAGAATTCACAAGATCAAGGAGTTCTACGACCCCGATTCGCTGGGCGGACTGTACGGCGCCTTGACCGAGTATCTCGGTTTCGAGATGCTGGACGGCGAGTACAAGGTGATGGGCATGGCCCCGTATGGCGACCCCGATCGCTACGATTTCTCGCGTCTGGCAAAGTTCGAGAATGGCGAACTGACGGTCAACACCGACTACGCCAATGTGATCGGTTTTCGCCGCTACAAGGAGCAGGGCAAAGGCTACTACTTCTCGCCGAAGCTGATCGAGTGGCTGGGCCCGAAGCGTGCCGGCGACAGCGCCGACGATCCCTATATCCACTACGCGGCGAGCATGCAGAAGCTGTTCGAGGATCTGTCGCTGCAGATGATCGAGCATTACCTGGGCGACATTCTGCGCGAAACCGGTCGGCTCGCTTTCTCCGGTGGTGGCGCACTGAACGTCAAGCTCAACCAGAAGATCATCGCCCGCGCGGACGTCAAGGAACTGTTCGTGCAGCCGGCTTCGGGCGATGCCGGGACTGCCGTCGGCGCTGCGGGCTACGTCTCGGTGCAGCGCGGCGTGCCGATCGAAAAAATGGCGCATGTCTTTCTCGGCCCGGCGTACAGCAACGAAGACGTTCTTGCCGCCTGTGCTCGCCATCCGGAAAAACCGCAAGGGCAGCGGCTGCGCGACGTGGCACAGGAAATTGCCGCGCTGCTGGTGGCCGGCAACCCGGTGGCCTGGTTCCAGGGGCGTATGGAGTTTGGCCCGCGTGCGCTTGGCGGTCGCTCGATCCTTGGTTGCCCGAGCATTGCCGGCGTTGCCGACCGGATCAATGCGCAGATCAAGTTCCGCGAGCGCTGGCGTCCGTTCTGCCCGAGCATGCTCGATACGGTCGCTCCGCAGATGCTCGGCAGCGATCACCCGGCCCCTTTCATGACCTTCACTTTCAAGGTTGCCGAAGGCTGGCAGGAACGCGTTCCGGAAGTGGTGCACGAAGACGGCAGCTCGCGGGCGCAGGTACTGCAACGCGAATTCAATCCGCGCTATTACGACCTGATGCTCGAACTCGAAAAACTGACCGGCAACGGCGTCGTTCTCAACACCTCGCTCAACCGCCGCGGCGAAGCGATGATCTGTTCGCCGACCGACGCCTTGAATATGTTCTTCGGCTCGGATCTCGAGTATCTGGTGATGGAAGACATCCTGGTGGTCAAGGCGGGCAGCAGCGCCAGCGAGGATTTGCCCGCTGGCTGAGCGCTTGTTGTCTTGTTCAAGTCATTGTGTCACGGTAACTACATAAAAGTGGCGACGACCGGCGCCCTTTTCGGCGCGAGAAGAAAACCATGCCGCGCTATCCGCGTGACTGCTCGCGCCAATCGCCGAAAGGCATTTGACTCCGGCAGCGGCGCCAAGGATACTTCGTCTGCGTGGTTAAAACGCTTTCCCCGATGTTCCAGGTTCTCAACGCAGTGGCGCATGGGTGCCCTGTTGAGGGGGCGTTTTGTGGCCGCAACCGAGACACCCTGCCATTTTCGATTCGTAGTCCGCCTCTAATCCAGCAACACTCTTTCTCGAGGAAAACATGTCCAAATTGTTCATCGAAGATCTCGCCCTTGACGGCAAACGCGTACTCATCCGCGTCGATTTCAACGTCCCACAGGACAAGGTGACCGGAGCGATCACCAATACCAAGCGCATCGAAGCCGCGCTACCGACGATCCAGTCGGCTTTGGACAAGGGCGCCGCGGTCATTCTGATGTCGCACCTTGGCCGTCCGGACGGCAAGGCCATGCCGCAATTCAGCCTGCAGCCCGTAGCCACCGCACTGGAGGGGCTGCTCGGCCGCCCGGTGAGCTTTCTTTCGGACTGTGTCGGCCCTGACGTCGAAGCCGCCTGCGCCAGCATCAAGCCCGGCGAAGTCATTCTGCTCGAGAACCTGCGCTTCCACATCGAGGAAGAAGGCAAGGGCACCGTCCAGGCGGCCGACGGCAGCGTCAGCAAGATCAAGGCCGATCCCGAGAAGGTCAAGGCCTTCCGTGCATCGCTGACCCGGCTTGCCGACGTCTATATCAACGACGCCTTTGGTACCGCCCACCGCGATCACTCGTCGATGACCGGCGTGCAGCTGCCGCAGCGTGCGGCGGGTTATCTCATGAACAAGGAACTGGCGGCCTTCTCGGCAGTTCTCGAATCCCCCCAACGGCCGTTGCTGGCGATCCTCGGTGGCGCCAAGGTGGCCGACAAGATCCAGCTGATCAACAACCTGCTCGACAAGGCCGACCAGATCATCATCGGCGGCGGCATGGCGTTTACCTTCAAGAAAGTGATTTCCGGGATGCCGATCGGCAACTCGCTGTTCGACGAGGAGGGTGCCAAGCTGGTCCCGGAGCTGATGGCCAAGGCGAAAGCCAACGGCAAGCAGATTCTGCTGCCAAGCGATTTCGTCATCGCCGACAAGTTCGCCGCCGATGCCAACACCGGTGTCGCCAGCGATGTCGATGGGATTCCCGATGGCTGGCTGGGGCTTGATTGCGGAGTTGAATCGACGAAGGTGTTTACCGACGCCATCCTGAACGCCAAAACCATCATCTGGAACGGCCCGGCGGGCGTTTTCGAATTTCCCAACTTCGAAGCCGGCACCAAGGCGATGGCAGACGCCATTGTCGAGGCGACGGCCAAAGGGGCGACGACCGTGATCGGTGGTGGCGACACCGCCACCGCGGCCAAGAAATATGGCGCCGAGAAGAAAGTCACGCACACCTCGACCGGTGGCGGGGCTTCGCTCGAATACCTCGAAGGCAAGGTCCTGCCGGGCGTCGCCGCACTCTCCGAGAAGTAAGCCGAGCGGCCCCGGGGCCCCGCCAGGGTGCCGGGGCCGCCTTGCTCCTGCTCCCCGAATCATGCCTAACGGTCATGCCTTGTCGAGATGCCCCAGATCATGAAAGTCATGGCCGTTTCCCCCTCTTCCCCTGCCCCTTCTCCCGCAAGGGGAGAAGGGAGTTTCGTGAGTCGCTTGCGCGACTTTCACATTAACGGTCATGACATGTCGAGACACCCCTGATGATGAAAGCCATGACCGTTTTCCCTCTTCCCCTGCCCCTTCTCCCGCAAGGGGAGAAGGGAGTTTCGTGAGTCGCTTGCGCGACTTTCACATTAACCAACAAAAGGAATACCATGCGTAAAATCGTTATTGCCGGCAACTGGAAGATGAACAAGTCGGTTGCCGAGTCAGTCAGGCTGGCCAGCGAAGTGGTCGCCGCCGCCAAAGACATCAAGAACGTCGTCGTCGCCATTGCTCCCACCTATCTGGCGCTGGCCAAGGTCGCCGACGTCGTCAAGGGCAGCAACGTCAAGCTCGCGGCGCAGGACGTGCACTGGGAAAACCAGGGTGCCTTCACCGGCAAGGTCAGTGCCGACATGCTCAAGGACATCGGTGTCGATATGGTCATCATCGGCCACTCCGAGCAGCGCAGCTATTTCGGCGAGACCGACGAAACGGTCAACAAGAAAATCAAGAAGGTTCTTTCGCTGGACATGGGCCCGATCGTCTGCATCGGCGAGACCCTCGACGAGCGCAAGGGCGGCAAGCTGGAAAGCGTGCTGACGACGCAGGTCAATGGCGCCTACGCCGGGCTTTCCGCTGACGAAGCGCTGCGCACCGTCGTCGCCTACGAGCCGGTGTGGGCCATTGGCACCGGCGTTACCGCCAGCGATGGCGAAGCACAGGAGGCGCATGCACTGGTGCGCGGCCTGCTGGCCAAGCTCTTCGGCGACGATGTCGCACAGTCGATCAGCATCCAGTACGGTGGCTCGATGAAGCCGGACAACGCCGCCGGCCTGCTCGCTCAGAAAGACATCGACGGCGGCCTGATCGGCGGCGCCGCGCTCAAGGCCGACAGCTTCCTGGGTATCGTTACGCCGGGTGAGTCGATCAGCAAGTAAGTCCTTTCTCCCCAAGAAGCGCGGGCGCCGCAGTTGCGGGGCCCGCGTTTTCCTGTTCAGGGGCAGGGTCGAGTTCTAGCCAGGACGATGAATCGGTTTTCGCATCTGCCGCAGAATGTCGCCAGGAAGACTGAACGGGGCCAGCGAAGGGATGGGCGGCCCCGTTACTGTGTCGGTTTCTACTCTAGGCTCGTTTAGGCGGTCGGGGAGTTGCGGTGGCGACGGGCACGCTGTGCCAGGCCAACGAGACCGAGTCCCAGGAGCGCCAGTGTGGACGGTTCGGGCACGCCGGTCGGCGGCAGCGTGCCAGTTGCGCGAACATAGTCGAAGCGCGCGTCCCACCCTTCCTGCGCTACAGCGCGCGCATCGATTTCCATCTGGATTGCCCCGACGTTGGCGAAAATACTGGCCAGGGTTCCGCCCGTCGCGGTGAAATCGGAAGACAAGAAGGTCTTGGAGAGCGTGACGCTCGAGGCGGCAGGAATGCTCCCAGGGACCGTGAATGTCGTCGTGGCGCGAGTGTTCCCTGAGAGGTCCGCTGCGTCCCAGAAGACAAACTTGACCGGACCGCCGACGTCCGAAAACGTTACCAGGAGGTCGAGTTGCAACGCCTGGGTGAAGTCTATCCCGCCAAGGCCCGCATAACTTACCTGACCGGGAGCGAACAGGCCATCGCTTCCGTCCCAGGTCATTACCACGCGCCCCTTTGCATCGTCAATCGTCATGCGCAGCAAGTTTAGTCCGCTCGGGTTTATCCGAGCTCGCACCCGCTCGTCATCGTCTCCGGCGGTTTTTTCAACGTAGAGATCGCGCTCGCCGCCAATTACACCGGGGGCAGCTAGCGCGCTTCCGGCAGACGCAATTGGTGGGGCGCTGGCAAGCACCTCCGCGTTTTGTACGGTAACGAAGTCATCGATGGTTATGGTTATGGCAGACGCAGGATGCCAGGCGAGTGCGCCGAGCACGAAGGTAGCACTACCGACTACAACGCTCATGCGTGACATGGATGCTTCTCCAATCAAAAAAGGGTTGAAATTGCGAAGTGGTCGGTCGATTGACATGTGGGCCTTGAATGCCTCCACCGTCAAGTTGACGTCTATGCAATAATCATGGCTGATAGCAATTATTGTTTATAAACAGACGTATGGAAAAGTATTGGCGGCCGGCGCCAGCGCGGAGTGTAAGATAAACCGACACCCATGAGCTGAGGGTATGTGAATACACGCGCAGGCGCAAGCCATGAGCGAAGCAAGCTGGTTGGGAATCGGTGCTTTTGTTCCTTGCTGATCTGTCACCGCCTTCCGGCAAGGCCTGTGGGAGAGTGGCGCTTATTCAAAGTATTGCGCCAACCGCGCTAGCAGTAGCGAAGCGAACATCGCGCGATGCGGGCGTTTCCCTTACGTCGGCGCTGCACCGAGGTCATTCCCTACGAGGCGACCTTCGTGCCACTCCCGCGTGTGTGCCAGAGTCATGGCAGCCGCTCGGCGAGAATGTCAATCGCCGGACTTGGGTGATCGCCTTGGCCCGCAAGCTTCGAGAAAAATTGGTAGGATGCCCTGCTTCCTTGGACAAAAGGAACAGTCGAGGGCGGCGCTTTGCTGACCCGTCAGCTTGGCACCACCGGCGCTGGAGCTGCGCCTGCCGGAAATCAGCAGGCATAGAACTTCGCGCAGCGAGTGGCGACGGCCCGAGTCGCCATTGCGCTGTGCAAAGTGCTCGCTCGGCAGCGCTTACGGGAGCAGGAAATCAACGGGGGAGGCAATTCGTCTATGGAATCATTTCGTTGGGACAAGCACTTTGTTACCGGCTTTTCAGATGTCGATCAGCAGCATCAACATCTGGTCGGGATCATCAACCAGTTTGGCGACCTGCTGACGGAAAACAAAGTCGCCTTCAGTGACCTTGAAGAGGTCTTCGCGAAGCTGGCCGATTACGCCAGGTACCATTTCCAGGAAGAAGAGGCCTTGATGTTGAAAGTGGGTATCGATCGGCGTCATCTCGGCCCTCACATTGAAGCGCATCGCAGTTTTCTGCGCGAGATCAGCGCCATGCATGCCGGTGTTACTCCGGATAATCTCGATGCGGCAAAGCATATTCTTGATCTTCTGACGCACTGGCTCGCCTATCACATCCTCGGTTCAGACCAGAACATGGCCAGGCAGATGGCCGCCATCGGGAGTGGTATGGAAGCAAGCAGAGCCTATGACGAAAAAGAGAAAGCCAGCAACAATGCCACCGAGCCCCTGCTCATCGCGCTAAACGGCCTGTTCAATCAGGTCTCGGCGAGGAACCGGGATTTGCTGGCCTTGAATCGCTCGCTCGAAGAGAAAGTGCGCCAACGTACCCGGGAACTGTCGGAAGCGAATCTTCAACTGGTCGAACTGTCTTTGACCGACGCCCTTACCGGGCTTCCCAATCGCCGCCACGCGCTGCGGGCACTGGCATCGCTATGGGAGGAGTCGGTCGAGAACGATTCGCCGCTGGTGTGCATGATGATCGATGCGGATCACTTCAAGCGGGTCAATGATACCTGTGGCCATGACGCGGGCGATGGGGTGCTGATCGAGTTGGCCAAGAGGCTGCAGCATTCCTTTCGCAGTGACGACGTGGTCTGCCGTCTCGGTGGCGACGAATTTCTGGTCATCTGCCCGGATACCGACAAGGAGGGCGGAATGCATATCGCCGAGTTGACCCGGATAGCTGTCGCGGCCCTGCGCGTGCCGACTGGCGGTGAGCCCTGGCACGGTAGTATCAGTGTCGGGGTTGCGGCCAGAACGCCTGCCGTCGCAAGTTTTGAAGAGCTGATCAAGGCGGCAGACCAGGCCGTCTATGTGGCCAAGCAAGTGGGCAAGAATTGCGTCAGGACGGGACAGTGAACTATTTCGATCACCGCTGTCGACATCGCATCCTGCCTTCGATCAGGAGTTCGCGAGCCGCTGGCGCAGGGCTTCGATGCGCTGGCGATTGACGCCGAGGTCGCTGCGCCCGATGCGCGATGCCGAGCGCACCTGGATCACCTCGTTGGCCGGGTCGAACCAGAATTCGACGTCGTCGACGAACTTCAGCAGTCGGGTGGTGTATTGCACATAGAGATAGTCGGCTCGGCTGTCGATCAGGGTGGCTCCCGGCTCGCTCGCCAGCAGCGTTTTGAGCTTGGCGATGGTGGCTGGTCCATCGCTGCGCAGCAGCGCCAGCGGTGCGATGTCTGCGTACTCACCCTGCGGATGATCTGGCCATAGCCTGGCCTGGCTGCTGACGCTGTTCGGTGTTGCCGATGGTCGAGGGAGCTTTCCGTCGCGAACGCCCAGGTCGCTCGGCGGCGTGCCGGTGAACAGGCCGAGTTGGCCGGCAGCCCACAGAAGGGCCGCCAGCAGGGCGACGCCAATGCCTAGCCGGTGCAGGAACTTGAGCATCCAAACGCGCCTCATGAGATTCCGGCGCGCTCCAGGCGCACGGCGCAATACTTGAACTCGGGAATTTTTCCAAAGGGGTCGAGCACCGGGTTGGTCAGGCGATTGGCGGCGGCTTCGTGGAAGCAGAACGGCAGCCACAGCGACCCCGGCGCGACCGCCGGATCGGCATGTGCCGTGACCTCGATTGCGCCGCGCCGGGTGATCAGGCGGACGCGCTCGCCGTCGGCGAGGCCAAGTCGGCGCAGATCCTGGTCGCTGACGGTAACCACCGCTTCGGGTTCCAGGGCGTCCAGTGCCGCGCTGCGCCGGCTCATGGCACCGGTATGCCAGTGCTCGAGCAGTCGCCCGGTGGATAGCACCAGCGGGTAGTCCTCGCTGGGCTGCTCGTCGGGCGGTAGCAGCGCGGCGGCGACGAAGCCGGCGCGGCCGCTCGGCGTCGGGAAGCCGTTCGCGAAGACGACGTCGGCACCGGGGAGATCCTCGCCGGCACACGGGTAGCTGACCGAGCCCTCGCGTTCGAGCCGCTCGCGACTGATATGGGCCAGGGAGGGCATCGCCTGGCGCATTTCGGCATAGATTGCCGCCGGTCCTTCGTATTGCCAGTCGAGGTCGAGGCGGCGCGCCAGTTCCTGGATGATCCACCAGTCAGGCCGGGTATCGCCGGGCAGCGGCAGGGCCTGGCGGCCGAGCTGAACCTGGCGATTGGTGTTCGTCACCGTGCCTTCCTTTTCCGGCCAGGCCGAGGCCGGCAGGATGACGTCGGCGTAGATGGCGGTTTCGGTGAGAAACAGATCCTGCACCACCAGGTGATCGAGCGACGCCAGCGCCTGGCGCGCGTGCTTGAGATCGGGGTCCGACATGGCCGGGTTTTCGCCGACGATGTACATGCCGCGAATGTCGCCGGCAGCAGCGGCGTTCATGATCTCGACAACGGTCAGCCCCGGCTGAGGATCGAGCGTCGTCTTCCACAATTGCTCGAAGCCTTGCCGATTGGCGGCCAGCGAGATGGGCAGGTAGTCGGGCAGGAACATCGGGATCAGGCCGGCATCCGATGCCCCCTGGACATTGTTCTGCCCGCGCAGCGGATGCAGGCCGGTGCCGGGGCGACCGATGTGGCCGGTCATCAGCGCCATGGCAATCAGGCAGCGCGCATTGTCGGTGCCATGGGCATGTTGCGAAATGCCCATTCCCCAGAAGATCATCGACGCTTTCGAGCGCGCGTAGAGCCGTGCCACTTCGCGGATCTGGGCGGCGGCGATAGCGCAGACTTCGGCCATCGCTTCCGGGCTGTAGGCGGCCAGGTGTGCGCGCATGGCGTCGAAGCCGCTGGTGTAACGGGCGATATAGGCCGGGTCGAAGAGTTCCTCGTCGACAATGGTGTGCAGCATGGCGTTGAGCAGCGCGACGTCGCTGCCGGGGCGAAACTGCAGGGTCTGATCGGCAAAGCGCGCCAGGCCGTGGCGGCGCGGATCGATGACGATCAGCCGCGTGCCCCGGCGCGCGGCACGCTTGAAGAAAGTCGCGGCGACCGGGTGGTTGGCTTCCGGGTTGCAGCCGATGAGAATCGCCACTTCGGCCTTGTCGATCTGCATGAACGATGCCGAAACCGCGCCGGAGCCGACGCCCTCGATCAGGGCCGCTACCGAGGAGGCGTGACACAGCCGCGTGCAATGGTCGACGTTGTTGGTGCCGAAACCGGTGCGTACCAGTTTCTGGAAGAGGTAGGCTTCCTCGTTGCTGCACTTGGCCGAACCGAAGCCGGCGAGCGCCTTGCCGCCGTGCTGCTGGCGTATCGCGCGCAGCCCTGCGGCGGCGCGCTCTAGCGCTTCGTCCCAGCTCGCTTCGCGAAAATGGGTAAGCGGATTGGCCGGGTCGAAGGTGGCGTCGGCAACTTTCGGCGCATCGTCACGGCGGATCAGTGGCGTCAGCAAGCGCTGCGGCGAGTGCACGTAATCGAAGCCGAAGCGGCCCTTGACGCACAGGCGCTCGCGGTTGGCCGGACCATTGCGGCCAGTGACGGCGACGATCTGCTCCTTGCGCACCTGATAGTCGATCTGGCAGCCGACGCCGCAGTAGGGGCAGATGCTGGGCACGACGCGGTCGACCGACTCCCCCGTCGCGAGCAGGCCGCTGCCGTCTGCGGCCTGCATCGTCGTCGCCATCAGCGCGCCGGTCGGGCAGGCCTGCACGCACTCGCCGCAGCCGACGCAGCTCGAATCGCCCATGGCATCGTCGAGATCGAAGACGATTTTCGCCGCTGCGCCGCGACCGGCCATGCCGATCACGTCGTTGGCCTGGATGTCGCGGCAGGCCTGCACGCACAGCTGGCAGTGGATGCAGGCGTCGAGGTGCACGCTCATCGCCGGGTGGCTGCGGTCGGGGAGGGGGGCGGGCGCTGTGCCGGCCATGGCGGCGCGCGACGGGAAACGGCTGTCCTGCAAGCCCAATTGCTCGGCCCAGTGCCAGAACGACGCGTTGCGATCGTGCGCTTGTGGGCGCGGCGGCTGCTCGCTGAGCAGCAGTTCCATCACCAGCCGCCGGCTGTTCAGCGCGCGTTCGGAAGTGTCACTGTGCACGCGCATGCCGGCGCTGACCTGGCGAGTGCAACTCGGCGCCAGGTTGCGCTCGCCGTCGATCTCGACCATGCACGCCCGGCAGTTGCCGCCCGGCCGATAGTCCGGCGCCTCGCGCGTGCATAGATGCGGAATCGTCGTGCCCGCGCGCCTGGCGGCCTGCCAGATCGTTTCGCCGGGCAGAGCCGTCAGCGTGCGACCGTCGAGTTCAAAGAGCAGCTGCGTCGCTTGCACTGGCCGTACTACATCACTCATCGCGCTTCCTCCGTACCGGGAAAGTCGCGTACGCGACTCACCAATCTCCCTTCTCCCCGCGCGGGGGAAGGGCCGGGGAAAAGGGGAAGAGGGGGGGCAGCCATGACCGTTAGCTGCTGCGGGAAATAAGTCAGTGCCGTGGTGAGCGGATTCGGCGCCGCCTGCCCCAAGCCACAGATCGACGCCTCGCGCATCACCGCCGCCAGTTCCTTGAGCAATTCGACATCGAGCTCAGGCGCCGCGAACAGTGCCAGCATCTTCTCGGTGCCGACCCGGCACGGCGTGCACTGGCCGCAGCTTTCGTCGGCGAAAAACTCGAGCAGCGCCTGCACCGCGGCGCGCAGGTCGTCACGGTCGGAGAGAACGATCACCGCCGCCGATCCAACCAGTGCGCCGTGCTTTTCCAGTTCGCCGAAGTGTAGCGGCAGCTCGGCCATGCTCGCCGGCAGAATCCCCCCCGCAGCACCGCCCGGCAGATAGGCCAGCAGTTGCTGCCCATCGGCCATGCCACCGCAGTAGTCATCAATGAGCTTGCGCGCGCTGACCCCGGCCGGCGCGAGCTTCACACCGGGCTCGCGTACCCGGCCGGAGACCGAGTAGCTGCGCAGGCCGGTGAAACCCTCGCTGCCCAGCGCCGCGAAGCGCGCACCGCCGCTCGCGAGAATTGTCGGCACCATGGCCAGCGTCTCGACGTTGTTGACCAGCGTCGGGCGTCCGAACAGCCCCACCTCGGCGACGTAGGGCGGGCGTTGCCGCGGGTAGCCGCGCTTGCCCTCGATGGACTCGATCAGCGCCGATTCCTCGCCGCAGATGTAGGCGCCCGCACCACGCCGCAGGTCGATGAAACCCGGCTCGATCAGCTGCGCTGCTTCGAGCGCCGCGATCTCGCGGCGCAGCAGCGTGTGTGCCGCGGGGTACTCGTCGCGCAGGTAGATCCAGCAGCGCTGCGCGCCGATACAGGCCGCTGCCAGCAGCAAGCCATCGAGGAAGGGGTGTGTCTGCTCTTCGAGAATCACCCGGTCCTTGAAAGTGCCCGGCTCGCCCTCGTCGGCGTTGCAGACCAGGTAGCGAGGCGCTGGCGCGGCGCGCAGCAGTCGCCACTTGCGCGCGGCGGGAAAACCGGCGCCGCCCATTCCGCGCAAGCCGGCTGCTTCGAGTTCGGCGATCACGGCTTCAGCCTGCAGGCTACCGTCGCGCAGCGCCAGCAGCTGCCGGTAGCCACCGCGTGCGCGGTAGGCGGCCAGCGTCTCGCTGACGACCGGCAAGGCTGCAAATTCGCCAACTTCGATCAGGGCCAGCACGTCGCTGGCACTGGCGCGGTCGGCGTGGCGCTTGCCTACTTGCACCACCGGCGCGAGATCGCAACGGCCCATGCACGGCGCGCGCAACACTCTCGCCTGCCCTGGATCGAGCTGCGCGCGCAAGGCGGCGTCGAGTTGCAAGCCTCCCTGCAGCCGGCAGCTGAGCCCGTCACAGACGCGCACAGCGAGCGCCGGCACGGCTTCGTCATCATCGCGCAGGTCGAAATGAGCATAGAAGGTCGCCGTCTCGTAGACCTCGGCGACGCCGATGCGCAGCAGGTCGGCAAGCGCCACCAGTTCGCCCGCACGCAAGCAGCCGCGGCTGTCCTGAAGCCGGTGCAGATATTCGATCAACAGATCGCGGCGCAGCGGCAGATCGCTCAGCAGCGCGGCGACCGCGTCCCGCGTGGCTACGTCAACGCGCCGCCCCCGCCGCTGCCCGCGTCCCTTGCGTCGCCCTGCTGGCGGTTGCTCGCTGTTGTCCATGCGCTGGCTTCCCGATTCGAAGTGGCCATGCTAACAAACTAACAAGCATAGTGCCTCCTGTGCCGAGCTCGGCACAGGAGGCACGCCTATGCCACGCACCTGCTCGAGGCCGGCGTCGAGCTCACCGAGGGTCAGATGCAGCGCCTCGTCCCGGCCGACTACTTTCTGCTGACCTTCACGCTGCCAGCGGAATTGCGCGGGCTCGTTGCGGCGCATGCCGAGGTCGCCTTCGCTCTCCTGATGTCCTGCGCCTGGCAAACGGTGCATCGCTTCAGCCAGAACGACCGGCAGTTCCAGGGCACGCCGGGGGCCTTGACGCTCCGCGGCAATGGGTGGCGCACTGCCAATCGGTGGGTAATGGCGAGAAGGCCCTGATCACCCTCGGTCGCTACCTCTACCGCGGCGTCATCCGTGAACAGGCCATCCTCGCCTGCGAGAATGGCCGGGTGAGCTTCCGCTATCGCAGCGCAAAGACGAACAAGGTGCAAAAGCGCGCGCTCGCCGGCGCCGATTTCCTCTGGCTGATTCTCCAGCACCTGCTGCCCAAGGGCTTTCGCCGCGCGCGCTATTTCGGCTTCCTGCACGCCAATTGCAAGCGGCTGATGGACTTGCTGCATCGCTTGCCGAAGTTCGATCCCAGCCGCTTCACGCCACCGCGCAAGGAGCGGCCAGCGATGCGTTGCTCGTGCTGTGGCGCCGTGATGGCGATCGTCAGGACGCGGATTCGATCGACATTACCCGGCATCGTTGCCGTTCCACCGCTCGTTGCGGTCGCCCCGAATTCAGTGGCCGGGACGCTAAAACGCCCGGATTTGCGAGATCTTCCTTGACTGCGCCGCAGCGCGCCGCAACTTCCCGCTCCCGGCCCTCCGGCGTTCATGCCTGTGGGGCAAATCCAAAAAAGATATTTGCAGGGGGGGGCGCTCAGCCCTCCGGACCGGGCTCGTCCAACAAAGGGATCAGATCGTGGCTTCGCACGATCTATCCCCATTCGTTGGGCATCGCCTCCAAGCAGGCAGTGACCCGGCCCAATCTGAGTGCTAGACTTTGCCGCATGAACGCTCACGTACACCACATTCTGGACGAAGCTCTCGGCCTGCCAGCCGCCGAGCGTGCAGCCTTGACCGTAGCGCTACTCGATAGTCTCGAAGGCAGTGACGATTCTTCAATTGCGGAAGCTTGGCGGCAGGAAATCAGATCGCGGCAAGCGGCCCTACGAGCGGGAACAGTAAAGGCCGTTTCTTGGACGGAAGCCAGAGCAAGACTGAGCACTCTGTGACTCGCTTTGTAGTCGAGATTCTGCCCGAGGCTGAGGCAGAAATCAGAGAGGCATTCCTCTGGTACTTTGAGCGCAGCCCAATTGCGGCCGATGCTTTTCGAACCGAGACACTTGGGGCCATTGATCGGCTTGGTATCAGTGCGCTGATGTGCTCCGAAGACGAGGATGCAATCAGGCGAAATATTCTCCGTCACTTTCCTTACACGGTCTTTTACGAGATTCGAGGCAATACCGTGACAGTGCTCGCTGTCGCGCACCAACGCCGCAAGCCAGGATACTGGCGCGAGCGCTAAGGCGATAGGACGGTCCGAAGTCAGTCGCTTGGCATGAATCCGCCGAGCGGCTAGCTGCCCATCGATAGCCGGCAAAGCTCGCGGAAGATCGACAAGCCGAAGCGCAGCCGGTAGGCGCGGGACTCCTGGCACCGATCGGCTGCCAAAAAGGCGAACGGCGCTGCGGATGGCAGCGCCACCCGATGACTCCGGAAGAGAGCAACCGACGTCGATCATCGCGGCGGTCCGCGCGGATTCGGGAGATTGCGTTGTGGCAAGAGGGTCGCGACCACGCGAAACTGCCCGATCTTGCAATGTGGGCAGTGCCGGTTCCTGCACGAGTGATAGACGTGCCGGGTCGTGCCGCAGTGCTCACAGCTTTCGACGTGACCGCCGAGGATCGCCGTGCGACAGGCAAGGATCGCACGCCAGACGCGGGCTGCCCCGCGCGCCAAAGGCTTGCTGGCGAGCTAAGCCTGGCCGAAGGTGGCCAACACCCCGGCCAGGCCGGCCGCTTTCACCGGCGCCGGTCAGCTGGGCGTGAGCAGTTCGAGCGTAGAGGTGGTACCGGTTAGCCGCGTGCGCGCCAGATGGAAGTAGCGCATCGTCGTGCTGACGCGGCCGTGTCCCAGCAGACGCGGGATGGTGTCGAGCTCACCGAGGTGCAGCGCATTCTCGGCCATCACTCGATTCTCACGACCGTTCGCTACACCCATCTGACGGAGCAAACCAGGCATCACGCCATCGAGCGCATCAACGCGCTGATGGACGGCTATAGCGTGGGCAAGGGGACGCCGCGATGATCCGCCTCGGCTCTGTCATCGCCCAGTTCGAAGCGGACTTCATGCCGCAATTTCGCCACCGGCTGAGCTTCGAGCAGCTTCAGGCGCTCTCGGCGATGCGCGATTGCCGCAGCCCGGCCAGCCCGATGATGCAGGTCCAGTGCGGAGGCTGCGATCAGCAAAAACTCGTTCCGCATTCCTGCGGCCATCGCCTTTGCCCGCACTGCCAGCACCACGAGAGCCGGCAATGGCTGGAACGTCAGATGCAGCGCTTCGTCCCGGCCGACTACTTTCTGCTGACCTTCACGCTGCCGGCGGAATCGCGCGGGCTCGTTGCGGCGCATGCCGAGGTCGCCTTCGATCTCCTGATGTCCTGCGCCTGGCAAACGGTGCATCGCTTCAGCCAGAACGACCGGCAGTTGCAGGGCACGCCGGGGGCCTTGACGCTCCGCGGTCCTGCACACGCACTCGCGCCGGCTCGACTTCCACCCGCATGTCCATCTCGTCGTCCCCGCGGCGGCGGTCGATGCAGCGAAGCAGCGCTGGCGACGCAAGCGTCGCGGCAAGAACGGCGTCTATCTGTTCAATTTCGGCTTCCTGCACGCCAATTGCAAGCGCCTGATCGGCTTGCTGCATCTCTTGCTGAAGTTCGATCCCAGCCGCTTCACGCCACCGCGCAAGGCGCGGCCAGCGATGCTTTGCGCGTGCTGTGGCGCCGTGACGGTGATCGTCAGGACGCGGATTCGATCGACGTCGTCCAGTGTCGTTGCTGTGCCACCGGTCGTTGCGGTCGCCCTCTGATCATGTAAGCCGCCTTCACGGCGCTGTCCGGCCGCGTTCGGGACTTCAGTTTCCCTAAGCTGCGTGGCGCGGTCGCCCGGAATTCGGGGGCCGGGACGCCAAAACGGCCGGATTCGCAAAATCTTCGCTGCCTGTCCCGCAGCGCGCCGGGACTTCTCGGCTCCCGGCCATCCGGAGCCCATGCTTCCGGAGTAACCCAAAAAGATATTTGCAGAGGGGGCGCCCAGCACTCCGGCCGGGCTCGTCCAACAAACGGATCAGATCGTGGCTGCGCACGATCTATCCTTATTCGTTAGGCCGCAGACCGGCCATACGTTACGACTCCGGATCGAACATGATCTCCCGGACCTCCTGTGCGCAGCGACATCCTATGGCGATTTTGGCAGCCCAAACGAGTGCCTCCTCACGCGAAGAAACCTCAATGATCGAGAACCCTCCAACGACCGCCTTTGTCTCCGGTACTGGTCCGGCTGTGGTGGTCCCATCTGTCGCAACGATGGTCGATTGCTGGCGCTCGACACCGCCGCCGAAGATCCAGACTCCTGCGGCCTTTGCTTCCCGAACCACCTTATGTGATGCCTCGCCCACCGACGGCCAATCTTCATCGGGAATATGGTCCATCGATCCGTCATCAAACGAAATCAAATATCGAGGCATCGTATCGCTCCTTCTTGCGGCCCAACGTTTGAATTCACCGGCCTGCGCGGCTTTTCGCGCAGGTCCGGTGGAATGATGGGTTGGGCGTCACTTGAACCAGCCTCTCGCTATGAGCCATGTATACACAGTCCAGCCGCCTCCTGCAAGCGCGGCCAATACGCTGCCAATAATTGCCAGTGCCTTTTGGTTCGTGGAATCACAAAGCCAGCCCCAACCCTTGGCGAGGCGCCCACTAGCAAAATTGACATTGTGGTCTTTCTCAAATCTTTCACGCTCCAACCAATTGGCCGAGATTGGCGAATCGCTCCCTGTCGGTGCTGAAGCCTTCTGTCGTTGGCAGGGAATGGTTCATCGCCAAGCTCGATCGTTTCATGTTTTTGACGGAAGCGTCTATCGTCGGGATGAAACGTTCCATCTTTTTCATTGAGCGTTCCATCAGAGGGATGAAATGTTCCATCTTCTTCATGAAGCGTTTCATCAGCGGGATGAAATGTTCCATCTTTTTCATGGACCGTTCCATCAGCGAGATGAAATGTTCCATGTTTTTCATGGACCGTTCTATCGCCGACATGAAACCTTCGATGTTTTTGATGGAATGATCGATCGTCGGCATGGACCCTTGGTTCTCCGGCATCGATCGATCTGTCCAGGGTGTGGGCGGCGAGGGCCGGCAACGAGCGGGATGGTCGCCGCCGGCCAGAGAGCTTGCTTTACGGGGCTTCGCTGCTCTTCGACGAGGTTTTGTGGTTTTCCCGGTGGCAGGCGTCCTTCTCGCTGTGAGCCAACATAGCCGGCTAGCTGCTGCTCATCGCGGCTGGTAAACGACTCCGACTCCATTTGCAGCCGGGACAGCCGACGTTCGACGTCACGGTCCGCAAGCCGGCTGCCTTCGCTGCGGGTGGATGAGCCGATACTCTCGATGGTGGCCACCCGCCGTAACGCGGCGCGCCGACCCGGTGCCAAGCCAAGGTACCGAGAAAACGCCAGGCGCCCTTGAACTCATCGATGCCAGCCATGGGACCGAGGATTTCAGGAGTGATCTGGTGGACGGTGCTGGAGCCGATCATGGTGTCCGATAGCGCATCCATTTATACCCGTTTCGGTGGCCGGTGAGCACACACCTTCCTGCGCTGTCAGCCATGATTGTTGCCTACCCCCGCTGCGACGGGTGACTCGGCAATGCTGATGTAAAATCACCCTTTTTCCGTTGCGGCGAGAAGGCAGCAAGCCGCTCCCGACGTCCTGCGCCGCCCGCAAGCTGCCGAGGAACAAATAGACTCTGATGGCCGAAGAAAGCAACGACGAACACTACCTCAAGGCCGCGACCGAGCTCGGCGACTCGCAAAAGGTGCTTGCCCACCAGGCGATCTATTCCAGCAATGGCATGAAGTTGGTCGAGCGCGGCCTGCGGGTCGACAGCGGGCTGTTCGAACGGCTGATCAATCACCGCTTGCAGCTGCCTATTGACGAGAGCCTCACCGCCGAGAAGGCGGTTACGCTGGAGGATTTGCGCAATCAGGCTGAAGCTCTGATCACGCAGCAGCCTTTCTATGGGCGGCTTGCAGCCGAGCTCAGCGATCGCGTCACCTTGCTCGGCGCCATTGGCAGCATAGCGTTGCCGAAGGCGATGGCCTTCAGGTTGACCGTCGCCCGTGATCGCGGCGGCGCTCTCTTCGAGCACAGCCTGCAGGTGGCGCTGATTGCGCTTTACCTGGGCATACGCCAGGAGCTGGAGGTGCCCGACCTGCGGGCGCTCGCCGCAGCCGCGCTGATTCACGATATTGGCATGCTGCATGTGGATCCGGAAATGCTGCAGCCCGATCACCGGCTCGATGCCGCCGAGCGGCGACAACTGCACGCGCACCCACTCACGGCGACGATGATCGTCAGGCAGCGACCCGAGTACCCGCAGGCGGTCGCCAGAGCGATTCTCGAGCACCACGAACGACACGACGGTAGCGGTTATCCGCGCGGACTCAAAGGCGCCGAGATCAGCGTCATGGGACGCATACTGCTGCTGGCGGAGGTGGTCGCAGCCGTTCTCGACAAGAAAACCAGCGCCCCCGAGCAACGCTTGTCGCTGATCCTGCGTTTGAACCACAGCAAGTTCGACGCGCAGATGTCGAGCGTGATCCTGAAGCTGCTGGAGCAAGGGATCGTCGACGAGACGGATAGCGAGCAGGACATCCGCAACGCGGAGCGGATCAAAAGCCTTGCCGACGACTTTGATGAATGGAGCAAGGCGCGTTCAGAGATGAGGCACTATGCTGCCGGCGCACCTGTCGTCGGGGCTTTTCTGACCGATCGCGTGGCGACGCTGGAGCGTTCGCTGGCCGACGCCGGTCTGCACCCGGATCAGCTCAAATCGGTGTGCGCCGACGTTCGTGACCAGCCCGGCGAAGTGCGTGAACTGGCCATGCTGGCGCGTGAAGCGGGCTGGCAGTTAAAGGGGATCATCCAGGATGTTTTCTGCCGTTTTCCCACTCTGGAGACGACGGAGGAGCCCGGCGAAGTGGCCATCCGGGACTGGCTTCTGCAGCTGAACGGGCGCTTGCAGTAAGGCGGCGGCGATTCGTCAGTCGGCGCAGCTTTCTTTCAGCGGACCTTGCCAGTCAGGCCGGGCACGCTTTCTCGGACTTCTGCCCGGCGACCTGCTCGGTGGCCTGGCGAAATTCGCCGGCCACCGCTGCGTCAAGTTCGCCTGCACGGGTGATCCATGCCTCGCGGCCCTTCATTTCTACACCGCTGCTGAAGGTCATGTTTGCTGACGCGAAGGATTGGTCTGTGGGTCAGGCTTGCGGGCGTGGGCGCCCGACGAGGATCACCACCGCGCGTCCGCCAACCAGGAAGCTTCGCAGATTCTCCTGCAGAGGTATTTCCTGACCCGGTTCCTGGATGTCGCCGGGGGCCGGCAGGCTGGTGTTGGCGAACAGGTGCCAGTGATAGTCGGTGGGCAGTTCCGGCAGTTCGAAGGGCAGGGCATCCCAGAAGCTGTTGATCGCCATGTAGAGCACTGGCGTGGCATTCCCTCCTTGTCCGGCCTGCCGTTCCCGGAGCATGAAGGCCAGGGCGCGCGAGTCTGCCGACCAGTCCGCTTTCCATGCCTGTGTACCGTGCCAGATGATATCGGCCGGCGAGCGGCGGGTGCCAAAAAATTCGCCGGTGCGCAGCAGCGGGTGAGCCTTGCGCAAGGCGATCATCTTGCGGGTGAAGTCGAACAGATCGCTGTTGCGTTCGCGCAGCGTCCAGTCGAGCCAGTTCAAGTCGTTGTCATGGCAGTAGGTGTTGTTGTTGCCGCGCTGCGTGCGGCCCAGTTCATCGCCCATCAGGATCATTGGTATGCCGTGGCTCATCAGCAGGATGGCCAGGGCATTCCTGATCATGCGCTGGCGCAGGGCATTGACCTGTACATCGTCGGTTTCGCCTTCAACGCCACAATTCCAGCTATGGTTGCTGTTTCCCCCGTCGCGATTCCCTTCGCCGTTGGCTTCGTTGTGCTTGTCGTTGTAGGCGAACAGATCGTAGAGCGTGAACCCGTCGTGGCAGGTGATGAAGTTGATCGATGCCGTCGGCCCGCGTTCATTCCAGCCGTAGAGATCCGGTGAGCCCTGGATGCGCTCGGCCATTACTCGCACCATGCCGTCGTCCCCTTTCAGGAAGCGGCGAATGTCGTCGCGGTACTTGCCGTTCCACTCGGCCCAGCGTCCGTAGGCCGGGAAGGAGGCGACCTGATAGAGGCCGCCGACGTTCCAGGCTTGGGCAATCAGCTTGCAGTTGGCGAGCACCGGGTCGAAGGCCAGGCTTTCGAGCAGTGGCGGGTTGGGCAGCGGTGCGCCGCTGGGGGCACGGCCGAGAATCGAGGCCAGATCGAAGCGGAAGCCGTCGATGTGGTATTCGGCCGCCCAGTAGCGCAGGCAGTCGAGAAACATGTTGCGCACCACCGGGCTGTTGCAATTGAGGGTATTGCCGCAGCCGGTGAAGTTGTAGTAGTAGCCTTCCGGCGTCAGCATGTAGAAGGTCTGGTTGTCGATGCCCCGGAAGGAGAGTGTCGGACCGTTCTCGTTACCTTCGGCGGTGTGGTTGACAACCACGTCGAGCATGACTTCGATGCCGTTGCGGTGCAACTCCTTGACCAGGTTCTTGAACTCGTCCACCTCCATGCCGAAGGGGCCCGTGGCGGCGAAGCCCGCCTTGGGCGCGAAGAAGCCGATCGTGCTGTAGCCCCAGTAGTTGAACATCATTTCGCCGGTGAGCGGCTCGGCGCGGCTGTTCTCGAATTCGTCGAACTCGAAGATCGGCATCAGTTCGACGCAGCTCACCCCCAGTTCCTTCAGATAGGGGATCTTCGCCGCGATGCCGGCATAGGTGCCGGGGTGCTTGACGCTGGCCGACGAGTGGGCGGTGAAACTGCGCGTATGCAGTTCGTAAATCACCAGGTCGGCGAGTGGCGTTTCCAGAGGACGGTCGTCTTCCCAGTCGAAGTCCTCGAAGATCAGGCGCGCACGCTGCGGGTAGATGTTGTTCCAGTCGGGTGGCGTGCCCCAGACCGTCCGGCCGCCGATCGCCCTGGCGTAGGGATCGAGGAGTATTTTCGAACGGTCGAAGCGGTGTCCGGCTCCCGGATCCCAGGGGCCGTCCATGCGATAGCCGTACTCGATACGCTCGCCGTCGAGATCGAAGACGACCATGCACCAGACCTTGCCAATGCGAAAGGTGTCCGGGAAGGGGATTTCCACGCATGGCTCCGGCGCGCCTTTCTCGAAGAGCACCAGGGTGCACGCGGTGGCGTGGCCGGAGCTGATCGAAAAGTTGACGCCGTCAGGTACCAGGGTGCTGCCGAAGGGATAAGTGCGCCCGGGACGAAGTTTGTAAGCGCCGTGCTGGTGTGTCGGATGGAAGTCAATACGGGTATCCATGTCACCCCCTCAAAAAAAATCCGCAACGGTCATTATTGCGGCGCGGTCGGGTGTTTATTGTTGCCTTTCGGAGCGTAATCGTTCTGCTGGCGAAGGAATCTGGCTCATTGTTCGCTGGTGTGCGAAGGCAGGGCGATGTGGCCACGACGCAGAAGCGCTTCCATCTCGTCTGCCGGCAGCGGGTAACTGAATAGGTAGCCTTGCAGTTTCGGGCATTGCGCACGCTGCAGGAAGTCGAGCTGTTCTATGGTTTCGACACCTTCGGCAATGACCTCCAGACCGAGGCTGCGGGCCATGGCGATTATCGCGGTGGTGATCCCCGCATCATCGGCATCCTGCGGCAGGCCGCGGATGAAACTGTGATCTATCTTCAGCGTGCCGATCGGGAAGCGCTTGATGTACGACAGCGATGAGTAGCCGGTGCCGAAATCGTCGATCGAGAAGTGCACCCCCATTGCGCGCAGCCGAAACAGCCCCTCGATGCGTTCGGCCTTCGGATCCATCAGAATGCTTTCCGTCAACTCCAGTTCGAGTCGGTCGGCAGAGATGCCCGTGGCGACGACGGCCGCCTCGACGCTGTCCAGGAAATCCGCTGCACCAAGCTGGCGTGCCGAGACGTTTACCGCCACCCGCGGTACCGAAACGCCACGCTGCTGCCATTCCCGCACCTGGCCGCAGGCAGTATTGAGGACCCACTCGCCGATCGGGATAATCAGGCCGCTTTCCTCGGCCACGGGGATGAACCGTGCCGGCGATACCAGGCCATGCTGCGGATGCTGCCAGCGCATCAGGGCTTCCATTCCGACGACCGTCCCATCGTCGGCGCGCACCTGCGGCTGGTAGAAGAGGCAAAATTCTCCGCGTTCGAGGCCTTTGCGAATATCGCCTTCCAGAGCCAGGTGTGTCGTTGTTCGCGTCGTCAGTGTTCGCTCATACAGCTGCCAGTTGTTTCGCCCTTGCTCCTTGGCGTAATACATCGCGGTATCCGCGTGCTTGAGCAGGGTTACGGCATCGAGGCCGTCGTCGGGGAAGAGGGCGATGCCGATGCTCGAGGTGACCGCGACCTCCTGTTCGCCGATCAGGGCCGGTTGTGCAAGCAGCGTTTGTATTCGCCGGGCGACTACGCAGGCGGTCTCGGCGCTGTCGACATCGGGCAGAACGACGGTGAACTCGTCACCGCCGAGGCGTGCGAAGTGCAGGCCGGATTCGTCCAGTGCCGGCCGCGCAATGAAGGTCCCGGCGCGCAGTTTTTCCTGCAAGCGCTCGGCGATGGTCTGCAGCAGGCAGTCACCAGCGCTGTGGCCGAGGGTGTCATTGATCCGTTTGAAGCCATCGAGATCGAGAAACAGCAGCGCCATCCGACGATTCGTGCGGCGTGCGCGCAGCAATTCGCGGTCCAGGCGTTCGAGAAAACTCTGACGGTTGGGTAGGCCCGTTAGTGTGTCGAAGTAGGCCAGGCGCTGGATTTTTTCCTCGTTGTGCTTCTGGAGGGTGATGTCGCGGACGACGATGACCACCTTGTTGGGTCCGTTCGGCGCGATTCGCGCCTCGTAGTGGTGGATGCTTCCCTCTAGCGGCAACTCGAGGAACACCGATTGCAGGTCGTCTCGTTGCAGTGCCTGGTCGACGCCCCGCTGGATGATGCTCGCGGTTTCGCTGGGCAGAACCGCGGCCACGTTCGCGCCGAGCAGTTCGCTGCCGGTGACGAAGAATCGCGTCGCGTAAGGTTGCTTGTAGTCGAGGCAGATTCCTTGCCGGTCGACGACCAGGATCAAATCAGGCGTCGCCCACATGATCGCCGCCTGTCGTTCCTCGAGTTCGTGCAATTCGCGGTGCTCGTCGCGCAGCCGGATGATCAGTGCGGCGAGCCAGAAAGCGGCTTGAAACAGGCTGCCGATCGGAAACGCGAAGGCCGCCAGGCGGCTGACTTCGACGCCGCTGCCGATGACCGAAAAAGCCTGCACCCCGCCGCCGAGCAGGGTCGCGCCCAGCCCCAGGGTGAACAGGCGGAGCGAGGCATCGCCAGTGAACACGCTCCTGACCAGCAGCACCATGGTGGCCACGGCAAGGACGAAGAGAACGGCTGCGCCGGCGCGGTAGCCGGCCGCGTGCCATGCCGAACCGAGGAAGAAGATCGCGCTGAGCAGGACGGAGCCGGCAACCGCGGCGCGAACCTTGCCACGAAGCTGCAGGAATTCGAGCGCCGCGAAGCCAATACCGAGGACCACGCCGGCCACCGAGATTGCCTGCAGGGTCGGGAAGTACTGCGGGCCAGGCCAGAACGGCACGAAAGCCGAACCGATACCGAAGTTCTGCACCAGCCAGACCTGCAGCGCGACGCAGTAAGCGGCGTAGGCCAGGGCGACGCGGCTGCCTGCGTAAGCGCCGAAGCCTACGGCGACGACAATCATCATCAGCAGGATGCCGCTGTAGGCCCCCAAGCCAACCCACAGCACGGTGTTGTCGCGCACGAAGCTGCTCTCGTTGGCGAGCATGATCCAGGGGCGGATGGCTTTGTAGTCCTGCACGATGGCCGTGATTACCGCGCCTTCTGGCAAGGCAGGAAGGCGCGCAAAGGGGAATGGGCTGACGATGTCACGGTGGCCAAACGGCAGGCCGCGACCGGAAATCGACAACCAGGGGCAAGCATTGACGTCGGTGGCGACGACAATGAAGAACTCGGCAATCGGTTCCTGCAGGTAGACGATCGGCGATCCGTTAGCCCACTGATGGCGCTCGATGGCGATCTGGAAAGCGCGCGCTGGCTTGGTAAGCGACAGGTCTGGCAAGGACAGTTTTTTACAACCCGCGCGCGGTAGCGACACCGAATCGCGCAGCTGGGTCAGCCAACGGCTCGCATCGTCCGACTGCCCGGGACCTTTTGGGGCATCCCACAAGGGCGTCAGTCCGGTCGACACGGTAGCGGCTTTCGGCGCGGTCCACTGCAGCACGAAGGCTAGCAAGATCAAAAACATCAGGCATTTGCAGAGCCGCTTGGTCATCGCACGCGTTATCCTGTCGTTTCCTGGCATGCACGCTTCCTGTCTTCGGAGATGCCGGGAAGCTGCGCGTGTTCGAGCATTGCGATCGCATTATAGGGGGGAATCGTCGTCACTTCGATCCTGGTCGCGGCTCTGCCCTGCGGCAGCAGGCTGGCGGCATCGTCAATCAGCTCAGCGTGCAGTTCGCCATCGGGGTCGGTGACGCACAGGGGCTCGAAATGCCCGCGGTAAGCTTCGGGGATCCAGATCCGGGGACGGTAGAGTGACCCCAGCGGTTCGGAGCTGGCAAGGTAGCTGCGGCAGCCGTCCCGGCCGGGCCGAATGCCGTCGCGACCATTGCTGCCGCAACGCGGGTAGCTCATGGCCCAGGCATTTCCCAGGCCGCTCAGCAGTCCCCACTTGGAGAGCGTCGTACGATAGCGGCGAAAGAACTGCCACGCGTGCGCCGCCAGCTTGCGTTTGGAAATCAGGCCCTTGTCCATGCGTGCGGCAAAAGCCACGGCTTTCTCGATGGCGTCCTCGGGGTGGCAGACGAGCGATCGCCCATCCATGTCGCGCAGCCGGACGTTGGGCAGAAACTGGCCCTCCTGGAGGCGGCGGCTGAACAGTGGCGTGCCCAGCAGCGGGATGGCAAAACCGAGGAAGCTTGGCAGGGTAATGCGCGGGTTGGCAACGATGAAGTCGGTTTCCGCGAGCAGGTCGTCGATTCTTTGCTCCACCAGATCAAAGATCAGGCCGTAGTGGAAGACCAGACCGGCCTCCAGGCAGGAGCGGATGATTTCCTCCTGCGGCAGCAGCAGATTCTGTTTTTTGTTGAAAGCGCTGATCTGCGCGCGGCTGAACGATTCGACGCCGCTAAAAAAACCGATGCAGCCCGCTGCGCGCGCCAGCGACAGGTTGTCGGCGTTGGTGAAGAAATCGGCGGTCACCAGGGCTGCCCAGCCGCCGAATTTCCTTTGCTCGTACAGCTCCTTGAGGAGGGCCATGCGCGCCTTGAAGAGGGCGCGCGGGCCACCGAAAAAGTTTTGATCGAGGAACATGACGCATTGACGGTAGCCAAGGACCTCGATCTGCCGGCGCACATCGTCCAGGTCGTAGCTCATGAATTCGCGGCCTTCCGCGGTCATGGAGCAAAAGTTGCAGTGGAAGTTGCAGTTGCGCGAGGCCTCCGCGTAGCCGATGATGCGACTTCCGGGTAACAGATCATGGCGCGGGATGGGTATCTCGGCGGCGTGCCCGGGGCCAAAGACTGCATCGACCAGCGCGACCACCTGCTCGACATCGTCACTGCAGACGTAATCGAAATAGCGGCGGCTGAGCTTCGGCAGCATTCGCGCCAAGGGACCACCCATGGCGACGACAATGCCCGGATTGACCGTTCGGGCGTAGGCCGTGACCTGCTTCATGCGGTCGAAGGCCGGGTTGAGGCCGGTCAATACCAACAACTCGGCCCATTGCAGGGCGCCAAGATCCTCGAAAGGACCGCTGCGAAACTCGCAGGCGAGGCGAATGTCGACGCGGGCGGGATCGAGCATTCCGGCCAGCATCGCCGGCGCGATGGACTGCGGCATGATCCACGGGGTGCCGCGCGCGCTGCGGTGGTTGTCGGAATAGCAGTTGAGAATCAGGATTCGTGGATTGGGCATGCCGGGCTCGGTCCGCTGTCGTCAAGCCGACAGCGCGGTCCAGGCGGATTTGGCGTTGCTATACCAGCGATGGCCAATTTCACAAAGGTGATCCGTAGTCGGCAAGGGGGGCGAAGGCGAGTCTGGAGCCGGTGACGCCCAGATGCCGCAACCCCGGATAGGCTGATTGTGCCATTCATCCCGCAACCATCCCTCGCCTAGCCGCTTGATCAAGTCGACGTCCTCTTGTCGGCGTGAAGCAATATCCATTTCGGAGATGCGGCGAAACTCTTCGACCGTCCAGCCGGCGGGAACGCTCCACTGGCCCGTCGCTGGATCGATAACCGGCTGAATCACCGGATTCATGCGCACAATTGCGGTGTCGGTAAAGGGGCAACAGGAGACGTCGGTCGGCAAGCCGCCGTCGAGCATGAGGTGGGCAATGAAAGTGTGCGCATCCGGAGGATCGGCGATGATCGTCTTGCCCACCTTGACCAACTCCGGCAGGAAGCCGGTGCTGGCGCGCGACCGGCACAGTTCATCCGGGATCCCGTCGGTGCCGCATTCGGGCAGAAAAACCGTGCTTGTGCCCAGCGACAGCACGCCGATATCGCGACGCGGCACGCCCATGGCGATGGCTTCGACAACGCCTGCCAGCACCGGATTGTTGTAGCCGGTCATGGCGCCGTCCCAAAAGCGGCAACCGTCGAATTCCGCGGGTTTGTCGAACCAGTTGATCGGTGCCGTACTCGAGGCATGCGCCGCTTCCGCCAGCGTCGCGCGCTGCTGCCGATGCGGGAAACTGGCCGCCGGGCTGCTGACGTCGCTACGCATCATGCGCGCCCGGTCGCGGTCGAAGTCGTAAGTCACAAAAAGAAAGGACATGGGTCTGCCCGGTTCGTCGCGCTGTTCCCGCAGGGAAGCGATACTGTCATTGAGAATGCCGTGCAGGTTCTGCAGCGATGTGCTGCCCATGACGGGCAGGATGCGGTGCAGGAAGGCCAGCTTGCCGTCGGTAGAAAAGCGATAACCAACCGGGCTCGAGGGTGAAAAAACGCCGGTCATCAACTGCAATAGACTCCGGTACCAGGGCAGGCGCCCAAAAAGTGCGTGGCGATTGACCGGATTGTCGAACAACTCGAAGATTTGGCGTGGCGAGTAACCCTCGATCAATGCCGCAGCGACGATCGCCCCGCCCGAGCACGCCGACACCAGATCGAAATGGCTGAGCACCTGATGCCCATCCTCGCCCGGGAAAAGATCATCGAGCACCTTCGCCTGAATCAAGGCAAAGGTACCGCCACCATCGAGCGATAAGATGCGGAAGGGCTTTTTGCCGGACCTGGCTTCCATCGGCAAGGCGTCTGTCGGCGAGGCTTCCAAAGTGGTACCGAGCTTCCTTTTTCTTGTTTTGCGATTTCAAGCAAATGATATTATGCGGCAAACTGCCCCGGATGGGTTGGGTACGGGCTCGTTTGACTGGGTTCACGCTTGCCGGGTCGCGTTGAGGCAGGGGGCGCGGATGCCCCTGGCAGGATGTCCGGGGCCAGGCGCAGGCTGGGCGGCCAGGGGAACTCATGCCGCTGCGGCTGGCAGGCATTCCACAGTGGTCGTGGCCGTCAGGTCATCGGGTCTTTTGCTGAAGGGCTGGCGCCGTTTGCGTTCGCCAGCTTGCTGACCAGCTTTTCGTAGCCGTTCACCCCGGCCCGGCGGTAGATGTCCTGCACATAGTCGCGCACCGTGTGCGGCGAGAGCGCCAGGATTTCGGCCATCCTGTTCCAGGCCAATGATCCTGCTCTATCGGTCGCACTTGCCGTCCGAAAACGAGGCAGTCGATGAGCCCGGCAGCGGCTTGTCACGAATCTCCCTTCTCGTCCAGGCTGGAAAGGCAGCGACTGAAGCTCATCGCTCAGCGCCACAGGCGTAAGCTTTCGGGACTCAACTTCATGACGCAGAGAGTCAGCGGTGAGGCTCAAAGACTCAACTTCATGACGCAGAGAGTCAGCGGTGAGGCTCAAAGACTCAACTTCATGACGCAGAGAGTCAGCGGTGAGGCTCAAAGACTCAACTTCATGACTCAGAGAGTCAGCGGTGAGGCTCAGAGGCTCAACTTCATTCCTCCGCGAGTCGGTAAGGCTCGTCGAACTGTTGCCACAAAGACTCCAAGGCATACGCGCCGGCTGACGTCAGCCTTGCCGAACCGCTGGGGGTTCCGCTGGGGGTTCAGTTGACGGGCTTGCTGGCCTTACGTCGCTGGCCATTGCGCCTGGTTGTCGACTCGCGCACAGCGTCAAGGTCCGCGCCCTGGCCGGTTAGCCTTGGCCAGGTCAAAGAACCGTTGCACGACAAACGTCCGGCATGCTGCTGCGCTCATTCCGAAGACTGCTTGAACGGCTGCTTTCGGTCGGAACAGCGAATGCGTACAATCGGCCAGGAAGAGACGTAGAGGCGGCGAAGAATCGTCAGGCGCGAACGTCGGCTAACTGATCCGGAACCCGCCGCCCGGCTCTAAACGTTGTCGGGCCAGTTCTCGGTCTATGCCGTCGGTCGCGAGAAACGCGTGCAGTTCACCTCCGTTCGCTATTCAGATAGGTGGCCAAACAGGTACTATCGTTGGGGAGGAGTAGAAATAGGCCGAGCGCAGAGCCGGCGTTCGTCTTTTCGCCACGTTTGATGTAATAGCATTTACCCATTAGTAACACCACATTTTTGTGTCGGCGCTGGAGTTCCAGCGAATACTATCTCTCAGTAAGTACATCCTTTTCCAAAAAGGTGCCTCTGCAATCGTGACAATACGTATAGCAGTGCCTAGGTCGCTAGATTTACCTTCGGCGCTTAGTTTTTCGTTTTTCTTAGCCAAGGCAGAGCAAGCCGACGAGTTCCTATTCGACTTTTCCCAGACTCGGCATCTAGAACCATTCCCAATGTTGTTGGTCTCGAGCGAGATCCGACGCCTCGCAAACAGGTTTCCCGGAACCAAAACGTCTTGCACCAATTTTAGGCACATGACGTATGCTGGGCATATGGGGTTCTTTCAGGCATTCGGGCTCGACTTCGGAAAAGCGCCTGGAGAAGCAAATGGGAGCAGACGCTACCTTCCTCTCAAGCTATTTCGTTGCGAACAACTGATTCAAAGCGCCGTGAGGAAAGGTGTTGAAGTCGGCAATGAGCTTGAAGGCGAAAGTCAGCACATGGCAGAAATGCTCTGCGGCAGTGATAGCGGTGCAGTATTTGAAACCTTGTCCTACTCGGTTCGAGAAATGATGCGTAATGTGGTCGAACATAGTAAAGCCACTCAATTTGGCATATGTGCACAGTTTTGGCCAAGCATGAATAGAGTTGAAGTTGCAATACTTGATCGGGGGATTGGCTTACGGAAAAGCCTGGAAAATAACCCTCATATTGACGCGTCCAATGACAAACGGGCAATCAACTACGCGCTAATGCCTGCCGTTTCTGGTAAGGCGTTCAAGGGAGCGCGAAGAAGGCAACGTGGCCCCTGGGCGAACTCTGGGTTTGGATTGTACATGACCAGCCGAATCTGCAGGAACGGAGGAACATTCTTTGTAGCCAGTGGCGATACGGGAATGCTTCTGACAAAGAAGTCCGAAGCAAAGCGCTATTTCGACTGCATCTTCGGCGGCACAGCGATTCGAATGGTCGTTCGTACAGACCAACTCGCTGACTTGAAGGATGCCTTGGAGGTGTACAGGAATGAGGGCTATCTGATACAAAACAGATACAAGGAAATTGTAAGCATTGATCCGTCATCAGCTTCTCTGATGCTTTCCCAAGACTTTGATCTATCGGTTTGGGACAGGATCCTGGCAAAGCTAAAGGGCACGCGATGAGGAAGCGCGGCGCAGCTGCCGAACGGACCTCTCGCGGCGAGACTATTCGCGCGCCTAGCGCCGACGTTAGATGTCTTCGCACTCCTCGCGTTGCAGTTGACATGCTTGCCCATGATAAGGCATCGTGGAACAACTTCCTCAGGGGAAGAACGGAGCACCTCTATTCAGCGGCCGAGTGCTGCGACATTGGGGGTGCGGGCTCAAATCTGCGCCAACCAGATGGCAACTTACTTTTACTAGGTTTGCTCCGTGGAGGGCCCAAGACTCTGTCTTGGGCCTTTTGTTTTCGGTGACATGGCAATGAACATAGAAGATTATCTAACGGATAGAATAACTAATGAATGTGCGAAGCTGATACGCCGCCATCATGCCTATCACAATCAGACACATGCGGATTATGAACGCAACAAGAGGCGAATTGTTGGCGCTCCTCCGAAACAGATTCAGGTCCCGGAGTACTGGAAAGTCGATCGAAAATTCAACCCTTTCTATGTTAGGTCGAAAGCAAAAGCTATTGCTAAAGCGATAGCGAGGAAGATTGATGCAGGGACGTACACTCCAAACGATCCGTACCGGCGCCTAATTCCCAAAGCGGGTGGTGGGCAACGAGAACTAACCATCTATCAGATTCCAGACGCTGCCGTATCACGCTACTTCTATAGTCGCTTACTAGAAAAAAATAGGCATAGGTTCAGTTCCTTCTCATACGCCTATCGGAATGACCGAAACGTTCACTTTGCGATTCAAGATATTACAGTCGATCTATCTCAAGATGCCCGAACATTTATTGCTGAATTCGATTTTTCTGACTTCTTTGGCTCTATTGATCACAAGTACTTGTTTGCTCAGTTCAAGGCAAATGGCTTCTTAATAAGCGACGAAGAAGAGCGTGTGATATGTGCTTTTCTGAGCAAAAGAGAAAAGGGAATCCCACAGGGAACTTCTATCTCCCTTTTTCTCGCAAATCTGGTGTGCTGGAAACTCGACAAAGCGCTGGAGAAAGCCGGCTTAAAATTCGCCCGCTACGCCGATGATACGGTCATTTGGAGTCCAGACTACGCGTCCATATGCAGATCGTTTGTTATTATGGATAATTTTTCGCGAGAAGCAGGAGTGCCGATAAATGCACGGAAGTCTGATGGCATTAGCCTTCTCGCGCGGGAGGGCCTTCCGACAGAGATTACGTCCAAACAGGAATTTGGTTTTCTTGGCTATTCGATCGGGGTTTCGCGAGTTTCCATCCGAGACAAAGCTGAGAAGAGGATAAAGAAACAAGTCTCGTACTTGCTTTACAAGAACCTTATCCAACCAATTAAGACAAAGCCGCTGCGCGGCCTTGTTATACCTGCGAACAACCGAGACAAATCTCTATTGACCGCAATGCTGCAGATCCGGCGTTATCTGTATGGAGGGCTCCTCCACAGAGATATTGTCCAGTACATAAAAGGACGGCGACGAACGCTCCACTTTAAGGGTGTAATGAGTTTCTACCCGTTGCTCAACGACGAGGCTCAGCTGCGCCGCCTGGACGGATGGTTGCTGTCTGTCATTCACCGGTCTATTCAACTTCGGGCTCGCCTGCTGCTTTCTCACAATTTTGATAGGCGTAGCTCTTTCCCATTTTCCGTAAAACGGGAAAAGATCGTGCAACAGTACCGTCGGCGCCGTATTGGAGGAAAACCATTGTTAGAGGTTCCGAGCTTCACTCTAATCTACAAGGCGCTGCAGCGCGGATTGAAGGAGTCCGGTATTGAGCGAGTGATGCACCCAGCATCCGTCAAGTACGATTACTGAGATTTCTAGTCAAGGGTTACTCTTCACCGAGCGGCCGCTTGAGGATCAATAAGCAGACGTGGTGCTTGCAAACGTCATCAGGCTGCTTAGGGTCGAAAGGGTGAGTAGCGTTGGTCAGGATGCGGTCATCCGGTTTCGGAGTGCGGCGCACGGCGAACTGAGTCATCAGAAGGTCCGCAGCCCGCCGCTGAACACGCCATGCTGCTCGACGTGATCGTTGTACGTCGCGATTGCTGTCCGCTTCTTCTCCGCCAGCCATTGCTTGTGCTGCCGCTGCTTGCGGGCTTCGCGTACGGTCTGTGTTGATGTCCATTTCCCTGGCCTTGTGCAGCAGGTCCGCGTTGGCGCGGGGATTTGCCGCCTTTTTGGGCGCTTGGCTGTCATCGGCGGCGTGCATGGCGGGCGTGCTGTTCGTGTTCATGTGCACCGTCTATTCGCATCTCGCTACGCGAGGGTGGCAACAGTGCCTGAGTTTCAGCCGGGTAAGCGGAGCTTCCCCCCCCGACGGGCCGGGCGACACTTGCAGGCGCGCAGAACAGCGCTTGATCGCCTGCCGGTGCGCGCTAGCCTCCCTGCTTGTGGCGAGCCATATGCCGCAGATAGGCGATCACCTCGTCGATTTCCTCGGGGGTCAGCTCTGTTGGCGGCATTCTTGCGCGGGCGCGGAACTGGTTTGGATCGTGCAGCCACTGACGCAGGAAGTTGGTACTGCGGTATTCAGTGATGTTCTTCGGAATGTTCAACTCGGGGCCGACTTCGCCTCCCTGCAGGTTGACCGAGTGGCATTTCAGGCATTGCTCGCGAAAGATGGTGAAGCCCCTGGCGACTGCGCTGTTCGCGGATACTCCCGTGGGAAGGACCAGAGGGAACTTGCTGGCGAAGGAGACGGCTTCGATGCGGTGCATCTGAAATGGCCAGGAAAACACCTTCGAGTCCGAGGTGTTGGCGCTGACGACGATGAATGGCGCCGGATTGGTCATCGTCTTGCCGGTGGGGATGAGCGACCACTGGCCCGGGACTCCGTCTTCGCCGTACGCGAGTCGGAGGTCGAGTTTCGCAACATTGGCCACGGCGGTGCTGCTCTGGTAGCCGTCCAGGCAATGGAAAACCAGATCTTCGGCGTTGCTCGCACCCATCAGCTTGAGAACATCGGCGAGCGAAAACGTGAGGTAGCTCACCGGTCGCCCCAGATCCGGATTGATGACCTCGATCTCGCGTGTTTCCAGACTGTCACGCAACTCGTCGAGGCTGAGACTGTGACTGCCGCGCTCACTGTCGACGGTCAGCGTGGGATTGGCGGATTGCGCGAAGAGCGATGAACTGATCAGGAGGATCGCGAGGGCGAAAATAGATCGAGTAAGGAATGCGTTCATGGAGATCCCTGTGTCGTTTCGCTTGGGAAGACTCTATGGTACGGCAAAGTGCTTGCACCCTGCGGGTTCGGGCCGGATGGCGTACCATTCACGACGCCCCTACCGCGATCCGCCTGCTTCCGTTTCTTAAGCCTTGTCGCGACCGGGCGTCGCAAACAGCAAGCGCGGTTCATCAAGATCATAAAAAACAGGGACGTACGTCTGGCCGCGCTTTCGGGCGGTCTCATCGACGCCGATAGCGCGAACGCCGGCAAGACGCTCGCGGGCGCGCGCCTGGCGCACGTGATGGTCGATCACCCGCCACAGTCTGCGACTGCATTCGCCCAGCAGTCGAGCGGCCGCCAAGACCGACGATATCGTCGGTGGCAACGCAAGCGTCAACGCCTCGCACAACAGCGTGAAGCGGCTTCCCTCGCGCGCCTAGGGCGCGGGAATCTGCGTCACACTTTCCGGCAACCGGCACAGGCCACTCGCTTGTACTGGTATCTGCTCGACCCGGTTCTTGGCTGGATGCACCTGCGCATCCAGGCTTGGGCGCCGTACGAAATTCTCCAACTCAGGCCAGGAACGAGACCATCTCCTCTCGCTACCGCGGCCCGAGAGCAAGGTTTCATTGGACGAAGCGTGGGTCGCTGGACCGGCCGCCGTCGTTCGGTGTGCCAGGGTCGGCCCGACGAAGCGCACTTTGCCTGTCTTGCTCGGGAACTACTTTTCTTTCAATGGCAGCAGTTCCTGGCGTACCGGCACCACCTTGAACTCCGGATCCTTGTGGATCAACACGGCTCCTTGCTCGATCGCCGATGCGGCAATCCAGGCATCCGCGACCGATAGGGGGCAAGTTGCCTTGATCGCGGCGGCTTTTTTCAGCAAGTCCGGCGTTTCATGCATCCAGACAACGGGAAGCGCCAGACACTGTTCATAGGCCAGGCGGCCGGCAGCCTCGCCTTCGTCGCGCCAGACGCGATACAACACTTCCATCAGCGACATGAACGAGCCGAAACATTGCACTGTCCTCGCTTGTGCCTGTTCGAGCAAGTCCGCCACCCGGGCTGCGCCCGGCTCGTCGTCTCGCAAGGTCAGGAGCGCGGAGGTGTCAAGCAAATACGTAATCATTCGCCGACCAGTTCTTCTTTGCGATCCTGCAGTAGGCGCTGTGTGCTTCCGCCTTTGCCTTGGCCGCGAAAAGCCGCGATCGGGTTTGCCCGTACCGGCACAACTCGAATTCCCTGTGAATCCACGACCCACTCTAGGCGATCGCTCGGGCTCAAGTGAAACTGCCGCCGAATCTCGGCTGGAACCACCGTTTGTCCGCGTTCGGTAATGGTGCTTCTCATGCTCGTTCCTCGGCAAAGTCACTCCGTGAATTGTAAGAGTCCGTCATCGGTAATTCAATCGTTCCCGAGGACCATTTCCTCCCTGGCGGAGCAGAGTGGAAGACATGCTCCTGTTGATGGCTAAAGCGCGGTTGCCGATGCCGCTGCCGTTCGCGAAGCGTTGATCGAAGCGTCGAGCGCTCACTCAATCGCCAACGCTTTGATCGTCCGCTGACGGTCGGCGAAATCCAGAGTTCTGCTTAGACGTTGAACAGGAAGTTCAGCACATCGCCGTCCTTGACCACATATTCCTTGCCTTCGGCGCGCATCTTGCCGGCTTCCTTGGCGCCCTGTTCGCCCTTGTAGGCGATGAAGTCGGCCAGGGCGATGGTCTGGGCGCGGATGAAGCCTCGTTCGAAGTCGGTGTGGATGACGCCGGCGGCCTGCGGGGCGGTATCGCCGACGTGAATGGTCCAGGCGCGGACTTCCTTGACGCCGGCGGTGAAGTAGGTCTGCAGGCCAAGCAGCTGGTAGCCGGCGCGGATCAGGCGATTCAGGCCGGGTTCTTCGAGGCCGAGGTCGGCGAGGAAGTCCTGTTTGTCTGCGTCGTCGAGATCGGCGAGTTCGGCCTCGATCTTGGCGCAGAGGGCGACCACCGGCGCGCCTTCCCTGGCCGCATGGCCGCGCAGGCTATCAAGATAGGGGTTGTTCTCGAAACCGTCTTCAAGGACATTGCCGACGTACATCATCGGCTTGATGGTCAGCAGGCAGAGTGGTTTGAGGACGGTTTTTTCGTCCTCGGAAAGTGACAGCGTGCGTGCCGGATGGCCTTCGTTGAGGTGTGGCAGCAGGCGTTCGAGGACGCCGACCAGTTGTTGCGCTTCCTTGTCGCCGGAGCGGGCTTTCTTGCTCTCGCGGTTGAGCGTACGTTCGACGGCGGCCAGATCGGCGAGCGCCAGTTCGGTCATGATCGTTTCGATGTCCGAGAGCGGGTCGACGCGGCCCGAGACATGCACGACATTTTCGTCATCGAAGCAGCGTACGACATTGACGATGGCGTCGGTCTCGCGGATGTTGGCCAGGAACTGGTTGCCCAGGCCTTCGCCTTTCGAGGCCCCGGCGACCAGCCCGGCGATGTCGACAAATTCGACGATCGCTGGCTGTACACGCTGTGGCTTGACGATGGCGGTCAGCTGTGCGAGGCGCGGATCGGGGACTTCGACGATGCCGACGTTGGGCTCGATGGTGCAGAAAGGGTAGTTCTCGGCGGCGATTCCCGCTTTGGTGAGGGCATTGAATAGGGTTGATTTGCCGACGTTGGGCAGGCCGACGATACCGCATTTGAGGCTCATGCTCGGATTCCTATGGTGAGACGGTCTTGACGTGCAGCTGGCGTTGCGCGGCCGCGTAGTCGCCAGCGGCGAGATCGGGCCAGGCCAGCAGGCAGCGGTCGAGGGCGCGGTCGATCAGTTCCTGTTCTTCGCGTCGGGGGGCCTTGAGGACATAGTTGATGACTTCGGCACGCTCGCCGGGATGGCCGATTCCCAGGCGCAGGCGCCAGAAGTCCGGCGTCGCCAGGCGCGCCTGAATGTCTTTCAGGCCATTGTGCCCGCCGTTGCCGCCGCCCTGCTTGAGGCGGATGCTACCCGGTTCGAGGTCGAGGTCGTCATGGACGACCAGGGTTTCGTCGGCGGCGATCTTGTAGAAGCGCGCCAGCGCAGCGACCGCCTGGCCGGAGAGATTCATGAAGGTCAACGGTTGCAACAGCCACAGTTCGTCGCGGCGAGCGACTCGGCCGAGGAATTTCCCCTGCGGCGTCAGCGGCGACTGCAGGCGAACGGACAACTGGTCGATAAACCAGAAGCCGACATTGTGCCGGTTGTCTTCGTATTGGCCGCCGGGGTTGCCGAGGCCGACAATCAGGCGGGGTGGGGGCATGACATCGATGGCACCGTCAATGTGAAAGTCGCAGACGCGACTCACGAAATTTCCGTCTCCCTTCGCGGAAGAATGGCCGGGAAAGAGGGAGGACGGAGATGACTTTCATGACCCGGGTGTCAGGTTATGACCGCAAAAAGAAAAGGCCGCCGAGGGCAGCGAGTGCCGGACGGCGGCCTGGGTCTGGCTGGATGGCCGGGCTGGACCTATTCGTCCTTGCCTTCCTTGCCTTCCTTGCCTTCCTCGGTAGCGGCGCCTTCAACTTCTTCGCCTTCGACCTCGTCCTCCTCGACAACCTTGGGAGCGATGATCGAGACGACGACCTGGTCGTCGCCGGACACCACCGGCGTGACCTTGTCGGGAAAGACGAGTTCGGAAAGATGGATCGTGTCGCCCATGGCGAGATCCTTCAGGTCGACTTCGATGAATGCCGGCAGGTCTTGCGGCAGGCAGCTGACTTCGATGTCGTTGATCGCTGCGGCGACGGCACCGCCTTCAAGCTTGACGCCGGGGGCGATTTCGCCGTTCAGGAAGTGCAGCGGGATACGCTGATGGATGGCATGGGTGGCGTCTACCCGCAGGAAGTCGCAGTGCAGGACCAGCGGCTTCCAGGGGTGCACCTGGGCATCGCGCAGCAAGGCTTGCTGGCGTTTGCCATCGAGCGTGAGTGTGATAACCGACGAACGAAAACCTTCCTTGCGCAGGTTGAGCAGGATTTCGTTGTGGTCGATGTCGATCATCAGCGGATCTCTCGTGCCCCCGTAGATGATGGCCGGGACCCGGTTTTCGCGACGCAGGCGGCGGCTCGCTCCGGACCCCTGCAAAGTGCGCTCGCGCGCTTCAATTTCAAATTTCATGGACAACTCCTGGTTGAAACACAACCCCGCCCGCGACCAGGCGAGGGATGGAAAATGGTTCTGACGGCGCTCGGCGCTCGGCGCGCGCGCTGTCCTATTCGATGAACAAGGACGAAACCGAATCCTCGTTACTGATCCGACGAATCGTTTCGGCCATCACTTCGGCGACCGACAGTTGCCGGATGCGCGGCGAGTTCCGCGCGTCTTCGCGCAGCGGAATGGTGTCGGTGACGACCAACTCGTCGAGATCGGAAGCGTTGATTCGCTCGACGGCCTTGCCCGAGAGTACCGGGTGGACGCAGTAGGCGACGACGTGCCGGGCGCCATCCTCCTTGAGCGCGGTTGCCGCTTTGCACAGCGTCCCGGCGGTGTCGACCAGGTCGTCCATGATCACGCAGGTGCGTCCCTGGACTTCGCCGATGATGTTCATCACTTCTGAAACATTCGCTTTCGGGCGCCGTTTGTCGATGATCGCCAGGTCGCACTCGAGACGCTTGGCCAGCGCGCGTGCGCGCACGACGCCGCCGACGTCGGGTGAGACGACCATCAGATGGTCGAAGTTCTTCTTCCAGACATCGCCCAGCATGATCGGCAGCGAATAGATGTTATCGACCGGGATGTTGAAGAAGCCCTGGATCTGCTCGGTGTGCAGGTCCATGGTCAAGACGCGGTGTACGCCGGCAGCGGTGAGCAGGTCGGCAACCAGTTTGGCGGCGATCGGCACGCGCTCCGAGCGTACGCGTCGATCCTGGCGGGCATAACCGAAATACGGGATGGCGGCGGTGATCCGGGTAGCCGAGGCGCGCTTGAGCGCATCGACCATCACCAGTAGCTCCATCAGGTTTTCGTTGGTCGGCGCGCAGGTCGATTGCAGGATGAACACGTCCATGCCGCGCACATGCTCCTGAATCTCGACGCTTATTTCGCCGTCAGAAAAGCGACCCACCTGCGCTCGTCCGAGCGAGATGTTGAGGCGCTTGACAACGTCGGCAGCCAATGCCGGATTGGCATTGCCGGTGAACACCATCAGGCTGTCGTAGGCCATGCTGCGCTTTCCAGAGGCGCCGGTGAAGCAGCGCCGTATAAAGCAAGACGGGCAGGTAAGGACGCCTGCCCGCTTTGACAGAAATAGAGTGGCTGGGGAAGAAGGATTCGAACCTTCGAATGCCGGAATCAAAATCCGGTGCCTTGACCAACTTGGCGACTCCCCAGCTGTCGCTCGCATCGCCTGGCTGGCGAACGAGGCGCGCATTGTACCCGGGATTTCTCAGGAAAAGAAGTGCAAAAGCAATAATTCTTCTGCTTGCGCGCGCTTTATTCGCTCGCCAGCTCACGCAGGGGGTGCGCTGCGAGGCCCGCAGCGACCCAGGCGCGAAGCTTTGCAGGGATTCTTCGCAGGGCTGCCTCGGCCTGCTCGCGGCTTTCGAACTCGGCGAAAACACAGGCGCCGGAGCCGCTCATGCGGGCCGGCGCGAAGGCCGACAGGCTGGCGAGATGCTCGGCAATCACCGGATAACGGGCCGCCGCGACGGTTTCCAGGTCGTTGCTGCCGAATCCCGGCTGCCATTGCTCGACGCTGATCGGCAATGAGTCGCGCTTCAGTTCCGGGGCCGCGAAGACGGCTGCCGTGGCGACCGCCAGCGGCGGTTCGAGAACCAGGTACCAGCGCGCTGGCAGATCGACCGCTTGCAGCGTTTCACCGACCCCTTCGGCAAAAGCATTGCGACCGAAAATGAAGACCGGTACGTCGGCGCCGAGCTGCAGGCCGATTTCCTGCAACTGCTGGCGAGGCAAGCCGAGTTGCCAAAGATGGTTGAGGGCCAGCAGGACGGTCGCGGCATCCGAACTGCCGCCGCCCAGGCCGCCGCCCATGGGCAGTTGTTTCTCGATGCTGATCTCGACGCCCTTTCGGCAAGCGCTTGCCGCCTGCAGCAGGCGCGCGGCACGAACGGTGAGGTCGCTCTCCGGCGGCACGCCGGGCAGTGGTGTCGCCAGATGGATGGCGCCGTCGGCGCGCGGGGCGAAGCGCAGGCGGTCACCGTGCCCGAGAAAACGAAACAGTGTTTGCAGCAGGTGGTAGCCATCGGTGCGCCGGCCGACGACGTGCAGGAAGAGGTTCAGCTTGGCCGGCGCTGGATAGGCGCTGTGCCAATCCCAGATCTGGCCGGCGGAGGTCGTCATGGCGAAGTTTGCGCGGTTGCTCAAGGCGCCGAACTTGCCGGGGCGCGCGGCGAGAGGGGGGCGCGTAGTGGTATCAGCGGCAACCACTCGTCGATGCGCAGGCGCAGTTCAAGGAGCGCCTCGCGTTCGACGAAGAGCCGGCCAGGCAGGGCTTGTCGCTCGTCGCTGTCGTACTCGTAGGCGATGCGCCAGTCTTCGTATTGCAGGCGCAGGGGGCGGCCCAAGGCGTCGACGGCCATCGTCCCGCCCTGCGGACTCCGGCCGCGTACCCAGTCGGCCAGCTTGTCCAGGGGCAAGGGGTAGCCAAGGACGGCCTGCAGCAGCTCGTCGGCGCTGGCTGCCGTTTGCGTTTTTCCGTCAGCGCTGTTCAGGCGGGCGCCATCAGGGTTGCTGACGATTTCGGCCATGGCTTGTCCGAGGGGTGACGAGAGCAGCAGTTCATCGCTCTCTTCGGCGTGTCGCCAGTCCAGCCGGCCGCTGTGGCTTTGTCCTTCCTGGCGCAATGAAAAGCGGCCCGCCAGTGAGAAAGCCTGCAGCTCGTCGCGTTGTACGGGCGATGGCCGCTCCGCCGAGGGCGGTGCGCTACTGCAGGCGGTCAATGTGAGCAGCGCAAGAAGCAGAACGGCGGACAGCCGCACCCGCATGGCGTTGAACAACGGCCTGCCGGTAATGGCTGCGGGGTAGGGCAAGGTCAAAGTCGCAGTCAGGGCAAGAACCTCTTCCGCACTTCCTGGATCTCCGCACTTTCCGGATGCCGCTGCAGCGCCTCGTTCCAGGTGCGCTGCGCTTCGTCCGTGCGCCCGAGCATCCACAGCACTTCACCCAGGTGGGCCGCGATCTCGGCGTCGGGGCGCTGCGCATAAGCGCGCTGTAGATGGGTCAGTGCGTCTTCGAGCTCACCTTGCCGAAACAGTACCCAGCCCATGCTGTCGAGAATGAACGGGTCGTTGGGTGCCAAGTGGAGCGCCGTTTCGATCAATTGACGCGCTTCGGCCAGTCGCATATTGCGATCGGCATAGGAGTAACCAAGTGCGTTGTAAGCCTGCGCGCTTTGCGGTTGCAGCGCGATCAGCTTGCGCAGGCGCTTTTCCATCACTTCCAGGCGTCCGAGTCGCTCGGCCAGCAGTGCCGATTCGTAGAGCAGTTCAGGCTGGTCGGCTTGCTCGCCCAGTTCATGTTCCAGCAAGGCCAGCGCCGCTGCGCTCTGCTCGGCCTGGCGCAGCAGTGCCGCTTCGGCGATCAACAGTTGCACCCGCATTTGCGGGTCTCTCGCGGCTGCCGCGCTGAGTTGGCGCCTCGCCTCGTCGAGCTTGCCCTGCTGGGCAAGGATGGCGGCGCTGCGAATCTGCGCCGGTAAATAGTGTTCGCCAGGGCCGACCTGCTGATAGTAGGCCAGCGCTTCGTCGCCACGCTTGCTTTCCTCGGCGATCTGGCCAAGGTAATAGTAAGGCGCGCTCTTGTCCGGGAAGTCGAGGCTAATCAGATGTTTGAGTTGCGCCTCGGCGAGCGTCTTGTCATTTTCCTGGAGGGCGAGGATGGCGACCGGAAAGACGACATCCGGGTTGTCCGGGTAGGCTTGCAGCAACTGTTCGAACAGGCGCTTGGCCTCGGCATAGCGTTTCTCGCCAACCAGAGCACGCGCCAGATGCAGCTGCGCCTCGCGCGCGTCCGGATTCTTGGCGACGAAGCTCTGCAACGAGGCAATTGCCTCCGCCGGCGAGTTGCGGGCCAGCAGCTGCGCCTCGAGTAGCGCACCGATCTGCCAATCCGGGCGCAGGGCGAGCGCCTGCCGTACTTCCGCGAGTGCGCGGTCGTTCTCGCCGGCAGAGCTGGCGGCGACGGCGACCGCGTAATGCGCTTCGGGAAGCCTTGGAAAGCGCTCGCCGATGGCGCTGATCAGTTGCAGAACGGCCTTCCGGTCCGCGCTGCGCGCAAACATCCGATTGAGCGCCAGCAGATTGCCGGGGAGTGCCGGCTGGTCGGCCGCGAGCATGTCGATCAAGCGGGGTGCCAGGCCGTTCAGCTGATTGGTCAGCACCAGCACGCCGACCAGCACCTGCTGTGCACGTTTCGAGTCCGGCTCGACTTGCACCCACAAGCGCGCGAGTTTGACAACGCGCTCGAAGCGGCGCGCATAACCGGCGACCTCGATGGCTCTTTCGAGGACTTTGGGGTCGCGCGTGCGCATTGCCAGGTCGGCGTAGGCCTGGCTGGCAAACTCTATCTGGCCGCGCTGCAAGGCGACTTCGGCCAGCAGTACCTGATAGACGATCTGGCCGGTCAGTTCCTTGGTGTCGGTGGCCTCGGGATGCGCTGCGAGCGTCTGTGGCAAAGCACTCTGTGGCGTGCGCTTGCTGGCCTTGTTCTGCTGCGTTGCTTTGTCCTGCTTGCCGGCTGCTGTTTCGTCGGCAGCCTGGGCGGGCATGGCGAGGGCCAGCGACAGGGTGGCGCAGAGGAGATTGCTGGTGATCGGTTTCATGGTTTCCTTGCTGGCTGCAAACACTTGCAGGAGCTGACGGGGGAGATTGCGTCATAATTCCTGCTGCGCATGTTATGGACTTTTCGGGGTAGCAGCAATGCCGGAACTACCAGAGGTTGAAGTGAGTCGCCAGGGATTGCTTCCATATTTGCCTGGGCGATGCCTGGTCGGGGCCATCGTGCGCACGCCGAAGCTGCGTCACGAGATTCCGCTCGGACTCGATGCGCGGCTGGCCGGCCTGCGTATTGATGCCATTCTACGGCGCGGCAAGTATCTGCTGCTCGACTGCGCAAGCAGTCGCGGCGGCGGCTGGTTGCTGATTCACCTCGGCATGTCGGGCAGTTTGCGCCTGGTGCCGCCGGGGACGCCAGCGCAGAGGCACGATCACGTGGACCTGGTATTCCAGCATACCGTTCTGCGCCTGCGCGACCCGCGCCGCTTCGGCGCCCTGCTCTGGCACGAAGGTACCGACGTCGAAGCGCACCCGGCGCTCGCCGCGCTGGGCCGGGAGCCGCTGGCCGATGGCTTTTGCGGCGAGTGGCTCTACGCAGTCACTCGCGGGCGGCGGGTGGCGGTGAAGCCGCTGCTGATGGACAGTCATCTGGTCGTTGGTATTGGCAATATCTATGCTGCCGAAAGCCTTTTTCGCGCCGGTATTTCACCCCTGCGGCGTGCCGGCCGGATCAGCCTGCAGCGCTACCGAGTCTTGGCGGAGGCGATTCGTGCGACGCTTGCGGCATCGATCGCTGCGGGCGGCAGTACGGTCCGCGACTACGTGCATAGCGATGGCGGTGCCGGTTGCTTCCAGCTTTCGTGCGCGGTCTATGATCGCCAGGCCGAGCCCTGCCTGGTCTGTGCGACGCCGATACGCGTGCTCCGTCAGGCTGGCCGTTCGAGCTTCTACTGCCCGGCCTGCCAGCGTTGACCGCCGCCGCTTCCTGCCTCGCTCGACTGCTATGCCATGTCACTGATTGCTCTGCCTTTTGTGATAGAGTCAAAACTTTCTCCTGTGCCGGGACTGGCCATGACGCTTGCTGACAATCTTGCCGCCTATAGCGAATGGCGTTCCGAGCTCTCGCAACGGCTCGCCAGGTTTTCCGGCTGGCTGGTCGAGAACGAACTTACCGACGCCCAGACCGATCGACGAATCTCGCTATTGCTCGACAAACTGCGTGAAGATCGCCTGCATGTAGCCTTCGTCGCCGAGTTCTCGCGCGGCAAGTCGGAACTGATCAACGCCATCTTTTTTGCCGATTACGGCAATCGCATTCTGCCCTCGACCGCCGGTCGCACGACGATGTGCCCGACCGAGCTGATGTTCGACGCCAGCAAGCCGGCGTCGATCGAACTGCTGCCGATCGCTAGCCGCGAGTCCAATACCAGTATCAGCGAGTACAAGCGCTTTCCCGATGAGTGGTCCGTCGTACCTCTCGACACCGCTTCGGCGGGGGCGATGCAGGAGGCGCTTCGGCAGGTCAGCGAAGTTATCCGCGTCGATCGTAAGGTCGCCGAACGCCTTGGCTTCTCGATCGTGGACGGTGATACGGCTGTCTTTCGCATTAGTCAGGATGGTAGCGTCGAGATCCCCCGCTGGCGGCACGCGCTCATCAACTTCCCGCACCCGCTGCTGCAGCAAGGGCTGGTGATTCTCGACACGCCGGGTCTGAACGCGATCGGTACCGAGCCGGAGCTGACCTTGTCGCTGCTTCCCAACGCGCATGCCGTGCTCTTCATCCTGGCCGCTGACACCGGTGTCACGCAGTCGGATCTGACGGTCTGGCGCGAACACATCGGCACGCCGGGTGGCCGCAAGAAAGGGCGCATCGTTGTTCTGAACAAGATTGACAGCCTGTGGGACGAACTCAAGTCGCAGCAAGAGATCGATGCGGAAATCAGCCGACAGGTCGAAACTTGTGCATGGACGCTGGATTTGCCGGAAAACCAGATTTTTCCCGTTTCCGCCCAGAAAGCGCTGCTCGCCAAGATCAACGACGATCAGCCCTTGCTCGAGCGCAGTCGCGTGTCCGAGCTCGAGCGCGCGCTGACCGACGAGCTGATTCCGGCCAAGCAGGAAATCGTTCGCGACAATACCGAAAGCGAGTTCGCCGATTGCTACCAGCGCACGCGCAGTCTGCTCGACTCGCGCCTGCTTGGCTTGCGCGAACAACTCGTCGAGCTCACCGAGCTGCGCGGCAAGAACAAGGGCGTTGTCGAGTACATGATGGGCAAGGTGCGTCATGAGAAGGAGGAGTTCGAGAGTGGCTTGCAGCGCTACTACGCGGTGCGCAGCGTCTTTTCACAGCTGACCAACAAGCTCTTTGCGCACCTCGGTGTCGACCCGCTGCGCTTGCTGACCAATCACACGCGTGAAACGATGGTTGCGGCGACTTTCTCGAAGACGCTATCCACAGCGATGGCGCATTTTTTTGAGGCGGCGCGTGACAACCTCCGCAGATCGCGTGGCGAGGTTGCGGAAATCACGACCATGATGGAAGTCATCTACAAGAAGTTTGCCGTCGAGCATGGCCTGAAGCTGGGGACGCCGATCGCGTTTTCGCTGCGCCGCTACGAAAAGGAAATCGATCGCCTCGACCAGTGGTGCAATACCCACATCAACACCATGTTCCAGTTGCTGACTCACGAAAAGTCGCAGCTCACGCAGCGCTTCTTCGAGGAGGTTGCGGTACAGGTGCGGAAAACCTTTGAGCATGCCAATCGTGATGCCGAGTCATGGCTGAAGGCGATCATGGCGCCGATGGAGATTCAGATTCGTGAGCATCAGATCCAGCTGAAGCGCCGGCTGGAGAGCATCAAGCGCATTCACCAGGCGACCGACACGCTGGAAGAACGTATCGAAGAACTGGTTCACGTCGAGAATGGCCTGGTGTCGCAAAAGCAGGCGCTCACCGAAATCGGCACTGGGGTTGGTGACGTCCTGCGGCGGGCGGTAAGCATAGAGGAAGTGCGCAGCGCGGCGTGAGCAGCATGCGTCGCCGACCCCAGCACATGCCGTATCCATCCCCCTCAGCGCAGAATGTCGCCGAGCAGCTGCGCGACGCGCTCTTCGGCGTCGGCCGCGAGGCAGTCGACGATCTCTGAGCGCAGCGTGTTCCTGAGCCAGGTGATCTGGCGTTTGGCCAGCTGGCGAGTGGCAAAGATGCCGCGGTCGCGCAACTCGCGGCGTGGCAGCAGGCCATCCTGTACTTCCCACACCTGCCGATAGCCGACACAGCGCATCGACGGTAGCGCCGCGTGCAAGAGGTAGCGCTCGCGCAACATGGCCACTTCCGCTTCCAGGCCGGCGGCCAGCATCGCAGAAAAGCGTTCGGCGATGCGCTGGTGCAGGACGGCGCGTTCGGACGGCAGCAGGCCGATGGCCGTGAACTGGTAAGCCGTGCTCTGCTTCTCGCCCGCGGCGAGCAGAGTCGACAGCGGTCGACCGCTCAAGCGGAATACTTCCAGTGCCCGCTGGATGCGCTGTGCATCGGTCGTGTGCAGGCGCGCTGCCGTCGCCGGGTCGATCGTTGCCAGTTCGGCGTGCAGCGCTGGCCAGCCGCGTAGTGCGGCTTCGCGGTCTATCTCTGCGCGCGTGGCTGGATCGGCCTGCGGCAGTTCGGCCAAGCCTTCGAGCAGTGCCCTGAAGTAGAGCATGGTGCCGCCGACGAGCAGCGGCACGCGTCCACGCGCGCTGATCTCGGCCATCGCCGCCAGGGCGTCGGTACGGAAGCGCGCCGCCGAGTAGACTTCGGTCGGCGGAATCAGGTCGATCAGCTGATGTGGAAATTCGGCCAGGGTCGCGGCGTCGGGCTTGGCGGTACCGATATTCATGTCGCGAAAGACCTGCGCCGAATCGACGCTGATCAGCTCCACCGGGAAGCGCCGTGCGAGAGCCATGGCCACTGCCGTCTTGCCGCTGGCGGTCGGCCCCATCAGCAGGATCGCCGGCGGTCGCTGATCGCCACTTCCTGCGCACACGCTCAGCGGCCGCGCAGGAAGTGGCGGTCGAGCTCGGCCATGCTCAGCTGCGTCCAGGTCGGACGGCCGTGATTGCACTGGTCGCCCCGTTCGGTTTCCTCCATTTGCCGGAGCAGGGCATTCATTTCGGCGATCGACAGAAGGCGGCGGGCGCGCACGGCGCCGTGGCAGGCCATGCTGGCGAGGAACTCGTTACGGCGTGCGGTGAGCAGCTGGCTGACGCCGTGCTCGCGCAGCTCGCCGAGTAGCGAGCGCGCCAGGCTTGCCGGGTCGGCGCCCTGCAGCAGCGCCGGAACGCGTCTGACGGCGAGCTGACGAGGGCCCAGCGGCGCCAGTTCGAAGCCGAGCTGCTGCAGCGCGTCGGCGTGCTCCTCGGCGGTGGCGACGTCCACCGCTGCGGCGCTGAAAACCGCTGGAATCAGCAGCGCCTGGGTGGCTACTTGCTGATCGGCGAGCGCCAGCTTCAGCTTCTCGTAGAGGATGCGTTCATGGGCGGCGTGCATGTCAACGACCACCAGGCCCTGGCTGTTCTGCGCCAGGATATAGACGCCGTGCAGTTGCGCGAGGGCATAGCCGAGTGGCGGGCCGCCGGTCTCCGGGGCAGGGGGGTCGGCTAAGGTGCCGGGCAGGCTGTCGGCCGGCGGCTGCGCCGTGCCGACGAAGGCGAGGTAGGCGTTGGCGCTGCCAGCCGTGCCGGGGGGGCGCGGCTCACCGACGTGCAGCGAACCCTGATACGGAAGCCGGGCCCCGTATGAGGATTCGCCGCTGGCCGGTGCGCTCGGGTCCGTTGGTCCTTGGGGCCAGCGAGATTGTTCGGTCCAGGGCGCTGGCTGCGCTGCAGCGCTGGCCGTGGTGGCCAGGGGACTGCCCAGCAGACGCTGCACGGCGTGAAAGACGAACTGATGTACGGCGCGCGCATCACGGAAGCGGACTTCGGTTTTCTGGGGATGCACATTGACGTCGACCGTCGCCGGGTCGATGGTCAGGAAGACGCAGTAGGCCGGGTAACGGCTGCCGTGCAGCTGATCCTGGTAGGCCTCGCGTAGCGCATGCAGCAACAGCTTGTCGCGCACGAAGCGGCCGTTGACGTAGCAATACTGGGCGTCATTGCGTGCTCGCGAGTAGGCCGGCAGGGCGCAGAAGCCGGTGACGCGTAGCGCTCCGGCGCGTACGTCGAGTGGCCGTGACTCGGCCAGGAAGTCATCCCCGAGGATCGCCCCGACACGGCCGCGGGCGTCGCTTTTCTTCAGGTGCAGGCTGACGCGGCCATTGTGCGACAGGGTGAAAGCGACCTCCGGGTGCGCCAGCGCAATGCGCTTGACGGCCTCGGCGCAATGCGCGAATTCGGTGGCGTCGGATTTGAGGAATTTTCGGCGAGCCGGCGTGTTGTAGTAGAGGTCGCGCATTTCGACCACCGTGCCGGCGAGCAGCGCGGCTGGCTCGGGTGCCGCCCCCGGCTCGGCGCTGAGCCGCCAGGCGTGCGCTGCTGCGCTGCCGTCGCCGTGCTTGCCACGCTCGCCGTGATCATCGATAGCGGTGCGCCTACGGCTGGTCAGCGTGACTCGCGCGACACCGGCGACCGAAGCCAGCGCTTCGCCACGAAAACCGAGCGTGCCGACGCGTTCGAGATCTTCGAGCGAGCCGATTTTCGAGGTCGCGTGGCGGGTGAGGGCGAGAGCCAGTTCGTCGCGCGCGATGCCGGCACCGTCGTCGCTGACGCGGATCAGCTTGACGCCGCCTTCTTCGAGCTGGATTTGAATCGTCGAACTGCCCGCGTCGAGTGCGTTTTCAAGCAACTCCTTGAGCGCTGAAGCGGGTCGGTCGACAACTTCGCCGGCGGCGATCTGGCTGATCAGCAGATCGGGCAGCCGCTGGATGGCGGTCATTGCCGGTGTGGCGGGTGTGGCGGGTGTGGCAGGTGTGGCGAGCATGGGCCGATTATCCCACGCCTGCCGGGACGGAAGTGAATCGCCCGCCCGCTCGCTCCGGCTACGCAGCGGCGGGCTGATCGACTGATTGGCACGCAGCGTAGTGATAACAGCCGGGGGCGGCTATTGCTGCCGGGCGGTGGCGCACCTCGGGGCGATCTTCTCCAGTAGAATGTGCCGCCAAGCAATCCCAATCAGATCAAGAGCACAGCGCATGGAACTCGCAGGAAAACGCATCGTCCTCGGCGTCACTGGCGGCATCGCCGCCTACAAGGCGGCAGAATTGCTCCGCCTGCTGATAAAGGAGGGCGCCAGCGTGCAGGTAGTGATGAGTGAGGCGGCGACGCATTTCGTCACCCCGGTCACTTTTCAGGCGCTGTCCGGCCAGCCGGTCTTTACTGACCAATGGGATGCGCGGGTGGCCAACAACATGGCGCACATCGACCTCTCGCGGGCAGCCGACCTGCTCCTGGTTGCTCCCGCATCAGCCGATTTTCTCGCCAAGCTGGCCAATGGTCTGGCCGACGATTTGCTCACCACTCTGGTGCTGGCGCGCGACTGCCCCTTGCTGGTGGCGCCGGCCATGAACCGGCAAATGTGGGAAAACCCGGCCACCGTGCGCAACGTCGCCACCCTGCGCGGCGACGGCGTGCTCATCGTTGGTCCGGGCAGTGGCGACCAGGCCTGTGGCGAAAGCGGTCCGGGGCGAATGCTGGAAGCGGAAGAAATCCGCGACGCGCTGGTCGCCTACTTGCAACCGAAGCTGCTGGCCGGCAAGCGGGTACTGCTCACCGCCGGGCCGACTTTCGAGGCCATCGACCCGGTGCGCGGCATCACCAACCTGTCGAGCGGCAAGATGGGCTATGCCATCAGCCGCGCAGCGCACGAGGCGGGGGCGCAGGTGACGCTGGTTTCCGGGCCCGTCGCTCTCGCTTGTCCGGCGGGAGTCAGGCGCGTTTCCGTGAGCAGCGCCTTGCAGATGCACGCGGCGGTGCACGCGCTGGTTGCCGAGAACGACGTTTTCATCGCCGTGGCGGCCGTCGCCGACTACCGGCCGGCACAGGTCGTCGGGCAGAAAATCAAGAAGCGCCTGCAGGCCTCGCCGCCGACCATCGAGCTGGTCGCCAATCCGGACATTCTCGGCGAAATCGCTGCCTTGCCTTCGCCGCCTCTGTGCGTGGGTTTTGCCGCCGAAAGTGAGAATCTGCCCGCGTACGCGGAAAGCAAGCGGCGCAGCAAGAAGATCCCGTTGATCGTCGGCAACCTCATCCAGGACGGCTTTGCTGGCGACCGCAACACGCTGATTCTGTTTGACGACGACGGCCAGCATCCGCTCGCCCCAGCAGCAAAGATTGACCTCGCGCGGCAACTCGTGGCACGCATCGCGCAGTTGTTGGAGAAGAGGTGATGAACGGCACAGGCGAGCTGTCGGTGGACGTCAAACTGCTCGACCCGCGGCTGGGCGATGCGCCGCCGCAATACGCCAGCGGCGGCGCGGCCGGACTGGATCTGCGCGCCTGTATCGCCGCCCCGATAGAAATCAAGCCGGGCGAAACGGTGCTGATTCCGACCGGCATGGCGATTCATCTTGCCGATCCCGGTCTGGCGGCGATGATCCTGCCGCGTTCGGGGCTTGGTCACAAACACGGGATAGTCCTTGGCAATCTGGTTGGCCTGATCGATTCCGACTATCAAGGCGAGCTGATGGTGTCGACCTGGAACCGCGGCAGCGAAGCCTTCACCCTGCAACCGCTCGAGCGCCTGGCGCAACTGGTGGTTGTCCCGGTCTTGCGGGTGGCGTTCAACGTCGTCGAGGATTTTGCCGCCAGTTCGCGCGGCGAAGGCGGTTTCGGCAGCACCGGCCGCTCCTGAACGAGCGGCGCGGCCCTCAGGGCCGTTGGCCCTTGCTGACCAGTTGCGCGGCAGCGACCATGACAGCAAGGAAGCAGACGATCGACCAGTTGGCCATCGACAGGCCGAGAAAAACCCAGTCCTTGCTCGAGCAGAAGCCGGTGGCCAGGAAGAGGTCGGGCCAGCGCACGCCGAACCAGTTGACGATCTGCTCGATCACGGTCGGCTCGCCAAACCCGCAGGCCATGCTGCTTTCTGGATTCTGCTGCAGCCAGGTCTGATAGGCGGCGGTGCCCAGTCCGCCGCTAGCGGTCAAGCCGACCAGCACTCCCCAGGCGCGCCACCAGCCGGGAAGGAGCACGCCGCACAGGGCAAGGCAGGCGATCAGCAGATAGAGCAGACGCTGAAAGATGCACAAGGGGCAGGGCTGTAGTTTCATCAGTTCGCCGATGAGCAGCCCGGCGCCGGTCAGCCCGACCGCAAACAGGGCTAATAGGCCGAAACAGGCCCGCAGCGAGAGACGCATCGGGCTTGTTGGGTTAATGTGAAAGTCGCGCAAGCGACTCACGAAACTCCCTTCTCCCCCTGCGGGAGAAGGGTCTGGGGAAGAGGGAAACGGTCATGACTTTCATGATCCGCGGTATCTCGACATGTCATGACCGTCAGGCCGGAACGTAGCTGCGCAGACGCATCGACAGTTCCTGCAACTGGCGGACCCCCGAGTTTTCGGCGCGTTCGCACCAGTCCTGCAGCGCCTTGAGCAGATGCTCGCGCGAAGCATTCGAACGCTCCCAGACCGCCACCAACTCCTCGCGCATGGCGTAGAGCGTGTGCAGCGCACGGCTCTCGCCGCGCAGCAATTCCAGCCGCGCGCGCAATTCCTGCGGGACGTCGCCGGCATGTTCGGCCAGCCAGGGCTTGAGGCCCTTGAAACGACTGCGGTCCTGGCGCTTGCTAACTTCCTCGTGGTAGACCTGCTTCAGTGACTGGGTGTAGCGTGAGATGACGTCATAACGGTTGGTGATTACCGCCTGCAAGGTGTCGAGGTCGACCACCGGCCGCAGCGTTCCCAGCCGAGGTCTCGGTGCCACTTTCTTGACCTGGGCCAGGCCAAGCGCCGCAAGAATGCTGATATAGAGCCAGCCGATGTCGAATTCGTACCAGCGATACGACAGCTTGGCCGAGGTCGGGAAAGCGTGATGATTGTTGTGCAGTTCCTCACCACCGATCAGGATGCCCAGTGGCGAGAGATTGGTGCTCGCGTCTTCGGTGCTGAAATTCCGATAGCCCCAGAAATGGCCGAGGCCATTGATCACGCCGGCCGCCCAGAAGGGAATCCAGGCCACTTGCACGGCCCACATCAGTGGTCCGGCAAGAACGCCGAAGACGGCGGTGTCGATGGCCAGCAAGATCACCACGCCGAGTTTGTGCCACGGTGAGTAGAGGTGATTCTCGAGCCAGTCGTTGGGTGTTCCATGACCGTAACGTTGCAGGGTCTCGGTATTTCTGGCCTCCTTGACGTACAGAAACACCCCCGTCCACAGGACCCGATGGATGCCGTACACCTGGGGACTGTGCGGATCCTCGGCGGTTTCGCATTTGCCATGGTGCTTGCGATGGATAGCCGCCCACTCCTTGGTTACCATCCCCGTCGTCAGCCACAGCCAGCAACGGAAGAAATGCGCCACCAGCGGATGCAGGTCGAGCGCGCGATGCGCTTGATGGCGGTGCAGGAAGATGGTTACCGAGGCAATGGTGACGTGGGTCAAGGCCAGCGTTGCCAGCACGTAGGCCCACCAAGGCCAGTCGACGATTCCAGCGTACATTGAACACCCTCAAAATCACGAACCTGCGATTGTAAGGCAATAAGTGCGCTCAGCAAAACGGGCGCACGCATGCCGGAAGGCGCCCTGTTCCGGCCATGGATGGCCGCTGTCTGTCGGCTGTTTCGGCGTTGATCGCCAGCATGCATTTGTTCGCCACCAACAACCCGCTATCATTGCGCCATGAAGACACGAATCCTGTTGGTCGAGGACGATGAGCGCCTCGCCGAACTCACTGCCGAGTACCTGCGCAAGAATGATCTCGAAGTGCTTGTCGAGGGACATGGCAACTCTGCCGAGGCACGCATCCTCGCCGAGCGCCCGGATCTGGTGATTCTCGACGTCATGTTGCCGGGCAAGGACGGCTTCGAGATCTGTCGTGCCGTGCGGGCGCGTTACCAGGGGGTGATCCTGATGCTGACCGCACGTGATGAGGATTTCGACCAGATCCTTGGCCTGGAACTGGGAGCCGACGACTACATCGCCAAGCCGGTGCAGCCGCGTCTGTTGCTGGCCAGGATCAAGGCGCTGTTGCGCCGTTCGCCGGTCAGCGCTGGCGGCGCCGACGCGCGCAGACCCGCCGAACTCACTTTTGGCAGCTTTCATATCAGCCAGGCAACACGCACCGCCTGTTTGGGGGCGGACTGCATCGACCTGACCACCGCCGAGTTCGACCTGCTGTGGTTGCTTGCCCGCCACGCCGGCAGCGTTCTGTCTCGCGACGATTTGTTGCAGGAACTGCGTGGCATCGGTTTTGACGGCCTTGACCGTTCCATCGACGCGCGTATTTCGCGCCTGCGCCGCAAGCTCGGCGACGACCCCGAGAACCCGACACGGATCAAGACCGTCCGCGGCAAAGGCTACCTGTTCAGCAAGCATGATTGGCAATAGCAGCAAACTGCTGTCGATCCTCGCGCCGTACACGCCGGCGCCCTGGCGCGAGCGCTACAGCCTGGCGCGGCTGTTCTTCAACTTCTACCTGCTGGTGATGGGTTCGTTCGTGGCCATTGCCATCTTCGCTGATTTTGTCATTTCGACAGCGGTGAAGGGCATTACCGACGATTACACCAGCCGCTTCATGCAGGGCACCATTGTTCTGATCGAAGACGAACTGTTCCGCAAACCGCGTTCAAAATGGCCGCAGGCGATCGCTGCGCTTGACCAGAAGTTTGCCTATCGGCTCGATATCGTCGAGCGCTGGACGCTGCATCTGCCGCCGAAACAGGCCGAGAAGCTCGACAACGGCGAGTTGGCGATCGATGCTCAGGGCGACATCCTCTATCATCGACTCAAGCAGAGCTCACAGGTCCTCGTCGTCGGCCCGATCTCGCCGGACCGCAATCCCCAGTACCACCGCGGCATGCCGCTCGACCTGCGCATCAGTCTGCTGACCTGGAGCCTGATTGGCGTCTGTCTGGCGATTGTCGTCTGGCTCTGGGTGCACCCCGTTTGGCGCGACCTGGAAGCCATGCGCCAGACCGCACGGGCTCTGGGCGAGGGGCTTTTCGAAGCACGTGCGCCAACGATGCGCAGCAGCGCTTTCGGGCCGCTCGCCGAGACCCTCAACGGCATGGCCGAACGCATCCAGCGGCTGATTGCCACGCAGAAAGACTTGTCGAGTGCCATTTCGCACGAGTTGCGCACGCCCATCGCGCGCATCCGCTTCGCCCTCGAGATGCTGGCAGGCTCCGAAGTGCCGGCCGATCGCGAGCGCCTGTGGCGCTTGATGGAAGCGGACCTCGATGAACTCGACGGCCTGATCGACGCCAGTCTGACCTATGCGCGTTTCGGCCGTGAACAACCCGATCTGCAGCTCACCGCCGTTGACTTGGGGACATGGCTTGACGAGCAGGTGGAGAGCAGCCGCTTGCTGGAAGGAAAGCTCGACCTGCAGGTCGATACCGCGACTTTGCCGTCGATGCTCTACGTCGAGCTCGATCGCCGGACGATGCCGCACGCGATTTCAAATCTGCTGCGCAACGCCATGAAGTATGCGCAAGGGAAAATCCGGGTCAGCGCACAGGTGCTCGGCGAGCAAATCCTGGTGCATGTCGACGACGACGGCATCGGTATCCCGGCGGACGAGCGCGAAAGGGTCTTCTCGCCCTTCACACGCCTCGACCGATCGCGTGATCGGTCGACCGGCGGTTACGGTCTCGGGCTGGCCATCGTGCAGTTGGTCATGGAGCAACACCACGGCCAGGCCAGCGCCGCGGAGTCGCCGCTTGGCGGCGCCCGCTTCACCCTTGCCTGGCCGCTGTCACAAAACGTCACTGAAAGCTGACGCAATGCCTGCAGACGAGTCGGCTGCGCATCCCTATCATCGGCGGCTGTTCCTGGATTACGAAAAAGGAAGGCCAAATGAACGAATTCAAGCTCAGCTACGAGCAGTTCTTCGCCGCGACGCGTCAGCATTTCTTCGCTTGCGAAGCCGCTTGCGCGTGCCACGTGGGCATTGATGAGGTTGTTTATGCGGCCGCTTGCAGCGAGACGCAGCAGCACGCGCCAGCCGGTAATTGATCGCTTTGGCTGTTCCTCCCGTCTCTGTCCCGATTGCCGAAGGCGTCGGTATCTTCGTCGGGATCGTCGCCTGGGATGTGCTCAGCGCTGGCGAAATGGAACTGCTCAAGGCCTTGCTGATCTCCGCCGGAGGTACTGCGGTCTGGTACTGCGCACGTTGCTGGCAGTACAGTCGTCGCAAACGGCGTTGAATGCTTGGTGGTCGACGTCCCCTGCTGCTGCACGCGCCGGCCAGGCTGATCATCAGCGATTCGCTCTGCAGCGGGTTGATACGAAAGCTGCAACCCTAGACACCTCCCTGCCGCCCATCATCTGAAGATGGGCTTTTCATCCCGCACTGTTCAAGCTGCGGGATTTTTTTGCGCGCCCGGTTTACCACTCACTCACTCACTCGCCGTTCCATTGCCGCGGCATAGAAGGCATCGGTACCGTGGCGGTGCGGCAGCAAGCGTAGCTGCTCGCCGCAGTCGATGGCAATGTCCTGCTTGGCGAGGATCTCCTGGGCCGAGCAGAGGACAAACTCGGGGTGCTGCTCCAGAAATGTGCGCACGATGGCCTCGTTCTCCTGTTCGAGGAGGCTGCAAGTCGCGTAGACCAGTCGCCCGCCGGTTTTCACCAGGCTGGCGGCGGCGGATAGAATGGCCGCCTGCCTGGCGCTCAGTTCGGCGACGCTTGCCGGCGTCTGCCGCCACTTCAGGTAGGGGTTGCGGCGCAGCGTGCCGAGGCCGGAGCAGGGCGCGTCGACCAGCACGCGATCAAGCTTTCCTGCCAGACGCTTGATCTTGATGTCGCGCTCGGATTCGATGCGGACCGGATGGACGTTCGATAGTCCCGAGCGAGCCAGGCGGGGCTTCAGGCGGGCCAGCCTGTGTTCGGCAACATCGAAGGCGTAGAGCCTTCCCTGCGAGCGCATCAGGGCGCCGAGCAGCAAAGTCTTGCCACCCGCTCCGGCACAGAAGTCGGCGACCATTTCGCCACGTTTGGGTTGCAGCAGGAAGCCAAGCAGCTGACTGCCTTCGTCCTGGATTTCGATACTGCCGTCGACGAACAAGGGGTGTTGTGACAGCGCCGGCTTGCCGGCCAGGCGGATGCCATGCGGTGAATAGCGGCACACTTCGGCGCTCAGCCCGTCGGTGCGTAGTCGTTCGAGGACTTCCTCGCGTCCGCTTTTGAGGGCATTGACGCGCAGATCCAGGGGCGCCGGCTGATTGAGTCCGGCGACCAGTGGCTCGATTTCGTCGGCGGCGAATTGTTCGCTGAGCAGCGCATGCAGCCAGTCGGGCAGATCCAGGCGTACGGCCGCTGGCAGCTCGCTGACTTGCACGGCTTTCGCGTGTGCCAGCCAGTGACTCTCGGCCTCGTTCAGCACCGCTTCGAGTTCGCGCCGGTTCATGCCTTGCAGGCAGGCCAGCGCGGCGAGCAACAAGCGCCGTGAGGTCAGCTCGCCGGCGCAGCGCGCGGACAGGGAACGTTTGCGGCGCAGCACGGTGAACACCGCGTCAGCGACGAAACTGCGGTCGGCGTGGCCGAGTTCGCGATGCTGGCGGAAATAGTCGGCAACCACGCGATCGGCCGCAAACTCCGAGCGCAGCAGTTCGGAGAGCAGCTTCTGGGCATGATGGAAAATGGCCGGGGTGAAACGGGCAGGGGTAGTGCGGGCCGGACTAACTCGGGCTACGGCAGGATGCGCGCTCATGGTTCCTCGCTTAATTCGATGGACGTCGCGATTTCGACGAAAATGGCGCCTTTGTGGTCGGTATGCAGGATCTTCACCGGCAGCAGCGAACGATCGTAGGCCAGCCACAGTTCGGTTGGCGAAACGCCGCCTACCCGCAGGTGCAGCGAGCGGAAGCTTCCGGCCGGAGTCTCGACGTCCTCGTCGCCGACGACCTCGAACCGGTACTGCTCGTATTTCTTGCCGGTGGCCACGGGCATCAGGGTGCCGCTAGCCAGATCGGGAAGGAGTCCCAGCTGGTAAGGAAAGGAGAGCAGATCCTGGGCGCCAGTGCTCAGTGCTTGCGCCGGCCGCTGGCCGACGCGAACCTGCATCTGCTGCCAGTCGAACTCGGCCTGTTCGCCGGTCGCGCGGCCCTTGCGGCGGCTGCTGAATTGCTCGGGAACCAGCCCGGCAGCGGTCACCGTGCCGCGGCTTTCGAGTTCGATTCGAAAGGGTTTGAACAGCGCCACCAGACCATTGGTTTCGGTCACCGCGGTAATCCGGTAGACGCCGTCGACGACCACCCAGTCGTGCGTCGACTGGCCAATCATGAAGCCTTGATCGCCGCGGTCGACGCGGTAGTGAATCGTCCCGCGTGCCGGCAGCCGGGACGCGTCAGGCATGCCCGCGGCTGCTGCCGAAGGCGTCGCCAGTGCGAGCGGGCCGATCGCTGTCGCGGCCGGCTCGGTGCCTGGTGGCATTGACGTGCCCGTTGGTCTGCCAATTGCCGGCTCCGCGACGGCCAGCGGCGACTCGTGCGCCTTCAACACCGGAGCTGGTGCTGGCGGCGGTGCGGCGCGCGCCTGGCGGTGCTTTGCCGGTCGTTTGCTGGCGGCGGTCAGGGCGGCTTTCGGCGGCGGCTCGAGCGGCGTTTCTATCGCTGCTGCTGGTTTGAGCTCGGCGCGTAGCGGCGGTGGCTCAGGGAAAGGCGGCAAATCGAACTCCGGAGTGAAGAGCAACAAGGCATGCACGCCGAGCGAGGCCGCGATGGCGATGAGCAGGGCCATCGGCATCGCTTAGCCGCTTCACCCCGCGAAAGTCTGCGGCGCGATCAGTGCGCCGCACTTACTCTGCGGTGAGTCGAGGACGACGCGGCCGGCGTGCACACGCAGACGCCCTTCGGCAAACCAGCGCACCGCCAGTGCATAGACCTGATGCTCGTGCGCCAGAACGCGCGCGGCGAGGGTGTCTTCGTCGTCGCCGTCGAGTACCGGCACAGCGGCCTGGACAATGATCGGGCCGTGGTCCAGGTCAGGGGTGACGAAATGTACGGTGCAGCCGTGGATGCGGACACCTTCGCTGAGCGCGCGTCGGTGCGTGTGCAGACCGGGAAAGGTCGGCAACAGCGAAGGATGGATATTGATCAGTCGACCGTCGTAGTGGCGGACAAAGGCTTCGCCAAGAATCCGCATGAAGCCGGCCAGGACCACCAGTTCGGGCGCGAAAGCGTCGATGGCCGCGGCCATGGCGGTATCGAAGTCTTCGCGGCTGGCGAACTGCCGGTGGTCAACGACGCCGGTCGGCACGCCACGCGCGGCCGCCGTTTCGAGCCCCCCCGCGTCGGGGCGGTTGGCGAGGACGGCGGCGATACGTACCGGCAGTGTTCCGGCGTCGACTGCGGCAAGTAGCGACGCCATATTGCTGCCGCGTCCGGAAATCAGGATGACGACCGAGATCATGGGCAGGCGCTCCCGCTCCCGCTGGCAGGCAGCTGGCAAGTGCGGCGGCGCAGGCGGTTCACTCGCGCTTCTCGTAGTGCTCGTTGCGCAAGGCGACGCGCCTGGTCAAGGAAGTGGGGCGGCATTTTCAGGAGGCCTTGGGCTGGGCTCGGCTTCGGCCTTGCGGTGTTGCAGCCAGCCGATGAGTAATGGCAGCAGCGAAATGGCGATAATCACCAGGATCACCAGCGTCAGATTCTTCTGAATCCACGGCAGATTGCCGAACAGGTAGCCGGCCAGGGTCAGTGAACCGACCCAGCTGACTCCGCCGACGAGGTTGAAGAAAGTGAAGCGCGCGTAGCTCATGGCGCCAATTCCGGCGACAAAGGGCGCGAAAGTGCGAAACAGTGGCAGGAAACGCGAGATGACCAGCGTCTTGCCGCCGTGCTTCTCGTAGAAGGCGTGCGTCTTGTCGAGGGCCGCCCGGTTGAAGAATCGCGATTGTTCCCAGTGGAAGACCTTGGGGCCGAAATAGCGGCCAATCTGGTAGTTGAGCATATTACCGAGGATCGCCGCGGCCATCAGCACGACCATCAAGATGGAAATGTCCATGCCACCGACCGCAGCCAGGGCGCCGGCAACGAAAAGCAGCGAGTCCCCGGGCAGGAAGGGCGTGACGACGAAACCGGTCTCGCTGAAGATGATTACGAAGAGAATGACGTAGATCCACTGCCCGTATTGCTCAACCAGCATCGCCAGATGCTTGTCGAGGTGCAGGACGATATCGATGAAGTAAGTGAGGTATTCCATGGCCGGCAGGGTGGAAGGAGGTAAGGCGCGATTCTACCGGAAGCCAGGTTGCGTCGCTGTGCTGCTTGCCGCACTTGGCTGCTGTCTGGTCGTCAGATGGCGTGCGCAGGCGTGGGCTTGCACGGCGCCGGCTTGCCGCCGCCGCGCACAGGTCAGTAGGGGCGCGGCTCACCCGGCGGGCGGGTCTTGAAGCGGCGATGGACCCAGTAGTACTGCTCGGGCATGGTCCGTACGGCGGCTTCGATCCAGGCGTTCATGCGGCGGGTATCGGCATCGACGTCGGCGCTCGGAAAGTTCGCCCACGGCTCGCCCACCTCGACTGCGTAGCCGGCGCCGCCGGGCAGAATACGCGTCACGCAGGGAACGACGGTGGCGCCGGCCAGGCGTGCCAGCCGCGACAGGCCGCTGATGGTCGCCGTCTGGACCCCAAAAAAAGGCACGAAGATCGACTCCTTGCTGCCGAAATCCATATCCGGCAGGTAGTAGAGCGGCCGGCCCGATTTCATCGCCCGGACGCTGGCGCGCACGCTTTCCTGGCGCGAGAGCAGCAGTTGATCGCCAAAGCGCAGGCGCCCGCGGTGCAGGAGGGCGTCGAAAACCGGGTCGGACTGCACGGCGTAGATGCTCGCGCTATCGAAGCGCATGGCGATGGCTGCACCGCCCGCGTCCAGCCCGACGAAGTGCGGCGTCAGCATCAGCACCGGCCGACCGGCGTCGAGCAGCTGGCGCATGTGCTCTTCGCCGCTTACCCGCAGCAGCGGCGACAAGCGCTGCGCACTTGCCCACCACAGTAGCGAACGTTCGAGGATGCTGCGGCCGAGGACCTTGAAATGTTCCTTCGCCAGGCGCCGCCGTTGCTCTTCGTCGAGTTCCGGGAAACACAGGCGCAGATTCACCAGCACGATGTGCCGGCGCCTGCCGGCAAGGCCGAAGAGCACCAGGCCAAGCGTCCGGCCGAGGAAGGCCAGGGCCGCGAGTGGCAGAAAGTGCAGCAGCCATAGCAGGGCGACGAGCAAACGACTCAGCATCGGCACGCTACTCGCGAGTTGCCTGCCTGGCGTAGGCGGGCTTGTGGGAAGTGGGTCATCAGATCAGCGGTGAGGCAGCGGATCGCCGGTCAGATCGGCAAGCGAAGCAAGGGGGGCAGGGCGGCGTATTGTATCTTGTTCTGTCGTTCGTTTTTCGCTTCGCGCTGCTTGCCTGATGCAAAGTCCGTGTCTCGGCATCACCCCGGAACGGGCGGAACAGGTGTGCCTGCGTCCCGCCCGGGAAGGATCTGGCGTGCTGCTTGCCGGCGGCAGTTCTGCAGTACTATGCGCCACCCGCAAGTGTTGACGAAGACGGGGCGGTGAAGAGGTCCGCTCGACGAAGTCACTGACGCGATTCCGGGCTGTTTGCTATCACCCCGACTGGCGAGGCTTGTGCTGGGCCAAAGTTCGAGATTGACGCCGTTTGCCGGGGCCTCATATACTCTTGCCGCCGTCGAAATCCCTGTTCTTTCCGACAGGCGTCATGTCCTCTGCCGAGCAGGGAAATGATGCAGAAGTTTCTAGCGCTTGCACTTTTACCTGCATGAACCACAGCTAGCCAAGCTCTTCTTTCAGGTTTAAAGCAATGAGTTTTCTGGAGTTTTTAAGCGATTTCGGCCGTAGCGATCTGGCCGACGCCATTTTATGACTCAAGCGCGGTCACCAAAACCGTTGCAAGGCCCTAGATTAGTTCGCTTTCTGTCTGATCTAGCTGTTGCCGATGGCGAGGTTTCGCATAAGGACTTTGCTGAACGACTCGGGCGACTAATCGCTCTGCCTGATTCCATTGCCCTGTCAATGGTGCACGCCAGGCTTTCGACGATGACCTCCGAGCCCATGCCAGAGGCAGGTGTGGCGGTGTCCAGTGAGTCGGTAATGGCCGGTTTTCTCAGAGTTCGCACGACCCTCGTGGAAACCATCGTCGATAGCTTTACTCCCGGTGCGGGCGCCTCGTGGCTAAGCTTTCCGAGGGTGACAGCGAGTACGCCGGCCGAGGAGATGGCGAGCTACAAGCGCTACCAGATGTTCTATGTGAATCAGCAACGGGAGATTGCTCTCAGAATCAACAAGCTCAGGGCCGATGTCCGCCTTACTGTCTCGGGTCGTTCAGCGAGGCTCGCCAGGCTGGTCGTCCTCGATACAGGGCTTGATGAGGCCCTTTCTGCGCCTGCCCAGAACCTGTTTGCGGAAGTTCCACGGCTGCTTGGAAAGCGCTTTGAGGATCTCTACCAGCGCCATCAGGAGACGATTGTCGACCGGGAGACCGACGATGATCGACAGTTGTGGAGTCAACCGGGAGGCTGGCTTGCGCAATTTGCGGGTGAAATGCAAGGGTCGCTGCTGGCGGAGCTTGAAGCTCGCCTGCAGCCGGTTCTTGGACTCATGGAAGCACTTAAGGAAGAGGGTGAGAGCGCTTGATAAGTAGATTGCTTTTTGCGACAGCATTTTTGTTGGGAGCCGCGGCGATTGCTGCGATGGGGCTGACGTTTATCACTTCCGATCCATTGGGCCTGGCCGTGACCGTGGTGATTGGCGGCGTCTATAGCATCGGCTTTATCGAAATTCTGCAGTTCCGGCAAGCGACGTCGACGCTCTCGAATGCGCTGTCGGGATTGTCCGGGACGACGCAGGAAGTGGGCGCTGATTTTCTTGAGCGATGGCTGGCCAGACTGCATCCGTCGTTGCAGAACTCGGTGCGGCTGCGTATCGAAGGCGAGCGTTTGGGGCTGCCCGCGCCCGTGATCACCCCCTATCTGGTCGGTCTGTTGGTCATGCTGGGCCTGTTCGGAACCTTCCTTGGCATGGTCGCCACCCTGCAGGGAGCGGTTTTTGCGCTCGAAGGAACGAATGAGTTGCAGGCCATTCGCGCCGGTCTGGCTGCGCCCATCAAAGGTCTCGGGCTCGCTTTCGGCACCTCCGTGGCCGGCGTGGCGGCGTCCGCCATGCTCGGCTTGAGTGCCACCATCAGCCGACGCGACCGAATGTCAGCCACCCGGCAGCTGGATGGCCAGGTCGCCACGACCTTCCGGGAGTTTTCTCTGGTCTACAGTCGGCAACAGGCCTTCAAGGCGGTGCAGGCGCAAGCCAAGGCGCTTCCCGACGTGGTGGAAAAACTGCATCTCCTGGCGGCGGCAATGGAGCGCATGGGTGAACAGCTGGGGGACAAGTTGATTGCCAACCAGGAGCGCTTTCACCAATCCGCAAGCAGCAGTTATTCCGAGCTCGCCAGCTCGGTCGATCGATCCCTCAGGGAAAGTGTCGTCGAGAGCGGTCGCCAGGCGATCGAGAGTGGACGGCTGCTCGGCGAGAACATCAGACCACTGATCGAAGGCCTGATCACCAGCATCGGCGCTGAAACGCAAAGAACCCATCAGCACCTGACCACCACCGCCGAACAGCAACTTGAAGGCCTGACCAGCTCGCTCCTGGAATCCTTCGATAGGCGCGCGGCTGGTTGGGCAGAACGCCAGCAGCTGGCCGACGGGGAGCGACTTGAGCTTTGGACCCGTTCCTTCGAACAGGCGGGCGAGCGCTCGCGCACTCAACACCAGGCGCTGTCGGACTCACTGCAGCAGACGGCCCGTGCAATGGCGGATACTGCCCGTGCGACTTCCAGCGGCATGCTCGCTGAAGTGAGCACTCTCCTGCAATCCTCCGAGGCCTTGGTCGAGACCCGGATCAATGCCGAAGCCTCATGGTTGCAGGGGCATGGCGAGCGCATGAATCAGCTGACGGCGACCCTGAAGGCGGAGCTGCAGGCGCTGAGAAACGACGAAGAACGACGCGGCCAGGCCGCTGTTGCCAGTCTTGCCGGCCTGGAGTCGACGGTGGCGGCACAATTGGCGAGCCTGGGGAACTCACTCGAAGAACCCATGACCCGGCTCATTCAGACAGCTTCCGAAACCCCGCGCGCTGCCGCCGAAGTGATTGCCCATCTTCGCCGCGAGATGTCGAACAACATGGAACGGGACAACGCTCTGCTTGCCGAGCGGCAGCGGATCATGAGCGAACTTGGCAGCCTGGCGACCTCACTGCAAGAGGTCACCAAGGGGCAGCGAGAAGCGGTCGAGTCCTTGCTCACCTCCGCCGCCACTCTGCTGGAGGATGTGGGCTCGCGTTTTTCCGGGCAGGTGGAGTCGGAAGCGTCGAAGCTCTCCGGAATCGCCGACAATCTGGCGGGTAAAGCGGCACAGATTGCCGATGATTTTGCCGGGAGCGCGATAGAAATGTCGAGTCTCGGCGAAGCCTTCACTCTGGCCGTCGGTCTGTTCAATGAATCGAATGGCAAGCTCGTCGAAAGCCTTGATCACATCGAGCAATCGCTGGAGAAAGCGACGATCCGCAGCGATGAGCAACTGGCCTACTACGTGGCCCAGGCCCGGGAGATCATCGATCACAGCATACTTTCCCAGAAGGAGATTTTCGAGGAATTGCGTCAGCTTCGGCGTCCTGGGAAGCGCACTTCCGAGACCGTGCGGGAAGAGGTCGGCTGATGGAAGAGCTGGAAGATGGCTTTTCCGAGGCGACGCCCATCTGGGCGATTTTCGGGGATCTCATGTCGGCACTGGTCGGCGTCTTCGTCCTGCTTCTGGTGTGGGCGCTTGGATTTCAGCTGGAACTTGCGCAGTCACTGGAACGGGAAGTCGAGAAGCGCCAGGTGGAGGAGCAGCGGCGAATGGCGCTTGAACAAGCACTGGCCGATCCGCTGGCAGCGGGCAGGGTGACCCTGCGTGACGGTCGCATCGGTATCAGCGGTAGCGTCCTGTTTTCGCTGAATTCCGACGAGTTGCAGCCAGAAGGGCGTGAGTTGCTGCGCACTCTGGTGGGACCGCTCAAGGTCTATCTGGACCAAAGAGACCAACTATTGATGGTCAGCGGCTTTACCGACGACCTGCCGATTCAGCACGGCAACAATCGCTACAGTGACAACTGGCAGTTGTCGGCGGAACGAGCGCTCACCGTGACCCGGGCATTGATCGAGGACGGCATGCCGCCAGCGATGGTCTTCGCAGCCGCGTTTGGTGCGCAGCAACCGGTCGTTTCCAATCAGGACGAGAAGGGCCGCTCGCAGAATCGTCGCGTCGAGATGGCGCCCGTGCCGCGGGCCAAGCAGCAAGGAAACGAAGCGCAGTCGTCGGATGATGGATAGGGGTGCTGATGCTGATTCTGCCAGCCTGAAAGCTGCGATACCGATGGTCTTGCCGGAAATGGGCGCTGCCGATGTCAGGGAGGTGATTGCCGATCTGGCGCGAACCGGTGCTGATCAGTTCGATCCGATTCGCTTCAGAGTCATCGAATCGATGGCCGCGAGAGCCGCGGAGCAAAGAGAATCGGTTCGCCTGATCCTGGAAAGGAAGGCGCTCATTGCACTGGTTGACTACCAGGATGATTTCGCGAGCGCACGAGAGGGTATCGCGCCCATTGCCGCCGGTATCGCCGCGCAATTCCCCGAGTCGGCTGAAATGCTTCGTTCCTTGTTGGAGGCGGGCAAGATCGGCGCGGTGCAGCGACTTGCGCTCAAGCTGAAAAGAGAAGGCGGTCGGGAGGAGGGTGCCGCAGCGGTGAGTACTCTGGCCAGCTTGACAAGGCAGATTGGCCTGAATTCGTTTGGCTCGGCTGAGGAAGACAAGGAGGTGTCTTTTGTCGACCTTTTGCAGCGACAGGAAGAGGCGGTGCTGCAGTCCTCTTTGCTGGCGAAATCGTCGCCACGATCCAGTAATGCGGTGGCGTTGGAAAAAGGGCGCCCCAAACGTCCTGGCGGCCGAGGCCGCGGCAGCAGTCACCGGGCAGCGGAGTCGACTTCTGCGCGACAGCTGCGCGAACTCCTCGAGAAACACGGTTCCGACAAGCGGGTAAAGCGCGCAATCAGCGAAGGCCCCGAGGCCCCAGGTCCCCTGAATCCACAGGCCCTGGTGATCCGCTCCCTGGCGACTCTGCGGGAGCTGTCACCGGATTACCTCAGCCGCTTTGTCGCCTATGCGGATACGCTCCTGTGGCTGGAGCAGGCCGGGGAAAAGAGCAAGCTTGCTGGTAACAAAGGAAAAAAGGGCAAGCCCAAATCGAGCTGAGTTGATCGCGCCTGATCAGCCGTCCTCGGGTTTGCTCCGCAGCGAGCATCCAAGCATAGGCGCGGCAGCGGACGTCAGTGCGCCCGCTGTAGCGAAATGTCATGCGCCACCTTCCTTAGCTCGCATTCATGTGCCTCATACTCACCCAGGTAGGCGCGCATCAGGCTTTTCCACAGTCTTCCATGGTTCGGAACAAAGAGGTGGAGAAGCTCGTGGACGATGATGTAATCCCATAGCTCTGGTTTCAGGCCGAGCAGTTCGTCATTGAAGTTCAGATGGCCGCTGGTCGTGCATGAAGCCCATTTGTTGCGCATCGGGCGCACGCTCAAGGAGACAAACTGCGCGTCCAACTTCTCGGCCCAATAACGGACGCGTTGCTTGAACGCGTGCTTTTGATCGATCGCCGTCATCACTTCAAATCCGATCTGCCTTCTCCAGCAAGGTGAACAGCTCGTCCACCATCGCTGTCACCCGATTGAGGTCGTCCGTTTCGGCGAGGATCGCGAAGGTGACTTTCTTTCTGAGCTCGCGGAGAGAGCTTTCGCTTCGCTGCCAATTTGGAAAATCAGCGAAGGCCTGGCGAATCTTGCGGCTGACCGCCTCCGCGTTCTCGATCTTTGCGTCGAGCAGGCTGCGATAGACGAAATAGGTCAGCCCATCGAATGATTTCTCCGCCTGCTCCTTCTTGCGAACCTCGTTTGTTTCGACTTCCTTGAGCAATGCCGCCAGCGCCTCGGCGGTGCTCGTCTGGCGTTGCTCGAAACTCTCCTGCACCGCCCTCGCCCGCTCCGCCATGGCGATGAGGTAAGGGTCATCGCTGCCTTCCTCAGCGAGTTTCTCGATGCTCTTGATCAGGTTGATGACTTTGCTGCCATCCCCGCCGCTCTTGTTCTTGATCAGCTCAAGAGTATTGCCATCGATCGCGACAATCTCGCCCAAACCGCCGACGCCATAGCTGCCGACCTGCTGCTGCACCAGATGGTTGGTCTTGGCCTGAAACTCGCGGTCGACCATCACGGTCCTGGTGTAGGCCTTCCTGACGACCTGGTAAATCGCCGATAAGGTTCCATAGTCGGCAATGAACGGGCGCAGGAAGGCATCGGGCGAGATGATCTCGTAGAGCATCTCGATCTCCTTGTATTCCTTGAAAAATTCCTTGCGCCGTTCGGGGTCGCGGAAGTGCTCGATGAGGGTGTCCACGTCCTTGTCGTTGAATTGCTGCTCGATCAGGCCGAGGTAGTCCGGAGCCTTGGACTCCATCTTGTTTTTGAAGAGCACCTTCAGGAGCTTCAGATCCTTGACGATGGCGTTGATCTCGTCGCTGTCGAAAGCCAGCGCCTTTTCGAGCTTGTCGAAGATGCCGACGAAATCGAGGACGAAGCCGTGCGGCTTCACCATCTCCTGGGCCTCGTTCTCGTAGGGGCGGTTCACCCGCGCGATGGCCTGCAGCAGGGTGTGGTCGCGCATCGGCTTGTCGAGATACATGGCGTAGAGCACGGGTGCGTCGAAGCCGGTGAGCAGTTTCTCGGTGACGATCAGCATCTTCGGCTGCTGTTCGAGCTTGCCGAAGCTCTTGCGGATCTGCCGCTCCTTCTTCGGGTCGAGGTGGAATTCCTTGAGCAGGGCGGAGTCGTTGTGGCTGCCGGTGTAAACGACCTCGGAATACTCGGGCGGCAGGAACCGATCGAGGGCGTGCTTGTAGTGCGCGCAGGCTTCGCGATCCACGCCGACGAGGAAGGCCTTGTAGCCGAGCGGCTCGACGTTCTCGCGGTAATGCTCGGCGACGAACTGCGCCACCTGCTGGATGCGCTCCCTGCCCTTGAGGAAGTTCTTCAGGTTCACCGCCCGCTCGAGAATCTTGTTCAGCTCCTCGATGTCGGCCACGCCCTCGGCTTCGGCAAGTGAGAGGAACTCCTTGTCCAGCGTCTCGTGCGGGACGAGCATTTCGTTCGGCGCAAGCTGGTAGTACAGCGGCAGCGTGGTGCCGTCCTCGATGCTGTCGGCGATGGAATACTTGTGCAGGTAGCCTTGGTCGTCCTCGCAGCCGAAAGTCTTGAAAGTGCCCTTGCCGTAAACGGTCTTGTCCACCGGGGTGCCGGTGAAACCGAGGTAGGTCGCGTTCGGCAGGCCGGCCATCAGGAAGTTGCCGAGGTCGCCGCCGGTGGTGCGGTGCGCTTCGTCGATGAGCACGTAGACGTTCGAGCGCGTGTTGAGATCCGCCGGCATGTCGCGGAACTTGTGCATCATCGTCACGATGATGCCCCGGTAGTCGTCGCGCAGCAGCTGGTTGAGCCGGGCGATGCTACGGGCGTGCTCCAGGTTGCCCAGGCCGAGCGCAGCGAGGTTCTTGAGCATCTGGTCTTCCAGCTCGTTGCGGTCGATCATCAGCAGGACAGTCGGCTTGTCCGCCTCGGGCGCGCGGAAGAGCCGCTCCGCCGCCTTGATCATGGTGAAGGTCTTGCCGCTGCCCTGGGTGTGCCAGACGAGGCCGCGCCTGCGCTTGGGATCGAGAGCGCGGCTGACGGTGGCCTCGACCGCGCCGGTCTGGTGCTGGCGCAGGATGTATTTGTTGAGCTCCTCGTCCTTCTCGGCAAAGACGATGTAGTCCTTCAGCGTCCTCAGAATGTTTTCAATGGAACAGAAGGATTTGACCTTGGTTTCGAGGCGTCCCGGAAGATCGGAAAAGCTGTCCGCAGATTTCGCAGATTTCCGCAGATTTGATTCGATCACTTTTAAATCTGCGGAAATCTGCGCAATCTGCGGATCAAGCAGTTTCCAGTTGAAGATATTGCGCCGCACGGTATTCCAGCTCACGCCGTAGGAAAAGCCGATGGCGTCCGTAGCGGTAAAAAGCTGTTGCGGGACGAACAGCTCGGGCGTCTCGCGGTGGTAACGGCGGATCTGGTCCACCCCCAGGGCAATCGCCTCGTCCTTGTTGGCGTTCTTGCACTCGATCACCAGCACCGGGATGCCGTTGATGAGAAAGACGACATCCTCCCGAGTGCCGTAGTGGCCGTTGTGAAAAGCCCACTCCTCGGTGACCTCAAAGACATTGCGCGCCGGGTCGTCGTAATCAATCAGGATCAGGTCGCGCTCGCGCTTGCCCTCGTGGTCGAAGAACTTGCTCCGGTTGCGCAGCTGCTCGACGAATTCCCGGTTGCCGTAGATGCCGGTGTGGAGATGGCGGAACTGCCCGAGCAAGGCGCCAGGGCCTTCCGCGTAGCGCGGGTTGAATTCCCGCAGCTCGCCGTCAAGCAGTTGGTCGAAGAAGAGGGAACAGATTCAACACATAAAATATGAATAACCAAAGGCTCACCCATCCCAACTGGTAGCCAACTTTCAGGCCATGTAATTTCCATCAGCTCAGGTTTAAAAAATCGTAGGCGAGCTGTCGCCGGAGTTTATCTCACTAAGAATTTCTTCTGGGAACGTCTGTTTTTCTGAATAACGTTTCAAAAGCTCGATTGCTTCAGGGCCGCCAAAATTCGCAATTTGTTGCATCCGCTGGTCGTCCTTCCCCGGCATTGACACTTGCAAAAGCGCTTCCAGGTAAGTTACATGAAGATGCCGTGCATCCACCAAAACATCAGACCACCGCTTGATAGTTATTGAATTATCAAATTCACGAATCCCACCCTTTTCGTGACCAATTAAGATGCCCGTTATCTTAATGTCTTCGTAGTTATAGACGCGACTCACTATTTCAAGGTAGTTGCTGAGTTGTTTGTACTCTTCTGGCTGAAGAGTCTTACTCCCCTCCGGGCCTTTCAACTCATAAATTACAATCTCTCTTTCGACAGCTGGATCAGCGAGAAAGACGAAATCAGGCTTCAACCTACCCTCAGCGGAGCCAATTTCCCACTCGCCGCTTTCTTTGTTTGGAACATGCTTTTTTCTGACTAATGTTCGCAAAGTTTGATTTGCCGTCAAAAACTCGTTCTTCGGATCAATGAGCCAAGGGAATTTCTCGATGAGCCTTTGAAGATGCGTTTCGGTTCTTTCCTGTTCGATCATTTTCGTCATCGACGTTATCGCACCAATTCTCTGAGCCATCGTTAGCGCCAGATTCATTGCCTCCGGAACCATACTGTCTTTCAATTTTTGGAGAAGTTTTGCGAGTAGTTCAGGCGAAGCCTGGGGCGTAGAGACGATCTCCTTCCAGATGCTCTGAGTGAGCATTCTTGTGGGTTCATGGGTCCAAGCTGACGCAATTCTCACCATCGCCTTTTCTTTAGCCTCCTCATTATTACCAAGGTCGACGAAGACTTCCGATAGTAGCCCTGCTAGAGCTTCCTCCTCTTGCCCGGAAAGATTAATTTTTTGCGCACGAATCTTTTCGATGATTTCTTTCTTAGGAAGACTCTGGCGCCATTTTTGATAGGCACTCACCCATTCACCCATCTTCTTCAAACCCCATTCGTGAAATGGCTCAGTTTCGTTTGTCTCCCAATCAATTGACCGTCTATCTGTCGAAACAACATCCTCGTCGAGTTGATCAATCCAATCAGCTTCAACCACACCATAGACATAGCGACTGTATACTTCCTTTCCTCGAAGATCGAAAAAAAACGGACGATCTTGTGCAATTTTACCATGAGCGTAAATGCCGATACCTGCATTCTCAATAGACCAGTCTGAATCATTGATATTTACGAAGCGCACCCAGAACTTCATCTCTCGATTTTTACCATTGATTTCAACGGTCTCAGTCCTCGGGCTATCCATCGTCCCAATTGAGAAGTCATGAAATGAGGGAAGCGCATCAACGGGATCAATCGGTTTTGCGTTTACAGTAACCGTGAAATCCGGCCGGAGCATCGTCACAGTAAAACGCCTAGCTAGCGATTTAAGCAAAACATCTGGATTGATCGACTTTTTTATGGTGGTATCGAAGAGCCTAATGCAAACCCCACCCTCACCTTTTTGAAAACTCGAAATTAAGGATTTAAGCTGACTGCTCAAATCATGAGTCTTAGCAAGCGCAAGGAAGTCGTCGCAGCCAATATTATCTGCAATTACATGAGGTTTATATTTTCCGCTCATTCCGAACCCTACTATATCATCGAGCGAAAACCTGAGCCAATTACATTTGCTATCCGTTGCTTTGAGCGCTGAGGGCCTCATTTTTGGATTAGCCACCGATATAATATCGACCGTTTTAGCGATTCCGAAACCTGCGAGTTTGCCAATGCCCTTTCGTCCCATAAGCAGCCTATTTTCAGCAGACTTTTCGGAAGGATGGGTTCTTCGGTTTCTTGCGATTACGAGAAATTCATCAATTAGCTCATCGCGAGTCATGCCCCTGCCGTTATCAGTAATTGAAATTATTCTGTCATCGTCGCTCGATATAAGTTGGATTTCAACTTTTGAAGCGTCAGCGTCCCACGAGTTCGAGACAAATTCGGAGATGACATTCGTTGGTTTATTTTGGTAGAGCTTAATCCCAAGGTGCTCAATCACACGATTTGAAAACTCTAGTAGAAACGGTCGATTATTCATGATATTTTGTGATGTGTTGGAGGCAGTGTCGGGAAATCGTTTCCGCAAAGAGAGGAGGCAAGGCGTTTCCTATGATGTTGCAAACATGGTCAATGTATGGGCTATCGAAGACGTAATCCTCTGGGAAAGACTGTAGTAACGCCGCTTCTCTAACCGAGATTGTTCTAAGTGCTGTCGGATGCCCAAATCTGCCTTTACTAAGAGTCGCACATCCACCAGTGATTGTAGGTGCGGGTTCATTTAGTTTCATCCTTCCGTAAACATTTGAGAAACCAGAATTGCTGTCCTTATGACAATCCGGTCTCAAATTCACGGGTAGACTACTCCTAGAGACTCCCTGCTTCGTTGCGCGCAACCTTTCTTTGGTTAGTTCAGAAATCGTTCTGGTCACGTGCCAATTAACAACTCGTGGATCGCTTCCCTTTCCAAACATTTGCAGCTCTTTGGGCTTCCCTCGTTTGTTTGGATACAATGCGTCTTTGAAAGTAACCCATGGTAGTTTCCCACTGGAGCTATCGCGGGAGTGGGTTGGTGATGGGATAGAAAGCGGTCCAAGTCTACTTCCCAGAACCACAAGCCGCCTCCTTCGTTGCGGAACACCATAGTCGGCAACTTCCAGGACTTCGAAATTAATCGTATAGCCGCCATCCTCTAAGGCTCCCATAGCCTTATAAAAAAGGTCTTTCCCTTTTGCGGCAAGCCCAGGAACGTTTTCCATCATAAAGACTTTCGGCCGGATCTCGTTAATGAGACGCTCAACTTCTAAAACTAGTTTATTCCGGGGGTCTTCTCGCCTGTGCTTCGACGTAAGCTGGCTGAATCCCTGACAAGGAGGGCAGGCCGCAATAAGGTCAATCTCACCGCTTGGCGAAGTTTTTTTTATCTGTTCCCCAGATAACTCCCTAATATCGTTCTTGAAAAGTATTGTGTTTGGATGGTTCCGCTCGTAAGTCCTGCAAGCTTCCTTCTCTATCTCCACAGCAGCTGTCACCGTAAATCCAGCTACCCTCAAGCCCTGGGTTAGCCCGCCTCCCCCACAGAAGAGGTCCGAAGCGATCAGAAGTGGGCGTTTACTTCGTGGGTTCAGTGAAGTGTTTTTTGAATGTTCCATTTTAGGTATAAAGTAGTATTTTCCAGACACGTATGGTTTTTCCTTTTGACTAGCAACGCTTGCTCCAAAGAGTCGGAAAGAAGTAGAGGACGCTCTCAACGAAGTCTTGATCGACGAACCACTGGCGGACGGTCTTCTCCTTGTTGGTGCCGGCGTTGCCCGAGCCGCGCGAGGCGGCGCCGGTGTCGAGGACGATGGCGGCGCGGCCGGTGGCATTGAGGCTGGCGTGCATGTGCTGGACCCAGCCCCAGTCGGCGGAGGATTTGCCGGGGAAGCCGGCGCCGGCGGGGAAGCGGTCGAGTTCGTCGTTGTCGTAGTCGGCCTCGGTGAACCAGTCCTGGTTCCACATGGGGTTGGCGACGACGCGGTCGATGATGCCCTGCAGGAGCGGGTTTTCCCGGGCGATGGCCCGCATGTGGCTGGTGACACCTTCGCCGATCCTGTCGGCGAGCTTGCGGATGACGGACCAGACCGGCTGCTCGGGATCCTGCGGCACGAGGGGGAGGTAGAAGCGGACCAGCTTGTGGTCCGCTTTGGCGAGCTGGAAGGCCTTCCTGCGCGAGCCGACTTCAGTGGCGATGCGGTTCAGCTCGTCGTCGAAGACGTCGCAAAGGCGCTTCGTGAAAATGAGGGGGAGGATGTAGTCCTTGTATTTCGGCGCGTCCTTGGCGCCGCGGATGGAGCAGGCGGCGTCCCAGATCCAGGATTCGAGTGATTTTTCTCTACCGTTATTGCTTGCCATCAGCATTGAACCCTTTGCTGTCTGCTTTTTTATGGGGACCGAGCGAGATTTTGAAACATCCTGCCATTGTGCAAGCTGGAAGGGAGCGCTGAAGGACGGCTTTATGCCAAAAGACAGCGCCCGGTGATCCTACTACAAAGCAGCCATCGACCAGCAATCGAGCGTGACGCGCGGCCGTCGAGCCCGCTCGATGGGGAGTCGTTGGCGCCCGAAGATGGCCCTTGGCTTCTTCATTCGTCGCGGCGGGCGCACAAATGGGGATCGCCCGATTGATCGGGCAATGGCCAGGAGCCGGCGTGGCGATGGCTTGTGCGGAGCCGCACTATCGGCGCTCGTGCGGCGCTTTGCCGCGCTGCACGGCATGCCCGCAGGGACTCGCCGCAGCGCAGCCGAGCACAGCCTATTGACGGCCCTGCTCGGCGCGCGGGATACTGCCGGCGCGCCGTTGCTTTTTCTCGTTTTATCAAGGAGAAAACACTCATGAGCCAAAATCTCGTAACGCTGCATATCAGCCCCGACGACCTGGCGGCGATAGCCGCCGCGATCACGACCCTGCAGGAGAAGCTCGGCGGCCTGATCGAACTTTCGGTCGACCAGCGGCGCAGCCTGACCAAGATGGGCGACAAGTCGGAAGCCTTTTGCCGACAGACGCTGATGGTCCTGGCGCAGAACAAGCAGATCATCCCGCCGGAACTCGATCTCGCCGAAGCCGAGCGCGATCTTCGCAACCTCGATCTCTTGCGCCCGCACCTCGCCAACCTGAGGCAGCTGGTGAGCAAGGCCGATGACACCGAAATGGCGCTCGGTAGCGACATCCTGACGGCCGCGCTCGAAGGTTACGCGCTGGCCAAGGTCTTCGGCAAGGGCGCCGGGCTCGATGCCTTGAAGGAAGCAATGGCCGCGCGCTACAGCCGCAAGCGTCACGCGACCCCGGTCGCCACGGCCTGAGCGCCGCGACAGGCGTCGCGCTCGGCGCGCAAGGCTCGGAGCTTCAGGCGCAAGGCTCCGAGCTGCGATGGCAAGCTTCCGATGCCTGGCCGCACGCCTCTGAACTTCCCTGTGCAAGCCACAAAGGCTTGGCCGCAAGGCAAAAAGCCTTGCCCGCAAAGCTTCGCGGCTCGATCGAGATGAAAAATGGCAGCAAGTACAGGCTTTCCGACCTTGCGCGCAAGGCTTTGTACTTCGCGCGCAAGGATCAAAGCCTCGCCGTGCAAGCTTTCTTGCCTTGCACGTCGAGCAAAAAGGCTTGCGGGAAAGGCTTTTTTTCGTGTCGGTGAAGCGCCGCGCCTTGCCCGCGAAGCTCGGAGCCTTGCCGGGACAGTTCGCCGGGACGCCGATCAAGCCAAAATCTTCGCTGCAGCACTCATCGGGCTGACGAACGCGGATCAAAGGCTTGCGCTACGAGCACAGGGGCTGGCGCATCGAGCAAAGGGGCTGGCGCATCGAGCGCTCGTGCTTGCGCATCGAGCAAGAAGCCTCGCCTACGCGGTCGCTGCGGCCCACCGCCGTCCCTCCCGGGCAGCCTGCCAGGCGCTGCTCGACTCATGTTCGCTCCGCAAGGCGCCACGACAGCCCCTGGATAAAGTCGCGAACACCCTGGCGAACGCGGACGCTGTCGATCGCCGGCTGCTCGCACCCCAATTGCGCTATCACCCGTATCTGCGCTGCTGGCAGCCAGCGCTCCATTGCTGTCGGTCGTGCCGTCGGCAACTGGCACGATAGGCGCCTGTGGGCTGTCGCGCTACGCAGCGCGTAAGCGCGTAAGCGGGTATTGCCAGCTAGTCGAGTTTGCCCGGCAAGCGTTCAGCCCGGCGAGGGTGAGGTCTAAGGACGGGTGTACAGAAGCGGGGCATTCTTCCGCTTGCTGACAGGTCGTGCACTGATTCAGGGGATGGGGGCTCTGGGCTCTGGGTATCCAGCAGCTCGGTCGCGTTTCGATGCCTGAACGAAGGGCGGAATGGATGCCCTGCGTTCACTCTGGCACTTACCACGACAAGGTCTTGGTATCGTCCTTGAACAATGCGCTACCGAGCAGCTCCGGATTGCCGATCTGGAAGCCGGGCAGCAGGTCGGACGCCTGGACATCGAACTGCTGCATGCAGTAATGGCATACCAATACGCTCGCGCCCTTGTTCATCAGTTCGGCGAGTGCCTTTTGGTGATCCGCATGTTTCTCGGTGTACTTGCTGGAAGCGAGAAGGATGCCGCTTTCATTCAGCCAGATCGTCAAGGGGTGTCCTCTGCTGCGCTGCAGTTCGGCAAAATGAAGTACGTGGCCAACGCGCCGTGTCGCATCGCTCGATAGGGCAATGAACAGGGGATCTGTCTCGCCAGCCAGGACCGGATTCGAGAAACCGCCAACGAGCAGCGCCAAAGCAATCAAGACAGTTCTGAGGGACTTCATGGTGACCTCCAACAAGAAGCGAATTCGAAACCGGGTCGTTTCGCTCTGCGATCGACCCCTTGGCAAGTATCGCAGGCGAGCAATGAGCTGTCGTGTGACATCTTGTCGCAAGCTGGTTTGACGACGAAGGCGCCCAAGTTCAAGCGTGGCCGGTAATTGAGACGGCGGACCGCTATGTCACCGGAGGCCTTGTGCGTCCGAGAGGGCGTGTTGACCGCGCGATCAGGCTGCAGCAGCCAGCCTTCTCACGGGTGTCAGGCAGGAGCCGAGCTGCAGCCTGCTGTCACCCGATTCCTCGGACGATTGGGCGGGCCGATGTTGCTCGCCAGCGTTGCTGGCGCAGGGGTTGCCGGGACCCTACCCCAGCAGCAGCCAAGGAATCAGCACCGGTAGCAGCAGCGCCGTGGTCAGGCCGTTGAGGCCCATCGCCAGGGCGGCGAAGGCGCCCATTTGTTCGCTGTCCTGGAAGGCGCGGGCGGTACCGATGCCGTGCGCGGCGATACCGAGGGCGAAGCCGCGCACGCTGTCGTCGTCGATGTGCAGGGCGCGGTAGATGTAGCGCGCGCCGATGGCGCCGATGACGCCGGTGGTGATCACCAGGACGGCGGTCAGCGACGGCAGGCCGCCGATGCGTTCGGCGATGCCCATGGCAATCGGGGTGGTGACCGACTTCGGAGCCAGCGAGAGCAGGGTCGCCTTGCTGGCACCAAGAATGCCGCCGATGGCCACTGCCGAGAGCGCGGCGGTCAGCGAGCCGACGAGCAGGGCGCCGAGCAGCGGGATGGCCAGGCGCTTCAGGCGGTCGAGCTGGGCGTAGAGCGGAATGGCCAGGGCGACGGTCGCCGGGCCGAGCAGGAAATGGACGAACTGCGCGCCGTCGAAGTAAGTGCCGTACGGCGTATCGGTGAGCCAGAGCAGGCTGACCAGAGTCGCTACCGCGAGCAGCACCGGGTTGGCCAGCGGATGGCCATGGCAGCGCTTGTTTACATGGACTGCGCCCTGGTAGGCGAGCAGCGTCAGGGTGAGGCCGAGCAGCGGCGAGGCGGCGAGGTATACCCAGATCTCGTCGAAGCGGGCGTTCATGGCGCGTCGCTCCGGTGATCGCGGCGCCGGGCCAGGAAACGCAAGTTCAGGGCGGTGACGGCGATGGTGATCAGAGTGCTGCCGAGCAGGGAAAGGGCCAGCGCCAGCCACTCGTCGGACATGCGCTGGAAGTGCAGCATGATGCCGGTGCCGGCGGGAACGAAGAGCAGCGAAAGGTGTTGCAGGAGCCCCTGTGCGGTACCGCGCAGTTCGGGGGAGGGGCCGCCGCGCGCGACGAGGGTGGCGAAGAGCAGGGCCATGCCGATGACCGGGCCCGGAATCGGCAAAGCCAGCGTCCTGGCAATGACTTCGCCGATCAGCTGAAAAACCAGGAGCAGGGTGATGGCGCCAATCATGCGGACGGTTTCCAGGGGGCGGTGAGATTGCAGCCAGGGTAGCGGGCGCTCGAATGGCGATTCGCCGTAGCGGGGCAGGAGAAGGCAAGGGCGGGCGCGAGACGGTGCGAGCAGGTGACGTGGTCATGCGGGCGCGCCAGCCCTGACGAGCTACTTCGGGTCATCCTCGTTTTCGGCCTGCAGCGTTTCCTGCAGGCTTTCGAGGTCCTTGCGGTTTTGCCGAAAAAAGAAGCGCAGGCCCCACACCAGGCCTGTGACGATGAGCGCCAGCAGCGCGATGGCTCCCCAATCGAGGTCGCCCGATGACCCTGGCTGCATCTGTTCCTCCTTTGCGTGATGAAAGACCTTGCCGGTGTGCGCCAAGCGGCCGCTTCGTGGCAGGTAGCGGCCGTGTCGGAAAACGACGTGGCGCATGCCTTTGCAAGACTACTATAGCCGCTGGCCCAAATCGCAGCATCGTCGCCGGAACGGTGGCCACTGGGCTCCAGAGGTAGCGGGTGTCGATTCCCCTTTGACCTTGATATGGCAAACGACACTGAAATCAATTATGCTGGCCTCTCCAAAACACGAATAAACATGGAGTTCGCAGGATGAATAATAAAGGGCAACTTCTACAAGACCCGTTTCTTAATACCTTGCGGCGGGAACGGGTTCCCGTTTCGATCTACCTGGTGAATGGTATCAAGCTGCAGGGTCAGGTCGAATCCTTCGACCAGTACGTCGTCCTGCTCAAGAACACGGTTACCCAGATGGTATACAAACACGCTATTTCGACGGTCGTTCCTTCGCGTCCGATTACCATCCAGCAGGATGCCAACGGCGACGGCTGATTGATCAGCTTCTGGTCACGTGGGCGTCAGGTCGCGCCCCGGCTCCGCTTTTCCGATTTTTGACCTGCTCCGATCTTTTCAGGTCGGAGCCAATTCTCCTGGAACAATTGCATGCATGAGCGTCCCTCAGGCGAGGAACGGGCGGTCATCGTCCAGCTCGATTTCGGCCGCGACGACCTGTCCGAGCAACTTGAAGAGGTTCGTCTGCTGACACTTTCTGCGGGCGCATCGATCAGTGCGGTGGTGCATGGTCGTCGCCACAGCCCGGATGCGGCGACTTATGCCGGTAAGGGCAAGGTCCAGGAAGTGGCTGCCGAAGTGCTGGCGCACGAGGCCGACCTGGTAATCTTCAATCACGAATTGAGCGCTGGTCAGGAGCGCAATCTCGAGCAGGCCCTGCAGTGTCGCGTCATCGATCGGACCAGCCTGATTCTTGACATCTTCGCGCAGCGGGCAAAGAGCGCCGAAGGCAAATTGCAGGTCGAACTGGCACAGCTCGAACACCTGTCGACGCGGCTGGTTCGTGGCTGGACGCACCTGGAGCGGCAGAAAGGCGGTATAGGTCTGCGCGGTCCAGGCGAAACGCAGCTGGAAACCGACCGTCGCCTGCTCGGTCTGCGGGTCAAGTCGCTCAAGGAACGGCTGGTCAAGCTCGAACGTCAGCGTGGCGTGCAGCGCAAGGCGCGCGGGCGAGGCGAGTTGCTGAACGTGTCCCTGGTCGGCTATACCAACGCCGGCAAATCGACGCTGTTCAATGCGCTCACCCACGCTGGCGTTTTTGCTGCCGACCAGCTTTTCGCGACGCTGGATACGACGACGCGCAAGCTGTGGCTGGCCGAGGTTGGCCATATCGTGCTTTCCGACACCGTCGGCTTCATCCGCGATCTGCCGCACTCGCTGGTGGCTGCTTTTCACGCTACGCTAGAAGCGACAGCCGAGGCCGATCTGTTGCTGCACGTGGTCGATTCGGCGAGTCCGGCGCGTGATGAACAGGTGGGCGATGTCAACAAGGTGCTTGCCGAGATCGGCGCCGCCGAGGTCCCGCAACTGATGGTACTCAACAAGCGCGATCTGACCGGCCTGCCGCCGACGGTCGAACGGGATGAATATGGTACACTCCTGCGGGTTCGCGTCAGCGCTCGTTGCGGCGACGGTCTGTCGCTGCTGCGCGAAGCCTTGGCAGAAATCGCTCTCGCCAAGACCCGAAACCTGCCTCAGCGGGTGTCCGGCGACGCTGCTTTACAGGATATGGATATGGTTTTCGATTCAGATGGTTCCGCATGATTTCAAGCCTTGGAGTACTTATGTCGCTGAATGATCCGCAGTGGGGAAATCGCGGCAACGATGATAACGATGGCGGTGGGCGGCGTCCCAATCAGGGGCCGCCTGATCTCGATCAGTTGTGGCGTGATCTCAATCGTCGTTTGTCGGGAATGTTCGACAAGAAGCGCGGCGGTGGGGACCGCGGCGGCGATGGTGGCGATCGTCCGCCGGTACAGTTCAGCCCAAAGTTCCTTGGCGGCGGCATTGGCTTGCTCCTGGTCCTGGTGCTCATCGTCTGGCTGGGCAGTGGCTTCTACATTGTCGACGCCGGGCAGCGCGGTTTGGTGCTCCAGTTTGGTCGTTACAAGGAGAGCTCTGAGCCGGGTCTGAGGTGGCGCCTGCCGTATCCGATCCAGTCGCATGAATTGGTCAACATCGCCGGCGTGCGGACGCTCGAAGTCGGTTATCGCGGCACCGAAAGGAACAAGGTCCTCAAAGAGGCCCTGATGCTGACTGACGATGAAAACATCATCAACATTCAGTTTGCCGTGCAATACATTCTCAAGGACCCCGTTGACTACGTGTTTGCCAACAGAAATCCGGACGAAGCGGTGATGCAGGTGGCAGAGACCGCCATTCGCCAGATCGTCGGCAAGAACAAGATGGACTTCGTCCTTTACGAAGGTCGCGAGCAGGTAGCAGTGACAGCTTCGCAGCTGATGCAGGACATTCTTGATCGCTACAAGACGGGGATCCTGATTTCGAAGGTCACCATGCAGAACGCGCAACCGCCGGAGCAGGTTCAGGCGGCGTTCGATGATGCGGTGAAGGCCTCGCAGGACCGTGCCCGGCAGAAAAACGAAGGCCAGGCCTACGCCAATGACGTCATCCCGAGAGCTCGTGGTACGGCCTCGCGCCTGTTCGAGGAGTCCGAAGGTTACAAGCAGCGTGTCATCGCGACGGCCGAGGGTGATGCGAGCCGCTTCACGCAGATTTATGCCGAGTACGCCAAGGCGCCCGAAGTGACCCGCAGCCGCATGTATCTGGACACCATGCAGGAAGTCTATGCGAACACCAGCAAGGTCCTGGTCGATAGCAAGGGGCAGGGCAATCTGCTCTATCTGCCGCTCGACAAGCTGATCCAGGCCGCCGGCGCGGTCGCGGCGGCGCCTGGTGGTCCGGGCAGCAGCCTGGAGGCGCCTGGTGTCGCTCGTTCGTCAGCGCCAATATCCAACGAGGTGCCACCGCAAATGAGCGAAGGACGTTCGCGCGAAACCCTGCGTCAGCGTGACCGGGGGGTCCGCTAATGAGAACGGGCATGAATGTTTTTGCGGCTCTCGTGGTGAGCGCGCTGGTTGTGCTCGGGGCGACGATTTTCACCGTTGATCAGCGCCAGCACGCGATCGTTTTCCAGCTTGGTGAAGTGCGCAGTGTCATCGACGAGCCGGGCCTGTATTTCAAGTGGCCGCTGATCCAGAACGTGCGCTATTTTGACAAGCGCATTCTCACCCTGGACGCTGCCGAACCCGAGCGTTTCATTACCTCCGAAAAGACCAACGTTCTGGTGGATTCCTTCACCAAATGGCGGATCATCGATCCCAAGCTGTACTACGTCTCGGTTGCCGGTGACGAGTCGCGTGCCAAGACACGGCTGTCGCAAACGGTCAATGCCGGCCTGCGCGAGGAATTCGGCAAACGAACCGTGCATGACGTCGTTTCCGGTGAGCGCGATCAGCTGATGGAATTGATGCGCGAGAAAGCCGACCTTGATGCGCGCAAGATCGGTGTGCAGATTGTCGATGTGCGCGTCAAGCGGGTCGAGCTGCCAAGCGATGTCAGCGAATCGGTCTACCGGCGGATGGATGCCGAGCGCAAGCGAGTGGCCAACGAGTTGCGTTCGCAGGGTGCTGCCGAGGCCGAGAAAATTCGCGCCGACGCTGACAAGCAACGCGAGGTGATCGTCGCCGAAGCCTATCGCGACGCTCAGAAATTGAAGGGTGAGGGTGACGCCACGGCGGCGGCAACCTATGCGCAAGCGTTTCAGCGGAATCCGGAGTTCTACGCCTTCTATCGTAGCCTGGAAGCCTATCGCAACAGCTTCAACGGCAAGAGCGACGTGATCGTTGTCGAGCCGAGTTCAGATTTCTTCAAGTACATGAAGAGCATCGGCCGAGGTGGTGACAACACCGCCAAATGACCGACAATCTGCTGCTTGCGCTTGCCCTCATGCTGGTGCTTGAAGGCCTGGTGCCGTTCGTGGCACCGAATGCCTGGCGTGAGACCTTTCGCCGCCTGATCCGTTGTTCAGACGGGCAAATCCGTTTTGTTGGCCTGACGTCGATGCTGATCGGCCTGGTCCTGTTGATGGTTTTCCGATGAACTGGCTGCTTCCCGAACATATTGCCGACGCGCTGCCGTCAGACGCCGCGCAGATTGAACGGCTGCGGCGCGCGTTGCTCGACCTCTTCCGCGTGCATGCCTACGAGCTGGTCCTGCCGCCACTACTTGAGCACCTCGATTCACTGCTCACTGGTTCCGGGCAGGATTTGAAGTTGCGCACCTTCAAGCTGGTCGATCAATTGTCGGGACGCACGCTTGGCGTGCGCGCCGACATGACGCCGCAGGTCGCCCGTATCGACGCCCACCTGCTCAATCGCCAGGGGGTGACCCGGCTATGCTATTGCGACAGCGTGCTGCACACGCTGCCGGCGTCGCTATCCGCGAGCCGCGAACCCATCCAGGTGGGCGCTGAAGTCTTCGGGCATGCCGGTCTGGCGGCCGATCGCGAAGTGATTCGCTTGATGGCCGATGCTTTGCAGGCGGCGGGCGTGCCGGCCGCACGAATAGACCTCGGCCATGTCGGCGTGTTTGGCGCACTGGCGGACGCCGCTGGTCTGGATGGCGAACTTGAGGGGGCTCTGCTGCAGTTGCTGCAAGCCAAGGATATGCCGAGTTTGCGCGAGCGGTGCAGCGCTATTGCTGAGCCCTGGCGCTCGGCACTGCTGGCTTTGCCCGGCCTCTACGGCGACGTTGAAACGCTGGCCGAAGCGGCTAGCGTCTTGCCGGCCCTGCCGGCCATCACGGCGGCCCTGAATGCCTTGCGCGAGCTGCACGCGGCGCTGCCGGATCTGTCCTTGTCTTTCGATCTCGGCGATCTGCGTGGCTATCGCTACCACAATGGTGTTGTCTTCGCGGCCTATCACGCGGCCTTTCCGAGTGCTATCGCGCTCGGCGGGCGTTATGACGGCGTTGGCAAGAGTTTTGGCCGGGCACGCCCGGCGACCGGTTTTTCGATGGACCTGCGCGAGCTGGCGCGGCTGACGAGCACGCGCGGCGAACAGACGGGGGCAGTGCTGGCGCCGTACGCCGCTGGCAGCAGTGCTCTGGCAGCCGCGATTGCCGTTTTGCGCGCGCAGGGTGAGGTGGTCGTCGAACTGCTGCCGGACGAAAAAAGCAGCGACGGACCGTTGTGTGACCGGCAACTGGTCGACCACGATGGGCAATGGGTAATCAAGGCAATCAACAGGGACGGATAACAAGCATGGCCAAGAATGTCGTAGTCGTGGGCACCCAATGGGGCGACGAGGGCAAGGGCAAGATCGTCGACTGGCTCACCGATCGTGCGAAGGGGGTCGTTCGTTTCCAGGGCGGGCACAACGCAGGCCATACCCTGGTAGTCGGCGAAAAGGTGTACAAGCTCAATCTGGTCCCCTCGGGGATCGTTCGCGAAGGGGTCGACTGCTTCATCGGCAACGGTGTGGTGCTGGACATTCATCACCTGCTCAGCGAAATCAAGGTGCTCGAGTCCGGCGACATCGATGTGCGTTCGCGCCTGAAGATCAGTCCTGGTTGTCCGCTCATCCTCGGCTACCATGCGGCGCTGGATCATGCCCGCGAGGCGGCCAAGTGTGCCGATCTGCGCATCGGGACCACCGGCAAGGGCATCGGTCCGGCCTACGAAGACAAAGTGGCACGGCGTGCCCTGCGGGTCTACGATTTGTTCTATCCTGCCCGTTTTGCCGAGCGCGTGCGCGAGAACCTGGACTATCACAACTTTGTTCTGACCCGCTACCTTGGGGCTCAGGCCGTCGATGGTGAAGCCGTTCTGGCGCAGGCGATGGCCGACGCGGAAGCGATCAAGCCCCTGGTGACTGATGTCTCGGCGGCGCTGTATGCGCTCAACAAGGCCGGCCATAACCTGCTTTTCGAAGGCGCTCAGGGCGCCTTGCTGGACATCGATCACGGTACCTATCCGTTTGTCACCTCGTCGAACTGCGTGGCCGGCCAGGCAGCCGCAGGATCCGGCGTCGGTCCCGGGATGCTGCATTACGTTCTCGGGATTACCAAGGCCTATTGCACGCGCGTGGGTGGGGGGCCTTTCCCGAGCGAACTGGATATCGAGAAGGAAGGCCTGCCGGGCTATCAGATGTCGCAGAAAGGCCGCGAATTTGGTACCGTCACCGGACGCAAGCGTCGCTGTGGATGGCTCGACGTGGCTGCACTCCGGCGTTCGATCCAGATCAACGGGGTGACCGGTCTGTGCATCACCAAGCTCGATGTCCTCGACGGCTTGTCCGAGTTGAAGATCTGTACCGGTTATCTGCTCGACGGAAAATCTGTCGATCTGCTGCCAATGGGCGCCGACGACGTCGCGGCTTGCGAGCCGGTGCTCGAAACCCTGCCCGGCTGGTCGGGGTCGACGGTCGGCGCGAATACCATGGAAGCGTTGCCGGCTGCGGCGCGCGCGTATCTGGCGCGCATCGAAGAGCTCTGTGACGTGCCGATCGATATTGTTTCGACCGGGCCGGAGCGCGGCGAGACGGTGGTTCACCGCCATCCGCTGGGCTGATTCCGCCTGAGCTGAGCTTGTGTTGATCTGAGCTGGCACGCGCTTCTCGTTCCCTAGCGCTGCGACCATCGGCTCTGCATCGCCATTGCCCAGCGCCGGGCCGTCGTCCTGCCTGCCCGGCAACTGCAGCAAGGGCAGGCCGCGGGCGATTCCTTCGAGTTGTCCGGTGTGCTATCGTACGATCGCCGCAGCGGGGATATGCCGTCGCATATCGACCAGGCATTCAGGAGAGACAGGCATGAATCGAGAGGAGCTCCGTGACCAACTGCTGGCGCCGGTTTTCCAGTGGAGCCGGCTGGGGCGGCAGACCAACCGCTTGATGACGGGCAGCAGCGCGGTCATCAGTTACCGTACTCGCCGCCTGCTGCGCGCAGGCGCATTTTCGCGGCAGGCAGATTGGGACGAGGTGGCCCGGATGACTCGCGAGAAGGTCGAAATTCCTCTGCAAGCCGCAACTGCGATGGCCGTGGCGATGCTTCCTGTCGTCAAACAGTTCTGGACGCACACCGGGCAGTCGATGTTGGCTTGCAGCAGCGACAGTATGTCACTGCTCGGCAGTCGTGGCCCCGAGGAGTTTCGCGAGCGGCAGGCGGATCTGTGCGCCACCTTGATCAACGTCAGCGTCGGTTGGTTGCGGGTCTTTGGCAGCCTTGCCGAGGTCGCCAGCCAGGGCGTGGCGCCTGTGCTTCGCCAGGTGCAGGGCAACGCCGAGCGACTCGGAAAGCGCTGATCTGTTGATCGCTGCCGGCGAGCCGATCTTTCAGCTTGCCGGGTGTACTTTGCCGTCCCCTGCTTGACCGGAGTGCGCACAAAACCTTCGCAAATCAGCCACTCGCCGCGCCAGGGGAAGGGCTTGGCGTGCTAGAATCACGGGCTTGATCAAGACGATGACATTCCTCCGGAATGTCTCGTTGACAGCGGAAAAAAGATGGAAGCCTTCGCCAAAGAAACCCTGCCCATCAGTCTCGAAGACGAGATGCGTCGATCGTATCTCGATTATGCCATGAGCGTGATTGTCGGCCGTGCCTTGCCCGACGCTCGCGACGGCCTGAAGCCGGTGCATCGTCGTGTTCTCTTCGCCATGCACGAGTTGTCCAACGACTGGAACAAGGCTTACAAGAAGTCGGCGCGGATCGTCGGTGACGTCATCGGTAAGTACCATCCCCATGGCGATATGGCGGTCTATGACACGATCGTACGCATGGCGCAGAATTTTTCTCTGCGCTACATGCTGGTCGACGGGCAGGGCAACTTCGGCTCGGTAGACGGCGACAATGCGGCGGCGATGCGCTACACCGAAGTGCGCATGGCGCGAATCGGGCACGAGCTGCTGGCCGATATCGACAAGGAAACCGTCGATTTCGGGCCCAACTACGACGGCTCCGAGCAAGAGCCGCTGGTCATGCCAGCGCGCATTCCGAACCTGCTGATCAACGGTTCGTCGGGTATCGCGGTAGGCATGGCGACGAACATTCCACCGCACAACCTCGGTGAGGTGGTGGACGCCTGTCTGGCCTTGCTGGGCAACGCGGAGGTGACAATCGACGAGCTGATCGCCATCATGCCGGCTCCCGATTTCCCGACGGCCGGCATCATCTACGGCATTGCCGGTGTCTGCGAAGGTTATCGGACCGGGCGCGGGCGGGTGGTGATGCGTGGTCGGACGCATTTCGAGGACCTCGAAAAGGGTAACCGCCAGGCGATCATCATCGACGAGCTGCCATATCAGGTTAACAAGCGGACCTTGCTCGAAAAAATCGGCGAGTTGGTCAACGACAAGCGCATCGAGGGCATCTCCGATCTGCGCGACGAGTCCGACAAGTCGGGCATGCGCGTGGTCATCGAGCTCAAGCGTGGTGAAGTCGCCGAGGTGGTGCTCAACTGTCTGTACAAGCAGACGCAGCTGCAGGACACCTTTGGCATGAACATGGTGGCGCTGGTTGATGGCCAGCCGCGGCTGTTGAACCTCAAGCAGCTCCTCGAGTGTTTTCTGTGGCATCGCCGTGAAGTGCTCACTCGGCGCACGGTGTTCGAGTTGCGCAAAGCGCGCGAGCGGGCGCACATCCAGGAAGGTCTGGCGGTGGCGCTCGACAACGTCGATGAGATCATTGCGCTGATCAAGGCGTCGCCGACGCCTGCGGATGCCCGTCGGGGCTTGATGGCCAGGACGTGGACCTCGCCGACGGTTGCCGAGATGCTGCGTCGCGCCAAGCTCGATGCGACTCGCCCGGACGGTCTGGCTCTCGAATTTGGATTGTCCGAGAGCGGTTACCTGCTTTCGGAGGCGCAGGCGCAGGCCATTCTGGAGCTGCGTTTGCAGCGCCTGACCGGCCTCGAGCGCGACAAGATTGTTGCCGACTTTGGCGAACTGCTGACGCGTATTGCCGATCTGATGGATATCCTGGCGCGACCCGAGCGCATCACCGCGATGATCGTCGAAGAATTGACCGGGATCCGCGCCCAGTTCGGCGACAAGCGGCGCTCGGAAATCGTCATCAGTACGCAGGATCTCGGCATTGCCGATTTCATTACCCCGGTCGACATGGTGGTGACGCTTTCGCGCACCGGCTATATCAAGTCGCAGCCACTGGCCGAGTACCGTGCGCAGCGGCGCGGTGGGCGCGGCAAGCAGGCGGCGGCGATGAAGACCGACGATTTCGTCGATCGCCTGTTCGTTGCCAATACCCACGACTCCATTCTCTGCTTTACCAACCGCGGCCGGGTCTACTGGCTGAAGGTCTACGAAGTGCCGCAGGGAACGCGTACCAGCCGCGGCAAGCCGGTGGTCAATGTCTTTCCCTTCGAGGACGGCGAAAAAATCAGCGCCATCTTGCCGATCAAGGAGTTCGCCGCCGATCGCTACATTTTCATGGCCACTTCGCAGGGGACGGTGAAGAAGACGCCGTTGTCTGATTTCTCCAATCCACGCAAGAGTGGCATCATCGCGGTCGCCCTCGACGATGAGGACTTCCTCATCGGCGCCGAGATCACCAATGGCAGCCAGGACGTGATCCTGGTTTCCGATGCCGGCAAGGCGGTCTGGTTCGACGAGGAAGACGTACGCCCGATGGGGCGTACCGCACGCGGTGTGCGCGGCATGCGGCTTGGTGACAAGCAGCAGGCCTTGTCCTTGCTGATTGCTGATAGCGATCAGCAAACGGTGCTTGTGGCCACCGAAAACGGCTTCGGCAAACGCACGGCGCTGGCCGATTTCCGCCATTCGGGGCGCGGTACGCAAGGGGTCATCGCCATCGCCGCCAGCGAACGCAACGGCAAGGTGGTCGCCGCGCGCCTGGTTTCCGACGACGACGAAATCATGTTGATCACCACCGGTGGGGTTCTGATCCGCACCCGGGTCCGTGAGATCCGCGAACTCGGCCGGGCAACGCAGGGGGTCACCCTGATTGCGCTCGACGCCGGTGAAAAGCTCGCCGGCCTGGAAAAAGTCGTCGAGAGCGAAGAGGACAGCGGCAGCGAGCTGGATGAGAATAGTGAGCTGGATGAGAGCAGCAGTGAGCCGTCGGAGCAGGAACCGGCCGCTGAACCCGAGCCGGATCCTGCTGCTGATCCCGAACAGGAGTGAAATGCATGGCCCGCTTGCTTGATCGCCGCGGTCGAGCTGTCCCGTGCCTGCGCCCGCTGGCCGCTTGCTTGTCACTGCCGCAGGCGGGACAGGCGGCGCACGTTCGATGAGCGACGAACTGCAGCGCGAATTGGCGCTTGTCCGCCAGGAGATCGATGGCCTCGACGGGCAACTGCTCGAACTGCTTAACCAGCGTGCGCGCTTTGCCCAGCAGGTCGGCGAGATCAAGGCGCGTCACGGTGAGGCGGGTTTCATTTATCGCCCCGAACGTGAAGCACAGGTCTTGCATCGCATCCAGGAAGAGAACGCGGGGCCTCTCTCGAATGAGACCGTGACCTGGTTCTTCCGCGAGGTCATGTCCGCCTGCCTGTCGCTCGAACAGCCCTTGGGCATTGCTTTCCTGGGCCCGCTCGGGACCTTTTCGGAAAGCGCCGCGACCAAGCACTTCGGCCACGCCGCGCGCTTGATGCCGCAGATTTCGATCGATGATGTTTTTCGGGAAGTCGAGGCCAGCCATGCTGATTACGCGGTGGTCCCGATCGAGAACTCCACCGAGGGAGCGATCGGGCGTACGCTCGACCTGTTGTTGACCACGCCGCTGAAGATCTGTGGCGAAGTCGTCTTGCGCATCCACCAGCATCTGCTGTCGAACGAGGCGTCGCTGGGTGAGGTCAAGAAAGTCTATTCGCACGCCCAGTCGCTGGCGCAATGCCACGAGTGGCTGAACCGTTCCCTGCCGCACGTTCAGCGTATTTCAGTGGGCAGCAATGCGCAGGCGGCACAGTTGGCGGCCGCCGAGGCGGGTGCGGCGGCGCTTGCCGGGCAGGCCGCTGCCGACCGCTATTCTCTGCCGCAACTGGCCAGCAATGTCGAAGACGAACCGAACAATACGACGCGTTTTGTCGTTCTCGGCCGCCAGGAGGCCGGACCTTCGGGGCGCGACCGGACGTCCTTGATCATGTCGGCACATAACCACACCGGCGCCCTCAGCAAGCTACTGGCGCCGTTTTCCGATGCTGGCGTGTCGATGACCCGGCTCGAGTCGCGCCCGGCGCGGCATACTCTGTGGGCCTATGTCTTCTTCGTCGACCTCGAAGGTCATCGCGACGATGGCGCGGTCGGGGCGGCGCTTGCCGAACTTGCCCGGCGTGCGCCCTACCTGAAGATCCTTGGCTCCTACCCGATGGCCGCCTACTAGGCCGGGCGAACTTTTTCGAGGAACGCAGATGCCACTCCACGAACAATCATTGCCGTACATACGCTCCATTTCACCTTACCAGCCGGGCAAGCCGATAACGCAACTGGCACGCGAGTTGGGCCTGGATGTTGAGAAAATCGTCAAGCTGGCTTCGAACGAGAATCCGCTCGGCATGAGTCCCAAGGCGCAGGTGGCGGTGGCTGCGGCGATCGCCGGCCTGTCGCGTTACCCGGATGACTTCGCCCTGAAGAAGGCGCTCGCCGAGCGCACGGGCCTGGGAATGGAGCGTATCGTTCTCGGCAACGGTTCGAATGACGTGCTCGATCTGGTGGCGCGCGTCTTTCTGGCGCCAGGCCGCTCGGCAATTTTCGCGCAGTTCGCTTTTGCCGTCTATCCGCTGGCGACGATTGCAGCGGGCGGCGAGCCGATTGCGGTGGCGGCCAGCGACTACGGCCATGACCTGGACGCCATGCTGGCTGCCATCCGGCCGGATGCGCGACTAATCTGGATTGCCAACCCCAACAACCCGACCGGCACGTTTCTGCCGTATGCGCAGCTCAAGGCGTTTCTGCAGGTGGTGCCCGAGGATATTGTCGTAGTTCTCGACGAAGCCTATAACGAGTACCTGCCGCCCGCCGAGCGTGTCGACACCACCGCCTGGCTGGGCGAACATGCGAACCTGGTGATCACCCGGACTTTCTCGAAAATCTACGGCATGGCCGGTCTGCGCATCGGTTACGCGCTGTGCTCGGCGGCAATTGCCGACTTGATGAATCGTGTTCGCCAACCGTTCAATTGCAACAACCTGGCCCTGGCGGCGGCAGTGGCGGCGCTCGACGACTACGAATTCGTTGCCAGGAGCTACGCCCTGAACCGTGCGGGCATGGAGCAGATCGTTGCCGGCCTGAAACGACTTGCTTGTCGGCATATACCGTCGCACGGTAACTTCGTGACTTTTTGCGTGCCGGACGCGGCGGCGGTGAACCACAAGCTGCTCACGAACGGGGTCATCGTTCGCCCGATCGCGGCCTACGGGATGCCCGACTGGCTGCGTGTGACGATTGGCAGCGAACGCGAAAACAGCCGTTTCCTCGAGGCTTTGGAGCGCTCCTTATGAGTCGTTCATGCGCGGGTGTGCGGCCGTGAGCGGCGCGGCTCCCTTGGGCAAGGTCGTGGTCTTCGGCGTTGGCTTGATCGGTGGCTCGTTTGCGTTGGCACTCAAGGCCGCCGGGCAGGTCACGGAGGTGGTCGGTTTCGGGCGCACGCTTGGCTCACTGACGCAGGCGCTGGAGTTGGGGATCGTCGATCGCGCCGGTTTCAACATCGGCCAGGAAGTGTCGAATGCCGACCTGGTGCTGATTGCCACCCCGGTCGGGACGACTCCCGAGCTCATGGCGCGCATTGCGCCCTGCCTGGGGTCGCAGACGGTGGTGACTGACGCCGGCAGTACCAAGGAAGACGTGGTCAAGGCCGCGCGCGCATGCTTTGGCGAGCGCATCGGGCAGTTCGTTCCGGCGCATCCGATTGCCGGCGCCGAAAACAGTGGCGCACTCGCCGCACGGCCTGATCTCTATCAAGGGAAGCAGGTGGTGCTGACGCCCTTGCCCGAAAGCAGCGAAACGACCGTCGCCCGCGTACGCGCGGCCTGGGAAGCCTGTGGCGGTCTGATCTGCGAGCTGGCTCCGGCGGAACACGATCGTATTTTTGCGGCGGTCAGCCATCTGCCGCATTTGCTGTCGTTTGCTTTGGTGCATGACCTGGCGCGCCGCGACAACCGCGAGCTCCTGTTCGCTTACGCGGCCAGCGGTTTCCGAGACTTCACGCGCATTGCCGCCAGCCATCCCGAGATGTGGCGCGACATCTGCCTGGCCAATCGGCAGGCACTGCTCGAGGAGCTCGATCGCTACCGCGAGCAGCTCGACGAACTGCGCGATGCCCTGCAGCGGGGCGACGGTGCCAGCCTCGAAGCGACTTTCGACATTGCCCGTACGGCACGACGCGAGTGGGCCGAGAGCAAAACAAGGACTTGAACGTGGACTTCATCGATCTGCCGCAACTGCTCGCTGCGCGGGGCACCGTGCGCTTGCCGGGTTCGAAGAGCATTTCCAATCGCGTGTTGCTGCTGGCGGCGCTGGCCAGCGGCGACACCGAGCTCCGCGACCTGCTGCAGTCGGACGATACGGCACGCATGATCGATGCGCTGCGGACCCTGGGTGTCAAGGTCGAGGCCTTGGCCGACAGGCGCTTTCTGGTCAGCGGCGTCGGTGGCGTTTTTCCGGTTCGCGAGGCTGATCTTTTTCTCGGTAATGCGGGTACTGCCGTCCGCTCATTGACCGCAGTGCTGGCCCTGGCCGGTGGCGATTATCGACTCTCCGGTGTCGCGCGCATGCACGAACGGCCGATCGCCGATCTCGTTGACAGCTTGCGGCAGCTGGGTGCCGAGATCGCTTACGCTGCGCAGGACGGCTTTCCGCCCTTGCTGATTTCGTCACCGACGCCTGGCTCTGCGGCTGTGGTCCGAGTACGCGGTGACGTGTCGAGCCAGTTTCTCACCGGCCTGCTGATGGCTTTGCCCCTGCGCACTGTCGCGACGACGGTCGAAGTGGTCGGCGAATTGATTTCGCGACCCTATGTCGAGCTCACGCTGGCCAGCATGGCGCGCTTTGGCGTCGAGGTGGTTCGCGAGGGCTGGCAGCGTTTCACCGTCCCGGCCGCTAGCGCGTATCGCTCACCAGGGTTCGTTGAAGTCGAAGGCGATGCGTCGTCAGCATCCTATTTCCTGGCCTTGGGAGCGCTTGGCGGCGGTCCGCTGCGCGTTGAGGGCGTGGCTCGCGACTCGCTTCAGGGCGACGTGCGCTTTGCCGACGCGCTGGCCGGGATGGGCGCGAAAATTACTTTCGGAGACACCTGGATCGAGGCGGCGGCTGCCGCTGACGGCCGGCTGCAGGGCGTCGATCTGGACTGCAATCACATCCCGGACGCGGCGATGACCCTGGCGACCGTTGCTCTGTTCGCCGACGGAGCGACGACTTTGCGCAACATCGCCAGCTGGCGGGTCAAGGAAACCGACCGCATCGCGGCGATGGCCAGCGAGTTGCGCAAGCTCGGTGCCCGGGTCGATAGCGGCGACGACTTCATCCGCGTCGTGCCGCCTGCCCGAGCACAGGGTCTGCGTCCGGCGGCGATTGCCACCTACGATGACCATCGCATGGCTATGTGCTTTTCGCTGGCGGCGTTGGGTACGCCACTGCGCATCAATGACCCGGCGGTGGTCAGCAAAACCTTCCCGGACTACTTCGAGCGTTTCGCGGCAGTCACCCGGCCTGTGCCGGTGGTGGCTATCGATGGCACGTCGGCATCCGGCAAAGGGACGGTCGCGTCGCGCGTTGCCGAAGCGCTGGGCTGGCATTACCTGGATTCCGGGGCGCTCTATCGCTTGACCGCCCTGGCGGCTCGCCGGGCCGCGATCGCTTGGGATGATGAAGCGGCTGTCGCGGCGATTGCGACCAATCTCGACGTTGACTTTTCCGGCGGCCTGATCAGCCTCGCCGGCGAGGAGGTCGGCGACGCCATCCGCAGCGAGGAAATCTCTGCTGGCGCGTCGCTGGTGGCGGCACTGCCGGCAGTGCGCGCCGCTTTGCTTTTCCGGCAGCGGGCTTTCCGCCGCTTGCCCGGCCTGGTGGCCGACGGGCGCGACATGGGCGCGGTGGTCTTCCCGGATTCGATGACCAAGGTCTTCCTCACCGCGAACGTCGCGATACGCGCTGAGAGACGTCATAAGCAGTTGATCGAAAAAGGAATCGCTGCTAGTATTGCAGCCCTCTTGCTGGATCTGCGCGAACGTGACGAACGGGATAGCCAACGTAGCGTCGCTCCGATGCAGCAAAGTGCGGATGCTGAATTGCTCGACACGACAAACCTGACCATAGCCACGGCGGTGGCGCAGGTGCTGGAATGGGTCAACAAGGTCTCCGATAGTGGGTGAAACGGCTCTGCCGTTCACCAAAGGTGTTGCCAGTTCCACGCCTCATTTCGTCGGCGCAGTGGCTGTTCCGTTCAGGGTCGGCCAGTGCAGTGTCCGCGCTCACCGTTCTGGTGAGCGCTGCGGAGTGATTGGAACTGGTGATCGTTTCTAACTCACCCCGCAGCTCTGCGGTTAGGTAACTCAATTCATATGTCAGATAATCCCAGCATGGAAGAAAGCTTTGCCGAACTTTTCGAAGAAAGTCTCGGACGTCAGGAGATGCGCCCCGGCGAGGTCATCACTGCCGAAGTCGTGCGTATTGACCAGAACTTTGTCGTGGTCAACGCCGGCCTGAAGTCGGAAAGCTATATTGACCTTGAAGAATTCCTGAGCGATCAGGGCGAACTGGAAGTCAGCGTTGGTGACTTCGTCCAGGTCGCCATCGAACAGCTCGAGAACGGTTTCGGCGAAACTCGACTGTCGCGCGACCGTGCCAAGCGGGTCGCGGCGTGGAACGCGCTTGAACTGGCCCTCAACGACGGCAGCCTGGTGTCCGGTACGATTACCGGCAAGGTCAAGGGCGGCTTGACGGTCATGACCAACGGCGTGCGTGCTTTCCTGCCGGGTTCTCTGGTCGACATGCGTCCGGTCAAGGACACCACCCCGTACGAAGGCAAGACCTACGAATTCAAAGTCATCAAGCTCGATCGCAAGCGTAATAACGTTGTTGTTTCGCGGCGTGCGGTGCTCGAGGCGAGCGTTGGCGAAGAGCGCGATGCGCTGCTTGCGGCACTCAAAGAAGGCAGCATCGTCAAAGGCGTGGTCAAGAACATCACCGACTACGGCGCGTTTGTCGACCTCGGTGGCATCGATGGCTTGCTGCACATTACCGATTTGGCATGGCGCCGTGTTCGTCACCCCTCAGAAGTTCTCGCCGTTGGCGACGAATTGCAGGCCAAGATCCTCAAGTTCGACCAGGAAAAGAACCGCGTCTCACTCGGTCTCAAGCAGTTGGGCGAAGATCCATGGGTCGGCATTTCCCGCCGTTACCCGGCGACGACCCGCCTCTTCGGCAAGGTCACCAACCTCACCGATTACGGCGCTTTCGTCGAGATCGAGCAGGGCATCGAAGGACTGGTTCACGTTTCCGAGATGGACTGGACGAACAAGAACGTTCACCCGTCGAAGGTTGTTCAGCTGGGTGACGAGGTCGAAGTGATGATCCTCGAGATCGATGAGGATCGTCGCCGTATTTCGCTGGGTATGAAGCAGTGTGCTGCCAACCCGTGGGACGACTTCTCGATGAATTACAAGAAGGGTGATCGCGTGCGCGGCGCCATCAAGTCTATTACTGACTTCGGCGTGTTCATTGGCTTGCCCGGCGGCATCGATGGCCTGGTTCACCTGTCCGACCTTTCGTGGTCCTTGCCCGGTGACGAAGCGATTCGCAACTTCAAAAAGGGTGACGAGGTCGACGCGGTGGTGCTGGCGATCGATACCGACAAGGAACGGATTTCCCTGGGTATCAAGCAGCTCGATGGCGATCCCTACACCAGCTATATTGCCACTCACGAGAAGAGCAGCGTTGTCCGCGGAATCGTCAGGTCGGTTGACGCACGTGGTGCGGTGGTGATGCTTGATGGTGACATGGAAGCCTATCTGCGTGCCTCTGAAGTCTCACGCGATCGTATCGACGATCTGACCAAGGTGTACAAGGAAGGGGATACCGTCGAAGCGATGATTATCAATGTCGATCGCAAGACGCGTTCGATCAGCTTGTCGATCAAAGCCAAGGATCAGGCCGAGCAGCACGAAGCGATGCAGAAGTTTTCTGCGGACAGCAGTGCCAGTGCGGGTACCACCAACCTTGGCGCCTTGCTGAAGGCCAAGCTTAACAACCCCCAGTAGGGTTAGAGGATGACCAAGTCGGACCTTATCGGTCAATTGGCCGGGCGCTTTCCCCAACTGGTCGCAAAGGACGCTGACTTGTCGGTGAAAACGATTCTCGATGCGATGTCCGAAGCCTTATCCAGAGGCGATCGCATCGAGATTCGCGGCTTTGGGAGCTTTGCGCTGAATTACCGGCCGCCGCGTGTTGGCCGGAACCCGAAGTCCGGTGAAAAGGTCGACGTCCCGGAGAAATGGGTGCCGCATTTCAAGGCCGGGAAGGAATTGCGGGAGCGCGTCGATGGCTCGCTGGAATTGGTCTGAATGGTCAAGCTATGTCTTATTGCGGGCGGCAACGAGAGTTGCCGCCCGTTTCCTATGGGAAGCTGATGATGCGTTGGTTGTTGTGGATCCTGAGATTTGCCCTGTTTCTCCTTTTTTGTGCGTTTGCCCTCAGAAACACCGATCCGGTAGACGTCCATTTCTTTCTTGACGCCGCCTGGCAGGCGCCACTGGCGATTATTCTCTTGGTTTCTTTTGCTGCCGGCGTCGCCTCTGGCATACTCTTTCTGTTCGCTTCTCTGCTGGGGCGGCGCCGCGAGCTAGCCCGCTTGAAGCGCGAGCTGAGCCAGCTTCGTGCACGCCTCGTCGCTCATCGCGAGAGTCCGATGTGAGTCTGCTCGGAAAGCAGCGACGGGGTGAGTGGGTGCTAGCCAGGCGATTCCCGAGACTCGAGAGAGCCGCTTGCCGCGCTCCGCTGGACTGCTGCCCGGCATTTGCTGACTGCGCGCCCTGGCCCAGCGGCGCTGTGCGTGCCCGGCTGCAGTTTCACGGATGATCGAGTTCGAGTACTGGCAGCTGTTGCTTTTCCCGCTGTTCTTCGGCTTGGGGTGGGCAGCCGCGCGCGTTGATATCCGCCATCTGGTAAAGGAATCGCGAACCCTGCCACGTTCGTATTTCCAGGGCCTCAACTTCCTGCTCAACGAGCAGCCCGATCGGGCCATCGAGGCCTTTGTCGAAGCCGTCAAGGTAGACCCGCAAACCATCGAAATTCACTTTGCACTCGGTAGCCTGTTTCGTCGCCGTGGCGAGACCGAGCGCGCTATCCGCATGCACCAGAATCTGGTCGAGCGCGAAGACCTGCCGCAGGATTTGAAACTGCAAGCGCTGGCCGAGCTGGGCCAGGATTACCTCAAGGCCGGGCTGCTCGATGGCGCCGAATCGGTCTTCGAAAAGCTGCGCGACTCGGCGATGGCCGAAGAGGCCAAGCGCAATTTGCTCGAGATTTACCAGTTGGAGAAGGACTGGGAGAAGGCGATAGCGATCGCCTCGGAACTGCCGGATTTTGCCTCGCACAAGGAAATCGCCGAGTACTACTGCGAATTGGCTGCTGCCGAGATGATTCGTTCGCGCCCGGATCTGGCGGAAAAATTCCTGCAAACGGCACTCGAACGCAACCGCAAGTGCGTTCGCGCCAGCCTGCTTCTCGGCGACCTGCAGTTCCAGCAGGATCAGTTTGCTGCCGCCATTGCCTCGTGGCAGCGCATTGAACAGCAGGCTCCGCCCTATTTGGCGCTGGTCGCGAAACGCTTGCTCGACGCCTTTCGCAAGCAGGATCGGCGTGAGGCGGGTTTGCAACTGTTGCGCGGCTATCTTGATCACTACCCTTCGCTAGACCTGCTTGACGTCGTCTTCGAGCTGGAACTGGAAAGCAGTGGGCCAGAAGCGGCTTACCGCCTGGTTCGCGATGAGCTGAAGCGTAATCCCACTCTGCTTGGCTTCGACAAGTTGCTTGAGGCACGACTGCTCTTCGCATCGCCCGAGATCCGCCCCGATCTGGATCTGGCCAAGGGGATCGTGCATGGCTACACGCGTCGCCTGGCTCGCTATCGATGCGATAATTGCGGCTTCAAGGCGCGCCAGTTCTACTGGCGTTGTCCGGCCTGTGGCGGTTGGGAGACCTACTCGCCGAAGCGCACCGAAGAGTTCGATCTGACACCCTAGGAGTTCCATGTCGCCTGCCACCGTGCTGGCTACCCGGCTAACAAGCCCGGTGAGCACAGCTTGTCTTGCCAACAGGGCGCGCGATGCAAGTCGCTAGTCGGTCGGCCGCTCGCCTGCTGATCGTCGGCGATGTGATGCTCGATCGCTACTGGTTTGGTGACGTTTCGCGCATTTCTCCGGAGGCCCCGGTGCCGGTGGTCAAGGTGGCGCGTAGCGAGGAGCGGCCGGGCGGGGCCGCCAATGTCGCCCGCAATGTCGCCGCGCTGGGCGCACGCGTCAGCCTGCTGTCGGTCGTTGGTGACGACGAAGCTGGGCGAAACCTGCAAGCCCTGCTTGCAGCGAGTGGTATCGATGTCAGTCTGCATATCGATGCGGAAATCAGCACGACGGTCAAGCTGCGGGTCATTGCTCGCCAGCAGCAACTGCTGCGCATTGATTTTGAAACCACGCCCTCACACGAGGTCTTGCGCACCAAACTGGTCGAATTTGAGGCCCGTCTTGGCGAATGCGATGCCGTGATTCTTTCCGATTACGGCAAGGGCGGCCTGGCGCATATCAGCGAGATGATCCGCATGGCGCGCGCTGCCGGAAAAAAAGTGCTGGTGGATCCGAAAGGTGACGATTTCTCCAAGTATGCCGGCGCGACCATCGTCACTCCGAACCGTGCCGAGTTGCGCGAAGTGGTCGGCCGCTGGCAGGACGACGAGGGACTTGCCCGCAAGGCCGAAGCCCTGCGCAGTGAGCTCGGACTGGAGGCCTTGCTGGTGACCCGCAGCGAGGAAGGGATGTCGCTCTACCATGCCGCCGGAGCAGTGCACGAGCAGGCGGTGGCGAGAGAAGTCTTCGACGTGTCCGGGGCTGGCGATACGGTCATCGCGACGCTCGCGGTGATGCTCGCGGGCGGGGCCGCCTGGGCGGACGCCGTGCATGCGGCGAACGTCGCCGCCGGCCTGGTGGTTGGCAAACTCGGGACGGCGGTGGTCAGCCGTGACGAGCTCGATGCTGCACTGAACTGAGGTAGAACCATGTACACCATCGTCACCGGCGCAGCCGGTTTCATCGGCGCCAATCTGGTCAAGGCGCTCAACGAGCGCGGCGTGCTCAAGATCATTGCCGTCGACAATCTCAGCAAGGCCGACAAGTTCAGGAATCTCGTCGATTGCGAGATTGCCGATTACCTCGACAAGAACGAATTCATCGAGCGCCTGGCCGCCGGCGACTTCGATGGCGATGTCGATGCCATCCTCCACCAGGGTGCCTGTTCCGACACCATGGAGAGCGATGGTCGCTACATGATGGAGAACAACTACCGCTATTCGCTGGCGCTTCTCGACTGGTGCCTCGATCAGGAAGCCCAGTTTCTCTATGCTTCGAGTGCCGCGACCTACGGCGGCGGCGGGGTGTTCAGGGAAGAGCGGCAACATGAGGCGCCGCTAAACGTTTACGGCTACTCGAAGTTTCTTTTCGACCAGATCGTCCGCCAGCGCCTGGCAACTGCCGGCTCGTGCAATTCGCAGGTCGTCGGTTTTCGCTATTTCAACGTCTATGGCCCACGCGAGTCGCACAAGGGGCGGATGGCGTCGGTGGCCTTTCACCACTATCACCAGTTCCAGAGCGCGGGCCGGGTCAAGCTCTTCGAAGGCTGTGAGGGCTATGCCGATGGTGAGCAGCGGCGCGATTTCGTCTATATCGACGACATTGCGCGAGTGAACCTGCACTTCCTCGAACATCCGGAAAAATCGGGCATCTTCAACGTCGGCACGGGTCGTGCGCAGACTTTCAACGAGTTGGCGGTCGCCAACGTCAATGCCTGCCGCGCGCTGGCCGGGCAGGAAGCGCTGCCGCTCGTCGAACTGGTCAGGAGTGGCCTGATCGAGTACATCCCTTTTCCGGCAGATCTGCGCGGCAAGTACCAGAACTTTACCCAGGCTGACCTCGCGAAGCTGCGCAAAGCGGGCTACAAGGACGAGTTTTCAAAGGTCGAGGAAGCAGTTCCGCAGTACGTCAAATGGTTGAACGGCCGTGTATAAGACACTCGAGAGTAGCGTCGGCGACACCCCCCTGGTGCGCCTTAAACGTTTGCCGGGCGCCGCTTGCGAGGCACGTGGCAATGTCGTTCTGGCCAAGCTGGAGGGCAATAACCCGGCGGGTTCGGTGAAGGATAGACCGGCACTGTCGATGATCGTCCACGCCGAGGAGCGGGGCGATATCCACCCCGGTGACACGCTGATCGAGGCTACTTCCGGCAATACCGGCATTGCGCTGGCGATGGCCGCTGCCATGCGCGGTTACCGGATGATTCTGGTCATGCCCGAGAATCAGAGCGTCGAACGGCGGCAGACGATGCGCGCTTTTGGCGCCGAACTGGTGTTGACGCCTCGTGACGGTGGCATGGAGCTGGCGCGCGACGTCGCCGAAAGCATGCGCAGCGAAGGGCGCGGAATCATCCTCGACCAGTTTGCCAACCCGGATAACCCGCTTGCCCACTACGAAGGGACGGGCCCCGAGATCTGGCGCCAGACCAAGGGACGCATCAGCCACTTTGTCAGCAGTATGGGGACTACGGGAACGATCATGGGCGTTTCGCGCTTTCTCAAGGAGCAAGATGCCGGCATCTGTATCGTCGGCTGCCAGCCCGAAGATGGTTCGCAGATCCCGGGGATTCGCAAATGGCCGGAAGCGTACCTGCCAAAAATCTTCGACCGTGCTCGCGTCGATCGTGTCGAATCGGTTGCGCAGGGCGAGGCGGAGGAAATGACTCGGCGTCTGGCGCGCGAGGAAGGGATTTTCGCCGGCATCTCGTCGGGTGGCGCATTGGCCGTCGCTTTGCGGCTGGCTGGCGAACTCGAAAATGCGACCATCGTCAGCATCGTCTGCGATCGTGGTGACCGCTACCTGTCGACGGGCGTCTTTCCGGTGTGAAACCGCTCGCTGCCGTTGACTACAGTGACTGCCTGAATGTGAGGGCCCTGGATGCGCGCGATGAAACCCGTTCTTGCCTTTGACATAGAAACCATCCCCGACGTCGCAGGTCTGCGGCGGCTGCATGAGCTCGATGCGACGCTGTCCGATGACGAGGTGGCTGAACTCGCCTTCCAGCATCGTCGTGCTACTCACGGTAACGATTTCCTGCCGCTGCATTTGCAGCGGGTAGTCGTCATTTCGTGTGCTCTGCGCGCTGGCAAGGACTTCCGCGTCTGGTCTCTGGCGGAGCCCGAGCAGGGTGAGGGCGAGATCATTCAGCGCTTCTTTGACGGCGTCGAGAAGTTCACGCCACAGATCGTTTCCTGGAATGGTGGCGGCTTCGATCTGCCGGTGCTGCACTATCGGGGGCTCATCCACGGCGTTGTCGCACCACGCTACTGGGACCTCGGTGACGGCGATTACGCCGACAGCCGTGAGTTCAAGTGGAACAACTACATCAGCCGCTACCATTCACGTCACCTCGACCTGATGGATCTGCTGGCCATGTATCAACCGCGTGCCAGCGTTCGCCTTGACGAACTCGCCAAACTGATCGGTTTTCCCGGCAAGCTCGGCATGGACGGGGGCAAGGTGTGGCAGGCGTGGCTGGCGGGCGGCATGTCCGAAGTGCGCGACTACTGCGAGACCGACGTGCTCAATACCTACCTGCTTGCCGTGCGTTTTCGCCTGCTGCGCGGCGAACTGTCGCGCGCCGAATACGCTGCCGAGATGTCTTTCGTGCGTGGCGAGCTGGAGAAAATCGGCAAGCCGCACTGGCAGGAGTTCCTGGCTGCCTGGGAGTAGTGGGGGGCGTGGCTTGTGCCTACGCCTCGGATCGCGCCTTGTTGATCAGCCTGGCGCTCGATCCTGGAAAGCCTCTACTTTTTGAACGGCTTGCCGGAGTAGCGAGCGGCAGCGGTCAGGCTACGGCCGCTGCATCCGCATCGTCGAGCTTTTCGTCCTCCTCCGGTGCGACGATGTCCCGATAGGCATACCAGGTAGAGTGCCCGACGAGGGGCATGGTGATGATCAGGCCGACAAAGAAGGTCGCAAAGCCGATGATGCCAAGGATCCCGATGCACGTTCCCCATAGCAAGAGCGGAACCAGGTTGCGGCTGCAGGCGACGAGGCTGGCGATGGTCGCGGTGACCGCGTCGGTCTTGCGATCGAACATCAGAGGTACGGCGATGACGCTGATGGCAAAAACAAACATCGCAAAAAAGCCCCCGACGGCGAAGTAGACCAGCGCGAAGTCGAGCTGCTCGAAAGTCAGAACCGTATGCACGACGTTACCGAAGGTCGGGAATCCGCCCGTAAAGAAGAGCGCAAAAACAATGATCGATGCGCGCGCCCAGACCAGCAGGACGATGGCCAGCAGGGCGGCAAAGAGACCGACGTTGGGCAGGTTCGGGCGCCAGGCGGCGAGGGTCGGCAACAGTCGCGGCGGCATGCCGAATTCGATGCGCCGACTGAGATCATAGAGGCCGAGCGTCAGGAACGGGCCGACCAGCAGGAAGCCTGTCGTCAGGCCTGCGAAGAGGGCGTAGGCTTCGGCAAAAACAATCTGCAGCAACCAACCAGCGATGGCGAAGCAGCTCCCGTAGAAGAGGCTGGGCCAACCGCTTCGGCGCAGGTCATGCCAACCGCCGCGCATCCAACCGACGACAGCGCCGGGTTTTACGCTGCGGATGACCGGGAAGCGGCTGGCAGGGTTTGCTGTGCCAGGCGTATCGTTCTCGCTCATTGACGGGCCTCCTTTGGTTTTCTTGTCGGTTGTGCTTCGCTGTAGCGCAGGTCCGCGGCTTTCTCTGGCCGCTTCACGCCCGCGTCTGCGGTGCAGGTTCTCGCCGTAAGCGCGCACCTGCCTGCCGAAGGACTGAATGCTGCGCCTGCCGTGACACCAGCAAGGGCACTTCTTTATATAACACACTGTGCACCATTCGTAAGCTGTTGGCGAGCGGCGCAGAACGCTGTCGGATGCTTCGTCTCTTCCTGCCCCCTTCAATCCTTCATTTCTTGATTTCTAGACTTCTTGACTCCGGACGGTTCTTGCCTACAATCGGACTGAACGGCGCCTGCTCTTGTACCTTGCTCAAGGCGCTTTTCTGTCCGGGGATCAGCTCGCTTGTCCCTTTCATGGCAGAGCCTCAGCATTCGTTCTTCATGCAAAAAAGGTAATAAAATGGATGTTCTTCTGCTGTCGTTGGGACGCGCTGCCGGCTTCGCTGGTGTGCTGTTGTGCGTCGTCGTTGCTGTCGCGCGTCTGCTCGGAAACTACTGGCTGGCTGGCTTCCAGTTGGGGACGCTGATGCAGGCGGGGATTGCGGGCGTGGTCATTGGCTGCTTCCTGCTGCTGGTCGCCCAAGCGCGGACGGACGCTTCCATGCGCTCGCGCCGATGATCCGGGCAAGCCGGCGGGGAGTGGCGCCAGAGGAATTTGGCGCCGGAGGGCTAGGCGCATTTCGTAAGCTCTGAATCGCTGCGGGCTGGCGGTATACTGGCGGGCTACTCAACAGCACTGGTCTGCCATGTCAAAGCCAAAAAGCATCGGTTTCGTTTCGCTGGGTTGTCCGAAAGCACTCGTCGATTCCGAACAGATCCTCACCAAGCTGCGCGCCGAAGGCTATCTGATTTCGCCTTCGTATGAAGGCGCAGATCTGGTCGTCGTCAATACCTGTGGCTTCATCGACGCCGCGGTGGAGGAGTCGCTCGACGCCATTGGCGAGGCCTTGACCGAAAACGGCAAAGTGATCGTCACCGGTTGCCTGGGGGCCCGGGAGGAGGTCATTCGCAAGGCGCATCCGCAGGTGCTGGCGGTCACCGGACCGCATGCGGCCGACGAAGTCTTGCAGCACGTGCATGCGCATCTGCCGCAGCCGCATGACCCGTTCACCAGCCTGGTGCCGCCGCAGGGAATCAAACTGACGCCGCAGCATTTTGCCTACCTGAAGATTTCCGAAGGCTGCAATCACAGTTGCACCTTCTGCATTATTCCGTCGATGCGTGGCCCCCTGGTCAGCCGACCGATTGGCGATGTGTTGCAGGAAGCCAGGCATCTTGCCGATGCGGGTGTGCGGGAGTTGCTGGTCATCTCGCAGGACACCAGCGCCTATGGTGTCGATGTCAGGTATCGAACCGGCTTTGCCAATGGTCGGCCGCTGCGCACCCGACTGCGCGAGCTCTGCGAAGCGCTGGGGGAACTCGGGATCTGGGTGCGTCTGCACTATGTCTATCCGTATCCGAGCGTGGACGCCTTGCTGCCGTTGATGGCCGAAGGGAAAATACTGCCGTATCTTGACGTCCCTTTCCAGCATGCCAGTGCCCGCGTCCTGAAGGCGATGAAGCGACCGGCGAGCGCCGAGAACAATCTCGAGCGGCTTCGCGCATGGCGTGCGGTTTGTCCAGAGATCACGGTGCGCAGCACCTTCATTACCGGTTTTCCTGGTGAGAGCGAAGCCGAGTTCGATGAATTGCTGGCTTTCATCAAAGAGGCGCGCCTGGATCGCGTCGGCTGCTTTGCCTATTCGGCAGTGGATGGCGCGACGGCCAATGCACTGCCCGGCGCGGTGGCGGAAGAGGTTCGCGAGGAGCGCAAGCGGCGGCTGATGGAACTGCAGGAGGATATTTCGGCCGAGTTGCTGGCGGCGAAGATCGGCCGCGAGATCGAAGTCCTGGTCGACGAGGTCGATGAGGACGGGACGATTGCCCGTTCAGCGGCGGACGCACCGGAAATCGACGGCCTGGTTTTCGTCAACGAATACTTCGATGCCGAACCTGGCGACTTCCTGCGCGTGCGCGTGGTCGATGCCGACGAGCACGATCTTTATGCCGAGGTCGTTGCCAGGGCGAGTTGACGCACGGCCGCCAGGCCCTCCTGGCGGTCAATGAAAATTGCGACTTGCCGTCGGTAGGCGACCGAGCAGCGAAGACAGGTCGACGAGCCGTTTGGCCACCAGATGGACGACCTGGCCTTCGCGCTGGACCTGTCCGAGAACGCCGAGCAGGCGGGCGCCGAGCAACTCGTGGCGCTGCTGCTCGACCAGTCGCGAGTGCACGACGATATTGGCCAGCCCGGTTTCATCTTCCAGGGTGACAAAAACGATTCCGCTGGCCGTGCCCGGCCGTTGCCGACAGGTGACGATTCCGGCGGCTCGAGTGAGCTGGCGGTCGGCCGCGTTCTGCAGCTCGCTGGCGGAAATGAAACGCTGTGCACTGAGTCGGCTACGCAGTAGCGTCAAGGGATGGCGACCGAGAGTGAAGCCGGTGGTCGCGTAGTCGGCAATCAGCTCCTCGGCTTCGGATGGCGTGGCGAGTTCGGCAGCAGCTTCCACGGGCGGTACGCTGCTCAGCAGATCGAATTGCGCGTTGGCCTGGTTGGCGCCGGCGGCAAACCAGGCGGCTTGCCGCCGATGGCCGGCGAGCTTGGCCAGAGCGCCGGCAGCGGCGAGCAGTGCGAGATCCTTGTGGGTCAGCTGTGCGCGTGTCGCAAGATCAGCAACGCTGTGCAGAGGCCGCTGTTGGCGGGCAGCGAGCAGGCGTGCGGCAGCGGCCTGCGGCAGGCCGGAAATACTGCTCAGACCGAGGCGGACGGCAGGCGTGCTGGCCATCGTCCCAGGCTCGCAGCCCGAACTTTCGAGCTGCGCTTCCCAGGCGCTTTCGTTGACACTCATCGGTCGTACCTCGACGCCATGCCGGCGCGCATCCTGCAGTAATTGTGAGGGAGAGTAGAAGCCCATCGGCTGGCTGTTGAGCAGGGCGCAGAGAAAAGCGGCCGGATGGTGGCGCTTGAGCCATGCGGAGACGTACACCAGCAAGGCGAAGGAGGCGGCGTGTGATTCGGGGAAACCGTATTCGCCGAAACCGCGAATCTGCGCGAAGACGCGCTGCGCGAAGGCTTCATCGTGGCCACGCAGGCGCATGCCGCTGATCAGCTTCTCTTCGAAGGGTTCCAGCCCGCCCTTGCGTCGCCAGGCGGCCATTGCCCGGCGTAGCTGATCGGCCTCGCCGGGGGTGAAGCCGCCGGCGACGACTGCCAGTTGCATGACCTGTTCCTGGAAAATCGGCACGCCGCAGGTGCGCCCGAGTACGCTGGCGATTTCCGGGCGCATCGGTTCGATCGCTTCCTGGCCGTGCCGGCGACGCAGGTAGGGGTGGACCATGTCGCCCTGGATCGGCCCTGGCCTGACCAGCGCCACTTGGATGACCAGGTCGTAGAAACTGCGCGGCCTGAGGCGCGGCAGCATGGCCATCTGCGCCCGTGACTCGATCTGAAAGACGCCAATCGTGTCGGCCGCGCAGAGCATGTCGTAGACCGCCGGGTCTTCGGGCGGCACCTCTGACAAAGCGATGCCGACCAGATCCAGCGCGCGGTGGATCGCCGAGAGCATGCCGAGTGCCAGGACATCGACTTTCAGCAAGCCGAGCGCGTCGAGATCGTCCTTGTCCCACTGGATCACCGTGCGCTCGGGCATGGCGGCATTCTCTATCGGCACCAGCCGTGCCAGGGGACCGCGCGAGATGACGAAGCCACCGACGTGTTGCGAGAGGTGGCGGGGAAAACCGCGCAGCGCTTCGCTCAGTGCCAGCCATTTGTCGACGCGCGGCGCTTCCGGGTCGAGGCCGGCTGCGCGCAGGCGTTCGGGCAGTTGCTCGCGCTTGTCCCACCACGCCAGCGAGGAGGTCAGGGCGTCGATCTGGGCGCTGCCGAAGCCGAGGGCGCGACCGACGTCGCGCAAGGCGCCGCGCGTCCGGTAAGTGATCACCGTTGCCGTCAGTGCGGCGCGCTCACGCCCGTAGCGGCGGTAGAGGTACTGAATCACTTCTTCACGCCGCTGATGTTCGAAATCGACGTCGATATCCGGCGGTTCACCGCGTTCCCGGGAGATGAAGCGCTCGAAAAGCAGCCGCGAACGTGCCGGGTCGACTTCGGTGATGCCCAGGCAATAACAGACTGCCGAGTTGGCGGCCGAGCCGCGTCCCTGGCAAAGGATATTCCGGCTGCGGGCAAAATTGACTAGGTCGTAGACGGTCAGGAAGTAGGTTTCGTAAGCGAGTTCGGCGATCAGTGCGAGTTCGTGCTCGACGCGTTCGCGCACCGCGGCGGCTTCTCCGTCGGGATAGCGTCGGCGCAGGCCTTTTTCGACTTCCGCGCGCAGAAAGCCTGGTGCTGTCTGGCCGGCGGGCACTACTTCGTCAGGGTATTCGTAGCGCAGTTCGGCGAGCGAGAAATTGCAGCGTGCGGCGATGCTCAGGGTTTCGGTGAGCAGTTCTGGCGGGTAGAGTCGTGCCAGCCGCAGGCGGCTGCGCAGGTGGCGCTCGCCATTGGCAAAGAGCGCGCGACCGGCGGCAAAGAGCGTGCTTTTCAGGCGGATCGCGGTCAGTGTGTCCTGCAGCGGGCGGCGCGCGCGCTGGTGCATGTGCACGTCGCCAGCGGCGACTGCCGGCAGGCCGCTCGCCGTGGCGAGTTCGAGCAGCATCGCCAGGCGTGTCGCGTCATCGGGCCCGGCATGCAGTTCGACGGCCAGCCAGGAACGGGCTGGGAAGCGCGCCGCCAGCCAACGTCCCTCGTCCACCCCGGCGCCAGCGTCCGGGATCCACAGCGCCAGGCAGTCCGGCAGGGCGCCGCTGCTGCCGGCAAAGTCGCCGGGACTTTCGAGGTCGCCGCGGTAGAGGCGGTATTGGCCCTTGAGCGAGCGTCGCCGCGCCAGGGTGGTCAGAGCCGACAGATTGCCGTAACCGGCGCGGTTCTGTGCCAGCAGGACCAGTCTGAGGTCTTTCCCTGGCTCACTGCAGAGGCGAAATTCGGCACCGATGATCAGTTGCAGGCCGCGAGCACTGGCTGCGCGATGTGCTCGCACGACGCCGGCCAACGAGGCTTCGTCGGTGATCGCCAGCGCACTGTAGCCGAGTTCCTGCGCCTGCTCGACCAGTTCTTCCGGATGCGAGGCGCCGCGCAGGAAGGAAAAGTTGGAGCAGCAGTGAAGTTCGGCATAGGGGGGCAGGGCGGCGGACATGGCGATAACTGTGTTTATTTACAGTATATCGTCCTATCCAGCCTTTGTTGCTGCCTGCTCTTTCCGGCTACTGCTGTTTGAGATCGAGCTGGGCCAGGTCGACCCGTTTGCGGAATCCGCGAAAGCGCAGCCAGGCCTTGTGCGACAGGTGCTTGATGAGCAGGCCGGGTGGCATTCGCAACCAATGGGCGCGCACATAAATCAGCCAGCGGGCCAGAGCCGCCAGGTGGGAAGGGTGATCCGGGTGTCCGGGCAGCAGGGCGAGGGGGATCAGACGATTCATCAGCTTGCGGATCGGCCAGGCAGGCGCCGCGTCTTCCAGTTCGTGCAGCACATCCGGGGGAATCGGTGTGCCAAAAAATTGATGCGCATGATGCAGTCCGTAGAACAGTGGGCGCTGGAAACCCAAGGCGCGTGCTCGTGGTACGAGGCTCGCCCAGAAGGCAGGCTCCTGACCATGGTGGCAAAGCAGATCATGGACATCGGCCAGATCCCGCAAGCGCAGACCCTCGTCGGGATCGCCCTCGAGAAACAGGTGCACCAGGGCGTGCAGTATCATGTCGGCAGGCGCAAGAACGCGCAGCCGCGGGTCGGCGAGCGTCCGGGCGGCCGCAAAAAGTGGTGCGGGAGCCGAGGCCAGATGGCTGGTCTTCGGTAAGAGCCGATGGTGGATGTCGATTTCAGTGCCTCGCTCACGGTGACGGAGCGGAGGAATCTCGTGCATCCAGACGCGGTAGTAGCGGTCGTCGTAGGGGTCGATTTCTGTCTTGAACCAGCCACGTTCGACCAGTCTTTCCTCGATCTCCCTGACCCGATCTTCAGGTACCAGAAGATCCACGTCGGCAAAGATTCGGCCCTGTGCGGGCGGCAGGTCGGCGAGAAGATAAGCGGTCCCTTTGAGCAGAATCAGCGGTGCATCGATTCCCTTGAGCGCCCAGAGCAAACGGTTTACTTCCCACGAGATCAGTGTTTTCCGATGCTTGATGACGTTGCGGGCGGCTCTCAAATGGGCTGCCACAGGTGGTGGGATGTCGCCAAGCAATCCTGCATGGTGCAGTGCGGATTCCAATCGTCCGAGCACCCGGGCGCGACGAGCCACGCGCAACAGCAATTCCCAGTCGGCGAGGGACAGAGCGGGCAGCGTTTCCGGCATTTTCAGGGCGTCGAGCAGGAGCTTCCGCGCCCGCAGCCTTTCGTTCGCAACCTTGGCCATCAGCGATCCATGCTGTTGCAAAGCTCGTCAAGCGCGGGAATAGCCTCGTTGAGATCGGAGTACACCAGCGAATAGCAATCACAGGCGTGAACCATGTCCGTAACCAGTCGAAAAGCTGTTTCGTCGAGCACGTCGTAGTTGAATGCGTTGGTCGCGACCATCAGGAAGGCCTGGCTCCTGGACATGGGTTCGAGCGTGAGCGGCGCGCCGGAAACCCAGCGCGGGAAGATCAGCCAGCGCGGCCGGGCTGGCTCCTGCGCGCGCCTGATGCTGTCCAGCGGCGGCCGTACATGCGCTACCGTACCTTTGCGGGTCGCCAGGAAAGATGGCCCGATGATCGCTTCAGGTCTGAATCTTCTGATAACGTCGATCGACTCGTTCTTCAGCGGGATCAGGCGCGGTATCGGGAGCAGCAGGCCATCTTCGGGCCGCACCAGGCCGAATTCGTCCGAGAGCAGGCGCCATCCGGAGTGGACGAGCGCAGTACAGAGGGTCGATTTGCCGTTACCGGGCGAGGCGGGGAACAGGATTGCCCGGCCATTACGCTCGACTGCCGCCGAATGCAGGAGCAGCAGATGATGCGCTCGCGTTGCCACGCACCAGTTGATTCCCCATTCGAGTGCTGGAAAGGCGTGTTCAACCGTATATGGCGCGAAAGGGAACTGCCCATCGACACCGAAACATGCCTGGCGGCGCAGCCAGCGACGTAGCCCGCGGGGAGCGCAGATCTGGACGTGGAAGTCACAGATTGCCGTGGTCTCCGGAAGGGGATAAGGTTCGTAAAGCTGGTGCGCGTGCGCGGCGAAGGAGTCCAGGTCGGAACGAAGCCGGAGGTTGAAGGGACCAAACTGCAGCGCGACCCCGTCGCCGGCCAACTGTTCACCGAATTCCCGGCGATTTAGGTCACCGACATTCATTGAGCGGTGCTGACATCGTCCGCGGACTCGACGAGGCCCAGTTCCTCAAGCCTCATGGTGGCAAATGCAAAATCGTCGGCGGCGAGTTCACCCAGGTCGACGCCGAGGGCAGCTTCGGTCCGCTCCTTCGCCGTGGCCGTCGACAGCGAGCCGTGCTCCAGGCACTTCAGGATCTGTGCGGTTGTCTCGTTGAAAACATGTGTTTCGGCGGAGGAAGGCTGATAGACGAGATAGACATCACCCCAGTCCTGCCAAATCAAACCGCGACCAGCTGCCATCAAGATCATCAGTTCTACCTGATCGGAGGGGAAAGTGGTACCCCCGAGGTCGCCTGAGCTACCCCGAATGTCTTGAGGCGAATTTTACTCCACAGCGAAGACTTCTGCGGATGTGCCGGCCAGGGATTACCTCATCCCTGCAGGGAGCTGGCACTTGCCGAGCTGAGAATCGCAACCGTCTTGTCGCTGAGGTGGCTTCCCGTGTCGCCACAATAGAACAGTCCGCCGCCGCCTGAGGCGGGGCCGCCTGCTGAGGTTACGGGCAGTACCGACGCTGGCTGCGTCAGCACCTTTGTGGAACCAGGCGTGGTTGGATAGTCGGGACAGACAGGGGGAAAATCTGCGTTGATGCAAACGTCCCCCGCGTCCGCTGGAGAAAATTTTCCATCCGCGGGAAGCTGCACCAGTCTGGCTCCTGTGCAAGAAGCCGCAGCCAGCGCCCCGCTGCGTAAAGTCAGAACCAATGGCGCGAAGGCTACCGCGCCGCGCACCAGGCGTCGACGCTTGTTCTCCGGGGCCGAAGCGGCACCTTGGATGACTGCTTCGGTAGTCGTGGGCGATAAATCCATCGACCCCTGCGAGTCGTCAATTGATTTATTAGTCTTCATCATGCTGCTCCCAAAGTTTTCTGAGCTTGGACCACACGCTGCAAATCCAGTATTCTTGTTTCGTCGTTGTCGGTAAGCATCTCGTCATCCTCTCCAGCAGCTCCGCCGGCGACTACCATCCGGTGAAGGCTGGCCCGCCGTTCCACGGCGATCACCATTCCAGAACCGACATCCACTTCCACCCGACCAGAATCATTGTAGCGTTCTCGGTCAGGACCGACCGCGAATTGCGTCACGGTTGCGCCAAGCTGGCAGCGAGCAATCGCTGCCGTGAGATCCTGCTTCCGATAGCCAAAAAATAACCGTTCAGAAAACTATAAGCAAGCTTTATTCCATGCGCTGTTAAAAAAGAGAATAAGCCCATAAATCATGCCATTGCCTGTTCGTCGCTTGGCGTCGATCGATCCTCGAAGGTTTCGGTGTAAAAAAAACCGACACTTGAGCAGGCGTTTTCGCCGAGCGTTTTTCTGATTCTCTTGTTACAGGGAGGTTTTGGAGATGCTCATCGTCGTCGCGCCCGCCAAGAAGGAAGTCAGAGTTTCAAACGTTCCAGCAACTCGGTTTCCAGCTTGATCCGGCGGGCAGTCATGCCGAGGTCGCCGCCGCTGATCAGAAAGGTATCCTCAATCCGTTCGCCGAGAGTGGAGATCTTTGCCGTATGTAGGTTAGCACCATGCGCGGCCAAAGTCATGGCGATGGTGTACAGCAGGCCGGGACGGTCGGCAGCGCTTACCGAAAGCACGTAGTGCAAGCCTTTCTCGTCGGGCTCGATGGTCACCAGCGGTTGTATCGGGAAGTGCTTGACCTGTCGCGAGATGCGTCCGCTGCCCGGGGCCTCCGGCGGGCCCGGGTGACTCAGCCGTTCTTCCAGTTCGTGTTCGATGAAGCTGATCATCGCGCGATCACTGCCGAGTTCGCCAACCTTGAGCAACATGAAGCTGTCCAGGGCGTAGCCGTGACGGGTGGTGTGAATCTTGGCGTCGACGATGGTGTAACCGGCGCGGGAAAAAAAACCGACCAGGCGCGCGAACAGATCGGGCTGATCCGGCGCGTAGATCATTACCTCCAGGCCCTCGCCCTGCGGGTTGATGCGCGCTTTGATGACTGCTTGTTCAACAACCGGCCGATAGTGCAGGGCACGCGTATGCCACGCGATCTCTTCTGCGGAATGGCGCAGGAAGTACACGGTGTCGAGTTGTTTCCACAGGCGTTCGTGTACCGCGTCGGGAAGGGCAAAATAGCGCAGCAGGCGCAAGGCCTCTTGTTGCCGTTCCTCGATCAGCCCCTGCCTGACGGGAACTTCACCACCGGCCAGGAGTGACCGGCAGGTGCTCCGGAACAACTGTTCGAGCAGTTGCCCCTTCCAGCTGTTCCAGACTTTCGGGCTGGTGCCGCGTATGTCGGCGACGGTGAATAGGTAGAGCGCTGCCAGGTGGCGTTCGTCCTTTACCGTCGCAGCGAATGCGCCGATCACTTCGGGGTCGCCAATGTCCTGCTTCTGGGCGACGGTCGACATCAGCAGATGCTGCTCGATCAGCCACACAATGAGCTCGCTATCGACGGCATCGAGGCTGTGATCTGCGCAGAACCTGGCGGCATCGACCGCGCCGAGCTGCGAGTGATCTCCCCCTCGTCCCTTGGCGATGTCGTGGAACAGGGCGGCGATGTAGAGCACCCAGGGACGGCGAAAGTCGCTCATCAATTCGCTACACAGCGGATACTCGTGGGTGAACTCATCGGCGAGAAAGCGTCGCAAGTTGCGCAGGACGCGCAGGATGTGCTGGTCTACGGTGTAAACATGGAACAGGTCGTGCTGCATCTGGCCGACAATCCTGCCGAAATTCGGTAGATAGCGGCCAAGTATGCCGAACTGATTCATGCGCCGGAGTTCATGCAGCACGCCGCGTCGCTGCTGCATGATTTCGAGAAAGCGCGCGCGATTGTCGGGATGGTTGCGGAACTCGTCGTCGATCAAGGTGCGCGCGTGCCACAGCGCGCGCAGGGTGCGTGCGGTCATGCCCTGCAGCGCGGGATGCTTCTGCATCAGCAGGAAGGCTTCGAGGATGGCGGCCGGTTCGCGGTCAAAGACCTCGTCATCGGTGATGTCGAGAAAATCGTGGGTAATCTCGAAGCGTTCGTTGATTGGCTCTGGTGCCTGGTCCGGCAGCGGTGATATGGCGGCACCGATATTCAGCAGCAAGATGGTGTTGATCTGGGTGACTTCTTTTGCCGTGCGATAGTACTGTTGCATCAGCAGTTCGCTGGCCCGCCGGGTCGCTGTCGCCTGGTAGCCCAGCTGCTCCGCGAGCGCCGTCTGGTAGTCGAAGAGGAGGCGATCTTCACGGCGGCCGACATGAACGTGCAGACGGGTACGCAACTGTTGCAGGAACTTGATGCTGCGCTGCAGCTGGGTTTCTTCTTCGTGAGTCAGAAAACCGTATTGCGCCAGCTCTGCCCAGGTAGAGCCGTAGCCTGCCGCGCTGGCAATCCAGAGGATGGTTTGCAGATCACGCAGTCCCCCCGGGCCTTCCTTGCAGTTCGGCTCCAGGCTGTAGGGCGTATCGTCGTAGCGCAGATGGCGTTCATCCTGTTCGCTGCGCTTGGCTTCGAAGAAAGCAAGCGGATCAAGGACCTGCTCGAGCGCGGCCGAGAACGCCTGGAACAGCTCGTCGCTGCCGATCAGCAGGCGCGCTTCGAGTAGCGCCGTCTGGATCGTGAGGTCGCTGGCAGCAGCCTGCGAGCACTCGTCGACGGTGCGCACGCTGGGAGCGACTTCCAGGCCAATGTCGTAGCAAAGGGTGACCGCCTGTTCCAGCTGCGTCGTCAGATCGCCGTCGGGCGGTGCGGGGAGAAGCAGCAGCAGGTCAACATCCGAGGCTGGATAGAGCTCGCCACGCCCGTAGCCACCGACCGCGAGCAAGGCCAGAGACGCCGGCAACTGCAGCGATCGCCACAGGTCGCAGAGAACTTCATCGATCAGGCAACAACGCTCGTGCAACAGGCGCGGCGCATCGCCGCTGGCCAGATAACGCTCGCGGATCGCCGCCTGGCCTTGTTGCAGATGTGAGCGGTACTGCGCGACCAGCGCCAGCGGGTCGACGGTGGCGGCGTCCACCGGCTTAATGTGAAAGTCGCGCATGCGACTCACCAACCTCCCTTCTCCCCCTGCGGGAGAAGGGTCGGGGGTGAGGCGGGGAATTCAGGGAGCATGCTCCCTGCCTGCCGAACGATTCCGGCGTGCAAGCCGGAATGCGCACTGCAAGTGAGAGGGGGGCGGTCATGACTTTCATGATCAGGGGTGTCTCGACATGTCATGACCGTTAGGCCCGGATTCCCGCGGGCGGTGGCCGCGTCCCCTCGGACACGGTAAGCACTTCGTAACCCGTTTCAGTGACCAGGATAGTGTGCTCCCATTGCGCAGACAGGCTGTGATCCTTGGTAACGATCGTCCAGCCATCGGCCATGGTCTTGATCGCCGCCTTGCCGGCATTGATCATTGGCTCGATGGTAAAGACCATTCCTGCCTGTAGTTGGAGGCCCGTGTGTGGGCGGCCATAGTGAACAACCTGCGGTTCTTCGTGGAACTTGGCGCCAATACCGTGACCACAGAACTCGCGGACCACCGAGTAGCCCGATTTCTCTGCCTGCTGTTGAATGGCATGGCCGATATCGCCGAGGTGCGCACCCGCGCGAACTTGCGCGATGCCCAGCCACAGGCATTCGAAAGTGATCTCGCACAGTCGCCGCGCTTGAACCGAGGTTTCTCCGATCTGAAACATGCGGCTACTGTCGCCGTGATAGCCGTCTTTGATGACCGTGACATCAAGATTGACGATATCGCCGTTCTTCAGTTGCCGATCGCCGGGAACGCCGTGGCAGACTTGGTGGTTCACCGAGGTGCACACCGACTTCGGGTAGGGTCGGTAGCCTGGTGGCGCGTAGTTGAGGGGCGCCGGAATGCTGCCCTGAACATCGACCATGTAGTCGTGGCAGAGGCGATCAAGCTCGCCGGTCGTGATTCCCGATCGCAGGTGTGGCGTGATGTAGTCGAGTACTTCGGCCGTGAGTCGGCCGGCGACACGCATCTTTTCTATTTCCACGGGGGTCTTGAGTGTAATGCTCATGCGTTCGGGTCGCCGCCAAGGGTAAGAGCGGCAAGGATAAAGGAAGCGACCGGCTTAGGCAATTTGCCGAGCGCACTCGGTGCGCCGCGGACATTCCCCGGGCGCGTCGGAGGCGCCGCTGGGGAAGGACCTGCGAAGTCATTTGAAATGCAGGGGCCCCTGATGGTACTATCGCCCGGTTTTGCTGGCTGCGGTCAGCAAAGCGGGAAGCTGCGCCGCTGGGGCGCAGCGGGTGTGCCGACGAGGCACGCCTCATTTCGCACATTCGCCTGTTCAAGGGTGCCTGCCAACATAACACGGCAGACTGTAGCTCGGCGGATGGTGGTCAAACCCTGAATATAGAGAGTAAAAACATATGTCTACAACGATGCGTCAGATGCTCGAGGCCGGCGTCCATTTCGGTCACCAGACACGTTTCTGGAATCCCAAAATGGCGCCTTATATTTTTGGTGCTCGCAGCAAGATTCATATCGTCAACCTGGAAAAAACGCTTACCAAATACAACGAAGCCATGACCTTCGTGCGCAAGCTGTCTGCCAACAAAGGCAACATTCTGTTTGTCGGGACCAAGCGCCAGGCGCGCGAGATCATGGCCGAAGAAGCTTCGCGATGTGGCTCGCCGTACGTCGACCAGCGTTGGCTGGGCGGCATGTTGACCAACTTCAAGACGATCAAGCAGTCGATCAAGCGTCTCAAGGACATGGAAGGCATGGTCGAAGATGGTTCTCTTGAGCGCCTGGGCAAGAAAGAGGCGCTGATGACCACGCGCGAATTGGACAAGATGCTCAAGTCGATCGGTGGCATCAAGGACATGGTGACCTTGCCCGATGCGCTGTTCGTGATTGACGTGGGTTACCACAAGATCGCCATTACCGAGGCCAACAAGTTGGGTGTTCCGGTGGTGGCGGTTGTCGATACCAACCACTCGCCGGAAGGCGTTGACTACGTTATCCCGGGTAACGACGATTCTTCGCGCGCCATCCGTTTGTACGCGCGCGGTGTCGCCGATGCCGTTCTCGAGGGGCGTAGCCAGTTTGTCGAGGAAATCATCGAAGCGGTCTCTGGCGACGAGTTCATTGAAGAGGCCAGCGACGACTGATCGTCGCCTGCTGCGACCGTGCGGCGTGCTGTCGCCGTCGGTCTGTTTGTTCTGAATGTTCAGTGAGGCACGGCCGGCACTACCGGCCGTGTTCACAAGTGGAGAATGAAATGGCGGAAATTACCGCAAGCATGGTTAAAGAGTTGCGCGAGAGAACCGACGCGCCGATGATGGAGTGCAAACGGGCGCTGACCGAGGCTGCTGGCGACCTGAGCAAGGCTGAAGAAGTCCTGCGCGTCAAGCTTGGTTCGAAAGCGAGCAAGGCGGCAAGTCGTATTACCGCCGAGGGTGTGGTGGCGATCCATCTATCAGCTGACGGCAAAGTGGGCGCGCTGGTCGAAGTCAACTCCGAGACCGACTTCGTTGCCAAGAACGATGACTTTCTGAAGCTGGCCAGTGATTGTGCGGCGCTGGTCGCCAGCCATGATCCAGCCGACGTGGCTGCCTTGTCGGCCCTGCCGATGGGTGACGGGACCGTTGAATCGACGCGTACCGCATTGGTGGGCAAGATCGGTGAAAACATGTCGATTCGGCGTTTCGTGCGCATGCCAGCCACAGGCCAGCTCGCTTCGTATGTTCATGGCGGTGCCAAGATCGGCGTCCTGCTTGACTACGTGGGTGGTGACGAGCAGCTGGGCAAGGATCTGGCGATGCAAATCGCCGCCGGGAAGCCGAAAGCGCTGGATTCGACGGGCGTTGCCGCCGATCTGATCGAGAGCGAGCGGCGCGTTGCCATCGAGAAGGCGAAAGAGGCCGGCAAGCCGGAAGCGATGCTGGAAAAGATCGCCGAGGGCTCGGTGCAGAAATTCCTCAATGAGGTGACCCTGCTTGGCCAGGTCTTCGTCAAGGCCGAAGACGGCAAGCAGACGATTGCGCAATTGCTCAAGGCCAAAGCGGCGTCGGTTGCCGGCTTCACGCTGTTTGTGGTTGGCGAAGGCATTGCCAAGAAAAGCAACGACTTCGCGGCCGAAGTGGCTGCTCAGGCTGCCGCTGCACAGAAGTAAACGACGACCCGTACCCAGACCGACCAAGGAGCCAGACGACGATGTCCGACAACTCGCCGAAATACAAGCGCATCCTGCTCAAACTCTCCGGTGAGGCCCTCATGGGGTCCGATGCATACGGCATCAACCGGCAGACGATTGCGGGAATCGTTGCCGAAATAAAGGGCATTGTCGACATGGGCGTCCAGGTCGGTGTGGTGATCGGCGGTGGCAACATCTTTCGTGGTGTTGCACCCGCCGCGTCCGGCATGGACCGGGCGCAGGCAGACTACATGGGAATGCTGGCGACGGTGATGAATGGCCTGGCCTTGCACGACGCCATGCGTTCGGCCGGAATGGTCTCGCGCGTCCAGTCGGCGCTGAACATCGAGCAGGTGGTCGAGCCGTACATTCGTGCCAAGGCCATTCGCTATCTGGAACAGGGTCGAACGGTGATTTTCTCTGGCGGTACCGGCAATCCTTTCTTCACTACCGATACGGCAGCCGCTCTGCGTGGCGCCGAAATCGGCGCTGAAATCGTCCTCAAGGCGACCAAGGTCGATGGTATCTACTCGGCCGATCCGAAGAAGGATCCGCTGGCCATCCGCTATGACCGGATCAGCTTCGACGAGGCGATCGCCCAGAGCCTGGCGGTGATGGATGCCACGGCTTTCGCACTTTGCCGAGACCAGAAGTTGCCGATCAACGTCTTCTCGATTTTCAAGAAGGACGCTTTGCGGCGGGTTACGATGGGCGAGCACGAAGGCACCCTGGTGTATTGCTGAAGGAGACCAAGATGTCCATAGCAGATGTAAAGAAGACGACAGAAGCGAAAATGCACAAGTCCCTGGAGGCGCTGCGCAGCGACCTCGCCAAGGTACGCACCGGACGCGCTCACATCGGTCTGCTCGACCATGTGCAGGTCGAATACTACGGCTCGCTGGTGCCGATCAACACCGTCGCCAACGTGACCTTGATTGATGCCCGTGCGCTCGGAGTTCAGGCTTGGGAAAAGGGGATGGCGGCAAAGGTCGAGAAGGCCATTCGCGACTGCGACCTGGGGCTCAATCCGTCGTCGCAAGGCGATCTGATCCGCGTGCCGATGCCGATGCTGACCGAGGCGCGCCGCCGCGATCTGATCAAGGTTGTGAAGGCCGAGGCCGAAGGTGCCAAGGTCGCTGTCCGCAATTTGCGGCGGGACGCCATGGCGACGCTGAAAGAGATGCTCAGGAACAAGGACTGCTCCGAGGATGAGGAGCACCGCGCCCAGGACGACATTCAGAAGCTCACTGACCGCCACGTGGCGGAAATCGATCAGCAACTCAGCCACAAGGAAACCGAGTTGATGGCTATCTAGGGCTTTCGGAGCAGTTATAGAAATGGCTCTTTTCGCCAGTTCCACTCGCGACGTTCCGGTGACGTCGGTGGTGCCTCGGCACGTGGCGATCATCATGGACGGCAATGGTCGCTGGGCCAGGAAGCGCTTGTTGCCGCGCTTTGCGGGCCATCATCGCGGCGTCGAAACGGTGCGTGCCACGGTCAAGACCTGTCTTGAGCGGGGTATCGAGTTCCTGACGATTTTTGCGTTCAGTTCCGAGAACTGGCGTCGTCCGCAGGAGGAAGTTTCCCTTTTGATGCAACTCTTCGTAAAGGCATTGAAGGATGAAGTCAGCAAGCTGCATCGTAACGGTGTTCGCCTGCGGGTGGTAGGCGATTTGTCGCGCTTTGAGCCGGAGCTGCAGGCGCTGATCCGCAGTTCCGAGGAGCGCACCGCCGACAACAAGCGCCTGATCCTGACGGTGGCCGCGAACTACGGCGGGCGCTGGGATATTCTTCAGGCAGTCAACCGCATGTTGCTTAGCGAGCCGGGAAAGAACGGCGAGTGGACCGAGAGCGACATGGCGCCGCATCTGGCGATGAGCTACGCGCCAGAGCCTGACCTGTTCATCCGCACCGGCGGTGAGCAACGGATCAGCAATTTCCTGCTCTGGCAGCTGGCGTATTCCGAATTCTATTTCACTGACCTGCTTTGGCCGGAATTTGATGCGACGGCTTTCGATGCCGCGCTGGCCTCTTTTCAGCAGCGCGAACGCCGCTTCGGACGAACCAGCGAGCAGCTGCTTGGCGATTCTCCTGCGACCACCGCGGCAGCGACGAGCCGGCGCATAGATGCTTAGGACGCGGGTAATCACCGCGGCCTTCCTGTTTGCCGCTTTCTTTGCCGCCCTTTTCTACCTGCCGCCCGCGGGTTGGCTGGTCTTCGTCACGGCGATAGCCGCCGTCGCCGCCTGGGAGTGGGGGGCGTTGATGCGCCTTGCTGCTGTGGCACGGATCGCGCTCGGGGTTCTCGCCGTCGCGCTGTGTGCCTTGCTGAGTGCCGTCGAACCGGCGGCTGTTGGGCTTGGCACGGGTTTTTCTCAGCCGGCAGCGTGGCGTCTGGGTGCTTTCCTCTATTTGCCGGCGGCCGCTTTCTGGCTGCTCGCGGTGCCCATCTGGCTTCGTCAACGCTGGCCTTTGTCGAACGCGGTGTTTGGCCTGCTCACCGGCTTGCTCTTGATCCTGCCAACCTGGTTGGCCCTGGTACAGCTACGGCAAGCGGGCCCTCTCGCCCTGCTGGCGATTATGGCCGTCGTCTGGCTGGCGGACATTGCTGCCTATTTCGCCGGCCGCCGCTTCGGGAAACACAAGCTGGCCGCCAATATCAGCCCGGGAAAAACCTGGGAGGGGGCGATCGGGGGGGGCATCGCCGTCCTCGCCTACGGTTTTCTGTTGTCATCGAAACTGCCTGTGGTGCTGGCCGAGAAGCCTTTGCTGCTGCTCCTGGTGTTGATCGCCCTGACCTCGATCAGCGTCGTCGGCGATCTCTTCGAGTCGCTGCTCAAACGCCAGGCGGGGCTGAAGGATAGCAGCAATGTGTTGCCAGGCCATGGTGGAGTTCTCGATCGTATCGACAGTCTCACCTCGACACTGCCGCTGGTGGCACTCGTTTGGCTGTTGAGCTTCTCGTGAGGGCTGGCAGCGCTGGCAGCACCGTGCAAAACCTGACCATCCTCGGGTCGACCGGGTCGATCGGGGCCAATACTCTGGACGTCATTCGCCGCCATCGGCAAAGCTATCGACTGGTGGCTCTGTGTGCGCATCGGCAGATCGATCGCCTGTTCGAGCAGTGCCTCGAGTTTCAGCCGCGCCATGCGGTGGTCGGCGAAGCGGCGCTGGCGACTGAACTGGCGGCACGCTTGCTCGCCGTCGGCTGCCAGACCGAGGTTAGCTACGGTCCTGATGCGCTGCTGCGCATGGCGGCCCTGCCGGAAGTTGATACCGTCATGGCCGCCATTGTCGGTGCGGCTGGCTTGCCGCCGACCTTGGCAGCGGCCGTCGCCGGCAAGAAGATCCTGCTCGCCAACAAGGAGGCTCTGGTCATGGCCGGCGCGGTCTTCATGCGCGCTGTTCGCCAGAGTGCTTCCATCCTGTTGCCGATCGATAGCGAACATAATGCGATCTTTCAGTCCTTGCCGAGTGGTTATACGGGTGATATCGACGACGGCGGGGTGCTCGGCCTGTATCTCACCGCCTCGGGTGGTCCGTTTCGCCTGACGGCGCTTGCTGACCTCGCTGCGGTCACTCCGGAGCAGGCTTGTGCGCATCCGAACTGGGTGATGGGACGAAAGATTTCGGTCGATTCGGCGACGATGATGAACAAGGGTCTGGAGGTGATCGAGGCGCATTGGCTGTTCAACGTCCCGGCCGAGCGCATCGAAGTGGTGATCCATCCGGAAAGCATCATCCATTCGCTGGTTCAATACGCTGACGGCTCGGTGATCGCCGAACTTGGCAATCCGGACATGCGCACTCCAATCGCGCATGCGCTGGCTTACCCGCGGCGCATGACTGCGGGCGTCGAGCCTCTGGATCTGTTCAAGGTCGCGTCGCTGCATTTCGAGCGCCCGGATCTGGAGCGTTTTCCCTGCCTTGCCCTGGCCTATCGTGCGCTCAAGGAAGGCGGCTGCGCGCCAACGACCTTGAATGCCGCCAACGAAATAGCGGTCGAAGCTTTTCTTGACGGGCGGATCGGCTTTACAGCGATTCCCCGAGTCATTGCTGGCGCCATGGACCAGCTACCGGTAACCCGGGTGCCAGGCTCGCTGGCCGAAGTTCTTGCCGCCGATCGCATGGCGCGCGCCGCCGCCGAGCAATTCGTCGTCACCCTGGGCCGACCATGAGCAGTTTTCTGTACTACCTGGCGGCATTCGCTCTGGCCCTCGGAATTTTGGTCGTGGTGCATGAGTTCGGCCACTATCTGGCCGCGCGTTGGGTGGGGGTCAAAGTGCTGCGTTTCTCAGTCGGTTTCGGCCGGCCGCTGTGGGCGAAGCGCTTGGGGGCGGACGGCACCGAGTGGGCCATTGCGGCTTTCCCCTTGGGCGGTTATGTCAAGATGGTCGACGAGCGCGAAGGCGATGTTGCTGTCGAAGACTTGCCGCGCAGCTTCAATCGGCAGCCGGTGCTGTCGCGAATTCTCATTGTTGCCGCGGGCCCGGCCGCCAACTTTCTGCTCGCTATCGTGCTCTATTGGGGACTCTTCTGGCACGGTACCGAGGAGTTCAAGCCGCTGCTGTCTGCACCGGTTGCGGCCAGCGCCGCCGCTGCGGCCGGCCTGGAAGACGGTGAGTTGGTGCTCAAGGTGGCTGGTGAAAAAGTTCAGACCTGGCAGGAGATGCGCTGGCTGCTGCTGCAGCGGGCGGTCGATCAGGATCTCATCGACCTCGAGGTGATCAATGCGCGCCACGAGATCAGCCTCCGTCGCCTCGATGTCTCGCCTGTCCGTCAGTCGGGCTGGGAGGGGGACGCCTTGGGACGGCTTGGCCTGGGCCTCTTCCGCCCAGAACTGCCGGCGGTGTTCGGGACGGTCAGTGGTAACAGCGCTGCGGCCGACGCTGGGTTACTTTCGGGAGACGAGGTGCTGGCCGTCGATGGGCAGGCGATCGGCAACTGGTCGGACTTCGTGCACATCGTTCGCGGCTCGCCTGGCAAGCCGCTTAGTCTGGACTTGCTGCGCAATGGGCAGCAGATTACGGTCACGGTGACGCCGGCTTCGGTCGATGAGCAGGGGCAGGAGGTCGGGCGCATTGGCGTCGCAGTGAGTGATGGCGATCGGTCGCGAGCCGAGTTGATGGTCACCGTTAGCTATGGCCCCCTGGCGGCACTGAGCAAGGCGGTTGGGGAAACCTGGGACAAGTCGACCTTCACCCTGCTGATGATCGGCAAGATGATCACCGGTGACGTGTCGTGGCGAAATATCAGTGGGCCGGTGACCATTGCCGACTACGCTGGCCGATCGGCGAGGCTGGGAGTGGACTATTACATCAAGTTCCTGGCGCTGGTCAGCATCAGCCTCGGTGTCTTGAATCTGTTGCCGATCCCGATTCTGGACGGGGGGCATTTGCTGTATTATCTCGTCGAAATCATCAAGCGTGGGCCAGTTTCCGAGCGCAGCATCGAAATCGGTCAGAAGATCGGTATGGCACTCCTGTTCATGCTGATGGCTTTCGCTTTCTACAACGATATCAATCGACTGTTTTCCGGCTGAGTTCATGAACAAATCGCTGCTCACAGGTCTGCTGGCCACCCTTTTTGCTGCTGGCGCCATGGCCATGGAACCGTTTACGGTCGCGGACATTCGTGTCGAAGGCATCCAACGCGTCGAAGCCGGGACGGTGTTCAGTTACCTGCCGGTCAAAGTTGGCGAAACGATGGATGACGAGAAGGCGGCACAGGTCATCAAGACCTTGTTCGCCACCGGCTTCTTCGAGGATGTGCGCGTTGAAATAAATGGCGACGTGCTGATCGTCGTCGTCCACGAGCGACCGGCGATTGCACAGATCGACTTTGTCGGGCTGAAGGAGTTCGACAAGGAACAGTTGCTCAAGGGCCTCAAGGAGGTCGGGATTGCCGTCTCGCGCACCTTCGACCGAGCCACGCTCGATAAAGCCGAGCAGGAACTGAAACGCCAGTATCTGTCGCGTGGCAGGTATGCGGTGACCATCACCACCACCATCACACCGCTGGATCGTAATCGTGTGGCGATCAACTTCAACGTCGACGAAGGTGACACTGCCAAGATCAGGGAGATCAACATTGTCGGTGCCCATGCCGTCAAGGAGAAGGACCTGCTGAGCGTGATGGAGCTGAAAACGCCAAACTGGGTCAGTTGGTACACCAAGAGTGACCAATACTCGAAACAGAAGCTGGCAGCAGATCTCGAAACGCTGCGTTCCTACTACCTGGATCGTGGCTTTCTGGAGTTCAACATCGAATCGACGCAGGTTTCGATCAGTCCCGACAAGAAGGACATCTACCTCACGATCAGCATCAAGGAAGGCGAGCCTTATCTTGTTTCCTCGGTGAAGCTCGCTGGCGATCTGATCTTGCCGGAAGAAGTGTTCAGGGAATCGGTCAAGATCAAGCCGGGCCACGTTTTCTCACGCAAAATACTTAACGAAAGTACGAAATCGATTGCCGACAAACTCGGCGCTGAAGGCTACGCGTTTGCCAACGTCAACGCTGCGCCAGAACTCGACCAGGAAAAGCATCTGGTGGCGTTCACCATTTTCGTCGATCCCGGGAAGCGTGCCTACGTCCGGCGGATCAACATCACCGGCAACACCAAAACGCGCGACGAGGTGATTCGTCAGGAAGTGCGTCAGATGGAGGGGGCCTGGTACGACGCGAACCGGGTCGTGAAATCACGTGAAAGAATCGACCGGACCGGCTACTTTGGCGAAGTCAACGTCGAGACGCCGCCAGTGCCCGGGACCATTGACCAGGTTGATGTCAACATCAACGTGGCCGAGAAGTCGACCGGCAATATCTCACTCGGCGCCGGTTACTCGAGTTCGGAGAAGGTCATCCTTTCAGGTTCGATATCGCAGTCGAACATTTTTGGTAGCGGCAAGTACCTGGCTTTGCAGTTGAATACGGGCAAGTTGAACCGTACTCTGGGGATCAACTATACCAATCCATACTTTACCGTTGACGGTATCAGTCAGGGCTTCGATCTCTACTATCGCACGCTCAACCCGACTTCTCTCGGCTACGCGTTCCAGTCCACGTCCTACGGTGGTGGGATCCGCTTTGGCTACCCGCTCACGGAGGTGGACTCGCTTACCTTCGGTTTGGCGATAGATCAAACCAATATCGACATAACGCCGGTTACCTTGGCAACGCCAATCCAGTATATCCAGTTCCAGGCGCAGCACGGCGACTCCAATCTTACCCTGCCGACGACCTTGGGCTGGGCTCGTGACACGCGGGACAGCGCTATCTATCCGACCAAAGGTGGAACCCAGCGAGCCGGAGTGGAGGTGGCGATTCCCGGCGCCGACCTGACTTTTTATCGGGCGACCTATCAGAATCAACACTACTTTGAACTCGTCAAGGACCTTGTGCTGATGCTCAATGTCGACCTTGGCTACGGGGACGGTTTGTCGGGGCAGACCTTGCCTTTCTACAAGAATTTCTATGCTGGTGGTGTAGGTTCGGTACGTGGCTACGATACAGCCAGCCTCGGCCCGGTAGATCCGCTATATCCGGATACACGCCTCGGCGGCACGCGCAAGGCAGTGTTCAATTCCGAGATTCTGATGCCGTTTCCGGGCGTCGACAAGTCCTTCCGCTTCGGTCCTTTTTTGATGCCGGCAATGTTTTCACCGATAACTATACCTATGCCGAAGAGGGCTTGCGGACCTCGGTCGGCCTCGCTGCGGCGTGGATTTCGCCTCTGGGGCCGCTGAAATTCAGCTACGGTCAGCCGATCAACGAGCAAAGTAATGATAAACTCCAGAAGTTCCAATTCCAGTTTGGAACGACTTTCTAACCCAGGAGAACAAGCTTGAAGAAGACGATTGCCAGACTGCTGGTTGCGTTGATGGCCTCGCTGCCGGTGTCCTATGCGTCGGCGGTGGATCAACTCAAAGTGGGGTACGTGAATACCCAGCGTCTTTTCCGCGACGCTCCCGCTGCCGTGCGCGCGGCGAAGAAGATCGAGCAGGAGTTCTCCAAGCGCGACCAGGATTTACAGCGTCTGGCGAAGCAGGTGCAGGGCTTGCAGGAAGCGCTGGAGAAAAATGGTGTGACCATGGCCGAGCCCGAGCGCCGTACCAAGGAGAAGGATCTTGGTGAGTTGTCGCGAGAGTTTCAACGCAAGCAACGCGAGTTCCGTGAGGATCTGAACCTGCGCCAGAACGAAGAGAACGCGGCAATCATCGAAAAGGCCAACAAGGCGATCAAGCAGCTTGCTGAAAATGAGAAGTACGACCTGATCGTTCAGGATGTGGTCTGGGTCAGCCCGAAACTTGATATCACTGACAAGGTGATCCAGGCCTTGTCCGATCCCCGGGACGGAAAATAAGCCCTTAATGTGAATGTCGCGTACGCGACTCACGAATCACCCTTCGTCCCCTGCGGGACAAGGGCCGGGGGTGAGGCGGGGAATTCAGCGAGCATGCTCGCTGCCCGTCGAACGATTCCGGCGTGCAAGCCGGAATGCGCGCTGCAAGTGGAGGCGGGGAATTCAGCGAGCATGCTCGCTGCCCGTCGAACGATTCCGGCGTGCAAGCCGGAATGCGCGCTGCAAGTGGAGGCGGGGAATTCAGCGAGCATGCTCGCTGCCCGTCGAACGATTCCGGCGTGCAAGCCGGAATGCGCGCTGCAAGTGGAGGGGACGGTCATGACTTTCATGATCTGGGGTGCGATCTGGGGTGTCTCGACATGTCATGACCGTTAGCTCACCAGGCAACGGAGTGGAGGTGTCAAGGGGGCTACGGCTAGACGAGATCGTCGCCGCTCTCGGCGGGGTGCTTGAAGGCGACGGGTCGGTGCTTGTCTCGCAGGTCGCCAGCCTCCTTTCGGCCGGCGAAGGGCGCATCGCCTTTCTCGCCAGTTCCAAATACCGGCAGCAACTGAAAACAACGCGGGCGACGGCGGTCATTGTGCCGCCGCAGTTTTCAGCCGAGACCTCACTGCCGCGAATCGTGCACCCCAATGCCTACGCCTACTATGCGCGTGTGGTTGCCTTGCTCAATCCGCTCCGGCAACGTCGGCCCGGCATCCATCACGGTGCAGTGGTCAAGTCGGAATTGCGACCATCGGTGAGTGTTGGCGAGAATGCCGTCATTGGCGAGCGCGTGCACATGGGTGAGAATGTCACCCTCTACCCGGGCTGTGTGATCGGTGATGACGTCGTGATTGGCGACGATTGCGTGCTCTACCCGAATGTCGTGGTCTATGACGGCTGCGTGATCGGCAGGCGGGCGATTATCCACGCCGGTGCGGTTCTCGGTGGCGACGGCTTTGGCTTTGCCAAGGACGGTGAGCGGTGGGTCAAGATCCCGCAAATCGGTCGGGTGGTGATTGGCGATGATGTCGAAGTCGGAGTGAATACGTCAATCGACCGAGGCGCACTGGACGACACGGTGATTGGCAATGGCGTCAAACTCGACAATCAGATTCAGATTGGTCACAACGTCAGTATTGGTGAGCATGCGGCGATGGCCGGCTGTGTCGGGATCGCCGGCAGTACCCGCATCGGCCGTCGCTGTACCGTTGGCGGCGCCGGCATGATCATCGGTCACCTGGAACTCGCCGACGACGTGCATATCTCGGCGGGCAGTATGGTGACCAAGAGCCTGCCCAGAGCCGGGCAATACACCAGCATCTTTCCGCTCGAAGGGCACCAGGAGTGGTTGCACAATGCGGCACAGATCAAGCGTCTGGCGAGACTCGCCGAGCGGGTCGCCGAACTTGAAAAGAAACTCGAACAAAGGGAGAACACGACTTGAACGCAATGAGTATCCACGAAATCCTCGAACATCTGCCGCACCGCTATCCCTTTCTCCTGGTCGACCGGGTGCTCGATTTCGAACTCGGCAAGTCCATCCATGCCTACAAGAACGTGACCGTCAATGAACCATTTTTCGTGGGTCACTTTCCGCATCACCCGGTGATGCCGGGGGTATTGATCATGGAGGCTCTGGCGCAGGCGGCCGGCATCCTGTCTTTCAAGACCATGGGCGCCAAGCCCGACGCGAATTCCGTTTTCTATTTCGTCGGCATCGACGGCGCGCGCTTCAAGAAGCCGGTGACAGCGGGCGACCAGTTGCACTTGCACGTACAGATCCTGCGCCAGATGCGCGGCATCTGGAAATACAAGGCGGAAGCACGCGTCGACGGCGACATCGTCGCCGAGGCCGAACTGATGTGCGCCAAGCGCGATGTCGGCGGAGCCGGGGTGTGACAGGTGCCATGATTCATCAAAGTGCGCTCGTCGAGCGCGGCGCGCAACTCGGCTGCAATGTTTCAGTTGGTGCCTATTCGATCATCGGCGAAGACGTGGAAATCGGCGACAACACGGTGATCGGTCCGCATGTGGTGATTTCCGGGCGGACGCGCATCGGTCGTGACAACCGGATCTTCCAGTTCAATTCGCTGGGGGAAGTGCCGCAGGACAAGAAATACGACGGCGAGCCGACGCGACTGGAGATCGGTGACCGCAACACCATTCGCGAGTTCTGCACCTTCAACCTGGGGACCGCCCAGGATGTTGGCATCACCCGCGTTGGTAATGACAACTGGATCATGGCCTATGTGCATATTGCGCATGATTGCCAAGTGGGTAACCACACCGTATTCGCCAATAACGCACAGTTGGCCGGCCATGTGCATATTGATGACTGGGCAATTCTCGGCGGCTATACCGGGGTACACCAGTTCTGCCGCGTTGGCGCCCATACCATGACGGCCGTCGGGACGGTGGTGCTGCAGGATATTCCGCCGTTTGTCATGGCAGCCGGAAACACGGCCAGTCCCTTTGGGATCAACGCCGAGGGGCTCAAGCGGCGTGGTTTTTCTCCGGAAGCGCTGCTGGCTTTGAAGCGCGCCTACCGGACCCTCTACAAGTCGGGGTTGATGCTGGATGAGGCGCGCGCCAAACTGAACGAAGAGGTGCTCGTTCATCCGGAGATCCAGCCGCTCCTGGATTTCCTCGCGGCTTCGAAGCGCGGCATCATTCGATGAGCGCTGCGGCACCGCTGCGCATCGCCATGGTCGCCGGCGAAGCCTCGGGCGATCTCCTCGCCAGTCAGCTGGTTCAGGCCTTGCAGGCGAGGCTTCCGGGGGCCGTTTTTTTCGGTGTCGGTGGCCCGAAGATGCTCGCGACGGGTTTTACGGCCTGGCATCCGCTCGAAAAGCTGGCCGTCCGCGGTTACGTCGAAGTCCTTCGGCACTATCGCGAGATTGCCGCCATCCGCCGCGATCTCAAACGCCGCTTGCTTGCTGACCCGCCGGACGTCTTCATCGGCGTCGATGCGCCGGACTTCAATCTATCGCTCGAAAAGGCGCTCAAGCGGCGCGGCGTTGCCTGCGTGCATTACGTCAGCCCGTCGATCTGGGCCTGGCGCGGCGAACGCATCCACAGCATCGGTGCGGCAGTTTCGCGTGTGCTGGCACTTTTTCCGTTCGAGACCGCGCTCTACGAGAAGCAAGGCATTCCCGTGAGCTATGTCGGCCATCCTCTGGCCGACATGCTGCCGCTCGAAGACGGTCGCCATACGGCGCGGACGCTGCTCGGCATTTCACCAGCGACGCCGGTCTTCGCGCTCTTGCCCGGTAGCCGCCAGTCCGAACTGCAGTACATGGCGGAGACTTTCATCGAAACCGCCCGCCGCATGCACGAGCAGATTCCGGAGGCGATTTTCCTGGCTCCGCTGACGACGCGCGAAACGCGCGTGTTGTTCGAAAGCGCACTGCATCGCCGGCGGGCGAAGCAGTTGCCTATTCGCCTGCTTTTCGGGCACGCCCATCAGGCGATGATGGCCGCCGATGCGGTCCTGGTCGCCAGCGGCACGGCGACCCTCGAGGCAGCACTGCTCAAGCGGCCGATGGCCATCGTCTACAAGATGGCGCCGCTGTCGTACCGAATGATGCGCCGTATGGGCTACCTGCCCTATGTCGGTCTGCCGAACGTCCTGGCCGGCAAATTCGTTGTTCCGGAGTTCATCCAGGACGAAGCGACCGCCGAGAATCTGGCGCAAGCACTGCTCAATCTCTATGCGGACAAAGAGGCGTGCGAGCGCATCAAGTCCGTATTTCGGGCGATCCATTTGCAGTTGCGGCAGAACGCCGCCGAGAAGGCTGCTGCTGCGGTCATCGCCTGCCTGCCAACAACAGCGCTACACGTCGATGCCCTTGCTGTTGCCGGTTGAAGGTCTGGTTTGCGGCGTCGACGAAGCCGGCCGCGGGCCGCTGGCGGGACCCGTGGTCGCCGCCGCCGTGATCCTCGATCCAGGTCGGCCAATTAGCGGTCTGAACGACTCGAAAAAACTTTCGGCCGGCAAGCGGGAATTGCTCGCCGAGCAGATTCGCGGCAGCGCACTGGCCTGGGCCGTCGCTGAAGCCAGTGTCGCCGAGATCGACCAGATCAACATCCTGCAGGCCAGCCTGCTGGCCATGCAGCGTGCCGTCGCGGCGCTCACCGGCGCCCACGGTCCGGTATTCCCGAGTCATGCACTGGTCGACGGCTGTCATTGTCCACAGCTGTCGTGTTCCGTCGAAGCCATCGTCGGCGGCGACGGCAAGGTCGCAGCGATCGCTGCCGCATCGATTCTCGCCAAGACCTATCGCGATGGCGGCATGCTTGTGCTGCACGCTAGTTATCCGCAGTACGGTTTTGATCGCCACAAGGGTTACCCGACCGCATTTCACCTGCAGGCGCTGCGCGAACAGGGTGCGAGTCCGCAGCACCGCCGCAGCTTTGCACCGGTGGCGCGGCTCAGCGACTTATGAAACGAATCGGCTCGCGCGACAATGCCCATTACAAGGCACTCCTGAAACTCTCGCAAAGCAGTCGTGAGCGGCGCAAGAGCGGCCGCGCGCTACTTGACGGCATGCACCTCATCGAGGCCTACGAGCAGAGCTGCGGGGTGCCTGACGAGATCGTGGTCAGCGACGGCGGTGCTGCGCGGCCGGAGAATGCGCGTTATCTCGATAGCCGGCCAGCGGGTAGTCGCATCAGCGTTCTGGCCGACGCCTTGTTCGACGATCTGGCGCTGGTCGATACGCCCAGTGGCATCATGGCCGTCGTTGCGCAGCCACAGCCGGCTGGCGGCTGCGACCATGCAGCCGATGCGGTTTTGCTTGATGGCGTTCAGGATCCGGGTAATCTCGGTTCGATTCTGCGTAGCGCTGCTGCTGCCGGCTTTCGCCAGATCCTGCTCTCGGCGGATTGCGCGCAAGCCTGGTCGCCAAAGTCCCTGCGTGCGGCGATGGGTGCGCATTTTCAACTCGACATCCACGAAAACAGTGATTTGAGCCGCTTTCTAGCCGCCTATCGTGGCCAGTCTGCTGCCACGCTCCCCGCCGCATCGAGCAGTCTCTACAGCGCTACGCTCGGCCGACCGCTGGCCTGGGTTTTCGGCAGCGAAGGTCTTGGTGTCCGGCCGCAAGTCCTTGCACAAACCAGTCGGCATCTGCGCATCCCCATGTCTGCTGCCAGCGAATCGCTGAATGTCGCCGCCGCCGCTGCCGTTTGCCTTTTTGAAACGCTGCGCCAGCGTCAGGCGGCCGAACTGTCGGCGCTGCCTGGCGTGGACTAGCGAGGCCCGGTGTTCTGCCTTTCTGGCTCGTTTCACATTTGGTGTTGGCGTCACGTTCTGCTAGAATTCGCGGTCTTCCGGAGAGATGGATGAGTGGTTTAAGTCGCACGCCTGGAAAGCGTGTTTAGGATAATATCCTAACGCGGGTTCGAATCCCGCTCTCTCCGCCATAGGCCTATCAGGCAAGGGCGTTATAGGCTGAGCAGGCGAAATGTATGCCTAGAAGTAGGCCTGCGATTATTTGGCGGTAGCACGGGAAGGGCCACGTCGTTGGCCATGCGACCAGCGGTCGTTAATTGCTAGCCTATGGACATGCATGGACCGTCAAGCCCTTGGCAGTCCTTCGGCTTAACGCCTATAGAGCCGCCATCGCAGTCGCCATCGCACCCCAATTCCTGCCGTCCGCGCGCTCCTGTTGCCATCGTCCGCATCGCAGAGGTGCGAAGCTTGCCCTTGACGTCTGGCAGGCCTCTTCACCCGCCAGACGGGGGGCTTTCCTGGCAGCGCTCAGCTAACGGTCATGACATGTCGAGACACCCCCGATGATGAAAGCCATGACCGTTTTCCCTCTTCCCCTGCCCCTTCTCCCGCAAGGGGAGAAGGGAGTTTCGTGAGTCGCTAGCGCGACTTTCACATTAACGGTCATTGCGGGACGGGCAGCCACCCCGTATCATGAAACATATCAAGGCGCGGCCTGCTCGCCGACCAAAGTTAGAGGCACCAGGGGTGGTGCTTGACCGAGGCAACAGAGCGGGTCCGCCCGGCTCTTTTTCTTGGCATCGCGACGTCATCGTCGGCGATGCTTTTTTGCGCCCGACGGTTGCCTTGTTTCACATTAACCCGTGTTTAACATTCTCAAAAAAACCTCTTGCATAATCAACTGCTTGCAAGGCACTTGAATCTCTAATGGCACAACAAGCGCGTAATTTCGTGTCAGGCGACCAGTTTTCGGGTTCCTCCGGGGTCTGAGTTGACGCCCAAGGCGCGATAGATCGCCATCAGCTCGGGCTCGGCGGCAGTGGCCTTGCGGACGTGCAGCGTGCGGCCATCGCGTTGCCGGAAAGTCGTCGTCACCCGGCGCTGGATCGAGAGGGTTTCGCGCAGGGTCGCCCAACTGTCGGGAATGCCCGCCGCCTTCAGCTTTAGGCGAAGGAACTGCACACACTGGTAAGCCAGCACGGTAATGAACAGATGGCCGTCGGCGCGCTCTTCCTTGTGATGAAAGACCGGCCGCAAGCCCAGCTCACTCTTGAGGCTGCGAAACACACTCTCCAGGTCAGTCAGCAGGGTGTAGGTGCGCCAGAGCCGCTCCTCGTCCCAGTCGAGTTCATTAGTGCGCAAGCAATAGACGCCCGGGTGCGTCGCTTGGCTCCCCTCGCGCGGCACCTTCTGCCAGGTGATCCCGGTGACCCGCTTGCCCGATTCGTCCGTCACCAGGTCCACCGTGTAATGCTGGCTGGTGCCGCGACTCTTCTGCTTCAGCCGGCCGAGTCGTTCGTGCAATTTGTCGGGGCGCTTCTCGGCACGTGGTTTGGCCAGGCCGTCCTGCATTTGCTGCAGTCCGGCTTCGAAGCGCTGGCTGAAGGATTCGAGCATGGCCTCCTCCTTGAGCTGCCGACCCGGTGAATGGCAAAACAACTGCAGCTCTTTCCCGTCTTCACTGAGCGCCTTTTGCAGCCGCAACGGTTGCTCGTCGGCGGTCTCGATCGTGACCGCCTGTGTTTCATCGAACTGCCGGGTCCCCCCGCGACGAACGACCAGGTAGCGATAGCCATGTTCGACCAGCCAGGCGATGTTGGCTTCGGTAGCGATGCCCGCGTCCATGATCACCAGCGCCCCTGCCGGGGCGTCCAGTCCGGTCAGCATGCCAGCAAGCGTGCCGGCTTCGCTGACATTGCCTTCGAAGGTCTGCGAGCGGCGCACAAAGCCACTGCCGTCGAGCACCAGGCCGAGCGTCACCAACGGGCAGTCGCTGCGCTTCTCCTTGGAACGGGCACGCTTGGCCTTGCGATTACTCGGAACTTCGCCTTCAAAATACGTGTTGGTCAGGTCGTAGAGCGTGATCGTCTCTTCCAGGCCAAAGAGCGTGCGAACGGTGCCGAACAAGCGCGCTTCAATCACTTCCCGATGCTTCATCAGGACGTCCGAAGCACGGTAAAGACTCATGTGCGACATCGACAGGAAGTCGACGTCGATCAGCTCGCCCAAGGCGCTCTGCTTCTGCAGCCAGCTCCAGGTCGCCCGCTCGGAGCCCGGGCGGCCCATTCTCCCGATCAGGTTGCCGATAATCGACGCCCGCAGCACGCCATTGACGCCCAACTCTCGCAATTGGTCGATGATGCCCAGTTCGGTCAGCGCATGCAGACCGACGTGCTCGACGCCAACCGAGCGCGGCTGCATCACTTGCAGCGAGTCAATATCGACTTCCTCGAACGTCACCGGCGGACGCGGCTTTCCGCAGGGCTCACTGGCCTCCGCCGCCGGCGGCGAGTCGCTCATCGGCGACCGCACGATCAGTTGCCCCGCGTAGCGCTGGGCTGCGCTTTCGATAGGGCCCGTGCAGGGCAGTGGCAGGAGCGCTTCCTGGGGATGCAGAAGCTGTTCGATGCGACGACACAGCACCGGCCAGTCCTCCTGCTTGATGGCGAAATTACGCCCGAGATTCAGCAGGGTGATCTGACGGACCTTGCCTGCGACGCGTTCGCCCCGCACCAGCCGAAAGGTGAAGTAGCCCTCGCCGGTGACCTTGTTGTTCGTTCGTGTCTGTCGGATATACATGCCCACGATCGTACAAGAAATGCAAGGGGAAAAACTAGGCTTGAAAAACTATTATGGCACAACATTGCGCCTCAGAAATGCGGCCTATTGAGAATCAATGACTTACAATCGCCGCAGCCCGGAAAAGGCCGCAATATGACAAAGAGTTGTTAAAGAGGGGTTAACGATCATGTCAGTCGAGATACCCCGGATGATGAAATTCATGACCGTCCGCCCTCTCACTTGCAGTGCGCATTCCGGCTTGCACGCCGGAATCGTTCGACGGGCAGGGAGCATGCTCCCTGAATTCTCCGCCTCACCCCCGGCCCTTCTCCCGCGAGGGGAGAAGGGAGTTTCGTGAGTCGCTTGCGCGACTTTCACATTAACACGTGAGGGCTACTTCACCTACCGGCTGGTGCGTGGCGAACGCATCGCAGGCAAGGTCCGTCAGATCGTCCTGCTGAATCTGGGACGCAATTTCTCTATCAAGCAGGAAGACTGGCCGGTGCTGTGTCGGCGCATCGAACAGCTGCTGCACCCCCAGGAAGCGCTGCTGCCCGTGCCATGCGCAGGTCATATCGAAAGTGCGGCCCAGCGCTACGCCCGGCAGCTGATCGTGCGGGCACCGATGAGCAACGCGTCGGCGACAGAGGCCAGCGACCCTGCCGGAAACCCGCGTCCGCCGGTGACATTCGTCGAAGTCGATGTTGACTCGCTGCAAACGATGCAGTCGCGTTCGGTCGGCGTCGAGCACGTCGGCCTGCATGCGCTGGCCGAACCGGGCATCATCGACAAGTTGCGGGAGTTGGGCGTTAATGGCGTTCTGCGGGCGTCGATTATCGGCAACCTGATCGGAAGAATGGGCCATCCGGGCTCCGAGCGGGCGACCTGGAACTGGTTGCAGAAGCACAGCGCCTTGGGCGAACTGATCGACGTCGACTTCCTGTCGATGTTGCACATGGCTCTTTACCGGGGTTCGGACGTCCTGATGAAGCATCGGGAGGTGATTGAAGCGTGTTTGTTTGGCACCGTTCGCACGCTCTTTGGTCTGGAAGAAACGATCACGCTCTACGACCTGACCAAGACCTACTTCGAAGGCGAAGTCCCGAGCAATCGCAAGGTCAAGCGTGGCCGTTCCAAGGAGAAGCGTAGCGATTGCCCCTTGGTGACGCTTGGTCTAGTGCTCGACGGCAGCGGCTTTGTGCGCCGCTCGCAGACCTTCGAAGGGAATGTCAGCGAAGCCGGCACGTTGGCCGGCATGTTCACCGGGCTAAACGCCCCGGCGGGGGCGCTGGTGATCATGGACGCGGGCATCGCCAGCGAAGCCAAGGTCGCCTGGCCAACTCGACTGGGATGAAGAGCGGTTCTGGCGCACCTATACTCTGCTGACCGACCTGGAAAGTGTGTTTCGCAGCCTGAAGAGCGAACTGGGCTTGCGGCCGATCGACCATCACACGGAAGATCGCGCCGACGGCCATCTGTTCATTACCGTGTTGGCTTACCAGTGCGTGCAGTTCCTTCGCGTCAAGCTGAAGGCGGCTGGCATTCACGACAGTTGGACGACTTTGCGCGAGACCCTTTCGATCCAGTGCCGGACGACGACTTTCCGCCAGCGCGATGGCCGCACGCTCCATGTCCGCAAGGCCATCAACGCCGAGCCAGAGCAAATGGCCATCTATCGCGCCTTGGGCATCCACTCACAACCCGGCGGACTCCGAAAACTGATCGCCTGACAGCCCATTACGCGCTTGTTGTGCCATTAGAAATTCATTTCCCCTGCAAGCAATTGATTATGAGAGAGGTTTTTTTTGGTAGGTTAAACAGGGGCCGGGCCGTGGTCGGGCCGCAGCGCCTGGTGGAGCAGGACTTCACCGTCTACTGGTCGGCGCCGAACGATGTGCGCCGCCGTGCCGACACTTCGCTGTGGTCGGTGCTCGGTGGGGCACACCGGCTGCTGTACTTCACCACCAACCGCGTGCCCGAAGCCCGCAAGCTCGAAGACCGCGCGACCCGCGGCAAGTTCGGCCGCGACCGCGACAGCCACGGCGTTCCCCAGGACAGCTTCGCGCAGCCGCGCGTTTTGGGTGAAGCCGACGGCGGCACGGTCTATGCCGACATGACCATCTTAACCCGCGACGGACGCAGCGCGCTCGAAGCGGCCGCGCTGGGCCCGCTGCTCGAGGCTGAGGCGCAGCGGCTGCGCAAGTTCGTGGCCCAGCAGGATGCGGGCTTTGCTTCCTCGCTGCGCCAACTCGGGGCGTCGATGACGCAACAGGCCATCGCAGCGCGCCGCGCCAAGCGTGAGGAGCGCTGGAAGACCGAGAGCCGCGATCCGGCGGCGCTGGCCCAGCGACTGGATGCGGCAGCGCGCACCGACGAGGCCGATACCGCTCGCCAGCGCCCGCAGATGACCGAACCGGCGGCGCGTGACCCGAGGAGCGCCTGGTGGGGGCCGCGGCTGGCGCTGGCGACGACCGAGGCGACGCTGGCCGGGCTGGACTCCGCCGCGCGCAACGCACCGGCCTGTGGTCGCGTCGACCCTGCGTTCTCGACCGGCAACGGCGTGCGCTGCGCTACGAAAGTGCTGCCGGCGCGTCGCGCGACTGCGTGCCGATGGTGCAGGTGCGCGCCGATCTGTTCGACCCGAAGCGGCCCACCGACGAGGTGCGACTGCTGACCGCGTGGTCGCGCAAACGTCTTTGCGGCCTGCCCCTGGCCAGCGGCCAGCCGCCGCAGCGCAATCTGTGCGAAGACGCCGTGCCGCTGTTGCGCGAGATCGACTGGGCCGCCGTGCGGCGGGCGATCGGATGGTGAGACCCAGCCCATCGCCGCATGAGGCCGCTGCCTGCGCGAACAGTGCCCTGATTGCCCTTCCACGGCCCGGATCGGGGCGGTCGCCTTCATCCATCGGTTCGGCTCAAGCCTGAACGAGCACGGCCACTTCGACTGTTGCGTCATCGACGGCGTCTTCGAGCCGGCCGTCGCCTACCGGCGTTTGCGCACTCTGCCAGGCGAGCAGATGCAGATCGACTGGGGGCACTTCGGCCACTTGGAGATCGGTCGGGTAAGCCGGACGCTGATGGGCTTTTTTGCCGTACTCCCCTGGTCGCGGCAGATCTTCTTGCGCTTCTACCTCGGCGCTTACAGGGAGAACGTCCTGCGTCGCCACGTCGGCGCGCTGGCCGCCTGGGACGGCTGCAGGCGTGTCGCCCTGCACGACAATCTCAAGAGCGCCGTTCTTGAGCGTCAAGGCTCGGTCATCCGCTGCCACCCGACACTGCTGGCCCTGTCCGGCCATTAGCCGTGGATGGCGATTCAGACGAAAGCTTCCGAACCCACGGATTTCGCCTCGATCACTTTGCGCAAGGGAGCACCCCGTGGCGTCAAGGATTTTCTTGGCCGCGATGTCGGCTGCCGCCATTGAGCTGGCGTGCCGCGTTCTTGTGTGTGCCAGGTGCCGGAAGTAGCGCATCAGCAATACATGGGGAACGGTGACTATTGTCACATCGAGGCAAGGAGCGGGCTGGATTACCCTTGCTGCTTATGTCATTATTGCGCCTGGCCAGACTGGGCGTCAGCTGCTGTCCGCTGCACGAGATGCCTGAGGCTGCGGCCAAAGTGACTGCTGAGCATGGCTCTTGATGCCAAGATGCAACAACAAATTCGTCGAAGCCGTGACAGGCCCTGCGCGTCCCCTGGGAAAGCTTCATGCGTATCACGGTTCCCCATTTCATGGTGCTGGCCGCTGGCGCCGTTGCGGCACGTGCGATCCACTCGCAGGCAGCCGTCCGAAGCGCGGATGCGCAAGTGCTTCCGCTTGCTCTCCGGCAGCCAGACAGCGGCCCGCGCCGTAGGGCGCGCCTGTCCGGTTTTTTTTCCGGGATCATCGTTTCCGAGGAAGAGTGTGCATGACTGATCCCTCCCAACGCCCCGAGCTCGAGCGGGTGCTGCTGTCGTTTCGCCAGGCGTTCATGACCGTTGGCGCGTTCAGCTTTTTCACCAATCTGTTGATGTTGACGCCGTCGATCTACATGCTGCAGCTCTACGATCGTGCACTCGGGAGTCGCAATCCGACCACCTTGCTGATGCTGACGCTGATTGCGCTCGGCCTGCTGGCACTGATGTCCTTGCTCGAATGGATCCGCTCGATGGTCCTCGTCCGCGTCGGCGCTCGCCTCGATCTCGATGTCAACCAGCGCATCTTCAATGCGACCTTCGAACGTAACTTGCGGCAGGCAGGCCAGAATCCCGCGCAGGCCTTGCACGATCTGGCTTCGATGCGCCAGACCCTGACCGGTGCCGGGCTGGTGGCGCTGACCGACGCGCCGTGGATGCCCATCTATCTGATCGTGATTTTTATGCTGCACACCCATCTCGGCATTTTCGCTCTGGTCGGTGTCCTGCTTCTGGTGACGCTGGCGGTGGTCAACGAGCGCGTCTCGGCGGGGCCCCTTGGCGAGGCACAAAAGCTCTCCATGGCGGCCAACGCGCAAGCCAACAACAACCTGCGCAATGCCGAAGTGATCGAAGCCATGGGCATGCTGCCGGCGATTCGCGGGCGCTGGTTCAAGCTGCACCAGAAGTTCCTCGAGCAACAGGCGCTGGCCAGCGATCGTGCCGGTATGCTGACCGCGCTGACCCGCTTTGCTCGCATCTCACTGCAGTCCTTGGCGCTGGGCTATGGCGCGCTGCTGACCATTGAGGGAGAGATGACGGCGGGAATGATGATCGCCGGCTCGATCCTCGTTGGTCGGGCGCTGGCGCCGGTTGAGGCCCTGATCGGCAACTGGAAGCAACTGGTTTCGGCACGTTCGGCTTACAAGCGCTTGAGCGAACTGCTGGGCATGTACCCGGCGCGCATTGCCGGAATGCCGCTGCCCCGGCCGCTTGGCGAAGTGGCCGTCGAGAACGCGGCGACGGGGGCTCCGGGGAGCAAAACGCTGATCCTGCGGAATGTGAACTTCAAGCTGCAGGCCGGTGAGGTGGTCGCCGTGATCGGTCCCAGCGCTTCCGGGAAGTCGACGCTGGCGCGTTTGCTGGTTGGCATCTGGCCAACGCTGGCTGGATCGGTGCGCCTGGACAACTCGGAAATTTTCAAGTGGAACAAGGACGAGCTGGGTCCGTATCTGGGTTATCTGCCGCAGGACATCGAGCTTTTTGGCGGTTCGGTCGCCGAGAATATTGCCCGTTTTGGCGAAGTCGATTCGGACCAGGTCCTGGCGGCCGCGCAGGCCGCCGGTGTCCATGAATTGATCCTGCTGCTCCCCAACGGTTACGACACGCCGCTCGGAGATGGGGGGAGCGCGCTCTCGGGTGGCCAGAAGCAGCGCATCGGTCTAGCGCGCGCACTTTACGGGGACCCGGCTTTTATTGTCCTCGATGAACCGAATTCCAACCTCGACGATCTCGGCGAGGCCGCCCTGGCCGACACGATCCGGCGCCTGAAAGCGAAAAAGCGGACGGTGGTCATCGTCACCCACCGGATGACCACACTGGCGGTTGCCGACAGCATTCTGGTGATGCACGAGGGGACGGTGAAGGCACACGGTCCGCGCGACCAGATCCTGGCGGCGATGCGCTCAGCCAACGCGCCGAATGTACCGAATGCGGCAAATGCGGCAAATGCCCCAACGTCACCGCCAGCCGGGCGTAGCGCAGGCACGGCTCGACCGGCGACACCTGCGGCGGCGGCCAGTGGTCTTCCATCGACGCCCGTCGTCGGCGTCTGATTTACCAGGCAGAGGGCGATGGCAAAGAAATTGTTCGAGCGCAAGAACGCTTCCGACAGCGAAATCACTGAACTGACCGACGTCTCGGCCGAAACGGCCAAGGCCGCTGCCAGCGGTGTGGACATCAATCATCGCCGCGTTTCCCGGATCGGCTGGCTGATAGTGGCCCTTGGTTTCGGTGGCTTCATGCTGTGGGCGGCGCTGGCGCCGCTCGATCAGGGCGTGCCGGCCAGCGGGCAGGTGGTGGTTACGGGAAATCGCAAGACCGTACAGAATCTGGGCCCGGGAATGGTCGAGGCGATCCTGGTCAAGGACGGTGACGAAGTCAGTAAAGGCGACGTTCTGCTACGGCTCGACTCGACGACGGCGCGCTCGCAACATCAGGTGACGCATAGTCAGTGGTTGGTGGCGAAAGCGACCGAGGCGCGCTTGCTGGCCGATGTGGCGGGGCAGTCGGAGATCGTCTTTCCCGAAGAACTGTTGAAGAACAAGGACGATCCGCGAGCGGCCAGCGCGATGGCCGTGCAGACGCAGCTTCTGCGGTCGCGGCAGGCGGGACTGCAAGCCGAACTGGCTGCCATGCAGAATATGCTGGCGGGCTTGCAGTCGTACGCCAAGGGACTCGAGGCGACGCGGCGCTCGAAAGAGCAACAGTCGCGCTTGCTCCTTGAAGAACTGAAGGGGTTGCGCGAGTTGGCGGCCGAAGGCTATCTGCCGCGCAATCGCCTGTCCGAGCAGGAACGCCTGCTGGCGCAGCTCAATGGAGCCATTTCCGAGGATCTCGGTAATCTCGGGCGCGCCCAGCAGAGCATCGGCGAGACACGGATGCGCTTGGTGGCGCGGCAGCAGGAATACCACAAGGAGGTCGAGAACGCCCTGTCGGAGGTGCAGAAGGAAACCAGCTCGCTGGAGAGTCGCCTTGAAGGCCTGGCTTTTGAGCTGGACAACACCACCGTGCATGCGCCGAGTGAAGGCATCGTTGTTGGCCTGAGTGTGCACACCGTCGGTGGTGTTCTGGCGCAGGGAACGCCCTTGATGGACCTCGTGCCGAAAAATGAGCCCTTGCGCATCGAGGTTCAGATTCCCACCGATCTGATCGACAAGGTCCGCCCGGGCCTGCCGGTCGAGATCACCTTTCCGGCCTTTAACCAGCGCACCACGCCACAGATACCCGGCGAGTTCGTGCAGGTCGACGCCGACGCAACAACCGATCCGCAAGGCAGGTTGCCGCCGTTCTACCGCGGCAAGGTATTGGTTACCGAAGCCGGCATGAAGAAACTGAAGATGCATGAAATCAAGCCTGGAATGCCGGCGCAGGTATTCGTCAAGACGGGCGAGCGGACAATGCTCAACTACCTCTTCAAGCCGCTGGTCGACCGTATGAATGCAGCACTGACCGAGGAGTGAGTATGCGCAACCGCCTGCCTGCACTGAGCGCCTGCAGCCTGGCGCTGTTGTCTTCGGGCGCCTTTGCCGTGGGTCTGCTCGATGCCTATCAAGCCGCACGCCAGAACGACCCGGCCTTCCAGGCGGCTCGCTTCGAGCGCGACGCTGGCCAGTACGCGATCGACATCGGGCGCGCCGGCCTGCTGCCGACGATTTCGATTACCGGCAGCTATGCGCAGAACACCGGCGATCGCGAGTCGACGTTGGCCAATGTGACGCAGGACCTCGACTACAAGGACAAGCAGGCGGCGATTACCCTGCGCCAGCCGCTCTTCAACTACGAGAGCTACGTGCGCTATCAACAAGGCGGCGTGCAGGCCGCCTACAGCAACGCCGTGTTTGATCGCAAGGAAGCGGAACTGGCCAGCAAAGTGTCGACCGCCTACTTTGAGGCACTGCTGGCGCTCGAGCGCCTGACCCTGACCGATGCCGAAATTGCCGCCTATGGCGCCCAGCGCGAGCTTGCCGAGCGTATGCGGCGCGGCGGCGAAGGGACGATTACCGAGATTGCCGAGGCCGAGTCGAGGCTCGAGTTTGCCCGCGCCGGTCGTGCCGAGGCGCTCGACCGGGTGGCCGTGACGAGGCGCGTGCTGGAAGGCATGACCGGTACGCCGCTGCGCGATCTGTGGGTGCTGCGGCCGGATTTCATGCCGACGGGCATCACGCCGAGCCAACTCGATGAATGGTCTGCGCTGGCACAGGAGCACAACCCGGAGATCCGGGCACGCAGGAAGGTCGTCGAGCTGTCTGGCCTGGAAGTCGAACGTGCGCGCGCCGGCCATTTGCCACAGTTGGACCTGGTGGCGCGGGCGATGAAAGCGGAGAACGAGACGCTCTCGACCCTCAACCAGAAAAGCTCGATCAACACCGTCGGTGTGCAACTCAACATTCCGCTCTATGCCGGTGGCCGGGTGAATGCCCTGACCGGGCAGGCGGTGGCCAATCGTGGGCGCTCGATGGCCGAACTCGATCTGGCCACCAATGAGGTGATGGTCGAAGTCAAGCGCCAGTTTCTGGCTGTCGAGACCGGGGTTGGCAAGGTCGCCGCCTATCGCAAGGCAGTTGACGCCAGCATCGTCGCGGTCGAAGGAACCAAGCGCGGAATGAGGGCGGGAATCCGCACCAATACCGACGTTCTCGACGCCGAACGGCAGATGTTCTTTGCCCAGCGTGATCTCGTGCAGGCGCGCTATGAATTCCTTGCCAGTACCTTGCTCCTGAAAACGGCTGCCGGGGTGCTCTCGGAAAAGGATGTCGCTGAAATCGAGGCGCTGCTGGTGCCGCAACACGACGGCGGGCAAGCTGCGCCGGTTCTGGCCAAAGGGTCTGGCGGGGCGCCCTAGCCAAGCCAGACCGATCATCTTTGGCACCGGAGGCACGATCCTCGTACAGATGGCCGGGCATCAACGCCTGCCGCCAACAGAGCCAACAGAGCATTGCGCTGCAAGTATAGTGGCCGTTCTCAATAGAACTAGGGACCGCCCGACGGCAGAGGCGAGACGCTACGGCGGGGGCTCGAGAAGCAATTTGTTGCATGTAACATCATTTTTGGTATAGTGTTGCATGTAACAAATGGGGCGCGAAATGGCAGGTGTTATCGAACGGGTGCAAAAGCACAGGACAAATTTGCGGAAGAGCGGCTTGCGGCCGGTTCAAATCTGGGTTCCCGATACGCGCAGCGCCGGTTTCGCCCAGGAGTGCGTGCGGCAATCCGCGCTCCTCAAACACGACCCGCAGGAAAAGGACATTCTGGAGTTCCTCGACGAAGCCGCCAGCCGTGATGGCTGGTCGGCATGAAGCGCGGCAACCTGGTGACAATCGTCTTGCAGGGAGCCTACGGCAAGCCGCGACCGGCTCTCGTCGTGCAATCCGACCTGTTTGCAACGCATCCGTCCGTCACCATCCTGCCGGTAACGAGCGAGTTGCGGGAGACCCCGCTATTTCGGGTCGAAATCAAGCCGACCGCCGAAAACGGCCTTAACCCCTCTTTAACAACTCTTTGTCATATTGCGGCCTTTTCCGGGCTGCGGCGATTGTAAGTCATTGATTCTCAATAGGCCGCATTTCTGAGGCGCAATGTTGTGCCATAATAGTTTTTCAAGCCTAGTTTTTCCCCTTGCATTTCTTGTACGATCGTGGGCATGTATATCCGACAGACACGAACGAACAACAAGGTCACCGGCGAGGGCTACTTCACCTTTCGGCTGGTGCGGGGCGAACGCGTCGCAGGCAAGGTCCGTCAGATCACCCTGCTGAATCTCGGGCGTAATTTCGCCATCAAGCAGGAGGACTGGCCGGTGCTGTGTCGTCGCATCGAACAGCTTCTGCATCCCCAGGAAGCGCTCCTGCCACTGCCCTGCACGGGCCCTATCGAAAGCGCAGCCCAGCGCTACGCGGGGCAACTGATCGTGCGGTCGCCGATGAGCGACTCGCCGCCGGCGGCGGAGGCCAGTGAGCCCTGCGGAAAGCCGCGTCCGCCGGTGACGTTCGAGGAAGTCGATATTGACTCGCTGCAAGTGATGCAGCCGCGCTCGGTTGGCGTCGAGCACGTCGGTCTGCATGCGCTGACCGAACTGGGCATCATCGACCAATTGCGAGAGTTGGGCGTCAATGGCGTGCTGCGGGCGTCGATTATCGGCAACCTGATCGGGAGAATGGGCCGCCCGGGCTCCGAGCGGGCGACCTGGAGCTGGCTGCAGAAGCAGAGCGCCTTGGGCGAGCTGATCGACGTCGACTTCCTGTCGATGTCGCACATGAGTCTTTACCGTGCTTCGGACGTCCTGATGAAGCATCGGGAAGTGATTGAAGCGCGCTTGTTCGGCACCGTTCGCACGCTCTTTGGCCTGGAAGAGACGATCACGCTCTACGACCTGACCAACACGTATTTTGAAGGCGAAGTTCCGAGTAATCGCAAGGCCAAGCGTGCCCGTTCCAAGGAGAAGCGCAGCGACTGCCCGTTGGTGACGCTCGGCCTGGTGCTCGACGGCAGTGGCTTTGTGCGCCGCTCGCAGACCTTCGAAGGCAATGTCAGCGAAGCCGGCACGCTTGCTGGCATGCTGACCGGACTGGACGCCCCGGCAGGGGCGCTGGTGATCATGGACGCGGGCATCGCTACCGAAGCCAACATCGCCTGGCTGGTCGAACATGGCTATCGCTACCTGGTCGTTCGTCGCGGGGGGACCCGGCAGTTCGATGAAACACAGGCGGTCACGATCGAGACCGCCGACGAGCAACCGTTGCGGCTGCAAAAGGCGCTCAGTGAAGACGGGAAAGAGCTGCAGTTGTTTTGCCATTCACCGGGTCGGCAGCTCAAGGAGGAGGCCATGCTCGAATCCTTCAGCCAGCGCTTCGAAGCCGGACTGCAGCAAATGCAGGACGGCCTGGCCAAACCACGTGCCGAGAAGCGCCCCGACAAATTGCACGAACGACTCGGCCGGCTGAAGCAGAAGAGTCGCGGCACCAGCCAGCATTACACGGTGGACCTGGTGACGGACGAATCGGGCAAGCGGGTCACCGGGATCACCTGGCAGAAGGTGCCGCGCGAGGGGAGCCAAGCGACGCACCCGGGCGTCTATTGCTTGCGCACTAATGAACTCGACTGGGACGAGGAGCGGCTCTGGCGCACCTACACCCTGCTGACTGACCTGGAGAGTGTGTTTCGCAGCCTCAAGAGTGAGCTGGGCTTGCGGCCGGTCTTTCATCACAAGGAAGAGCGCGCCGACGGCCATCTGTTCATTACCGTGCTGGCTTACCAGTGTGTGCAGTTCCTTCGCCTAAAGCTGAAGGCGGCGGGCATTCCCGACAGTTGGGCGACCCTGCGCGAAACCCTCTCGATCCAGCGCCGGGTGACGACGACTTTCCGGCAACGCGATGGCCGCACGCTGCACGTCCGCAAGGCCACTGCCGCCGAGCCCGAGCTGATGGCGATCTATCGCGCCTTGGGCGTCAACTCAGACCCCGGAGGAACCCGAAAACTGGTCGCCTGACACGAAATTACGCGCTTGTTGTGCCATTAGAGATTCAAGTGCCTTGCAAGCAGTTGATTATGCAAGAGGTTTTTTTGAGAATGTTAAACACGGGTTAAACACCTGTCGCAAGTAATGATTGACAAGATTCAGACCGTGCCCTGCGAGAAAGTCGGTGACATCTTCGGACACGTTGATGACAAAACCATGCTGGCGGTCAATCGCGCGTTAGCCGTTTGGCTTGGGTTCGCCTAACGGTCGCCTAAACGGCCGTGGTCGATCCGCGCACCTGGCGTATTTCATCGGCTCGTTTTGCAACAGACATTTGCGACGCGCAAGCGGTTGATTTCCTTGGCGCGCGAAACCATCGCAAAACTTACCCTTTCTGCAGTCGTGGTCTGAAGTCGTTCGCCACCGTCAAGGACCTGATGACGGACCTGAATGCGGAAGATTGAACACACCGGGCAGTTCAACTAGCTGGCTGGCTCAGACGCGCTCGATGATCATCGCCACGCCCTGGCCGACGCCGACGCATAGAGCGCACAGCGCGTAGCGGCCGGAGCGTCGACGCAGCTCCCAGGTGGCGGTGGTGATCAGCCGGGCGCCGGTCATGCCGAGTGGATGGCCGACGGCAATTGCGCCGCCGTTCGGATTGACGTGCGCGGCGTTGATCGGGATCGACAGTTCGCGCAGCACCGCGACACATTGCGCGGCAAAGGCTTCGTTGATCTCGATGACGTCCATCTGATCCAGGCGCAGCCCGGTTTTGGCGAGCAGTTTGCGAATCGCGGGTACCGGACCGACGCCCATGATGCGCGGCGCGACGCCGGCGGTGGCCATGGCCACGATGCGGGCACGCGGCGTCAAGCCGTGCTTGACGGCCGCTTCTTCGCTGGCCATGAGTAGCGCGCAGGCACCGTCATTGATGCCCGCCGAGTTGCCGGCGGTGACGGTGAGGCCCGCAGCGTTGATGCCTTCGCGTTTTGCCAATCGGGACAGGGTCATGTCCGGGCGCGGGTGTTCGTCGGTGCTGATGACGTTCGCGCTGCCTTTCTTTTGTGACAGGCGGACGGGAATGATTTCGTCGGCAAAGCGCTCGCCTTCGTGCGCAGCACCCCAGCGCTGTTGCGAGCGCAGGGCGAAAGCGTCCTGATCGCTGCGCGAGACGCCGAATTTGGCAGCGACGTTGTCGGCGGTTTGTGCCATCGAGTGCGTGTCGTGGAGTTTCTTCAGCAGCGGATTGACGAAGCGCCAGCCAAGCGTCGTGTCGTGGATGGCGGTGCTGCGCGAGAAAGCACTGTCGGCCTTGGGCATTACGAACGGTGCGCGCGACATGCTCTCGACGCCGCCGGCAATCATCAGTTCGGCTTCGCCGGCCTTGATCGCGCGCGCGGCCATACCGACGGCATCCATGCCCGAGGCGCAGAGGCGGTTGACCGTGATCCCCGCCACCTCGACCGGCAGGCCGGCGAGCAGGCCGGCCATGCGCGCGACGTTGCGGTTGTCTTCGCCGGCCTGGTTGGCGCAGCCATAAATCACATCATCGACCAGCGCCCAGTTCACACCGGCGTTGCGGTCGATCAGGGCGCGAATCGGCAGTGCGGCGAGGTCATCGGCGCGCACGCTGGAGAGCGCGCCGCCATAGCGGCCGATCGGAGTCCTGACGGCGTCGCAGATAAAAGCTTCGTTCATTTACGGGTATTCCTTGATGTGGTCGAGCGCCTGCGGGCGTGCATGACAAATGCGCGCTGGTGTCGACTGGGGGTACGGGGTTGCGCAGGCGAGCGCGCACCGCGGTGCTGCGCTGTGTATCGTCGACCTGCTGTGCTGCGGGGGGAGGGCCGGGAGCGACCGTCGAGGTCGAGGCCTCATTGCGGGTTTCCTTCAACCGTATCCGCCATCAGGTCGGCGGTACTGGTTGATGAGCCGACTTCGCTGTCCTCGGCTGCGCGCAGTTCGCCCGCGCGTGCCGGGCTGAGGAAGTCGACATGGCGCGCCGAGGCAACCGTGCTGCGGTTGTCGTTGTTGCAGGCGTAGGCAAAAGCCGAGTCGGCGAGAGTGAACAGATAAGCACCGTGACAGATGGGGTGGCCGTCGACCATATCTGGTCGAACGCGCATCGTCAATCGCGAGTAAGCGGGGCGAGCGCCGAGCAGTTGCAGGTCGATCGGTTGGCTCGCTGCGTCACGGCTGTAAATTGCGCTCGCTGTCTGTTCGGCGAGCAGCAGCGCGGCGTCCGCATTGTGCGCATAGTGCGCGCATTGGTGGTCGCATGCGGGTTCGCACTTATGTGCGTGCGGGCGTCCCTATCGAGGTCCATTTTGGCACAGGGGGCGTCGGAGCTCTGGCTGGCAGGTTCAGGTTCATTGCGAGGAGGCGCAGCCGACGCGGCAATCCAGTGCCATCCTCCAACTACTCGCGCTCGGCGCCGTCTTGCGCCTGCTTGCGTAGCTCGATCAGCGGCTTAACGCCGGGCATGTCGAAACGTTTGCGGTCCGGCTCCACGGCGGTCAGCGCCTCGGTCTCGACCAGCGTTGCCAGCGAGCGTCGGGTGAGTTCCTGATAGGTCAGTGTTCCCTCGACTTTCCAGGCCATATCCTGCTCGCTGAGCCGGCGCATGACTTTGGCGGGAACGCCGGCGACCAGGGAGTTCGGCGGAACGTCCATCCCCGCTCTGACAAAGGCGCAGGCGGCGACGATCGACGATTCGCCGACGACGGCGTTGTCCATGATCACGGCATTCATACCGACCAGCGCGTTCCGGCCGATGCGACAGCCGTGCAGTACGGCGCCGTGGCCGATATGGCCATTCTCCTCGATGATCGTATCGCTGCCGGGAAAACCGTGCATGACGCAGCTGTCCTGCACATTGACCCCACGTTCGAGAATCAGGCGTCCGAAGTCGCCGCGCAGGCTGGCGCAGGGCCCGACGTAGCAGCCAGGGCCGACGATCACGTCGCCGATCAGAACCGCCGATGGATGAACGTAGCTACTGGGGTCGACGACCGGGACGATGCCGTCGATGGCGAATACGCGGGGGCGGTTCATGTGGATGCTCCTGGTGGGCTGGGGCGCCGCGTCGGCGGCGCGGACGCAAACATTCTATTGGGCGGGAAGGCAGTGCGGCAACCGCCAGCACTTCTAATCAGCCCTGACGCATGACCCAGCCGAATCGAGCCGGTTTGCCGGTAACGCCCACTTTTGCGGCCGAGGCGGTCAGATTGCGGTTGGCTGGCGGCAAGGGACGGGGGGATGGAGTCGGTCATGAGGATGTCGAAAGGTTTTTTGGACGGCGGGACGATCGCTAGGCGAGCCTTTCCGGACGGTTGCGTACGCCGCGCTTGAGAGGATGTTTCGGTGACGCCTGAGCGAAGTCACTCAAGTTGAAGCAGGGATGGCTCGGCGAGAAGGACGCGAAGGCGTGCTGGGTCGCGAGCCAGGGGGCGGCGCAGGAGCTTCGGATGAAGGCGATGGCAGCGCGCACGCCGAGTTCCTGATAGAGGTCGCGTAGCTGTCGGGTGAAGCGTGCCAGGGTATTGAACACATGCGCCAGGCGCATCAGGAGGTGATAGCCCTGCATGACATTCCAGTCGAGGGCAAAGGCATGCTCGTAGTGGTAGCCCTGGTGCTTTTCGACCAGGAAGCCCGCTTCGATGCCCCAGCGCTGGCGGGCGCCGAGGTTGCAGCGCTCATGGACATTGTCTTGGCTGAGCGGCTGGCTGGAGAGTCAGGCGTGGCGCCCGGTTTTGGTCACGGTCGTGGCCTGTTGATCGATCCACTCCCAGCTTTCCTCACAGACCACCACGTGCAGTTTGAGACGCTGACGCCCGTTCGAACCAAAGGCATAGTCGATGGCGTTGACCCAGAGGAAGCGTTGTCGGCGTCGTCCCCAGCAGCGCTGCATGGCTTGCGGCTTCAGGGCATGGAGCGCGCGGAACTCCTGCCAGACGGTGGACAAATCCTGGTCCTTGAGCACGATCATGAACGGCCAGTGGTAGTCACGGCAGCGCTGCATCACCGGCCCGTTGGCGTAGAGTCCGTAGAGCAGGAGCAGAATCCGCAGGCGGGGGAAGCAGGTCTTGAGGCGCTCGCTCAAGCGCGCAAAGGCGCGCCGTTCGCAATCCTGCTTTTGCACCTCGGGTTCGCCCAGGGCCTGTTCGAGGAACTCGCTGAGCAGCGGGATGACCAGGCCGTTGTGGAAGGCCAGGCTGGCCTCGAGGACGTAGACGAAGTACTGAGTGTGACGGGTTTCGTCCTTGCCGACGGTACGTTACAGGAGTTCCTCCGTCCAGAGGGTGTCGCCAGCGGGCTTCTGTGAGCCGTCGATGGCGATCGGATAGCAGCGGTCGATCAGATAGCGACGAAAGTTCTTGCCGCGAATCAGCCGCTTCACCAAATCGACGTGGGCCTGTTCGAGGTGCCCAAGGTCCATGTCGCGCAACAGCCGAAACAGGGTGTCGGCGTGTGGCAGGGCGTCGATCTCCGGGAACAGCAGCTGCAGGGTGGTCATGAACTGGGGACGGGATATTTCGCGCTTGGTCTCGCGCCGGGAAGAGAACTGAAAGACGAACATCAGCAAGCCGTAGAGCAGAAGCACGGTCAGCTTGTGCCGGCGCTTTTTGGGGTCTCTCGGGTCGGGAATTTGTTCCAGTTTAGTGAGCAAGGCGGGCAGCTCTTTGCGCAGGAGACGCATCTGTTTGCTCACGGCGTCCTCGCGGTGTTCCTCGTCGACGGTCGCGAAGAGCGAGCGTCTGTTGGGCAAGGGAGCGGCTGAGTGGGGGACTTGTCCCGTTGCGCGCAGCTTCTTGATGGCAACGCGTGTCGGGCGGCGGCAATGTTTGCTCATGACCGAGGGCTCCCCGGCGCGGCGCACAGCGCGGCGCAAGCATCCGAGGTCAGCGCTTTGACCCACACCTGGCGAGGCGTGCTGTGATAGGACTGGCCAGGGCGGGCCAGCCCGCGCCCGCTGGTTGCCCCAAGCAAGTGCCAACCGGCGGCACGGTAGCAGGTGCCGGCATAGTGACGCGGATCGACGAAGGTCTCCAGCAGCAGGGGCTCGAAGCCCCAGTGCTCGAGCCAGTCCGCGCGTGTGCGGCGCGCGAGTTGCCCGAGCACATGGCTGGCCAGATGGGGTACGCGGACGTGCGGAAAGATCAGGAAGCGGCTGTTGTTCACCACCCGCGCCATGTGCTCGCGGCGGGCCTGGGCCGTCCAGCCGATCCACTGATCGCGCACGGCCACCGCGCGGGCAGCACCGGACAGCAGGACGCAGCCCAGCCGCCGGTCGCCCGCCGTGATGAAGTAGCGCAGCCGGTAGCCGAAGGCCCCCTGGAAACCCAGCGGGTGCCAACGCGCCACCAGCGCATCCCACTGCGCCACCCGGGTCGCGTCGCGAACCACTTCCAGGGACACCGGCGCGAGCGCCGACAGGGCGCAGTGCACTGCCGGCTCGGCAACGGGGGCGACTGGGGCGGCGGACGCCGATGGCGGCGCGCAACGGCGCGGCGGCGAGGGCCTCAACGCAGGCAGTACCAGCAACCCGGCCGCCTGCAAACGCTCTAGGAAGTCCAGGCAGGCGCTGATCTTCGCCGTCCCCGTCAGGGTGGTCCAGCCCCGGTGCTCGCACACCGTCGCCGCCAGCTCCTTGCGTGCCAATCCCGGCAGCCACGCGACCGTCGCGCAGAGCTCGGCAATCTCCGCAGCGCTGAACACGCGACCGCAGTGCACCCATTCCCCCGCACTCGTTGCAAGCATCGCAAAACCTCCGACTGAAGCGCAGATTGATTACGCTCCACCTATCCGGCCAGAAGTCCGCCCGGCTGTCTAGCCCCCTTGTGCGAAGGTTTTTTCTTGCGACGCACCGCCAGGCCTTGAAAATACCGGGCTGCAGCATTCATGCTTCAGGGCTGACTTCTAATGCCGTTGAGGTGGGTCAGGCGCAGGCGAGCGCTTGCGAAGGGGGTTGGCTCCCCCTGACGCAGCCCGGACGATATCCACCAGTGCAGGGCCTGTTCGCGTTTCGATTCCGTGATTGCATGCCTGGCCCATCGTTGTCAGGGCTCGGGATGGCTCCGAGGGCGCTGAGGCTCCGAAACAAGGCAAGCACGGGTTCGCACTGCTGGGCGATGGTCACAGCGGTCATCGGCACTTTCTTGGCGGATGTTTCACGTGAGGTGAGGCCGAGCGGCGCTCCCAGACTATGGGGCGGGTATCACGGTGGTTCTTGCCTCTAGCAATTGCTCGTGCCCCGGAAGATGCAGCTCATTTGTCGCCGATCTAATTGACCAATAATGTGCATGTCGCTAGAATCCAGAGCTTCGCCCGCCCGCAGTTGGTCAGCCTAAACGACACCCTTGACGACGGGCGCTGGAGCAACGAATTCCACTCAGTCACGGTTGGGTCTCGGCTTTCCAGCTAGTTGCAAACGCTTGCCGGCACACGGCTTTATGATATTCGGTTAGTGCGAGGGTCAAGTCTGCTTGGATGATGAGGCTCTAAGGTTGGAAAGACGGATGCATCGAAAGCGCCGTGGCGCGAATCATGACTGGGTCCATGTACAGCACTCGCTCATCAGTTAGCATTACCCTCTCCACTTGGAGCGCCCTGTTTCTACGGGAAGCGGTCAGTCGCGTATCTGCAGGCCGTGCGGCTTGGCTATGGTTGTTGGTGGAGCCAGTAGCGCACTTGACGATTCTCATGGTGATGTTTTCCAGCATTCGCCATCGCATTATGCCTGGTTTCGACTTCGCGCTTTTTTTGGCCATTGGTATCCTCGGGTACAATCTCTTCCGACATTCGGCGATGCGTTCGATGGCCGCCATATCGGCGAATCGTGCATTATTTGCCTACCGCCAGGTCAAGCCGGTAGATGTTGTTTTGGTGCGTGCTTTTCTTGAAGGTGTTATTCAATTGTTTGTCGGGCTTATCATGTTTTCTGGAATGTCGCTTGCAGGTTTCGACGCACTTCCGCACGACCCCCTAACGGTTATGCTCGTCTACACTCTTTTCTGGATTTTCGGTACCGGGGTTGGGTTGGCCCTCTCCGTGGGAAGCACACTCATCCCTGAAGTCGGCAGAGTGGCTAACCTGTGCTTTATACCTTTGTACTTCCTTTCCGGAGTGTTGTTTTCTCCTGCCATGTTACCTCCTGCGCTGCGTGATTGGCTGTTGCTCAACCCGATCATGCAAGGGCTGGAATTGGCTCGCGGGGCGTTTTCGCCAAGTTACCAAGAGGTGACAGGCCTCGGCCTTGGTTATCTGATGGCTTTCGCATTTGTGTCGCTTTTCTTTGGATTGGCGCTCCACGTTCGCTTTTCTCGCCGGCTACTAATGCAATGATCATCGTTGAAGATGTGCATAAGCGTTACCAAACCGAGCATGGCGCAGGCAAGTGGGTTCTGCAGGGTGTTTCGTGCACCATTCAGCCTAAGGTTAGCGTCGGTTTGGTAGGCTGTAATGGTGCCGGTAAATCCACTTTGCTGCGCTTGATTGGCGGGGTTGATACTCCTAACAGGGGACGGATCGAGCGCCGTTGTCGAGTGTCATGGCCGATGGGTTTTGGTGGAGGTTTGCAAGGTTCCCTGACGGGGCGGCAGAACGCCAAGTTCGTCTCTCGGATTCATGGTCACGAGCTCGATATTCCCGATCGCCTCGCCTATGTGGCGGACTTTTCCGAATTGGGTGATGCGTTTGATGAGCCGGTCAAAACCTACTCTTCGGGGATGAAATCCCGGTTGCAGTTTGCTCTCTCATTGGCTTTTGATTTTGACGTCTACATCTCCGATGAGGTGACCGCTGCGGGAGACGCCTCATTCAGAGCGAAGGCTGCGACAGCCTTCAAGAATTTGGCCAGCCACGCAGGTTTGATCATGGTTTCTCACGATGAAGGGACGCTGAAGCAATTTTGTTCAGCTGGAATATGGCTACATCATGGCCAGGCGCAGTGGTTCGACAGCATCGACGACGCGCTGAAGGCATACCAGGAAAGCATCGCCACGTGATAGACCGCATCCGTCAACATCCGTTGCCGCGACTCATTGGGAGCGTGCATGGCCGATTAGCTTCGCATTTGGTTCGCCGCCGGGCCTTGCGGTTTGCAGTGGTGGCCATTGTCATGGCGATCGTCTACTGGGGTGTCATTGCCTCGGATCGCTACGTCTCGCAGGCAGATGTGGTCGTGGACAGTACGGACATGTCTGGCGGTCAGGCCGGAAGTCTTGCTTCGCTGTTCGCTGGCGGCAAAAGTGATCGCGACTTGCGGCTGATGCGAGACCACCTGCTTTCGGTGGACATGCTGGAGAAGCTTGACGCCAAGCTACAACTGCGCGCGCATTACAGCGACTGGAAGCATGACCCTCTTTCGCGGATGTGGTTTGAAGACGCTCCACAAGAGTTTTTTTATCAGCACTATCTGGCACGAGTCGGCATCGAAGTGGACGAAATTGCGGGCGTCTTGCGAATCAAGGTACAGGCCTACACCGCCGAGAAAGCGTATGCGATTAGCAACGCTCTGGTTGAAGAGGGCGAGCGCTTCATGAACGATATCGGCCACCGTCTAGCGCGTGACCAAGTCGAGTTTCTCGAAAAACAGGTGGCTGATATGGGCGAGCGCGTGCTCAAGGCACGCGGCGCTCTGGTTGATTTTCAGAATGCCAAAGGCTTTATTTCTCCGCAGGCGGCCGCTGAAACCCTTGCCGGAATCATCGGCCGACTGGAAGGTGAGCTCGCTCAGCTTGAGGCTAACCGAGAAGCGATGCTCGGCTACTTGAGCGCTAAGGCACCAGACGTCGCCCAGATCGACCTCAAGATTGCCGCGATCAAAGGCCAGGTGCGTGCAGAGAAAGCACGGCTAACTTCGCCAACAGGCGGTGCTCTCAACAGGACGGTAGAGGAATACCAGCTCCTTGAAATGCAGACTGTATTTTCTCAAGACGTATACAAGACTGCGCTGACAGCGCTGGAAAAAGGGCGTATTGACGCGGCACGCAACCTGAAAAAGGTCTCCATTGTGCAAAGCCCGACCTTACCGGAGTATCCGCTCGAGCCGCGCAGGATATACAACATAATTGTTTTTGCTCTCTCCGTGCTTGTACTGGCCGGCATATTGCAGCTGCTTTCCGCCATTATTCGCGACCACCAGGACTAAAACCCATGATGCGGCTGCCTGTTAGCTTTCCGATCACCAAGACGCCGACCGCAAAGGCCTCCGTACAGCTCAGGGACCAGCGGGAGTGCTGGAGTGGATGGCTGTCATTGCTCATTCTGGTAATGCTCCTTCTGGGCACTTTGCGGTCGACGGCTTTTGCTGCCGATACCGACGCTCTTGGTTTTGGCACGGCTGGGAGTCAATCTACGGCAACACCTGTACCCATGTCACAACCTCTGACTGCTGTACCCGCGGCAGTGGTCCCGGACATCCGCACTGCGACACCTCAGTTCTTTGATTATTCGTCGAATGTGCAAAGTGACGTTTTCGGCGCAAACCTTTTCAGCGGCGCTTTTGCGCGTGAAGGTGCGACGCAGTTCAACCCTGATTACGCCGTAGCCGTCGGCGACAAGATTCAGGTGCGACTGTGGGGGGCTTTCGAGTTCGATGCACCGTTGACCGTTGATCCAAAGGGAAATGTCTTCATCCCGCACGTTGGCCCGGTCCACGTATTGGGTGTGCGCAATCAGGATTTGCAGCGCGTAGTCGCATCGGGCGCGGGCAAGGTCTTTCGTGCCAATGTGTACAGTTATGCGAGCCTGGCCGCTGCGCAACCGGTGCGCATTTTTGTCAGTGGCTTTGTCAATCGCCCGGGCCTCTACAGTGGCACGAGCATGGACAGCCTGCTGCACTATGTTGATCAGGCGGGCGGCATCGACCCCAGGCGAGGGTCTTTCCTTAATATCCAGGTGAAGCGGGGAAGCCAGACCCGCGCTTCGATCAACCTCTACGATTTCTTGCTCGAGGGGCGGATTCCGCTGATCCAGCTCACTGACGGCGACGTCATCTTCGTTGGCCCGCGCCTAAACACGGTGATGGTCAGCGGCTTGGCTGAAAATGCGAAGCGGTTCGAGTTCAGCACAAATTCGCTGACGGTTTTCGAGCTCATCAAACTTGCCAAACCATCCCCTCAGGCTACTCATGTGCGGGTGATGCGCAATACCGGGACGGTAAGGAATACGGAGTATTTTCCGCTTGCCGATGCCCGGGTGGTCAGCTTACACAATGGTGACGGACTTGAGTTCACTTCCGACCAGAGGCCGGGCACTATAGCTGTTCGGGTCGAGGGCGAACATCAGAGCGTTCAGGAATACGTATTGCCCTACGGGACGAAGCTCGGCGCACTCGTCGGCCAGATCGAGTTTTCCGAGCGCTCCGACTCGCAGAACCTGCAACTCTTCCGCCTGAGTGCGAAGGAACGGCAGCGTGAAGCCCTGCAAACGACGCTCCAGTTTCTGGAGAATGCAGCCTTGACGGCGCGCTCGGGAACTAACCAAGAGGCGCAACTACGCAAGGAAGAGGCAGAGCTGCTGCTTCAGTGGGTGGAACGAGGTAAGAAGGTCGAGCCGTCTGGGCAGGTGTATATAGCCCAAGCGGCTGATCGCGACCAACTGCTGCTGGAGAATGGGGACAGGCTTCGGGTTCCGACGAAGGATGGCTTGGTGCTGGTAGGCGGCGAGGTGATCTTTCCCAATACCATTGCCTACGATCCGTCTCTGACGCTTGCGGATTATATCCAGAACGCGGGTGGTTACACCCAGAATGCCGATGCATCGAGAGTGGTCGTTGCCCACCGCGATGGCAGCTTTGACGAGGCCACGAGCGGCTTTTTTGGTGGCAGCCAGCCTACGGTACGTCCTGGCGATCGGATCATGGTGTTGCCAAAAATTGACGTGAAGTCTCGTCAAATATTCAGAGATGTGGTGGAGGCATTGTTCCGTATTGCGGTGATCGTCGGGATTGCAACCAACTAATCGGCTACAGGACGAATCGCTCTGAGCCTACCGAGCAACTAGAAGTGGAATTCGCTTAGAAGAAGGAGCTTCCTCGAAACGCAGGGCTTGCTTTGGAGACGGTGGACGGTGTTCTTTGTGAGTTACCGTTGACGTAACGCAAACCCCCCGTGCGACGGTCGAGATAGCTCCGTTATGAGGTAGTAGAAAGGCGTTGTGTGATTCTGCAGACACACAATTGGAGATTAGGTAAACAAACAGGAATAGATGATGACGCGGATGGACATTCAATTTATCGATCTCGGATCGCAGTATCAGGCGCTGAAAGCGAGCATCGATTCGCGCATTCAGCGCGTGTTGGATCACGGTCAGTACATTATGGGGCCGGAGGTACGCGAACTGGAGGATAGCCTTGAAAGCTACACGGGCGCTCAGCATTGCATCACGGTCTCTTCGGGAACAGAGGCGCTCCTGATCAGCCTGATGGCGCTTGGTATAGGGCGGGGCGACGAAGTGATCACAACTCCGTTCACTTTTGTTGCCACGGCCGAAGTCATCGCTCTACTGGGAGCCACCCCGGTATTCGTCGATATCGAAGCGGACACCTGCAATATTGACGCGGCCTTGATTGAGGGAGCCATCACACCTAGAACTAAAGCCATCATCCCGGTAAGCCTCTATGGCCAACCGTGCGACATGAGCGAGATCAACACGCTTGCTGCTCGGCACGGCAATATTCCCGTAATCGAAGACGCTGCGCAGAGCTTTGGTGCTCGGTACAACGGTACGCGAAGCTGTAATCTGTCGACCATCGGTTGCACCAGTTTCTTTCCGAGCAAGCCGCTGGGTTGCTACGGTGATGGCGGCGCGATCTTAACGAACGACGCTACTCTGGCCAAGACCATGCGCGAGATTCGTGTGCATGGCCAGGAAAAGCGCTATCACCATACCCGTGTAGGTGTTGGTGGGCGCATGGATACTCTCCAGTGTGCGGTTGTGCTCGCTAAACTTGAGCGTTTCGAATGGGAGCTTGGGCAGCGTGCGCTCGCTGGCGAATGCTATCTGGAACTGATTGGTCGCACCGACCGCGCAGTCGTTGCCCCCGTGGTTCGGCCTGATCGTAGCAGCGTATGGGGACAGTTTACCGTCCAGGTGAATGATCGTGTAGCTGTCCTCGAAAGACTAAAGGCGGCTGGCGTTCCGAGCGCGGTGCATTATCCAGTGCCGCTTCATCGCCAGGCGGCGTATCGAAGCGCTTGCCAGATTTCCGGGTCCCTGACGATTTCTGAGGCCGTGGCCAATCGTGTCGTTAGCCTGCCGATGCACCCGTATCTGACATCTTCCGCTCAGGCCAGGATCATCGCGGCTCTTACCGGGGCGACCTCGTCATGAGCCGCAAGAGCGTTGCCGCCGTTGTAGTCCCCGTTGGAGCGCGCTCACTGGTGATCAGGGCCATGGCAGTTAGCCGTCCCTTTTCGCTGTCGAGCCACGACAATCCGGCAAGCATTCAGTGATCACATGCCCAATTGAACAGTGCCGCTGCTGTCCCGGATAGGCGCGCCGGAGAGAGATGACTCAAGAAGGGTCATCAGGCCGGCATTGAGCGCAGGCATCGATGTTGAACGCATAAGCATGTGATGGTGGTGGCGTCGTTTTGGCTTGCCGCGGCGGGATGGCTACGCCGGTTGTGATTGATCCACCGAATTGGAGACTGAAGAGAGAGGTTATGGTACAAATCCCTAATGACATCCTGTTGAGCCTGGATGCCCACAAGACTTGGCTGGAATCGAACCGCAAAGAAGGGGGGGCGGCCGATTTGAGTGGCAAAGATCTCAGTTTTGTTGATTTTTCAGGTCTGGACCTCAGTGGCATCATTCTTGACGAAGCCAATCTCGAACGTGCCTCTCTTGCGGGCTGCAAGTTTCTTGAAGCCTCCTTGCAGCGCGCCAACCTTAGCCTTGCCGACATAACGGGGACAGATTTTTCCGGTGCGAATCTGGCCGGCGCGAACCTCTCGGATACGGCGGCGGTGCTTAGCTTTGAAAAAGCCATTCTCGATGGCGCTAATCTGCAACGTGTCAAATATTCGGGCTGCCATTTTAAAGGGGCCTCTTTGCAGCGCGTGGAATTCCGTCACGCAATGCTGGAGGGCTCTGATTTTTCGGGAGCCAATATGGCTTCGGCGGAGCTCGGGTCCAGCAATCTGGAGGGCGCGGTGCTGGATCGCGCGATTCTTGACGGGGCGAGCTTTGACTCTGCGGTGCTACGCAAGGTATCGCTACGCGATACGCACGCCGTAATAACTAGTTTCAACCGTGCTGATCTCAGTGATTGTGTGATCGAACAAAGCAAGTTTGCTTTGTCGCATCTTGAATACGCAACGCTAATCCAAGCCAGCCTTGTAAACAGCCGTTTCGACGGTGCTAGCCTGTGCGGGGCAAATTTTTCCCGAGCGACGGTGGAGAATTGCTCATTTCGTGGGGCAGACCTCAGAAAGGCCCAAACCACCGCCGTTGATTTTGAGTCATCTAATCTGATCGGTGCGAAGACTGATCAAAATGCTGCACGTTATGCTGGATTGGTCAAAGCAAAATTAACAGCTAAGCAAAGAGGCTGGCTATTCAAGCAACGGAAATGGGCGGCTATTGCAGCACACGCTTCTGTTTATGATGGCGGAGCGACAGGAGTTGGCTATTCCCCGGAGTTGGAAGCGCAACTCCAGGATTTGCTCAACAAATCGGACGCGCTGCAACAACGTTTTCGGCGCCAACCGAGGGGCGGGCAGACAGTTATCGAGAGCGACTTCGATACTACTCAGGCGGAGATTGATCAGCTAAGAGACCAACGGTCGCTCATCGAAGCACAGATCAAGCGCGAGCATGAGACGGTGCGCAAGCAGCAGGAGGAACTGAGGGCGAGAGTGACTTTGGCTGTGAACGGTTTGAAGATTGCGGTAGCGCCGCTGACCAGGCATATTAACTCACTGAGAGCATGGTATTGGCTGATCTCTGGCTTTGGTGTTGCCTTTCTCGGACTGGCCATTGTGCGCGTCGCTTTCGACTTGATGCGAAATGATGGTATTCAAGAGTTGGCTCGGCAGACTGCTGCAGTGTCACTCGGTGCGCTAATCGCTGGACTTGGCTACGGGTTGGCAATGGAACTACTTCTGGTTACCGCGGGCGTGATGTCTTTGTGGCTGGCATCAAGGCTCGTTCAGCCGCTCTCGCACTGGGTCGCACGACGGGACCGACTATTCCAGTGGATCGCCGTCTTGGTGGCCTCCCAACACGTGGATTTTGAGATCAATGCCAAACAGTCCAATGTGAACAATACGTTTGAGGCGGTGCGCGGACTGCTGTTGAATACGGACGTTGCGTCCGAGCAGTCAAACTAGAATTTGGGGTGTGCAAGAACTATGGCAAGAATAGCAGTTATCGTTTCCAACCCGTGCGTTAGTGATGCCAGGGTCATCAAGATGGCGTGCGCCGCAGCCGATGCGGGACACGAGGTTCACGTCTTCGGGACGCTCGCGTCCGATACGCAACCTTTCGACAACAGCGGCGCAGTTAGCTACCATCGGCTGGATTGGAGGCCAGTTCAGGTGCTGATGGGGGTTTTCCCGTTGAGCCTGTTTAGCCACCGGTTCGTCAAGCCAATTGGCACTTTTATCGCCAAACGCTTGGCGGCGTATGCCAAGTACGCCATGTTCAGCAGGGTGTTTGCCAAGCATGTGGCGGCCATCAAGCCTGACATCATTCACGCGCACGACCTGATTTGTTTGCCAGCGGCACAAGACGCCGCGGAAGAGTGCGGCGCTGAAGTTGTCTACGACGCCCACGAACTTGAGGTGCACCGGAACCCGCCGCACCCGTTCCTGCAAAAGCGTTGGGTGGCCTATGTCGAGAAGAAGTACGCACGGCGGGCGGCTGCAGTGAATACGGTCGGGCGGAAAGTGGGTGAAGTCCTGGCTAGCCACTTGGGTCGTACCGACATCAATATTCTATACAACTCTCCCATTATAAATCCCTGCGAGCGGCATATTCGCGGTGAAATTGGTATTGGCCCTGAAGTTCCATTATTTATCTACGTGGGAAAGGTAACGATGGGCAGAGGTGTTAGTGAGATACTGCCGCTCTTGCCCAAGCTTGAGGGAGTCGTTTTTGCCACCGTAGGCCCATGCGATGTCAAGACGCATGCCATGCTTCATCGTCAGGCAGACAAGTTGGGGGTCGGGAAGCGGTTTCGAATGATGCTGCCGGTACCATTTGATCAAGTGGTCGACTACATTCGTGGCGCTGACATTGGAATTATTTCTGTCGAACCGGTGACGCTATCGTATCAATACTGTATGCCGAACAAGCTGTTCGAAATGTCGTTTGCCGACGTGCCCATTGTCTCCAATGAGCTGGATGAGATTCGGGAGTTTCTAGTTGAGAATGGAAATGGGGAGATCGTTGACTTCGAAGACAAGACGTCACTGGCTTACACAATTTCGCGCATGCTCAGAGAAAATGATCGCCTTAAGATGCGGGACGGGGGGTTGGCCGTTCTTGACGAGAAGTATTCCTGGCGAGCGCAGGTACAGAAGCTGAACAAAATTTACGAGGACATCGTGTCTCGGAGGTCCAAAGCGCTTTCACAATCGGAGGGTTTATCCGACTGATTGCAGGTCAATATCGCCCCGGGGCGATGTCTCCCCGGTGATTTTTCAGTTTGGAGTGGTTGCGCTTATTGGGCTGCAATTCATCGACTCCATGGTGCAAAATCATACTGAGTTTAATCACCTTCGTGCGTGTTTACGCGGAGGTTCATCGCCACTAAATTGACTGCCACAAAAGAGTACGATAGTGAATAAGATATTTTTGGCTTATGAGCAACGACCCTCGTGAAGAGCATTGTTCGCAAAAGTGACGCAGCCAGCTATATTTATTTTAGAACAGAGGCGCACCCCGTAGGCACCTCGAAACTAGTTTTCGGTTGAGTCAGTAGGTGCTGTCCCGAGACGATTTATTTCATACGATGAGGCTTGGTGTGTACACAATTGGCTATCTCTATTTTTTGGGTTTGATCGGGAATCCGGATGCCCCTCGGTTAGAGGTTGTTGAATTTTTCGGGCTGAGCTACAAGCGGGCCACGCCGATCGCAGTAGTGTTGGCAGTCGTGCCTGTGGAGTGGAGGCAATGGGGCGAAGGATTGCGAATTCTGAAACCGGACCCCGCAACAACTGATTTCCGGCCGCAAGAGGAAGCTATTCAGGCCCGGTGCGGATGGATTGATGACGCTTTCAGTTTGTTGTCTACGATGTGGGCCGGTGGCCGTGGTTCTCGCCCCTCTCCAACGATCCAAACAACTAGGGCGAATTCACATGACTGATAATGCGCCGGTATTCGACGCTGTTTTTTCGGATGGGCGTGTCGCCAGCTATCGGCTGTTGCTCCAAGCCCTGCTTGACGCGGGGCTCGCGCCGGTATTGCACCGTGAGTACGCGGCCAAAAGCGACATGAAAAGCATTCTTCTGTTACGCCATGACGTGGACTCTGACCTTGATGCTGCCGTTAACATGGCCTCCATCGAATTTCAAATGGGCGTGCGGGCTACCTACTTCCTACTCCCGCCCGGGGACTATGGACACAAGTCAAACTATTACGGGCGAATCGCCTTTGGGCGCGTTTGGCACAGCAGGAAACTGCTCACGGCGGTTAGGCGGCTGTTGGGTTATGGTCACGAGGTCGGCTTGCACAATGACTTCGCGCAGCTTTCATGGATTACCGGGCGGTCAGTGGAATCGCTTCTTCGGGAGGAACTCGCGTGGTTCCGGTCGCATCACATTCAGGTGGTTGGGTCGGCTTCTCACGGCAGTGAATTCGCCAAACGAAACGCCTTCGTCAATTACGAGATGTTCAGCGCTTGTCAGCGACGTGGTCATGAAGCGGGTCGAACTGTCTCGGAAGGAGAATGGCAAACGAAGTTGCATCAACTGGATATGGGCGATTTGGGGCTTTCGTACGAGGCCTATTTCTTGGCACGTGACTTCGCTTATTCGGATAGCAGCAAGCGCGTGGTTCTGGCTGGCCCGAAGGGATATCGCGCCGACGATTTGACTTTGGCCGCGGATGATGACTTCCAGAATCTGATTGCCATATTGAAAGGCGTCAGTGGCGCACGTTGTATGGCCCTGGTTCATCCGAATTGGTGGACCTTTGGCTTGCGCGCCATTGAAGAGGGAACGTGTAGCACCACGGCGGCCACTGCTACTGCCGCGGCCGCGGCTTCGCAGGATACCCCGTCCGCGCTAACCGAGGCTTACACGCATGAAGGCAAGTTCAATGACGCCGAGTTGGATCGTTCCGAGTTCGCCGACGCAGGCGGGCTACCGAGTGACCTTGCTGTTGAAAAAAAGGTGATTGGCGCGACTAATTCCGCGCCGAAACGGGGGAGCGAGGCACTGGCGGCGGCGAGAGGCTTCCTTGACCGGAATCCTTTGCCGTCGAATCCACGTCCGGGCATCGCGATGTTGCCTTTTGAATACGTCCGTGGTTTTTACGAGATTTTGTTGGAGAGTGACAGGGTAGAATTTCTCGACTTTAACGACTTGATCTTTGCAACCGATAGAGATGTCCGCACAGAAGAGGGCTTGGTGAGTCTTTACGCTGACGAATACCGTATTTGGCGAAAGAAGAGCTTGAGCAGTGTCGACGTTCCGAAGCTAAACTTGCTTATTCAGCACGACTCGGACAGTGCACCTCGCGAGACACAATATATCTGCGAACTCGAAGCGGAGTCTGGGATGAAGTCGACGACGGCAATTTTTTGTCGCGAAATAGATGACGATGGCACGGTACGCAGGTACGACATTGACTACGCTCTTCTCAGGCGCCTGCAGGATGAGAAAGGAATGTGCTTTGCGTACCATTGCAATGCCGGCGAACTAGGCGGATACCATGAGCCAGACGTCGCTATTGCTTTCAATGAAGATGTGGAATTTCTGCGCTCGCACGGCCTTGATATCCGTTATTTTTCTCCGCATGGGGGCGCATCTAGCCCAAATGGGTTAAATAACTATAGTTTTTTCTACCCGTCATTTAGTCAGCATCGGCTGATCTGGACTCACAACAGGTTCGCGCCCAGCGCCCAGCGCTACTCTGATGGCGGGTGGGGCTTACGGATCAGTCGCGGCGACGCGAGCCTCGATTTGCGGAAATTTCTGATGACGAATCTGTCCACAAGGGACCGCCCGCTGACGTACCGGTATTTTGTGCTGATTCATCCCCAATACTACTTCGCCAAAGACAGCAAAGCTGCGGAGAAATACTTTCCAAACAACCCATGGCTGAGGGAGTTCTGGGACTTATACCAGAGTGGGCGGGCCGCTGAGTACTGGGTTCCTTTCCGGGAGGTCCTACAGCGCAGTTTGTCTGGGCACTGAGCTCCTGGTGCCAGGGCGACGAGCAACGTTATTTTTACTGACAAGACCGAGGCATCACTGTGTTATATAACGACATCGAGCGGGAAGTGATGGCCAGTGCCATCCAGGCAAACATGAGAACATCAAGCCCGGCAGTGTATCGAGGCATTAGCGCTATCGCGGACTCTTATCTGGGACACGTCGACTTTCATGGGCAGCGTATTCTGGACATAGGACCGGGGCAGTGCGATTTTCTTGATATTGTCAAAAAGAAGGGCGCAATTACCTTTGGCGTTGACTACGACCCAGCGGTGTTGAAGCTTGGTGAGATGCGTGGGCACAACATGACCTCTTGCAACCTGCGCAAAGACTGGCCGTTCAAGGGTGTGAAGTTTGATGGCATTTTCTGCCGCGCATCGATCAATTGTTATTGGTTCGCCATAGCCGAGGATGACGCGCCCCTGCGGGAATTTCTCGGTAATATTGCGAAATCCCTGAAGCCGACCGGTTGGATGTGGATTTTGCCCTGGAACAAACCGGTGGAAAGTCAGGAAAGCCTGGTCGGCGCCACGCGAGCGGCAATTGGCGAGTGGGCTAAGCAGTCAAGGATCAGGATTGAGGTAGTCGGCAAGGAAGAGAAGTCGCGGTATGGCCTTGTCTATGCGCTGCCATTTGTTGAAACCTGGACCAAGAACTGCGTGCCGGCAGTCGGCCGGGATTTGCGAAGGGCGGGCCGCTGGAAAACCTTCGGCCGTTGTCAGCCGCCGCCCGAGCCGGCGGCATCGTTGTACACGGCGTATGAGGCCTGCCGCAAGCGCGTCCTCGCCCGGGACACCTCGGCGGCAGCCGAGCAGGCCAGCGTGTTCAGCATACTGGAGTATCCCAACGATTTCCTGTTAGCTTTATCCGGCGCCGAAAGCGGCGTGGAAAATGGTTGGGGAGAAGCCTACGCTGCCTTCATCGCCTCCCGTCCACGGAGTGGCGTGCTGTACAGTTTCCTGGCGGGGTGCGCTACGGACTTGACGCAGGCACGGCTGGACAAGACGCCTGGGACGAAAGGCCGCGTCTTCGCGTGGGGATGGACCTATTGGGGGCGGAGTGCGGTTTATGCCTACCGCGCGACCGGTGAGCAGCGTTTTGCGGATATTGTCGTGGACGTCTACGAAAGGCTGTTGAATGAGCGGGACGACAGTCTGGACATGGTGGATGACCTGCGCCAGCGAGTCACCAAGTGCTGGGGAGTGTTCACTCCGGAAGAGGGGCATGTGCGTGCCTGCGAGGTTACCACGACAGGCCTGATACTTCTTCCCATTTGCGATCTGCTGCTGAGTGAGGCGGGTGACGCCTTGTCGAGTGAGCAGCGCGAGAGGCTGCTACTCTCGATCACGGATTGCCTGGACGAATTTGACGGAGAAATGCTTTTTGAAGAGACCGTGCAAGGCGGCTACTTCCGGGCGCCCTTTGACAATTCGATCGAAGGGCTCAACCACACCCATGCCTTTGCTGCCGCCCTGGTGAAGGCTTATCAGTTGACTGGTAACGAGAAATACCGCCGTGATGCCAAAAGTATCGCCCGATACTTTTTGGCTGCGTGCGCTGCCGAGGAGAATGGCAGCTATTCGTGGGCCTATGCACCGTCTCCGGGCAACTTGAGGGAAGAGCATCCTCCGATGTCGATGGCTGAAAGAAATTTGAAGCACGGTGTCGGCGGGGAGGCGTTCTACAAGGCGGCGGTCACCATCGAGTTTCCCGCGGCGGCCTACGGGTCTGACTTGGGCCTTTCAACGCAGGACCTGGAGCGGATTGCGGACTCGTTCCTGAAGAACGTCTTACAGCCGGACGATGACCTCAACCTGTACATTAGCAGTCGGAAGATCCGCCCAGCGGGAGAAGTGGCCCAGAAGCACTCGACGCTGTACATGCTCATAGCGGGCTTCAGCCTGCTCGACTCCGTTCGCCCGGAGATTCGAGGCAAGCTGGTTCGGCTGTTTGGTCGCCGTCCGGACTGGTTTCCGAGGGGGTGGTTTGGCGGCTCGGTGGGATCGATGGCCCTTGCCCGCTTTATGTCGGAGACGAGGCAACGGCTCGATGAGTAAACCTTCCTCGCACCCTGCCGAGCGCTTCCTTGGCCAGATTGAGCGAAGGACAATAAGCCGCGCGGCAGCGGGCTTGTCGGTCAGGAGCAGCCTTTTCGACTTGCAATCGGCAATCGGAAGGCCATTAACGAGGTTGGAAGGAGAGGCGGGAGAGGAGGGAGAGGATGGACATGAACATCAGGCACTTGGTGGTGTGCGTCGCTAGCCTGGTGCTGGCAGCCATAATTTTTATGAACGGCGCAGTCGCGGCCGAAGAACCCTCCGCGAAGCCTGAGGATTTTCGCCCGGCGGCAGTCAGCGATTTGCCCGGTGTCGCCCAGAGCAAGGTAGTGGCCTTCATCAAGGGCTTCTTGAACAGTACCCGGTCGATGGCAAACCGGGACGCTGGCGACCTGGGCTGGGATTGCCTGGCGGCAGCCGCATTGCTCGAAGCAGGCGACAAGCGAGCGGGAGCAAAGCTGCGCGCCACGGCCCAGTTACTTGCCGACACGGCCGTAAGATCGAAGGGGGTAATCAAAGGCTGGAGGTACCAAGGCAAGAGTCCCGACAGTTGTCCGCACGGTGGTCTCGATGCGTTTGGCGATGGAACGTGCAACACCCCGAACACAGTTTACTCGTTCCAGACGGGGCTGGGAATCGCGTGTCTGGCCACGGCGGGAGACTTCTTGGGGAACAAGGAGTTTCTCACCATGGCGGGGCAGGTGTTGTCCTTCTGGCAGCAGTACACTCTCGCGGCTGTTCCTTGCACGGGATGTGCCTACTATCTCTATAGCGACCATTCGAATGATAGCGGGCGTTACGTGCGAAATATCAACGTATTCATGGCTTATGGGGCGGCGGTGTTGGGAATTGCCGCCAGCGACCCTGCAGCAACACAACTGGCCAGACGGGCCATGCGCTCGGAACTCGATGAGCGGCGAGCCGGAAATGAGGGATATCTGGGACGACTCGATCCACAATGGATATCGAAACAGGCCGACGCTTCGCAGAATGTCGAAAACCACGCCGCCGCGATGGCTGTGCTCTCCGATCAAATTGGCGTTCTGCTTGCTTCGAAGGAGTTTCGCGACCACGGTTTGGGGGTTTGGGAGAAATGGGCCACATGCGACAATAAAAGGTGCCGGACTGCGAACTGCAGGTTCTGGGGCGGCGATGCTTCAAAATGCCAGGCGACGCTGACCGCCGCACACTGTGCCTTCCGAAAGAAATCCCCGCTGGCCAGTTCCCAATGCGGCGAGTATTTGTCGCGCGCCAGTTCGCTCCCGCCTTTTGGGCTTTGGGCGACCATTGTCGGCGGTACGAGCCAGTAGATCGATGCCCACGCGGCCCGAAAGTGCGGTTGCTGGATAGCGGATCGGACGTGCGGAATCAGGTCAGGAATGGACGATCGCTTGGCCGCCTGGGGTCGGGCCGTTGTCTGGCCAAGAATTGCCTGCCTGGTGCGACGGCCGAGTGACCAGCCCTTGCCTCTGGTTTCCGCACGGAACAGGAGGTGTTGTGATGTCCAACGTTTTGTGAGTTGATGATGCTGAATGACGGCGAAGCCCCCGGCATGGACGCGAAGTTATCTGCCGACATCATTGCGGACGTCCGGGCAAGCTTGCTCGCGTCCGACTGGACGGGTGTCGCCGCCCTGTGCCGGACATCCCTTGTTGCTTTTCCGTCGAACCCTTTCCTGCTTTCGTCGGCCCACAAAGCGGCGGTGCAACTCGGAGAACTGACGGAGGCGCGTGAATTCATCGAGCGGGCCCTGATCGCGGCACCCGGGGTTGCTGCTTATCATTCGCTCAGCGGGCGCCTGTACAAAAAGCTGGCTGATCATGATTCGGCGCTGCGTGGTTTCCAGCGTGCCGCTGCCTTAGGTCCGGATGTAGCAGCACATCATGCCGCGAGTGGCGCGGTTCTCTACGCCCAAAATCGGTATCGCGAAGCAATTGAAAGCTACCAGGCAGCTCTGCTACTCGATGGCTCGCAGGTCGCCTGGTGGAATCGCCTGGCGCGCAGCGCTACCCTCGCTTGCGAGCTGTCACTGGCAGTGGACGCGTACAGCAGTTCCTTGGCACTAAAAGAGGATTTCGCGGTACTGGCGGCTCTGATGGAAGTTCAGCGGCAGCATGCCGCCGGGCGTGCGGAAGCCGGCGAAGCCTCGGCGAGCTACTACGACGCCATCTTCAGAGCGTCGAGCAAGTATGCACAGCACGGGAGCGTGTCCGAATATGCCTGCGTATGGCGAGCGATGGCCGACTTGCTGATTTCCGCAGGGACTCGGCGGGCGTTGGACCTGGGTTGCGGTCCAGGCCAATTCGCCGAGTACCTGCACGAGAACATTGCAAATCTCGCCTACACCGGCATCGATTTCAGTGAAGTTGCAATTCAGCAGGCGAGAGTTCGCTGCCCAGACTATCGCTTTGAAGTGGTTTCGCTCCCGAATCCGAGGGCTGTGCAGCAGTTCGACTGTGATGCAGTGGTGTGTACAGAGGTGCTGGAGCATATCGATCAGGATCTGTTGCTGCTTGAGTCGATTCCTACCGGGGTTGAAGTTTTTGGGACCGTTCCGAACTTTGATTCTTTCGGTCACGTTCGTTATTTCCGTAGTGCTGCTCAGGTTGCGCAACGCTACGGGCATCTCTTCCTTGGCTTCCAGGTGACTCCGATAGCCCTGTCGCCGACTTCGACGATATGGCTGTTTCGTGGCCAGAAACGGTCTTCAGATGCGCGCGAGGCTGGCGAAAGGAGCGGCGTTGACGGTTTCGTGGCGCAGGTCGACGGAATCGATCCCGGGATGCCATCGAGCGCCATGGGGGGGCTCGTGCTACCGCATGTGCATGAGGCAGTTCTGTGGACCGATCGGACACGGTACGTCGAAGATCTTCTGGCTGCTTTTGGCCTGCCGTTTTGTTCGGTGCTGGACTCACTGTCAGTGACTACCCCGCATGTCGTCCTGCGACACGATGTCGATTGGTCTATCGAAAATGCCCTGGCAATGGCCGCACTGGAGTCGCAGCTTGGTGTGCGGTCGTCATACTTCCTGCTCCATCCTGACGGTCAGTACTTACCTGCGAACTACTTTGGTCACGTCAGCGGGGGGCAATTGCACATCGACCCGAAGGTTTTTTCCTACGCCAAACAACTGCTCGACCTCGGGCATGAGGTGGCTCTGCACAACGACTTGATTACCTTGAGCCTGAATACCTTGCGGCAGCCGGGCGAGTTCCTGGAACAGATCCTCGAGAGTTTTCAGAAGAACGGGATTGTGATCAGGGGCACGGTTGCCCATGGGTCACGCCGGTGTCGTATCGACGGTTATCTTAACTATCAGATATTTAGAGAATTGCGAGGAAAGTTGTTTCAGGAGTACTTGAACAGCCCCGATCATGAACGCTTCTTTGCATCGCTGGTTATGTGCGGCGCACACACCGTTGAGAAGTTCTCGCTCCCCATGGCTGATTATGGTCTTGCGTATGAAGCCAATTTTACGCCACACGGACTATACCTCTCGGATAGCTCCGCTCGCTGGTTCTTTCTGCAGAACGACCAGACGCGTTATCTCGACAAATTCGCTGAAAGCACCGAGATGCTCGCTGCCGTCAAAGAGTATCTGCTGACTCGCGACGTCTCCAGCAATGTCCAGTGTTTGGTGCATGCTTGTCATTGGAGTCCACTAGCCAACTACAATCCAGCTGCGCTTGCGGCGAGCAAGGCGCGCCGCAACAGTGCCTACCATGCGAAGGTGCTGGACGCCAAGTCGCTTCATCTGGAACGGCGGGAGAACATCCTCTATGCCAAAGCAAACCCGCGTTTTGACCTTTATGACAAGAAGTATGGCAGCACTTCGCAGTTGTATACGATCGCTCCATCCGTGGCATCCTTTATTGGGCAGTACGTGTCTCAAAACGCTGCGTCGATTGGCAGCGTTCTCGAACTGGGTAGCGGGCAAGGCGACTTCCTCGAGTTCGTCCGCACACTGGTTGTTCGGAAGCGACCGAAGGACACTCCTCCATTGTGTATCGGGGTCGACGGTTCGGTGGAGGGCATCTGGGTCTGCGCTGCGCGCTATCCGGCGTGTCGTTGGGTTGCCGATTCGATTGAAGCGTTCATGGACTGGCGGAGGAGCGGAGCGGCATCGGCTAGCAGCGTTGCAGGGCTGTTTGATCTGGTTTTGGATAAGACAGGAACGGTATTCATTGAGGATTACAATGCCGCGAGAAGTATATTGAGCGCAATTCATGAGGCTTTGGCGCCTGGCGGAGCGTACTGCTACGTGGCTTCGAAGCACTACTATCAAAGCGATCTGATGGTGCGGGTTTACCGAGACTGGGATCAAGATTGGCTGAGTCTGGCAGCTGACGTCTTCGGCGCAGCCGCGGTCTTTGACGACATTGGCGACGACCGCAAGGGCTACTTCAAACGGGTTTTTGTCAAGCGTGCCGAAAGCGCGTAGCTGCCTAGCTGGCGTGTGCGTGTACGGCACGGAAATCCCTGCGGGTGGCCCACACTTCGGACTGACTGAGTCGTCGGGCGTGCCGCCTGTTGTGGAAGACCACCCTCCTGGCGGCAAGTCGCTTGGCAAACATAAGATGTACATGGGCAGCACGAGCACGTCTTCGTGTTAGTGCTTTGCCAATTGTGGACAGTGACCAGCCCGGGTTTTCTCCTCGAGCCTCGACTTCATCCCTTGCTTTACGGGAAGGATCGAATGGCGGGATCACATCGCAAAAGGCACATAGGGATTCCGTCATGATCTTGGAGCTTGCTTACACGTTTGCCACATTGCCGGCTTTCTGCGATTGGAACTTAGCATCTTGACCGGGGCGTCTGGTTTGGTCGCGGGTCGAGTTCTGGTACTTATCAGTGAGGAACTCGAGCACGACAAGAGAGTGCTGGCTTCCCTTGCCGACTATCCCTTGGTCGAAATTGTCGACCTTGTAAATGGTGACGTTGCCGACCCGCCATTAGGCTTCTTGGTTTGCTTACGGGCGTTGTTGATGCTGTTGAAGGCTTTGTCGCGCGGCCATGGGCTGTGGTCGTTGCTCCGGCGACACTACGGGTTGAGCCCCAAGAACGCTGCCGGTGGCTGGTCTGTTTCTCTGCGCAGTTTTGTCCGAGCGCAGGGCGTGGCCGCAAGCCTCCTCGGCCGGCTTGACGGCGTGCGCCTGGTCCATGCGCACGATCTCTTTTGCGGCGTGGTCGGTGCGGAGTTGTCGAAGTGCTCAGGCGCCGAGCTGGTTTATGATGCTCACGAGGTCGAGTTTCATCGAAACCGCAGGAACAGTTGGCTGCGCACGGCGTTCGATGTGGTAGTCGAAAGAAGCGTGCTCGATCGAACACGCGAACTGCGGGTGGTCAATGCCCCGATCGCGGCTCTCTATGAGCACGTGCACGACGTGCCGCGCGAACGGATACGCGTCGTGCTCAACGATCATTTCGTGAACCGCTGTCGCGAGCGCTCGTTTGACGTACCGGAGCCGGGCCGGTTGGCGCTGGTCTACGTCGGCGCCGGCATCAGGGGGCGACAGCTTGATCGGCTGGCGAGCGAGGCGAAGCGGCTCGGTGTCCCGGTGCACGCCTTCTTTATCGGTGAGCTTCCGGAACTCGCTATTGCCGCCGGTTGGGTGATTGGCCCACGCGACTACGAAAGCGCGCTCGTTTCACTGGTGGCCGTACATCGATGTGTGATGTGGTGTTGCGTGGACGATGTCTGCCTGAGCTATCGCTTAGCCTTGCCGAACAAGTTCTTTCAGGCGCTGGCAGTGGGAATTCCCGTGGTCGCGGCGGATGGCAGCTACTTGGCGGATCTCGTCAGAACCCACGATCTCGGGTTTGTTTTCGACGGGCGTGATTTGGAGAAGGTAGTGCGCGGAATACAGAGTCCTGATTTCGCAGACAAGCTGGCTTCCGTCCGCCGTTTTCGCTTCGGCCTGACCGCCGGTTTGCTAAGGATCTAGGCGCGTGTACGGGGTTTTCAACCGCGGACTGCGAAAAATGCGTGGTCTGGAGGAGTTTCTCGGTGGGGCCGTGGTTCGTTGCGTCTTCAGAGCGCCGGCTGAACTGGCGGCGACCGTGGGTTGGGGCAGGAGCCGCTTTGCCCGACGTGCCATCCGCGTCGCCGAGGGGCGAATGATTCCTTTCATTTGCCTTGAAGACGGCTTCTTGCGCTCGCTCGGACTTGGCCGGAACGAGCCGCCCTTGTCAGTGGTGGTTGACGATCTCGGGATTTACTACGATGCGCATCAAGCTTCGCGGCTTGAATGTCTGATTGCCACTGAACTGACGAGCGAGCAGAGCGCACGGGCACGGGTTCTGCTGTCGAAGTGGCGGGCGGCGCGGGTATCGAAATACAACCACTCGCGAGAGTATTTCGCCGCATCCGAGACCGCGGAACCCAGCAGTCTTGGTCCCTTCGTTCTGGTCGTGGACCAGACTGCGGGCGATGCCTCGATTCGCTTCGGCATGGGCGACGAAGCCTGCTTTCAGCGCATGCTTGACGCCGCACTGGCCGAGAACCCCGACTGTCTGGTACTGCTCAAGGTTCATCCCGAGGTGATGGCCGGTTACAAGCGCGGCCATTTCGATCTCGCGGCGCTCTCGATCGACCCGCGGATAAAGGTCCTCGGGCAGGATGTGCACCCGGTTTCTCTCCTCGAACACGCGCAGGCGGTGTACACGGTGACCTCACAAATGGGCTTCGAAGGCCTGTTGTGGGGCAAACGCGTGCGAACCTTCGGTATGCCGTTCTACGCCGGCTGGGGGCTGACCGATGACGAATTGGTGGCGCCGGAGCGGCGCCGCTCGGTGCCCCTCGAGAATCTGGTATTCGGTGCGTTGATTGCCTATCCGCGCTACATTGACCCTGAAACGGGCACACGCTGTGCCGTTGAACGCCTGCTCGAATGGTTGGGACTGCAGCGCCGGATGCGCGAGCGCTTTCCCAATGAGGTGGTCGCGTTCGAGTTTTCGCGCTGGAAGACGCCGATCGTGCGGAGTTTTTTTCAGGGATCAGAAGTGCACTTTCCGCGAGCGGCGGATTCGGTCGCAGCGGGAGCGCTACTTGCGGTGTGGGGGCGAAAACAACCGGCAGGTCTCGCCCCGAATAGCAACAAGCTTGTCCGGCTGGAAGACGGCTTCCTGCGTTCGGTCGGCCTGGGAGCCGATCTCATCCGCCCGCTGTCCTGGGTGATGGACCAGCGTGGCATCTACTACGATGCGACCTGTGCGTCGGACCTGGAAGTCCTCTTGCAGAGTACGGCGTTTGACGAAGCATTGCTGGTGCGGGCGCGCGCGTTACGCGAGCGCCTGGTGAACTCCGGACTGACTAAGTACAACGTTGGCAGCGCCCGCTGGCTGCGGCCACCGAGTATCGCCGTAGCGACGCCTCATCGGCAACTTGCAGGTAACCCTCGTTGGGGCGACGGCTCCAGTGCTCGGCAGGATCAGCCGTCGCAGACGTGGCGGCGGGTGATCCTGGTGCCCGGGCAGGTCGAGTCGGATGCTTCGCTCGCGTATGGTGCACCGGTCATTCGCCGTAATGTTGACTTGTTGAGTGCCGTGCGCGCCGCCAACCCGGATGCCTACGTGATCTACAAACCACACCCCGATGTCGTCGCCGGGCTTCGCCTGCAGGGACAGGGGGAGGGTGAGGCCAAGCGCTGGTGCGACGAGGTGGTGATTGACGTGGCCATGGGCGAGTTGCTGTCAGAAGTCGATGAGGTACATACCCTGACTTCATTGACCGGTTTTGAAGCGCTCCTGCGGGGCAGGGTGGTTGTCTGCTACGGGCAACCGTTCTACGCCGGTTGGGGTTTGACGGTCGATCATTTGCCGCCGGCTCGCCGTAGCCGCCGCTTGACGCTTGACGAACTGGTGGCGGGCGTGCTCGTCCTGTATCCCACCTACGTATCACGAACCACGGGCCGGTTCACGACACCCGAGAGGGCGCTCGATGAACTGCTGGCCTGGCGAGCCGAGCGTGCGCTGTTGCAGCCGGTGTGGCAACGCATGATCGGCCGGTTGTTCCGGAAAGACTGAAGCGGAGACTGCTCGATGAGGGCGGTACGCAGCAGTTACGCGGTCGCGCGCTGCGTGCCGCGTGTGCTCAGGGGCCGGGACAGGTGCAGATCCCGTCGATTAGTTCATACGTCGTGCCAGTATTCGGGCAGGTGATCCTTGCGTTGCCCGCGAGAGGCAAATCGAGTCGTTCACCGTACTGGCTCATCCAGCCAACTTGGCGGGCGGGGACCCCGACCATGAGCGCATAGGCTTTCACATCACGATTGACGACAGCGCCGGCAGCTATGAAAGCGTATTCGCCAATTGTGGTGCCACAGACGATCGTGCTGTTGGCACCAATTGTCGCGCCGCGCTTGACGAGCGTATCGCGATACTGATCTTTCCGATTAACTGCGGAGCGTGGGTTGTAGACATTCGTGAAAACCATGCTCGGGCCGCAGAACACGTCGTCTTCCAGCGTGACATTGTCGTAAACAGAAACGTTGTTCTGGATCTTGACGTTGTCGCCAGTGACGACACGGTTGCCGACAAAGACATTCTGCCCCAGAGAACAGGCTTTGCCGATGCGGGCGCCGGCAGACACGTGAACCCAATGCCAGACGCGGGTTCCTTCGCCGATTTCAGCGCCATCGTCGACGATGGCGGTAGGATGGATTTGTGCATGCATTTTGCTGCGCAGCTTCCTTTTTTAGTAGGTTGGTGAGGGCCTGGGCCTGGGCCTGGGGCCGCCGGCGATTCCGGTAGCCGCCAAGCGCCAGTCCGGCGCTCAGTATTCCAGGGGGAGCGAAACGGTTCGGCCATCGCGAGCCGAGAGATAGGCAGCGATCAATACTTCCAGCGAGCGCAAACCCTCGCGGCCATCGGTTTCTGGTTCTGCTTCGCCACGCATGACGTCGACCACGTTCTTGTAATACAGGGGGTGGCCCAGACCGTAGACGGACGTGGTCTGGTAGTTGGCATCCATGACCTTCTCATCGTAGTCGCGGCCCTCGGCAAAATCCCAGATCTGGATATCATTGACCGCGACGCCGCCGACGCGGACCGTGCCTTTCTCTCCCAGAATTGTGATCGAACCCTCAAGGTTCTTCGGGTAGGCGAGCATGGTCACGTTCATCGAGCCGAGGGCACCGCTTCGCCAGCGGATGTTGATAACGCCAGAATCCTCGACCTGGATGTCGCGTCCCAGCGTTGCCATCATGGCGTGCACGGCATCTACCGGGCCGATCAGCCAGTCGATGAGATCCACATAGTGGCTGGCCTGGTTCATGAACGCCCCTCCGTCCAGTTCCCATGTGCCGCGCCACTTTGCGGAATCATAGTACTCTTGAGGGCGGGTCCAGAAGACATTGATTGTGACCATATAGATCTTGCCGAAGCGCTTCTCTTCTACGGCACGTTTGAGAAGCTGTAGCGTTGAATTACGGCGGTTCTGCTTGACCACGAAGAGGTGCACTCCCGCTTCGTCACACGCCCTGACCATGCGCATGCCGTCTTGCCAGCGCGTCGCCATGGGCTTTTCGGTCATCACATTCACCCCGAGTCGGGCGGCAACAACGGCCTGTTCCGGGTGGAGGCCGCTTGGCGTACAAAGGGAGACGAGATCGAGTTGCTCGGAGGTGAGCATCTCTTCAAGGCTCCGGTAACCTGGGACCTGATATTGCTCTTGGTGGGCTTTGAGGGTTACGCCATTGCTATCGCAGAGCGCCACCAGTTCGATATTTTCAGAATGCGCTTCGATGGACGAAAAATGGCTTTTGGCGATGCGGCCGCAACCGACAACGCCGATGCGGATTTTCCTGTCGTGGATGGTTTTTTTCATGGTTGATTAGCCCAGAGCTGAGAACGTATGTTCTGCGAATGATAGGTCGTTTGGCGGCGCATGATGGTCATGCTCCCTCGTGGTGTTCGTGCCTAGACACGTTACGTCTTTTACCCGTGGCCGTTACCACTGGAAGGCAGGGCGCTATTTCACAGGCGAACCGCGCATTCTCCCTGATCTGTTACAAAGTGCAAGAAATGCTGCTTTGCACGGGGGCGATCCAGAGGCGGTTTTACGGATAGGGCGCCGATGATCGTGCGCAAAGTGCACACTCTTCCCGGTGAATGCAACTCTCTTTCCCTTGGCAAAGGCTTGATCGACTCCTTGGTGAGGAATCCGGGCTACGGCAGCAAGCGCTTGATGCGCCCAAGCTTCAGGAAGCGTTTGTCGAAGAAAGCCAGGTGTATCTTCGCCACGAAGAAGCCGATGAGCGCCATCCCGATGCCGAAGAGAATCTTCGTCACCGTCTCGCGGAAGCGCACGATGCGCATGACGCTCTTGCCGAGAACCGTGCTCGCAATCAGGACCAGCAGCGAAACGCCGATTGTCTGGTAGGTGATCACCGCCTCGTCGCGCTTCTCCCACAGCCACCACGCGGCGCAGGCACCGAGGACAGCAACAAGGATCCAAGCGAGAATCCTCAGTGGCGGGTACAGCTTCCAGACCTTGAATGCTCCCTGGTCAGCCACCGAGAGCAACTCCATCAGCTTGCCGGAGTCGTCGGCGCGGTCCATCGCCGGCTCGACCGCGAGAAACGGCCACTGCACGGCTTCCTCCGCAGGTGCTTCGCAGCCCGACACGGTGCGCGGAAACTCGAATTCGGTCATCCGGTAGCCGCTGACCATGAGCGCGTAGGCTTCGCTATCCGAAAACGAATCGAGGTCGGTTCGGATGGCCGCCAGCCGCCGCTGCACGCTCTTGCGAATACCGTAGCGCGTGCGTGGGCCGCGGAGCTCGGCCGGGCGGGCGTCGTCCGAAGCCTCGATCGGCTCGTCGCAGCCAGCCCAGTTCACCGCCTCCACGTCGAGGTCCTTCTTGAGATGGACGAACATGAAGCCGCGCAGCAGCGACGTGCTTCGGCGCGCAACCAGATCGTCGTACTCCGCTTCGCGCACGCGCGACATCAGGATGCTGTTCGAGCGCAGGGGGACGCCGATGACGCTGTTGCTCGGCTCATCCTGCGACTCCATCTGCCCGCTCGCGTCACTCACCAGCAGCACATTGCAATCCTGCTCCAACAGGCCGACGACACCCTGGTTGTCGTGCACGCCGCCATCGACGAGTCGCACCGTCTTGTTCGCGTAGACGCCGCGCAGCACGATCGGCTCGAACAGGCCGGGAACGCAGGCCGAAGCCGCCACCGCAGTTCCGAGTCGGACGCCGCGTCGCTCGCCATCCTTCATCTCGATGCCCTGCGCGTCGTCGTAGTACACCCGACGCAGCCGGTAGTTCCCGTCGACCGCGGGGTCGACGGACCAGGGCGATTCTCCCATCCACGACGCCGTGAACTGCCAGTTGTGACCCGTGTTCAGCGTCGTCGCGTTGAGGATCAGCGTCGGCACCTTGTTCTTGCGACGCCAGTTGTCGCGTTTTGGGTTGAAGTCCGTCGCGCAGCCCTTCGGCTTCACGAACAGGTCCTTCATGAAGCGTTCGCTCCCCCCCTTGCCGTCCTGAATGCGTGCGTAGAGGCACTCCTCGTAGAGTTCCCCCAGCCGGTCGGAGCGCGAGTAGCTCGGGCGGAAGATCATCTTCAGGTTGGTGAGAAAGGACGCGGCGACAAGCCAACGGATGTTCCGTTGAACACCCGCCAGAAAATCCCGCGCCACGCGTCGGACGATATCGATGTAGTCCTGACGCGTGATGTCGAGGTCGTTCTTGGACTCGAGCAGCTTCTGGACCTCGAGGTAGTAGTGGGCGCCGAGAATCGAACCCCCCGAGACGCAGGAGATGACCTCGACGTTGCGCAAGACATCGAGCTCCGCGAGCCGCGCGAGGACTCCGATGTGGTAGAGGGAAGCGCGGAAGCCACCGCCCGAGAGGGCGAGACCGAACTTGCCGAGGTATGCCGATTGCAGGCCGAGCGCGTCGTTGCCGAGGAAGGCGAGCAAGGTCCTGCCGGCCGGGGAACTCCGGAACGTTTCGCCGCTGTCCACTTCGCCCGCGGATTGGAGCCGCGCCAGCTTCGTGAGCTGCTGGGCCGTCGATTGGAACTCCCACTCCGAGACATTCTCGATCGCTGCCGCCTCGCGCAGCCATTCGCTCGCCTGGTCGTAGCGAGCAAGGCCGAAGTAGGCCTCCGCTATGGTGCAGACGAACCACCACTGCCCAGTGATGAGTTTGTTTGCGGGCTCCTCCGCGAGCGGCACGAGGGTCTGGATGATGTCCTCGCGAATGGTGCGCGCCAACTTGCGATACGCCGCGGCGGCCTGCGAGGTCAGCCCGCCTTTAGCGTCCGCCGCCGACTCCACGCCGAGCAGGTCGGCGACGTAGGCGGCGTTGATCGCCGTGTAGCCTGCATCCGGCTCGACGCCAAGCTCGTAGCCGCGGCGGTAGAAGCTGAGTGACCATTCGAGGTGGTCGCGCTGGCCGTCGACCTCCCACATCCGCTTGTGGATCGCACCGGCAAGCCCCAGCGTCTCCTGGTCCTTCGTCGCGCCGAGGTCTTCGCCCGTTGCGAGAATCTCGAGTGCGAGGTCGAAGCGCGTCGACGCCGGCAGGTCGGGGTCCTTGTAGGTGCAGAGGGCGTGTTGCTGGCGCAGCCAGATCGCCAGCTGCGCATCGTCGACCCGGCTCTTGCGCGCGCGCGCCAGGACCTTGCGCGCGTACCCAAAGGCGTGCTCGTCCTTGAGTTGCTTCACCAGATTGCGCGACTCGGCGGCCGAGATCTCGCGGCCACCGAGCACTTCCTTCGCGAACTGGACAGGGGTCTTGTCCTTGAAATTCATCGTCTTTCCTCCACGCGGATGGCGAGCGAAAATCCTGTCAAAACGAGCCGAACAACCGGCCTACGGCAGCAGCCCCGGAAAAGCATCAAATCCAGGGGCACCATGAACCGTCTACGAGTCTTCATTATGGTCAGGGGAGGGCCCTGACGCTTCCAGCACCTCTCTGTTGGCTCGCTCGACGCTGCTGGCTTGTGATTTCACAGGCTGCACGTGCTTGCACGAGATCATCGCGAAGAAAATGGCCACGCGGGGCAAGCCTGAACAGGCTGTTGAAGTCGCATCGATGGGTAACGCCGGTAATGGCTCGACAGATCGCTTCGAGGCGACCTGCTTCTGTCTACTCCTCATTGCCGCCTTTTGGGCCAATCAGTCTATCGTGAAAGTCGCGTATGCGACTCACGAACCTCTCTTCTCCCCCTGCGGGAGAAGGGCCGGGGGAAGGGGGGAGGGTCATGACTTTCATCATCCGGGGTATCTCGACTGCCATGATCGTTAGGCGATTGGCCTGCTTGAGAAAGTGCAGCTCGCGAGAGGGGCGGAAGAATCTGCCGCCTGCTTTTTGTCTCACGAAGACTGGATGGCCGGTACCGTTCAGCGTGAGGAAACTCGCTTTACAAGGAAGCAATCATCCCGATCCGGGCGAGCGGCAATTTCGTCCCGAGGAATCATCGTGGGAGGCTGGGAGTCGCAGCACATCACGCCGGCGCTCTACGACGACAGGCTCGGCAACAAGCGCTTCGTGCCGGTACTGCCGCCGGCCGGCGACGAACGTATAGATGGGGATCAGGCCAGCCGTCGCGCGGCGACGATTGAGTTCCGGGATCGCGGGAGGAAGCTGTTTTGGCATCCAGCCATTCTAGCGAGGAGCTCCGCAACCGAATAGGGGCAGCCTTGTCCACCTTGGTATGAGCTTGAAGGAGATGCGTGTTTGACTTTGCCGTTAGGTGGCGTATCTTCCGGCGCGACAACAAGCACACAAGAGGCACGGCGGATGCAACGTGGAAAAGCGACGGGGAAGCCCAAGCCGCAAGCTTCGGTAACGCCACCGAGCGACTCCGATTCACCCGAGAGCACCCCGGACACTCCCTTCCCGATCGTCGGCATTGGCGCCTCGGCCGGCGGGCTGGCAGCGTTCGAAGCCTTCTTCTCCGGGATGCCGGCCGATAGCGACCCGGGCATGGCTTTCGTGCTCGTGCAGCACCTGGCGCCGGACCACAAGAGCATCCTCCCCGATCTGATCCAGCGTTACACGCGCATGCGGGTGGTCGAGGTCACCGACGGCATGGAGGTACGTCCAAACTGCGTCTACGTCATTCCGCCGAGCCGCCAGATGGCGTTCCTCCATGGCCGGCTGGAATTGCTGCCGCCGTCCGAACCACGCGGCCAGCGTTTGCCGATCGACTTCTTCTTCCGCTCGCTGGCCCAGAACCAGCACGAGTACGCCATTGGCGTCGTGCTCGCCGGCACCGGCAGCGACGGCACGCTGGGGGTCCGGGCGATCAAGGCCGAAGGCGGCATGGTCATGGCCTAGGAGCCCGGCTCCAGCACTTTTGACGGCATGCCGCGCAGCGCCATCGCCACCGGCCTGGTGGATTGGCAGCTGCCGCCGGCCGAGATGCCTGCCCAGATCATCAGTTACGCGACGCACGCCTTTGGCCGGCTGGCTCCGCTGCTTGCCGAACCGGCACCCAAGATCCGGGACGCGCTTAAAAAAATCTTCGTCCTGGTGCGCGCGCAGACCGGCCACGATTTTTCGCAATACAAGATGAGCAGTATCCACCGCCGCATTCTGCGCCGCATGAGCCTGCACCAGATCGAGGCGCTGGACGGCTACGTCCAGTACCTGCAGAAGACAGCGCAAGAAATCGAGGCGCTGTTTGCCGACCTGCTGATCGGCGTGACCAGCTTCTTCCGCGATCCGGAGGCCTTCAAGGTCCTTGCCGGACGGATCATCCCGCCGTTGTTCGCCAACAAGCCCGATGGCGAGGTGGTCCGCGTCTGGGCACCGGGATGCTCTACCGGCGAAGAGGCCTATTCGATCGCCATCCTGCTGCTCGAACAGATGGAGGCGATCGAGCGCCGGTACGCCGTGCAGCTTTTTGCCACCGACATCGACGCCCGGGCGATGGCGACCGGGCGCGCTGGCCGTTATCCGGCGAGCATCGCCAGCGACGTGTCGCCGGAGCGCCTGGCGCGTTTCTTTACCCGGGAACCGGATGGCAGTGCTTACGTGATCAACAAGAGCGTGCGTGACCTGTTGATCTTTTCCGAGCAGGACGTCTGCCAGGATCCACCGTTCTCGCGGCTGGACCTGATCAGCTGTCGCAATCTGCTGATCTATTTCGGCCAGGAGTTGCAGCAGAAAGTCATTCCCCTGTTCCATTACGCGCTGAATCCCGACGGCGTCCTGTTCCTCGGCACGTCGGAAAGCATCGGCAATTTCACCGATCTGTTTGCCGTGGTGGACAGCAAGGCGAAGCTTTACCAGCGCAAGGAGGGGTTTACTGGCGCGGCACGCCCGGGCCTGGGCTGGTTTCTGCCGTCCCGGCCGGCACGCTACCGTAGCGCTGCACGGGCGGCCTTTCCGATGAAGGTGCCGCTGCGCGAGGTCACCGAACAAGCCATCCTGCAGCACGTCGCGCCGGCCTGTGCATTGGTCAACGCGCAGGGCGACCTTCTCTACCTGCACGGCCGCTGCGGCGCTTACCTCGAGCCGCAGCCCGGTGAATCTGGCGTCAACAACGTCATCAAGATGGCCCGCCAGGGGCTGCAACACGAACTGAGCAAGGGCCTGCATCAGGCGATTTGCAGCAAGGCCGCCGTCCGCGCCACCGGGCTGCAGGTCAAGAGCAACGGCGATTTTACGCGTGTCAACCTGAGCATTCACCCGCTGACCACCGGCCCGGCCGCGACAGCGCAGGCGCCCCTGTACCTGCTCCTCTTCGTGGACGCCGCCGCGGCCGATCCCGAAGTGCCGCCGCAGGCGGCCCTGCCGATCGGCGCCGGCGCCGGGCGCGCCGAAGCGGCAGGCGAGCACAGCGAAGCGGACAGCGACGCCCGCATCGCGGCCATCGAAGAGGAACTCCGGGCCAAGGACGAATACCTCCAGAGCATGCAGGAGGAACTCGAGACCGCCAACGAGGAGCTCCGCTCGTCGAACGAGGAAATGCAGTCGGTCAACGAAGAGCTGCAATCGACCAACGAAGAACTGGAGACCTCCAAGGAAGAATTGCAATCGCTCAACGAGGAACTGGCGACGGTCAACAGCGAGCTGCAAGCCAAGGTCGGCGATTTGTCGCAGGCCAACAACGACATGAACAACCTGCTTGCCGGCACCGGCATCGGGACAATCTTCGTGGATGCGCAACTGCGCATCCTGCGCTTCACACCGGCCGCCTCGTCGATCATCAACCTGATTCCGAGCGATATTGGCCGCCCGGTGGCGCACTTCGCCGCCAACCTGGTCGGCTACGACCGTTTGGTGACCGACGTGCAGACGGTCATCGACACCCTGACACTCCAGGACGCCAAGGTACAGACCGTCGATGGCCTGTGGTACCTGATGCGCATCCGACCCTATCGCACGCTGGACAACGTGATTGGCGGCGCAGTGATCACCTTTGTCGACATCACCGAAATGAAACGGCTGGAAGACTCGCTCACCCAGGCCAATGCGCAGCTTCGCCGCCTGGCCGTCGTGGTCCACGACGCGTCCGACGCGATCACCGTCCAGGACCTGGAAGGTCGCATCCTGTCCTGGAACCCGGCGGCGGTGAAGATGTATGGCTGGAGTGAGGCCGAGGCGCTGCTGATGAACGTGCGCGAGCGCATCCCTCCGGAACTGCGCGAGGAGGCCTTGGCGCGGATCCGTCGCTTGAGCCGTGCCGAAGTGCTCGAACCGCACAGGACGCAACGCTTGACCAGGGACGGTGCGCTGCTGGAGGTGTGGATCACGGTCACCGCGCTGGTCGACGAGGCCGAGCGAATGTACGCGGTGGCGACCAGCGAGCGGGCCAACAAAGCGGCCGTCGACGGCTCCGCGGGATGATGCCATGGGGCGCAAAAGTCAGCGCCATCACCCCTCGATGCCACCCATGGCCAACGGCGCACTGAGCGCCGAGCAAGCCATTCGCCAGCGTGCCGAGGAGGCGCTCCGCCAGCAAACCGATCGCGCACTGGAAGAAGACGCAAGCCTGTCACGCGAAGCGATCCGCGACGCGCTGCTCGAACTGCGCGTGCATCAGATCGAACTGGAGATGCAGAACGAAGAGCTGCGTCGGACGCAGCTTGAGCTGGAAGCCGCGCGGACGCGCTATTTCGACATCTATGACCTGGCCCCGGTCGCTTACTGCAGCGTGAGTCAGGCCGGGCTGATCCTGGAAGCCAACCTCACCGCGGCGCCCTGTTCAAGCTGCGCTTCAGCCGCTTCATTCGCAAGGCCGACCAGGATGTCTTCTACCTGCACCACAAACAGGCCTTGTCAACAGGCCAGGCGCCAGGCTGCGACCTGCGCATGCTGAAGTTTGACGGGCAGCCATTCTGGGCGCATCTGGAGACCGCGACGGCGCAGGACGCCGATGGCGCGACCGTGCTGCGCATCGTGATTAGCGACATCACCGAGCGCAAGCGGGCCGACGCCGATCTGCGCATTGCCGCAGTCGCCTTCGAATCACAACACAGCATGATGGTCACCAATGCCCACCACCTGATCCTGCGGGTCAACCGGGCGTTCACGGAGGTGACCGGCTACGCTGCCGAAGAAGTCATCGGCAAGACTCCCGGCATGCTGTCATCCGGCCTGCACGACGCGCACTTCTTCCGCACGATGTGGAAGACCATTCACAGTACCGGCATCTGGCAGGGAGAAATTTTTGACCGGCGCAAGAGCGGCGAGGTCTATCCGACCTGGCTGACGATTTCTCCGGTGCGCGACGGCGCCGGCACCGTGACCCATTACGTGGCCACGCATTTCGACATTACCGAACGAAAGAAAGCGGACCGGAAGATCGCCGAGATGGCTTTCTTCGACATCGTCACCGGGGTGCCGAAGCGTGCGCTTCTGCTCGATCACATGAAACAGGCGATGACCGTCAGCGAGCGCAACAAGACCTTCGGCGCCGTGCTGTTCATCGACCTCGACCACTTCAAGACGCTCAACGATACGCTGGGACATGACCCGGGCGACCGGCTGCTCAAAGCCGTCGCGCAACGCCTCGTCGCGGGCATACGTGAGGGCGATACCGTGGCGCGACTGGGTGGCGACGAGTTCGTGATCCTCCTGGAGAACCTCAGCGCCAACATCGACGAGGCGGCGACGCAGACCGAAGTCGTCGGCGAGAAGGTTCTCGCCGCCCTGGCTCGCCCCTACCTTCTTGGCGCCGTCGATCATCGCGGCACGGCGAGTGTTGGCGCGACCTTGTTCCGCGGGCATGAGACGTCGATCGACAACATCTTGAAACAGGCCGACATGGCAATGTACAAGGCCAAGGAAGCGGGTCGCACCAGACTGCATTTCTTCGACCCGGCGATGCAGATCCTGGTGCTCAGGCGTGCCGAACTCGAGGCGAGCCTGCGTGGCGCTCTCCGCGAGAGCCAGCTCGAGCTGCACTATCAGCCGCAGTTCGCGGGCGACGGCAAGCTGATCGGAAGCGAAGCCCTGTTGCGCTGGCGCCACCCCGTGCACGGAACCGTCGCCCCCGCGGAGTTCATTCCGCTTGCCGAACAGACCGGGCTCATTCTGGCGCTGGGGGATTGGGTTCTCGAAAACGTATGTAGCCAGCTGGCAAAATGGGCCGAGCGACCGCCGCTGGACCGGCTCGCGGTGGCGGTGAACGTCAGTGCACGGCAGTTCCGCGAAGCGGACTTCGCGGACAAGCTTCTGGCGATCCTTGGTGCGACGGGCGCCAATCCGAAACGCTTGACGCTGGAGCTGACGGAGAGCTTGTTGGTGCATGATGTCGATGATCTGATCGAGAAGGTATCGCGGCTGAAAGCCCGCGGTGTGGGCTTCGCGCTCGACGATTTCGGTACCGGCTATTCGTCGCTGTCCTATCTGAAGCGCTTGCCGCTCGACCAGGTGAAGATCGACCAGTCGTTCGTGCGTGATGTCCTTGACGACAGCACCGACGCGGCTATCGCCAGGGGCATCGTGGCGCTGGCTCACAGCCTGGAGCTGGAGGTGATCGCCGAGGGCGTGGACAGCGAAGCGCAGCGGGACTTTCTGGCGAGTGCCGGCTGCGACGCCTATCAGGGCTACTTCTTCAGCCAAGCGCTGCCGGTAGACGATTTCGAGGCCTTCGCGCTGCGCGGTTGATAGACGTATGCAGCGCTCGATTATCACCACTCCTCCAGCCACTTTCGCAACGCCTGGGACGCCAGATCGACAAACGCCCTCAACTTGGGTGGCATGAAGCGCTGGCGAGGATAGACGATGTGGAGCGGATCGGCTTTCGCCTGCCATTGCGGCAGGACTCGCATTAGTCTGCCATGTTCGCATTCCGGACGGCACATATAGACTGGCAGCAGGGCAACGCCATCGCCAGCCAGCGCCATTGAACGGATCACCCGCACATCGTTGACCATCACCTGGCCGGACATCGGAATGGTCACGCTGCCATTGCTGTCGTTCAGCGTCCAGGCATCCTTGCCGACGGGCGTGAATTGCAGACAACAATGATTGAGCAGCGCCTGCGGAGAATCCAGCGGCGGTGCCGATTTTAGGTAGTCGGGGCTGGCAAAGGGCGCCCAGCAGGCGATACCGGCGTGTTTGGCAATCAACGTCGAATCCTTGAGATGGCCAGTGCGGATTGCGACATCAACGCCTTCCGCCACCAGGTCGACATAGCGATCGGTCAGCATCAATTCCAACCTGACCTTGGGGCAATTCCGGCGCAACTGATTGATGATCTCCGCCAGGAGGCGATCGCCGATATCCGCCGGCGCCGTCACCCGTAACAGTCCCTTTGGCTCGCCATCAGCTTCCGTGACCGCCGCTTCGGCATCGAGCATATGGCTCACTCCGGTCGACGCATGCCGGTAATACAACTCGCCCGCATCGGTCAGGTGCAGGCGGCGCGTCGTTCGCTGCAGCAGCGTTACACCGAGCCGCTTCTCAAGACGCGCCACTCGGGTGCTGACGGTCGAGGTCGGCAAGCCCAGCAGGCGGGCAGCAGCGCTAAAGCTTCCGGCGTCCACCACCTTGACGAAGACGGCGGCTTCGTTGAGATCCATTGTTCAACTCATTGAAAAAAGTTTCCGTATTTAACCATCTAGTGCGCGAATCGTTTGCCTTCTAAAGTGAAGCTAATCACATACGGAGAGCAGTCATGAAAAAACTGGCATTCATCAAGCGCAGTAACGGCAAACACTGGGTCGGCGATGGCTTCCCGGTCAAAAGCATTTTTTCCTACAGCGACATCGCCGAGGAAATGTCGCCCTTCCTGTTGCTGGACTACGCCGGGCCGGCCGATTTTCCGCCGACCACGCGCAAGCTTGGCGTCGGCCAGCACCCGCATCGCGGCTTCGAGACGGTGACCATCGTCTACGCGGGCGGCGTGTCACACCGCGACTCCTCGGGTGGCGGCGGCACCATCGGCCCGGGCGATGTGCAGTGGATGACGGCAGCTTCCGGCATTCTCCACGAGGAATTTCATAGCCCGGAATTCGCCGAAAAAGGCGGCGCCTTCGAGATGGTCCAGCTCTGGGTCAACCTGCCGGCTCGGGACAAAATGTCGGCGCCGGGATATCAGGGCATTAACGCCGGGCAGATTCCGGAAGTGGCGCTTCCCGACCAGTCTGGTACTGCACGCATCATCGCCGGCCAGTATGGCGACGCAAGCGGTCCGGCCCGCAGCTTCACTCCGATGAACGTCTGGGATCTGCGCCTGCAGGCCGGCCATCGTGTCGCGTTCGAGCTGCCGGCCGGACATACCACGGCGCTCTTCGTGCTGCGCGGCGCCATTCGCCTCAGCGAGAGGCACATGGTGCGGGCCGCAGAACTGGCCGTCATGGAGCGTGAAGGCTGCCATCTCGAATTCGAAGTTGCCGACGACACGACTCTGCTCTTGCTCAACGGCGAACCGCTCGCTGAGCCGGTCGTCGGCTACGGCCCCTTCGTGATGAATTCGGAGGAGGAAATCGCCCAGGCAATGCATGACTTCAACAGTGGCCATTTCGGACAGATCGGCCATTAATGTGAAAGTCGCGTAAGCGACTCACGAAACTCCCTTCTCACCTCGCGGGAGAAGGGTCAGGGGTGAGGCGGGGAATTCAGGGGGCATGCTCCCTGCCCGGCGAACGATTCCGGCGTGCAAGCCGGAATGCGCACTGCAAGTGAGAGGGGGACGGTCATGGCTTTCATCATCAGGGGTGTCTCGACATGTCATGACCGTTAGCCCCAACAGCCTGTTCAAGCAAAGGAGATCCACTATGAGCAATCCCTACATCCGCCTCGACAAGAATAACGCCGCCGTCCTGCTGGTCGACCATCAGGCCGGGCTTTCATCTCTGGTCCGCGATATCGAGCCGGAAAAGTTCCGCAACAACGTGCTGGCGCTGGCTGACCTGGCCAAGTATTTCAAGCTGCCGACCATCCTGACAACCAGCTTCGAGAACGGGCCTAACGGCCCGCTGATGACCGAACTCAAGGAAGCCTTCCCGGAGGCGCCCTACATCGCCCGCCCAGGCCAAATCAATGCCTGGGATAACGAGGACTTCGTCAAGGCCGTCAAGGCGACAGGCAGAAAACAACTGATCATCGCCGGCATCGTCACCGAGGTCTGCGTCGCCTTCCCGGCACTGTCCGCCCTGCAGGAAGGCTACGAGGTCTTCGTCATTACCGACGCTTCGGGCACATTCAACGAGGTCACCCGTCAGTCAGCGTGGGATCGAATGTCGGTAGCCGGCGCACAGCTGATGACCTGGTTTGGCGCCGCCTGCGAACTGCATCGCGACTGGCGCAACGATGTCGAGGGTCTGGGCACCTTGTTCGCCAATCATATTCCGGACTATCGCAATTTGATGAACAGCTTTGCTACTATCCAGGACAACAAGTAACGCGATAGGCGCCCCGATCCCTTCAGGGCGCCTCGCCGTCATCTTCGAAAGGGACTGAATACTAGCTGCCTGTCATCTGGCTGTCGAGGCCAAGCTGAAACTGGTCGCCACCGGCGGACGTGAAATGGGATTTTCCTGGGTTTCTTGACCCATTGTGTCTGGCTTGCTACTTGCTATTTTCCAGCTACTGGCGCGCTCGGTGGACTGAATCCGGGGGGAACCTTGAGCCACGGGAAGCCATTTAGCATCATCTCGTAACCAGTTTTGTACAGTGCTCGCATATATTCGGTGTCGAACTCTTCCTTGTGCTCTGCCTTGAAACTCGATGGAATGAAGCCAAGGTTGAAGTCCACTCCGTCGCGCTGGGTGGTGGCATAGATGCGGTAAAGGTCACCGATGCCCTGGCTGTGGATCAGTGAGGCGACTGAGCGACCGGCAATACTCATCGTACTGCGCTCAACCTGTGCCCAGTCCGGATCGAGTCGCGCATTGCGGATCACGTAAAGTATGCGCGCACGGGTAATGCCGACGGCGGCGGCCGACTCGTTGATGCGCAGCGCGGCCGGGTAAGCGAAGACCTGAGCCATGATGCCACCATCGACGTGCATTTCCTGATAGGTTTTGCCGTCGACTTCCACATCAAGCATCATCGGAGGAAAGCCACCCGGAATCGAGGCCGATGCGATCATGACGCGCACGAACAGGTCCAATGCCTTCGGGCCCCCGAAAGTGGCGATTTTCCCCATGTCCCAGATGATCGGACGACGCGCATCGAGGTCGGCGGTAGCGATCAGGAGGAAACGACCTTTTGCATACTCCGCGGCGACTTCCCTGAGAAAATCATCGGTCACGGATTTTCGCGTCAGACTCATCAGTGGCGCGTTATCGGCCATTCCGTCGCTCATCACGCCAGCCAGAAAACCACGCGGCGTAAGGACGTCTTTCGGCGAGATCGTGGTATAGACCTCCTTCAGCGTGGCGTCATACTTTGAGCCGACAAATGCGAAAGGCGCAATCAGGGCGCCGGTACTGATGCCGGTAACCACTTTGAATTCCGGACGCGTCCCGGTTGCCGTCCACGCATTGATCAGCCCGGCGGTGAACGCGCCGTTATCGCCGCCACCTGATATTGCCAAAAAGAACGCCGGGGGAAAGGGACCTTTATGCCCCTGTTTTGCGAGGTAATCCTTTTCCAGTTGCAGGGATGCCTGCGCCGTCCGGGAGAGCTCTGTGATGTCGCCTCCCAAAGCAAAACGAACATTTGGCATGCCTGGAATTTCGGCCTTTGCCGTCAGTTCGTAGGGCACTGCCGCCAGGCGCTGCGGCGTCGAACAGCCCTGGACAAGAAGCAATATGGCCACTGTGAGGCCGAGGATGAGGGCTTTCATGAGTGATTTTCTCGCAATTTGATGAAAACTTCAGGAGCCGGATGTTCCCCTATGGGCACACTCAGTACTTTCTCCAAGGCGGCTATTCGGCGCTTGCTTGGTGGCCGCGTGCCGATACGACTATTTCATACCCCCGGCAGGCCTGCAAGGCGATGAAAACACGCACCGCGAAGCAGCCTATCGGAAGCTAGGTTTTTCGTCCACACGGGTGATCGCCCACGCGCTCTTCGTAGCGCAGCAGCATGCCAAACGGCAGCAGCCGTCGGCAGTCGTCTGCAGTCGTCTGCAGTCGTCTGAATTCGTCAGAGATTGGCGGCGAGGATGAGATGCGCGCTCGCCGACTACCCGAGCATGCGCGTCAATGCGGCACTGTTCTCGCGGTGTTTTGCTAGACTGGTTTGTCGGTCGAACTCAAAGACTTCGTTCCATGCAGAAACAATCGAAGTTCTCCACTCGCGGGGTTTTGTGCATGCTCCTCCTGGCGGGGCTGCTGCTGGCTGCGTTATGCGCCTCGTGGGCCTATCGGCAACTGCGTGCCAGCTTGCCGACTCTCGATGGCGTAGTGGCGCTAGCCGAACTGGATGAGGAGGTCAGCGTCACGCGCGACGAAGTGGGCATGGTGACCCTTTCCGCGAACAGCCGTCCCGCCGTGGCCAGGGCGATGGGCTTCGTGCACGCGCAGGAGCGATTTTTCCAGATGGATTTGATGCGCCGTCAGGCGGCCGGCGAGTTGTCGGCGTTGTTTGGCGGCATGGCGCTGGCGGCCGACAAGGGCGTTCGTATTCATCAACTGCGTACGCGGGCACGCGCCATCGTTGCCGGGCTTGCCAGCGACGAGTCGGAGATTCTGTTGGCCTATGTGGCGGGTGTGAACGAGGGCCTGCATCGCCTCGCTTCCAAGCCGTTCGAATACTGGGTGCTGCGCGCAGAGCCCGTCGACTGGACGGCCGAGGACACGATACTGACGGCGTACTCGATGTACCTGGTCCTGCAGCCGTCCACAGCCGAGAAGAAGCTGACCCGGCTGAACGTGAAGGAACGGGTTCCCGGGTCGCTTTATGCTTTCGTGCGCGGCAAAGGCAGCGAGTGGGACGCGCCACTATGGGGTGAGCCGCTGCTGCCGCCTGCCATTCCGGAGGCGTCCAGCCTGGGGAACTGGTCCGCAAAGCTGGAACTGCCGCTGAAAATTCGCGAGCGTCCGGATCCACCGCTGCCGGGGAGCAATAGCTGGGCTGTGTCGGGTGACTTGAGCGATAACGGTGCGGCGATTCTGCAGAATGACATGCACTTGAAGTTGCGGGTGCCGAACATCTGGTTTCGTATTCAGATTCGCTATGGGGAAGATGAGCAGTTGCGGAAGCGCTACGCGCATCGGGTGACCGGTGTTTCCTTGCCAGGGGTGCCGCTTGTCGTCGCCGGCAGCAACGGAAAGATCGCCTGGGGCTACACCAATAGCTACGGCGACTTCAGCGACGTGATTGTCCTTGAGCAGGAGAGTCCTGGAAGCTACCTGACTGCGCACGGCGAAGTGCCCCTGGAAACGGTTTACGAAACCATCGACGTCAAAGGCGAGCCCGCGCAGCGGGTGGCTATTGAAAAGACGATCTGGGGGCCGGTTGCCCAGAGCGGCGCGGATGGTCGAAAGTTCGTGCTCAAATGGTTGGCCCATGACGTCACGCAAGCCGTCAATTTGGGCATTCTTGGCCTGGAGAGAACGGAGAATGTCGTCGAGGCGATCGGCGTTGCCAAGAAGGCACGCCTGCCGTCGCAAAACATCCTGCTGGTCGACAGCGGCGGCAATCTGGCATGGACGATCATTGGCGCCATTCCCGAGCGCGTCGGGTGTGATGGTGACGAACCGGTCAGCTTCGCGGACGGATCGTGTTCGTGGCAAGGCTACCTGGCCGCGGATGAATACCCGCTGCTGATGAATCCGGCCGACGGCCGCTTATGGACCGCAAACAACCGCGTTGCCTCGGGCGAGATGCTCAGGCGCATCGGCAACGCTGGCTATGACCTCGGCGCGCGCGCCAAACAAATCCGTGATGCCTTGTTCGCCCGTGATTCCTTCGCTGAAGGCGATTTTCTGGCCATCGCTCTCGATGATCGCGGTTTGTTGCTGGAGCGCTGGAAAGCTCATCTGGAACAGTTGCTGGCCGACGAAGGCGATACGCAGGACGACGTGGCGAAGGCTTTGCTCGTTCAATTGCGCTCCGAAAAGGAGTTGCGGGCGCACCGTGATTCAGTGGCCTACCGCGTCGTCAGGGCTTATCGCTACCTGTTGCGTGACACGCTGTTCATGGCCTGGCTGGCGGCGGCCTATGAAGTGCAACCCGATCTCCAGATCGGATCGCTGTCGAACCAGTGGGAGGGCGTGCTGTGGGAAGTGATCCAGAAAAAGCCCGCTCACCTCTTGCCGGCACCGTTTGCTTCGTGGCGCGAGTTCGAGCGCGAGGTCTTGAAAACGAGCTTGCATTCCCTGGGCATCGACAGCCAGGAACGGCTGGCGCAGGCCACCTGGGGAGCGCGCAATAGGGCGGCGATTCAGCACCCGCTGAGTCAGTTCATTCCACCGCTCGGGAGATTCCTCGACGCGCCGATTGAAGCCATCGATGGCGATGTGAACATGCCGCGAGTCGCCGGGCCTTCGTTTGGCTCCTCGGAACGTATGGTTGTTTCTCCCGGCCATGAAGAGCGCGCGATTTTTCATATGCCGGGGGGGCAAAGCGGGCACCCGCTTTCGCCCTATTACCTGGCCGGCCATGAAGCATGGGTGAAAGGCGAAGCGACGCCATTTCTACCACAAGTGGCGCAACATGAATTGAAGCTCGTTCCAGAAGTCAGGCCACGATGAGCAAGAAGCCATTCGCGGCGACCCATGCCGGCAAGGCCCCGGGCAAGCACAGATACGGGGTAGTCGGCGGCCTCGGCGTCATTGCCGGCGCCGACCTGCTGCTGAAAATGATCGGCGCGGCGCAGCGGCGGCCGGAAATGCGTGACGTTGGCATTGCTTTTGAACAGCGTCACTTCGACAGTGGGCCGAGCATTGCCGACGAGAGCTACAATCCGAGCCGACGCAAGTTCTACGTCTATGACACCCTCAAGGAGATGGAGGCGCGCGGCATCGATACCGCCCTGGTGCCCTGCTTCGTGTCGCATACCTTCCTGCGCGAGATCACGCCGGAACTCGACATACGCGTGATCAGCCTCTTCGATGCCTTGCGCGACTGGCTGGCGCGCGAGCATCCGGCGCTGCGCACGATCGGCGTATTGACCTCGACCTATGTGCAGAAGTCAGGGATCTTCGAGCGCGAGTTGGGCGCCCGGTACGCGATCGTTTATCCGGATGCGGCCGTTCAGTCCGACAAGCTGATGCGCGCTATCTATGGTCCCAGCGGCATCAGGGCCGGGCACCACGGTGGCGAGTGTGTCGAACTGCTGGCTGAGGCGTGCCACTGCCTGGTCACCAGGGGCGCGCAGCTTATCGTTCCCGGTCTGTCCGAAGTGCCGGTGCTGATCGACTCCCTGCGCTCGCTGGTGGCCGTTCCGGTCGTTGATTCCAATCTCGTCTATGCCGAGTATGCGCTGGGCTGCGAAGCGGCGCCGCCGCGGCGCGAGTTCAAGCTCGGCGTCGTCGGTGGCGTCGGGCCGGCAGCGACGGTCGATTTCATGCACAAAGTCGTGCGCCTGACCGACGCTGCGCGCGATCAGGATCACATCAAGATGATGGTCGAGCAGAATCCGCAGATTCCCGATCGAACCGCCAACTTGATCGGTAGCGGCGCCGATCCGACCATCGCCCTGCTCGCTACTTGCAAGCAGCTCGAAGCGGGGGGCGCGCACGCGGTGGCCATTCCCTGCAACACGGCGCACGCCTTCGTCGACCGCATCCAGCCCTATCTCAGCATTCCCATCGTAAATATGTTGTCCGAAGTGGTGCAGCATATCCGCGCGCAGATGCCCGCCGTCAGTCGAGTCGGGCTGCTGGCCACCTCGGGGACGGTGGCCAGCGGCGTTTATCGCGAAGTCGCCGAAGCGGCAGGCTTGCAACTGCTCGTTCCCGACGCAGCCGTGCAGGAGCTGATCATGCAGGCGATCTACGGCGAGCGGGGAGTCAAGGCCGGATTCACTTCCGGCTTGTGCAGCGAGCATCTGGCGACCGCTATTCGCCACCTCGCCGAGCAGGGCGCCGAAGTGATCATTCTTGGCTGTACCGAGCTGCCGCTGATCGCCATCGACGTCGCCGTCGGTCAAGCAGTTGCTCTGCTCGACCCCACCGAAATCCTGGCCGCCCGCTGCGTGGCACTTGCTTCCGAGTTCGCCGCGGTACCTCGTCACGACAGCGGCAAAATGCCCCCGCTTGCTTGATTGATCGGCTGGGCCCGGCTATAGTCCGCCCGCGGTCTGGGTACCGCTTCGATTCTTGCTAGCGGCCGCCGCGTTTCGACGCCTGGCCGCGTTTAGGCTGCGGCCCACTCCGTGCCGTGGCCGGTCTTTACAGGGAGTTCTCATGGTCTACTTCTCGCGCCGTCTGGCGCTCAAGGGCGCGCTTGTCTGTGCGCTCGCCAGCACTTTCTTCCCTCCCGCGGTGGCTGCTGACGCTGACACTGTGCTGCGCGTTTCGGCCATTCCTGACGAGGCGCCGACCGAACTGCAGCGCAAGTTCGCGCCGCTCGGCAAGTATCTCGAGAAAGAAGTGGGGATGAAAGTGTCCTTCGTTCCGGTCTCCGACTATGCAGCGGTTGTCGAAGCGCTGGCCAGCGACAAGCTCGATCTGGCGTGGCTCGGTGGCTTTACCTATGTGCAGGCCAACATTCGCACCCAGGGCACTGCCATCCCGCTGGTTCAGCGCGAGGAAGATGCCCGCTTCACCTCCAAGTTCATTACTGCCGACCCGAACATCAAGAGCCTGGCTGACACCAGGGGCAAGGTCTTCGCCTTTGGCTCGCCGTCGTCGACCTCGGGTCACCTGATGCCGCGCTACTTCCTGATGGAGGAGGGTATCAACGCCGACAGCGACTTCAAGAACGTCGCCTTTTCCGGCGCTCACGATGCCACGGTGGCTTTCGTCGCTTCGGGCAAGGCCGACGCCGGGGTGCTCAATGCCTCGGTCTGGGCCAAGCTGGTCGAGCAGAAGAAAGTCGATGAGAAAGTCCGCGTGATTGCCACGACGCCGCCTTATTTCGACTACAACTGGACCGTGCGCGGCGATCTCGATCCGCTGCTGATCAAGAAGATCGAGGCCGCTTTCCTGAAGCTCGACGCCGGCAATCCGGAGCACGCCGAGATCCTGTCTCTGCAAAGGGCCACGAAATTCATCCCGACGAAGAAAGAGAACTACGCCGGGATCGAGCAGGCGGCGAAGGCGGCTGGCCTGCTGAAGTAGGCCGCTTGTTTCGTCTGCATGACGTCGAGCTGACGCACGGCAACGGCTTTGTCGCGCTGCGCGACATTTCCCTGGCGGTGCAGGCCGGCGAACAGCTGGCCATCGTCGGTCCTTCGGGAGCCGGCAAGACGACGCTTCTGCGTCTGATCAGCGCCGCCTTGCGCCCGAGCAAGGGGCGCATCGATGTGCTCGGTGGCGATCCCTGGGCGCTGTCGGCGGCCGCGCTGCGCTGCTTGCGCGCGCGCATCGGTGTGGCGCATCAGGCGCCGCCGCTGCCGCCGCGCCAGCGGCTGGTGACCGCTGTTCTCGCCGGTCGCCTGGGGCAGTGGCCGTGGTGGAAGGGAATCGCTTCGCTGGCCTATCCGGTCGATATCGCCGGAGCGCGCGCGGCGCTGGCGCGGCTCGAGCTCGGCGAGCGGGTTTTCGATCGCTGCGACCGGCTCTCCGGCGGTCAGCTGCAGCGGGTCGGCATTGCCCGTGTGCTCTATCAGCAAGCGCAGCTGGTCCTCGCCGACGAGCCGGTTTCCGCGCTCGACCCGGCCTTGGCACTGCAGACCATCCAGGTGCTGAGCAGTGATGCCGCGGCGCGCGGAGCGACGCTGGTCGCCAGTCTGCACGCCGTCGACCTGGCGCTGGCGTGTTTTCCGCGCATCGTCGGCATGCGCGCGGGGCGGATTGCTTTTGATCTGCCGGTCGGCGCGGTCGACGAAGCGCTGTTGAGCGAGCTCTACGCGACCGAAGGTGGCGGCTTGCCGCTGCTCGCCAGCGAGCCGCCCTTGCCAGCCGGCGCGCCACGGCGCGGCACCTGCTGGCGGTGAAACACCCGCGCGACCCGGCAGCGCCCGGGCGGGCCGCCGCTCTGCTGCTGGCGATCGTCGTTCTCTGGCCGCTGGGGGTCATCGGCGAATTTCGTCCGTGGGCGCTTTTCGAAGCCCATCACCTGCGTGTGATGGGTGGCTTTCTGGCAGCTTTTCTGCCGCCCGCAAGCAGTGGCGAGTTTCTCGCCTATCTCGGCCGTGCGACGCTCGAGACGCTGGCGATTGCCACCGCCGGCATGGCGCTGGCTTTCGTCCTCGCCGTGCCGCTGGCCATGGCCACGACGCAGGCCTTGTCGGTTTCACGCATCGGTCCGGGATCGGGGCGCCGCCGTGCCGAGTGGTCGCGGGCGCTCTTGCGGATGCTTCTGGTGGTGTTGCGTGGCCTACCCGAGCTGGTCTGGGCTTTGCTTTTCGTGCGTGTCTTTGGCCTTGGCCCGGCGGCCGGCGTCCTGGCGCTTGGCCTGACCTACGGCGGCATGCTGGCCAAAGTCTATGCCGAAATTCTCGAATCAGGCGACAGCCGGCCGGCACGGGCATTGCTCGAAGCCGGTAGCAGCCGCTTGCAGGCCCTGTGCTACGGTCTGCTTCCCGGTGCCGCGCAGGAGCTGACTTCCTACACCGTCTATCGCTGGGAATGCGCGGTGCGCGCTTCGGTGGTGATGGGCTTTGTCGGCGCCGGTGGCCTCGGCCAGCTGATGGACCAGTCGATGCGCATGCTCAATGGCGGCGAAGCGGCGACCATCCTGCTCACTTTCCTGCTCCTGGTGCTGGCTGCCGACGCGCTCTCGGGTCTGTTGCGTCGGCAGCTCGGCGAGGCCACTGGGCGCGCCGTCGCTGCGGCCTTCGGCACACGGACGCTGCTGTGGTTGCTGCTCCTCGGCAGTGCGCTGGCGGCCAGCTACGTCTGGCTTGATCTGGGCTTTGCCGCCTTGCTGACGGGCGCGGCGCTGGCGTCGATGGCCGACTACTTCGGTGCTTTCTTCCCGCTCGATCTTTCGCCTGTCTGGTTGGTGAAGGTGGCCTGGGGGTCACTGGAGACGGTGGCCATTTCCGCTCTCGGGACGCTGCTCGCCGCGCTGGCTGGCCTGCTGCTGGCCTTGCCGGCGTCGGGGCGCTACGGGCAGGCATGCGCGCAGCTGACGCGCTTTCTACTCAACGCGCTGCGCTCGGTGCCGGAATTGGTGTGGGCGACCTTGATGGCCCTGGCTGCCGGCCTTGGGCCGTTTGCCGGCATTCTGGCACTGGCGCTGCATACCAGTGGTGTGCTCGGGCGCCTTTTCGCCGAGGCTTTGCAGAACGCGCCGCCGCGGCCTCGCGACGCGCTGCTCGAAGCCGGGGCGCCGGCCGCCGCCGCTTTTCTCTACGGCACCTTGCCGGAAGTCTCGTCGCAGCTCATCGCCTATTCGCTCTACCGCTGGGAAATGAATATCCGCATGGCGGCGATTCTCGGCTTCGTCGGCGCCGGTGGCCTTGGGCAGCTACTCTATGTCGAGCTGTCGCTATTTCATTACGAGCAGGCGAGTACGGTGATCGCCGCCATGCTCCTGCTTTCGGTTGCTGTCGACGCGGGCAGCGCGTGGCTGCGCCGCTGGCTGGCTGCGCCAGGCGGCTGAAGGCTTTGCTGGTGCTGGCTGGCGGCGCGGGCGTGCTTGATGCCTTCCCGGCCGCCGCCGTGCAAGCGACTGACTACTCGGGCTGGGTGATGACGCGCAGGTAGGGTTTGAGCGTTTTCCAGCCGTTTGGATACTTGGCCTTGGCGGCTTCGTCCGAAACCGAGGTCGGGATGATCACGTCATCACCCGGTCGCCAGTTCACCGGCGTGGCCACCGCGTGCCTGGCGTTGAGCTGGATCGCATCGAGCGCGCGCAGGACCTCGGAAAAATTGCGTCCGGCGCTCATCGGATAGGTCATCGTCAGTTTTATTTTCTTGTCCGGGCCGATCAGGAACACCGAGCGTACGGTTGCGTTATCGACCGCTGTGCGCTCGGCCGCCTTGCCGCTGGCGTTAGGGTGGATCATGTCGTAGAGCTTGGCGACGACCAGATCGGTATCGCCGATCAGCGGATAGTTCAGTGCCGTGCCCTGCGTTTCTTCGATGTCGCCGGCCCAGCGCAGGTGGTCGTCCACGCTGTCGATCGACAGCCCGATGACCTTGGTGTTACGGTTGTCGAAATCCGGCTTGAGGCGGGCGAGGTAGCCCAGCTCGGTGGTACAGACCGGCGTGAAGTCCTTGGGGTGGGAAAAGAGGATGGCCCAGCTATCGCCGATCCATTCGTGAAAATGAATCGTGCCTTCGGTGGTCTGGGCAGTGAAGTCCGGCGCTTCGTCGCCGATGTGCAGTCCCATCGTTTGCTCCTTATATATGGTGCGTGGGGAAAGGGGAAAACGGCAGAAGCCGTCACTGGACGCATTGCTGAATTACGTACGCCAGTTGACCTAGGGTTCTTGTCCCGAGTTCAACGGATACGCCGCCGCTCGCCAGGCCTTCATACCGCCGTCGAGGGCTACCACGTGCGGAAAGCCCATCTCGCGCAGGGTGGCTGCGGCCAGGGTCGATACCTGCCCCAGCTCGCAGCAGGTGAGAATGCGCCGCGTCGGGTCTGGCAGCTCCTGGTTGACGCGCAACTCGATCTGACCGCGTGGCAGCAGGCGCGCGCCGGGAACATGGCCGCTTTCGTAAGCGTCGCGCTCACGCACATCGAGGACGATCAAGTCCTGGTCACCGGCTTCGACGCGCGCCTTGAGCTCGGCGAGCGAGATGAACGGTACTCTGGCTGCGGCCTCGGCGAGCAACTGCGCGACCGACTTCCCACCGCTCATATTGGTACGCAGTGCCTCGGTGACATGCGTCGGCATCGACAGGTTGAGCTCGCGCATCATGTCGACGAAAGCGGCGCGGTCGCGCTTCTGCAGGCGCGGGTTGCTGGCGATCTCCTCGCCGATGGTCGAGCTTTGCCGGCCCTTGTAGTCGTGCGCCGGGAAGACTCTAAGGCTGGGGTCGAGTTTCAGAAGGCGCTGAAAGAGGCTGTCGTAGAGAGCCTCCGGATTGCCACTCGGCAGGTCGGTGCGGCCGGTTCCACCGATCAGCAGGGTGTCGCCGGTGAACACGCTGTCCTCGATCTGCAGACACATCGAGTCGCTGGTGTGGCCGGGCGTGTGCATCACCTGCAAGCGCAGCCGCCCGAGCATCAGCATCTCACCATCGCCGATGCGCATGTCCACGAAGGGCGCGGCGCTCGTTCGGTACATCACGACCGGCATGGCCAACTTCCGTGCCAGCTGCCGGGTTGCCGAGAAATGGTCGGCGTGGGTATGGGTGTCGATCAGGTAACGGATGCGCAAGCCATCACGCGCGGCGAGCGCGAGGTAATGGTCGATCTGGCTGATTTCCGGATCGATCAGCGCTGCCGTGCTGGTCTCCTCGCAGCCGATCAAATAGGACTGGCAGCCGCCAGTGGCGATTTGTTCGAGAATCATTGCCGCATCCTCCTCTATCACTAAGAGAATCGTCGCCGCCACGCGAGGCCGGGCAGCGCCAGGTCGCTTGGCTTTTGCGATGGTAGCGCAAGTTTGGCGATGTTCGCGTCGGTGGAAAAAAGAAAGCGCAGATGACCTGCCTGGGCTATTTTGAGGTGTGTTCGACTCCGCTATTTCCAATTGAAGGGGGAACAGATGAACGCGCTGTTCAGTGGTCCAGAAAGGTGGCGGTCCATTGCTGGCAAGTACGGGCAGCCGCCGCGTTTGGCCCGCTGCTTGCTCGCTTTGCTGGCGCTGCTCTTGGCAATGTGGGGCGTGCCGGGTGCGCTTCGCGCCGCGACGAGTGTGCCAGCGAGTGCGCCTGCAATCGTGCTCACCGTGCAGGACGCAATCGGTCCGGCCAGCGCCGACTATGTTGTGCGCAGCCTGCGGCGTGCGCAAGACGAGGGGGCGCCGCTGGTCGTTTTGCGGATCGATACGCCGGGCGGACTGGATAGCGCGATGCGCCAGATCGTCCAGGCCATTCTCGCCTCGCCGGTGCCGGTGGTTTCCTACGTCAGCCCACAGGGCGCACGCGCGGCGAGTGCCGGCACCTACATCCTCTATGCCAGTCACCTGGCGGCGATGTCGCCGGCGACGACGCTGGGCGCTGCGACGCCGGTATCGATCGGGCTGCCGGGTGCGGCGCCGAGCCGTCCGGAGTCGCCCCCGCCGTCGCCGGCGGGCGCGGCGTCCGATCCGGCTGCCGAGCCCGCCGCTAAACCCGCCACAGCTTCCGAGCCGGCTCCAGCGTCGGCGCCGTTATCGGCTGATGCGATGAAAACCAAGCAAATCAACGACGCCGCGGCGTTCATCCGCGGGCTGGCGCAGCAGCACGGTCGCAACGCCGCGTGGGCCGAGTGTGCGGTGCGCGAGGCGGTAACGCTGACGGCTTCCGAAGCTTTGCGCGAGAAGGTTATCGATGTCGTTGCCGCCGACGTGCCCGACCTGCTGAAACAGATCGACGGGCGTAGCGTGCAGATGCAGAGCGGCAAGCTGACGCTGACCACGCGCGATATGGCGACGCTGGAACTGCTGCCGGATGCCCGCCACCGCCTGCTGTCGGTGATCGCCAACCCGAGTTTCGCGCTGATCCTGATGATGATCGGCATCTACGGCCTGATTTTCGAGTTCTCGTCGCCCGGTTTCGGCGTCCCCGGTACGGTCGGTGCGATCTGCCTGCTGCTGGCGATGTTTGCGCTGCAGATGCTGCCGGTCAACTACGCCGGCCTGGCACTGATCGTGCTGGGTATCGGCTTGATGGCCGCCGAATTGTTGACGCCGACCTTTGGCGTGCTCGGGGTCGGCGGCATCGCAGCCTTCATCGCCGGTGGTCTGCTGCTCTTCGATGCCGATGTGCCGGGCATGGGCGTGCCGCTGCCGCTGCTCTTTGGCCTGGCCGCCAGTTCCGCGGCACTGGTCTTGCTTGGTGGCGGCATGGCGCTGCGCGCGCGCCGCGCGCTGGTGGTCAGTGGCCGCGAGGCGATGATCGGTAGCAATGGCGAAATCGAGTTGGTGGACGGCGACGAGGTCTGGGTACAGGTCCACGGCGAACGTTGGCGCGTGCGCGCCAGCGGCCCGCTGGCAGCAGGCCAGCGCGTGCGGGTCAGTGGCATGGACGGTCTGATCCTCGAGGTGCAGGCCAGCGACGATTCTTCCTCATCGAAAGGAGCAACGCCATGATCTTCGATCTCAATCTGGGCCTGGGTAGCGTCCTGGTACCGATGCTGCTGATTTTGCTGTTCGCCTCGCTACGCATCCTGCGCGAGTACGAGCGCGGCGTGGTTTTTCAGCTCGGCCGTTTCTGGAAAGTCAAGGGGCCGGGACTGGTGATCGTCATTCCCGGCATTCAGCAGATGGTGCGCGTCGATCTGCGGGTAGTGACCATGGACGTCGAGCCGCAGGATGTGATCTCGCGTGACAACGTTTCGGTCAAGGTCAACGCCGTCGTTTTCTTCCGCGTCGTCGACCCGCAAAAGGCGATCATCCAGGTCGAGCAGTTCCTGATGGCGACTTCGCAACTCGCGCAGACGACCTTGCGCGTCGTTCTCGGCAAACACGAACTCGACGAGATGCTGGCGGAGCGCGAGCGGCTGAATATCGACGTGCAGAAAATCCTCGACGCGCAGACCGACGCCTGGGGCGTCAAGGTCACCAACGTCGAGATCAAGCATATTGACCTCAACGAATCGATGATCCGGGCCATCGCCCGTCAGGCCGAGGCCGAGCGCGAAAGGCGCGCCAAGGTGATTCACGCCGAAGGGGAAAAACAGGCGGCGGCAGCGCTGCTCGAGGCGGCGACGACCCTCGCGCAGCGCCCGGAGGCGATGCAATTGCGCTATCTGCAGACGATGACCCAGGTCGCCGGCGACCGCGCGACCACCGTCGTGCTGCCCTTGCCGCTCGATCTGATCAATGCCTTGACAGCGAAGACGGGGCCAGTGGCGGGTGGCGCGGCGCAAGCGGTCAGGGAGGGCCCGTCTTGTTGAGTCCGCAGATTACGCAGATTACGCAGATTGGGTTGAGTTGCTTGACTCGCGCGGCGACTGTTTCTGGGCAGGGGTCTTAGCGAGTGCTTGTCGGCTGGGCGTCTCTGGACAACAGGAAGTCCACTGCCTCTTGCCACCAGGGGTCGTCGAGGCGAGTGAACCAGTCGTTGTGCTCGGCGCCCTCGATGACTGCCAGTCTCTTCGGTTCGCTGAGGGCAGCATAGAGTGCCTGCCCGAACTGGGGAGGGACGATGCTGTCGCGGGCGGCGATGGCGACCATGACCGGGCGCCCGAAAGTCGCCAGGTGGGCGACGCTGTCATAGCGGTCGCGCAGCAGCCACTGCACGGGCAGTAGCGGGTAGTGGTGGGCGGCGACCTGTTCGAGGCGGTCCCACGGGGTGATCAGCAGCAGGCCGGCAATCAGTTCGCGCTGCGCATCGCTGGCGGCCGCTGCCACGCCGGCGCCCAGCGATTCTCCGATGATCAGCAGCGGTCCGTCGTAGTGGCGCCGCGCCAGCGCAATCGTCTGTTCGGCGTCGGCGACCAGGCTCTTCTCGCCGAGTTCGCCGGGGCGCGGGCCGTACGCCGGATACTCGGCGAGAATGACCCGCAGGCCGAGCCGCGTCAGCACGCCGACGTAGAACTGACGGTGGCCGGCATGGCCGGCGTTGCCGTGGAAAATGATCGCCGTGGCGCGCACTGCGCCATCGGGCTCGGCGAGCAGGCCGCGGAAGTCGGACGCCGTCGGCCAGGGCGACAGGCCAGCGGACGCCCCCTCCATTTCGGCAACGCTGGCCCGCTCGGGGAAGTACAGGAGCTGGTCCTGGAACATGCTGATTCCTGCCAGGAAAATCAAAAAGGCGGCAAGCGCAAGGAAAGCCATCCGCAAAGCGGCGCGGGCGCCGCCGCGGCCTTGCCCCCGGCTGGTGCTGCGTTCGGCAGGCGGCAGCGACGAGACCACCATTGCGCGCTCACTTCCTGCCGACAAGGCGAGGGTCCTCGAACAGGGAGGCGATTTCAACCCTGGCGATTTCCGGGTGGTCGGGGACGAGGTAGAGAATCGGCGTGATCAGCTCCTCGAAAATTCCGCGCAGGCTGCGCGCGCCGGTCTTGTACTCGATGGCGATTTCGGCGATCTGTTCGAAGACTTTCGGGCCGATGCGCAGGTCGACGCCTTCGCCGCGAAAGATCTCGATGTACTGCCGGTAGATCGAGTTCTTCGGTACGCTCATGATGCGTACCAGCATCGCCTTGCTCAGCTCATGCAGGTTGGCGATCACCGGCAGACGGCCGGTGAACTCCGGGATCAGACCGAATTCGAAGAGGTCGGTAGGCTTCACCCGCTTGTTCAGCCGATCGAGGATATTCTGGTTGTCGTCGGTCGACGTGGCGATGAATCCGAAACCATGCGTCTTGGCCATGATGTTCTCGATGCCGACAAAGGCGCCACCACAGATGAACAGGACGTTGCTGGTGTCGACGTACTGGTTGTCCTTGAGCTTGACCGGAGAACCTTCCATTATTTTCAGCAGCGCGTGTTGCACGCTCTCGCCGGAGATCGCTCCCGACTGCGTGTTGGTCGCCTTCAGCTTGTCGATTTCGTCGATGAAGATGATGCCGTGCTGGGCGTTCTCGATACTGCCGTCGGCCTTGTCGAGCAGGCGCTGCAGGATCGCCTCGATTTCTTCATTGACGTATTTGGTCTGGGCCAGAGAAGTTGCGTCGGCGGTGACGAAGGGAACCTTCAACATCCTTGACAGGGTATCGCAGAGCAAGGTCTTGCCGGTTCCCGAAGGTCCGATGAGCAGCACATTGCTTTTGGCGATCGCGCCCTTGTCCTGTGCGAAAGTGGCAATCTTCCGATAGTGCGAGTAAACGGCCACGGCGAGGACCTTCTTGGCGTCTTCCTGGCCGATGACGTATTGATCGAGGTATTTGACAATCGCGCTGGGCGTGGTTTCTCTGGCTAGCAAGCGGGTGGCCCCAAAGTCGACGAAGGGTTGCGGAAGGCAACTATCTTATTCCGAAATCAGCCCTGGCGTTCGGGCAGCGCTACAGCCCTGTTCAAGCGTCGCGGCCGGGCCGGATCAGCGTCATGTAGGACAGCGGCGCGAGTGCCGTGCAGATTGCCACGCCCACTGCGAGCGCGCCGCCGCCGCCACCCGGCAGTGCGTGCCCGACGGCGACGCCGACCACTGCGGCGAGGCTCATCTGCACGAAACCCATCAGTGCCGAAGCCGACCCGACCATTGTCGGATACGGCGCCAGTGCCTTGGCAATGGCGTTCGGCATGACCAGGCCGGTGGCCACGGTACAGAAGAACATCGGCCCGAGAATGGCGGCAATGCTGCTTGCTCCCGAGAACTCCAGCGCCGCCATGCACAAGCCGGCGACAGCGCCGAGCCAGGCGCCGAAAGCGAGCAGGGTGTCGCCACCGAAACGCCGGACAAGTTTCCCGGAAGCAAGCGAGCCGAGGACATAGCCAGCGACGACCAGACCGAAGCTCATGCCGAATACCTCGGGCGTCAGCCCGTGCCTTTCGCTGAGCACGAAGGATGAAGCCGAGATGAAGGCGAAAAGCGCGCTGTAGGAAAAGGAAAAAGTCAGCACGTAGCCGAGATAGCTGCGGTTGGCGAGCAACAGGCGGAAGTTGGCGATGAGCTGGTGTGGCTGCGTTGCTCCCGGGTGTCGGTGGACATTGCTTTCTTTGAGCAGGCAGGCGACGGCGATGATCTGGGCAAGGCAAATAAGCAGCAGGATGACGAAATTCGATTGCCAACCGAAAAGTACGGTGAGAAAGCCGCCCAGCGTTGGTCCGAGCAGTGGTGCAATGGCCATCGCGCCGCCCATGTAGGCAATGATGCGCGCCGACTCGGTCGCGCCCCAGACGTCACGAACGACGGCACGGCCGAGGACCGGGCCGGCACAGGCGCCGAGGGCCTGCACGAAGCGTGCGGCAATCAGCATCTCGATGCTCTGCGCCACGATGCAGGCGATTGTTGCCAGGCCATAGACGGCCAGTCCGCCGAGGAGCAGCGGCCGGCGGCCAAAGCGATCGGAAAGCGGCCCGTAGAAAAGCTGACCAAAGGCAAAACCGACCAGGAAGACGGACAGCGTCAGTTGCACGCCGGCCGCATCGCTGCCGAACGCCCGCGCCAGGGTGGGCAGTGCCGGCAGGTAAAGGTCGGTGGACAAGGGGCCCAGGGCGACCAGCATCGTCAGCAGCACGGCCAGGCCGAAAGAGGGCGGTAGGGTCGTCACCGTCCCCACTTCTGGTGCCGCTTCATGGCGCCTGCAAGGCTGCCAGCTCCCTTTCGTCAAAGCCCGCTGCGCGGCGCGCTTCAAGGTTGAAAGGACCGCGCAGGCGGGGCGCGCGATAGCGATGCGCAAGCTCTGCGTAGCTGCTCACTGGATCCAGGCCGCGCTGCGCACAGAGCCAGCGGTACCAGCGGTTGCCGATGGCGACGTGGCCGATCTCGTCGGCGAGGATGGTCGCCAGGATCGCTGCTCCGCGCTGGTCGCCAACGCCTTGCAGCTTGTCACGAATCGGCGGCGCCGCGTCGAGGCCACGCGCTTCGAGCGTCCGCGGGACCAGCGCCAGGCGTGCCAGGAGGTCGTCGCTGGTTCTTTCGGCCATTGCCCAGAGGCCGTCGTGGGCGGGAAAGTCGCCGTAAGCGTAGCCCATCGTTTCGAGATGTTCGCGCAGCAAGCCGAAGTGGCGCGCTTCTTCGCCGGCGACGCCGATCCAGTCACGATAGAAATCGGCTGGCATGGCGGCGAAGCGCCAGACGATGTCGAGCGCCAGATTGACGGCGTTGAGCTCGATATGAGCCAGCGAATGGATCAGCGCGGCGCGCCCCTCGACGCTGGTGACCGGCCGCTTGGCGAGCTGTGCTGGTGGTACCAGCGCTGGCCGGGCACTACGGCCGGGGAGCGTTTCCGTGGCCAGGCGGCGGCTATCGGGCGCGCTGACGATCTGGGCATCGCTGACCAGCGCGGCGGCTGCGGTCAGCGCGATACGTTCGACCGCAAGGCACTTTTCGTCGGCGGTTTTCAGCAGCAAGGCGTCGAGAGCGAGTTGCCGTAGCGTCAAGGAAGAACTCCCGGCGGCGCCTCTTGCGGTGAGGCAATAAAGCCGTAGCGTTTCGGGATATCCGATCGCCGCAGCGTGCGTACCGGAAGGTGCTGCGCGTGCCAAACGAGGGTCAGCGGGCCGATGTCCGCGTTCACGCAGTCAGCTGCCTGGGCGATGGCCGCGAGCAGGGCGTCGTCGTCGGCGACTTCGCCGTTCGCCAGATACAGGCAGGGCAGCAGAGTGGGCAGGTCGCGGTCGCAGAGCAGGGCGATCCCGGCGGGGATTTCGAGCAGCAGATTGCCTTCCTCGTCGATGGCCGCGCCGCGCAGTTCGCTGACCATTTCGCCGACTTGCGTTGCGAAGCAATCCGGCGTCGCCAGGTGCAAGACCCACGGCGTGTAGTCGAGGTCGACGAAGACCCGTTGCGGGCCGTTCTGCACGAAGTAATTGCCGTCCTCGTCGTGCGCGTACTGGCGATTGAGGAAATCCTGGAGGCCGCGATGGCTGACCGCTTCACCGCGCATTCGCCAGCGACCGCGCTGGTCGAGCGATAGCCAACCATAGCAGGCCGGCACGTTCGGCCAGCGCAACATGGCGCTGAAGTCGGGCGTCACAGGAGGGCTTCAATGTCCTTGGCGATGCTTTCCGGGGCCGTCGCCGAGGCGTAGCGTTCAATCACCTCGCCCTGGCGGTTGACCAGGAATTTGGTGAAGTTCCACTTGATGCCCTCGCTGCCGAGGAGGCCGGGAGCGGCCTTTTTCAGATGTTGGTAGAGCGGGTGCGCGTGCGCGCCGTTGACCTCGATCTTGGCAAACATCGGGAAGGCGACGCCGTAGTTCTTCTGACAGAAGCTGGCGATTTCGTCGGCTTCGCCCGGTTCCTGGGCACCGAACTGGTTGCACGGAAAACCGAGCACCTCGAAGTCGCGTTGGCGATAGCGCATATAGAGATCTTCAAGGCCTTCGTATTGAGGCGTGAAGCCGCAATTGCTGGCGGTGTTGACGATCAGCAGAACCTTGCCTGCGTAGGCGCCAAGTGACTGGACGCCGCCTTCCAGGCGCTCGGCGGACAATTCATAGATGGGGGCACTCATGGTCTGTCTCCTCGGGAGGGGTAGAGGGGAGGGGAAAGTGTAGCCAGAAATCGCCGCGCGTGCGTAACCGCAGCGCTGGCGGATGCCGATAAGGCGATGCCTTCATGCAGCGCTGCAGAATGCCATTGCCGGCAGCGGACCCTTCGCGGCCATGCCTGGTTCAGAGCGCTTGGCACCACTTCAGGTCGTCGCCTCTTGGTCCTCTTCGATGGGAACGCAGGAACAGAACAGGTGGCGGTCGCCATGCACGTCGTCTACCCGATTGACGCTTGGCCAGAACTTGTTTTCGGCGACATAGGGCAGGGGCAGGACGGCTTGCTGGCGGCTGTACGGTCGCTTCCAGTCACTGTCGACGATGTCGGCCTGGGTGTGCGGCGCATTCTTGAGCGGGTTGTCGTCGATCGGCCAGTGGCCGACTTCGATCCGGCGGATTTCTTCGCGGATGGCGGTCATCGCCGCGATGAAGCGGTCGAGTTCGGCTTTCGACTCTGATTCGGTGGGCTCGACCATTATCGTTCCGGCCACCGGGAAGCTGATCGTCGGCGCGTGAAAACCATAGTCCATCAAGCGCTTGGCGATGTCGGTCTCGGAAACGCCGGTGGCCACTTTCAGCGGCCGGATGTCGAGGATGCATTCGTGCGCCACCCGACCCTGGCTGCCGGTGTACAGCACCGGGTAGTGCGGGCGCAGGCGACTGGCGATGTAGTTGGCGTTGAGAATGGCGACCTGCGTTGCGCGCGTCAGTCCACTGCCGCCCATCATGGCGATATACATCCAGGAGATTGGCAGGATCGACGCCGATCCCATGGCGCAGCCGCCACTGCCCCCTGGCCCTGGTGCGGGCCGCTGATGCTTTGCACGCTGTGGTTGGCCATGAACGGGGCCAGGTGCGCTTTGAGGCCGATCGGACCCATTCCCGGGCCGCCACCACCGTGCGGGATGCAGAAGGTCTTGTGCAGGTTCATGTGGCTGACGTCGGCGCCGATCAGCGCCGGTGACGTCAGGCCCACCTGCGCGTTGAGGTTGGCTCCGTCCATATACACCTGGCCGCCGTGGGCGTGCACGGTGGCGCAAATCTCCTGCACCGATTCCTCGAAGACGCCGTGTGTTGACGGATAGGTGATCATCAGGCAGGCGAGGGTGGCCGCGTGCTGTGCCGCTTTGGCGGCAAGGTCGGCGAGGTCAATGTTGCCCGAGTCGTCGCAATTGACCACCACCACCCGCATTCCGCACATCTGCGCGGTGGCGGGGTTGGTGCCGTGTGCCGAGCGCGGGATCAGGCAGACCTGGCGCTGGGCGTCGCCGCGGCTGGCGTGATAGCGGGCGATGGCCACGAGACCGGCGTATTCACCCTGCGCGCCTGAATTGGGCTGCATGCAGATGGCGTCGAAACCAGTGATTGCCTTGAGCCAATCTTCGAGCTCGCCAATCATTTGCAGGTAGCCTTCGGCCTGGTCGAGCGGGGCGAAGGGGTGAATGTCGGCGAATTGCGGCCAGGTGATCGGGATCATCTCGCTGCTGGCGTTGAGCTTCATGGTGCATGAGCCCAGCGAGATCATCGAGTGGTCGAGCGCCAGGTCCTTGCTCTGCAGCTTCTTCAGATAGCGCAGCATTTCGTGTTCGGTGTGGTGGGTGTTGAACACCGGATGCGTGAGGATGGCGTCACTGCGCAGGAAGGACGGCGGCAGGCTGGGGTCATCGTGTCGCAACTGCTCGTCGAGTGGGCCGAGGTCGACGTTTATGCCGGCGATCAGCTTGATCAGCAGGGCGATGTCGGCCTGCGACGTTTTTTCGTTCACCGCGATTCCGAGGATGCCGGGAGCGACCTGGCGCAGGTTGTAACCGGCATCGATGGCGGCCTTGTAGGCGCTCAGGGCGTGCCCGCCAAGGTCGACGCACAGGGTGTCGAAGAAATGCCGGGTCAGCACCTTGATGCCGGCACGCCGCAGACTCTCGGCGAGAATGGCGGTGAGCCGGTGGATGCGGCCGGCGATCGTGCGCAGCCCTTGCGGGCCGTGGTAGACGGCATACATGCCGGCGATGTTGGCCAGCAAGACTTGCGAAGTACAGATGTTGGAGTTGGCCTTCTCGCGGCGGATGTGCTGCTCGCGCGTCTGCAGCGCCATGCGCAGGGCCTTGTTGCCGCGGCTGTCGATCGAGACGCCGATGATGCGGCCGGGGATCGAACGCTTGTACTCGTCCCGGGTGGCGAAAAAGGCCGCGTGCGGGCCGCCGAATCCGAGCGGGACACCGAAGCGCTGCGAGGAGCCGAGAACGATGTCGGCTCCCATTTCCCCCGGTGAACGCAGCAGGACCAAGGCCATCAGATCCGCGGCGACGGCGACGACGTGCGCCGCGCGACTTGGCGGCGGCAATCGCTCCGCTGAGGTCGCAGACTTCCCCGAGTTCGTTCGGATACTGAAACAGGGCGCCAAGACTTCCTGTTGCGCAGCCAGGTCCGGGGTTCCCAGGACGAGGTCGAAGCCAAAGAAGGCGGCGCGCGTCTTGATGACGTCGATGGTCTGCGGGAAGCAGCCGGAGTCGACAAAGAAGCGATTGGATTTCGACTTGCTGATGCGGCGGGCCATGGCCATCGCTTCCGCTGCGGCGGTCGCTTCGTCGAGTAGCGAGGCGTTGGCGAGTTCAAGACCGCTGAGGTCGACGATCATCTGCTGGTAGTTGAGCAGCGCCTCGAGTCGGCCCTGTGCGATCTCCGCCTGGTAGGGGGTGTACGCGGTGTACCAACCGGGGTTCTCGAGGACATTGCGCAGGACGACGGCCGGGGTCAGCGTATCCGCGTAGCCAAGCCCGATCATTGCATGCTGAACACGGTTGCGCATGGCTGTCACGCGCAGAGCGGCGAGAGCTTCGTGCTCCGGACGCGGCTCGGCGAGGGCCAGCGGCGAGCGCAGGCGAATCGCTGCCGGGACCGTCTGATCGATGAGTTGCTCGAGCGTGGCGACACCGATGCTGGCCAGCATGGCCGCGATTTCACCGCCACAGGGGCCAATGTGGCGGTCGATGAAATCGTCGCGTTGTTCCAGTTCGGCGAGCGTTGGGCAGTGAGGCTGCGGTGCGGGTTGCAGTGTGGGCGTGGCGTCCATGGCGTTTTCCGGTGGCGATGGTGGCGATGCGATTTGCCTAGGCGGCGTCTACGAGTTGCTGGTAGGCGGTGGCATCGAGCACGCGTCCACGTCAGCTGGCAGCGACCGGGTGCAC